>JAXHNP010000002.1 GCA_034520365.1 Desulfobacterales bacterium
ACGGATTCTTCCCTTTCTGTTTGGGTCCTCCAGTCGCTCTCAAGGGCATGTTTTTTAATATCAGGCTGTTTGTTAATATCAGGCATGGGTTCAACTTAATTTTATAGTGGTTTAACGGGGGGTCAGTAAAATTGCACATTTTTCAGCATCATTATTTTATCCATGGTGCTGAAAAATGTCAATAAGGGAATGAATGAAAGGGGGGGTTAGAAAGATTGCGGCCATTGCGCCGCATAAAGTGACATTTCCCGGCAGGTTTTGTAGAAGTCGGTAACCATTTCCAGGATAATCTGACCGGCCGGCTCAATAGCCTCCGCCTGGGCCACACTCTGCCCCGCGCTCCACAGATCCCGCCATTTTTTGGATCCAAGCTCCGGCTGCTCCTCGAAAGATTGGATGCTCCGGGCAAGCCAGTTGGCCGGGTTGCCGGTTATTTTGTCCGTGCAGACGATGTCTTCCGGTCCTGCCTGGATCACGGCCTGCTTGTAGGCCTCTTGGGCACGGGATTCCAGGGTGGCCACCAGGCGCGTGCCGGTAATTACGGCACACGCCCCCAGACAGAGGGCGGCGGCCATCTGGGCGCCCGTGCTGATACCTCCCGCCGCGATTACGGGCAGGCCGGTTTTTTGTTTGAGATAAGGGACCAAAACCATGGTCGGGGTTCGCCCGCCATGGCCGCCGGCGCCCGCGCCCACGGCAATAAGGCCGTCCAGGCCCCTGTCCCTTGCCCTGAGCCCCTGCTCCACGGTGACCACATCCGCGAAAACCTTTCCCCCGCTGGCATGGACCTCTTCCAGGATCGGCGAGGGATCGCCCAGTGAAGTGATAAAAAACCGAACCCCTGTCTCCAGGCAGATTTTGAGTTGTTTTTTCCACTCGAATTTTCCGGAAAGGTGGATGTTCACACCAATGGGTTTATCTGTGAGTTCCCGGACTTTTCCCAGGGCGGCCTCAAGATCGGCAAGCGTGCGAAAGTTGGGCAGGGGGAGGGCGCCCAGGCCGCCGGCTGCGGAAACGGCGGCAGCCAGTTCTTCATAAGACACCAGAAACATCGGGGCCCCGATTAATGGGTAGTCGATCAAGAGCATGTCGGTAAATGCGGTTTTAACGGGCGGCGGATTTGTCATTAGACTTTTCTTTCCTGCTCCTTCCAGTATTGATCCCGCATGGCCTTTTTATCCAGCTTGCCCAGATTGGTAAGCGGGATATGATCCCAGAATTCAATGGATTTCGGCGCTACCAGGCTGCCCTTACGTTCCTTGACAAAAGCGATAAGCTCTTTTTCGGTGGCGGATTTTTCCTCATACAGGACCACAATGGCCTTGACCGCCTCTCCCCATTTGTTGTCCGGCACACCGATGACGGCCGCATGTTTAACAGCCGGGTGGTCAAACAGGACATCCTCTATTTCCCGCGGGAAGATGTTGAAACCGCCGCTGACCACCATGTCTTTCTTTCTGTCAACGATGTAGAGAAAGCCTTCATGATCCTGCCTGGCAATGTCGCCTGTATAGAGCCAGCCATCTTTAAGGGTCTGCTGTGTGGCTTCCGGGTTTTTCAGGTATCCGTGCATGACATTGGCACATTTGACCACGATTTCGCCGGGTTCGCCAGGGGGCGCGGGGTTGCCCTGATCATCGAGAAGGCGGATTTTCGCGTGGAAGGTCGGTCGACCCGCTGAGCTGAAAACCTCCCGCTCCCGCTCCGGGTCCGAGATCACGTGGTCGCTCCGGGACATGACGCTGAAGCACATGGGGGCCTCGGTTTGCCCGAAAAGCTGGGTGAGGATCGGGCCGAACCGGTTTACCGCCTGTTTTAAGCGTTCGGGCGCAATGGGGGCGGCACCGTAAATGATGTTTTGCAGGGAGTCGAGCCCGTAGTTCGGCAGATCCGGGAAATCCAGGAGACCATAGATCATGGTGGGGACCATGAAAGTGGAGGTGATTCCTTCCGCTTCCACTTTTTCAAGAAATAGCGAAGGTTCGAAATGGTCAAAAATAACCGCCCGGCCCTTGCGCAGCAGCACGGGCAGAAGCAGACAGCCACCCGCGTGCGTCAGCGGGGTCAGATAGGCGAAGACCTCCTCCCATCCGAAACCGAACTCCAGCATCTCCATGAGTACGGTGTAGACCCAGGCCCGGTGGGAAAGCATAACTCCTTTAGGTTTGCCTGTGGTGCCTCCGGTAAAGTAAATGCCGACCAGGTCCTCCGGGTCCAGATCCACGGGCTGCGGGTTGGGGGCGTGATTTTGCATCAGGCTTTGCAGGTGGTGGTGGCCCTCCGGAAGCGAGGAAGTGTCGTCGCAGATGCAGACGAACTGCGTGACGGTTTCCAGGGCGGGAATCATTTCCGCAACCCGGGAGGTCATTTTTTCATGATAGATCAGCGTCGTGCACTCGGCATGATTCATCATGTAGATATGGTCAAAGTTGCCAAGAAGCACTGCCAGGGGAACCCTGATGGCGCCGGTTTTGGCAACCGCGTATTCGCAGAAGACATACTCCGGGCGATTGGGCATCAGAAAGGCCACCTTGTCGCCCTTCCGGATACCTAGTTCCTGCTGGAGGCCCTGGGCCAGGCAAAGGGCGTTCTCACCCATCTGTCGGTAGGTATAGGACTGGTCATGATAGGTTAGCGCCACGTGTTCCCCGAAATGGTGGACGCATCGATCATATAAGTCGGGTATGGTCTGGGAAATCATACTTGCTCCTTCAACACTCCTGTTTTGCGGGCAGGGCCGTTAAGTAGTGCCCGAACGAAAACCAGGATTTTTTGTCAAGATCAAGGAAGGCGAAAATTTTAACCGCAGGCATACGCGAAGTATTCTGAGGATTAAAATTTGAGCCTGACACAGATATTGGCGAAAAAGACGGTTTTCGTTCAGGCACTAAGCACGCATGTGAAACATCATGATGTAGTCAAAAGCCATTACCGCTTCATCTCTTTGATTCTTTACGGTATATCTCCAGGTTTGAACGCCGCGCCCCGGGTTTTTGGTTGGCTTCTGCTCCACAACCTCAACCTCCACCCGAATGGTGTCATGGATTTTTACCGGTGCCAGCATCTTCATGTTGTCCACTCCCAGCCAGGCAATGGCCGAGTCGCCGGCAAAATTCGCTGAACCCACCAGGCCCACGGCCAAAGCAAAGATAAGCGGGCCATGGACCAGCCTTTCCCCGAACTGGGTTTTAGCCGCATACTCCTTGTCCATGTGCAGGGGATAAAAATCCATGGTAAGGCCGGCCCAATTGACCACATGGGTCTCGGTCACCGTAATGGCCCCGGTTGTGTAAACATCGCCGATTTTAAAGTCGTCGCCGTATTTGCTTGGTTGCATATTCCATCTCCCCGCAGGTACTATATTGCCTGCTTTTTCCGTATTTGCCGGGAGTGCCCCCCGGGCCCGATTGGCTGCCGTCAACATCAGCTCCCTGTTGCCGGCCGAAATTTGGGAAGCGTGAATTCCTCGCTTACCTTGTCAAATGTCACCTCCACCGGCATGTCGCAATAGACCTCAGAGGGCTCGCAGGAAACGATGTTGCTCATCATCTGGACGCCCTCCTGCAGGCGGATAAGGGCCACAACAAAAGGCATCTCGTCCTGGAAGAACGAGGGCGCGTTGTTTTCAACCACCGTATACGAGTAAACAGTGCCTTTCCCGCTGGACTGGGCCCATTCCAGGTTATCGCTGAAACAATGGGGACAGACGATTCTGGGATAGAAAATAAACTTGGCGCAATCCGAGCATTTCTGGAGCATGAGTTTTTCTTCCCGCGTCCCGTCCCAAAAGGGCTGGGCCCACGGGCTGACCACGGGCATGGGTTTTTTTGAAGCGTTCATATTTTTCTCCTTAACTGCTGCAATGATGATGGTTTGATCCTGATTTTCATTCGGGCACGACAATAAATTGCTTAACCGGCCAGGCCGGTACTCAAAGCGATCCTTTGATTGAGCGACTCAAACGCGGTGGCGGCATTCATCAGCACGGTGATGTCCCTGAAGTAGCGCTGGATATCATATTCCATGGTGTAGCCGTAGCCCCCGAAAATCTGCATACTGTCCTGGACCGCCTGCTGGGCCGCCTCCAGTGCCGACCAGGCGGCAATGGCGCTTTCCTGCCGGATACTTTGCTTTTTTCCGGCTTTCCAGGCCGCCTTGAATGAAAGCAGCTCAGCAGCCTGGATTCCTTTTAGCATTTCATTTATCATGCGCGATATCGCGGGGAATTTTCCGATGGAACGATTGAACTGCACCCGCTGGCGGGCATGTTCCAGGGTGGCATCATAAGCCCCTTTGGCGATGCCCAGGGCTTCAAAAGCCGTTGAAAGCAGATACAGATCCCATACGGTGGACAACCGGTCCCCGGGCTTGCCAGCCGCTTTGCCGCCCAGCAGCCTGTCTGCAGATACCTTCAGGTCCCGGCACTCAACAGTGCAGGCCTTCAGGCCCTTGTATCCCATTCGTTCCGCGCCGGGCCGGCATTGAACCATTTTTGCGTCCAGAATCATGTAAACAACCGCCCCTGGTTCCGAATCCGGGGCGTCCTTCATTTCAACCGGCAGGAAAATGATATCCGCCTGATCCGCATTTTCCACATGATCGATGGCACCGTTCACAACGAGCGTGTCCGGTTCCGAATCCCACTGCGCGCGGATGCCTTCTTCTCCTTTATCCGCCCCGTCGAAGCGCAGACCGATGCAAGCCAGCTGTTTGCCGCTGCAGAGCCCCGGCAGGAATTTTTTCTTTTGTTCTTCATCGCCGAGGTTTGAGAGCAGCATCCCGCCCAGGAGGGCGTTTGCGGCGTAACACCTGGCCAGCACCGGGTACCGGGAAGCGATTTCCGTCACAATCAGGCAGGCGGCTGTCAGGTTTTCGCCTTCCCCGCCGTATGTTTCCGCCGCTGTTAACCCGTTAAAGCCCAGGCGGCTCAGGTTGCGTAAAAGTTTTTTGGGATACTGCGCCGTGTCGTCCATGTCCCGGACGGTATCTTTTGCGCATTCCTTATTCACCCACTCATGAATCGCTTTTTTTATCATGGCGTCTTCGGAGGAAAAGCCGAAATCCATAGCTATATCTCCCTTAATCGGTAAACAGTTTTTTAACTTCTCGTTTCAGGACTTTCTGCAATGGATTGCGGGGCAGATTTTCGACAATTTTAAGCTTTTCCGGCCATTTGTATTTTGCCAGGCCGTTTTCTTCCAGGTATTGCTTCAATGTTTCCATGGTTATTTCCTGTCCTTCGAAGGGAACTATTGCCACGCCTACCCGCTGCCCCAGGCGCTCATCCGGAAACCCGGCAACCGCTACTTCTCTGACCGCCGGGTGTTTGGAAATAAATATTTCCACCTCTTCGGGACTGATGTTGTAGCCGCCCCGGATAATGAGATCTTTCAGTCTTCCTTGAAACAGCAGTTTTTCTTTGCGATCGCCTTCAATGGAGAAGAGATCGCCGGTTCGGTAAAACCCGTCCGCATCAAAAGATTTTGCGGTGAGTTCCGGCCGTTTCCAATATCCTGAAAACATGGTCGGTCCGGAAAAGCCCAATTCACCGATCTCTCCGGTTTCAGTTATTACCTCTCCGGTTCCAGGCTTTGTCAGCCGGCTTTTCATCCCGCCAATGACCTGGTGCGGAAGGTCAAAGTGGACGCCTTCGCCGCCGAAACGGGGGAAGTAGGTCGCCCGGTCCTCGGGCTTGGGGAAGAGTTTGGGGATACTGAAAAGCGCGACGCCTTCATTTGAGGCAAAGAAATTAACGATTCCGATGCTGCATTCCTCCTGGAAGAATTTGACCATCCAGGGTGCCAGCGGGGCAGAGCCGGAGGCCACCACCTCTACCTTGGACTGTTTTAAGGCGTTTACCCGCTGGGACTTGGCCAGCGTGTCCAAAAGGGCCGGGGGCATGAGCGTATAGTAGATCTCTTCTTTAATCAGTTGCGGGAAGAAGCTCTCCATGTCAAAAGGATGATGGAGAACGAATTTGCCGCCGGTCAGAACCCAGGGGATGAGCAATCCCCCGATCCCCGCCATATTGATAACCGGAAATGTCCCATGGATTGCAGCGCCGTTGAACAGCTGCGTTCCTTCGACCACGACGCGGGCTATGGAAATCCATTGGTTATGGGTTCGGGGCACGCCTTTGGGTTCCGCCTCGGTCCCTGAGGTCCAGCACAGAGTAAAAACCTCGTTGGGCCCGCTTTGCCCATCCTTCAGTTCATCCTGCCGGGATGCGGCGTCGGCTCTCCGCTCAATCAGGCGCTCAAAGTGCAAAGCCTCTTCCGGCGCCTCGAGCCCGACGATAATGATGTGCTCCAGGCTGGGATTTTTTTCCCGGACCCGGCGCATCATGTCCATGTGATCATAATCGTGGAAAGATGCAAGCGTAACTATTGCCCTGGCATTGGTCATTTCCAGTGCGTGATTGAGTTCATGGGCACGGGCCTGCATGGGCAGCGGGCTGGCTATGGCGCCGATCCGGCCTGCGGCAAAAAGGGTCAGAAGGGACTCGACAACATTGGGCAGCTGGATGAGGATGACATCATCATGGCCGATACCCAGATCCTTGAGGTTCAGGGCCAGGCTGTCCACATTCTGCGCCAGCTCCCTGTGGGTCAATTGCCTTGGCTGCGCTCCCAGTCCGATTATCTGCTCTTTATTGTAGGGATCGACCAGGGCGGTGTGCTCCGGTGTATTGGCAGCGTTTTGAAGCAGAATGTCCATGATGCTTTCTTTACCCCACCACCCGTTCTTTGTGTACGTGTCAATTTGGCTTTGGCTTATAGGCGTCATCATTTTATCTTTCTATCTTTTTATCTTTGTTTTTAAGGGCGTATGATTAATGGATGATTCAGATCCCGGCTATATTGACACTGATGGTGCATCCCCCCGGGGTTCCGCCCAGGTTGTGGGTCAAACCCAGTTTGGGGGCCTCTACCTGCCGTTTATCGGCTTTTCCCTGAAGCTGTTTGTATACTTCATACATCATCCGGAGACCGGAGGCCCCGATGGGATGGCCGAAACACTTGAGGCCGCCGTCCGTATTCACCGGCAGTTTCCCGTCGAGTTCAAAGGTGCCGCTCTCGATGTCTTTTTTTGCCTGTCCGCGGGGGGAAAATTGCAGATCCTCATAAATTACCGCCTCGGTTATGGAAAAGCAGTCGTGGACTTCTGCGAGGCTGATTTCCTCGCGGGGCTTTGTTATGCCGGCCTCGGTATAAGCCGCCTGGCCGGCGCGATAGGTCTCTTTGACCATGGTCCAGTCGTGCTCCGGATTCATGTACCCCTCAGACGGCCCCACGGCGATCTGCATGGCTTTTAAATAAACAGGATCTTTCCGGTATTCTTTGGCTTTCTCGGCGGGCACCACAATGGCCGCGGCTGCTCCGTCGCTGACCCCGCAGCAGTCCAGAAGCCCCAGGGGCCATGCCACCATGGGAGCTTTGAGGACCTGCTCCTCTGTGATTTCCATTTTGAAATGGGCGTTCGGGGCCAACAGGCCGTTTTTATGGTTTTTTACCATAATCCGGGCCAGCATCTTGCGTCCCTCTTCAGGAGAAAGACCGTATTTTTCGAAGTATTTGACCGCCATCATGGCAAAATGCCCGGGAGCCGTAAAATTTCGGCTCCTGAACGTATTGGGTGCGGTTGACACGAGGCCCATGGCCAGGTCATCGGTGGGCAGCCCGCTTACCCCGGAGTCCTTGAGTTTTTCGGCACCGATTGCCAGGGCTACGTCATAAGCCCCTGAGGCAACGGCGTATACAGCGTTGCGCAGCGCATCCGAGGCGGTGGCGCACATGTTTTCCACCCGGGTAATCGGCTTGTAATCGAGTTTCAGCGTGGTGGCCAGGGGCTGACTGGGGGCGGGCAGATTGGACCAGTAAGAGCCGATCCATACGGCCTCCATATCTTTCTCTGCCATGCCCGAATCGGCAAAAGCTTCATAGACCGCTTCAATAACCATATCATCAAAGCTCATGTCCCAGTTCTCACCAAATTTTGTACAGCCCATGCCTATAATGGCGACTTTATCCTTGATGCTGCCCATCATGTCCCCCTTCTGTAGATGGTCTTTATTTTTTTAAGGGTTTGGCTTTCCACCAGTAGACCTGGATGCCCTCGGTGAGCCGGAATTTTCTGAATGTCGGCACCACTGGCATCCCGATATGAACCGCATCCGGCTCCCTGTCCGTAATATCGAGCATCACCCTGCCACCGGCTTCAAAATCCACGGCAGCCAGGGTTGCCGGCGGGTCGGGCGTAACAGCCAGGAAGTCATGGGAGAAAGTGGTAATTTGGCCTTTCTGATCGGCGAAGGAATAATACTCAAAATCATCTTTGGTCCTGCAGTTCATGCAGATTCGCTGCACCGGATATTGAATCGTGCCGCAGTTTCGGCATTTGGACCCGTTAAAGGCCATGCCGCACTTCTGGTCCCGGTAGAGCGCCACGCTTGATGCGGCTTCCTGTTTTGGCCGCTTGGCAGGCTCCATTTCGACCAGGTTTTTCCAGCGCAGGTATTTTTGATAAGTTACTGCCTGCCGGTCCTGGAGCAGCGTTTGCATTTTCTGGCTCTTTTGGAAACCCGCAATCGCATCGGTGGTTTTTAATGAAAAGACATCACAGCCGTCTCCGTACGCGGCGAAAAGAATCCGCTCACCCGGTGCGGCATTTTCCAGGGCGGCGCAGAGGAGCAGAAAGGGATGGGCGGCGCCTGTAAATCCGACGGCGCCGAAAAGCGGATCCTGCGCCTGTTGCTGCTTGAAATCAAAGCCTAATGTCTTCAGGGGTTTTTTCAGGTAGCCGGGGTTGGCGGCCGAAATAACGAGTTTTTGAAACTCGGCCGGCTGCATATGCCATTTTTCCAGGGCTTCCCTGATGCCGGTGGTCATGGTTCGGATGTATCCCGAATCCCGGGCAAATCGTTCGTCCCAATCCTGCAGGTAGGGGCTGCCGGAGACGCGGTAGGTGTCATAAATGTCCTCGTAGCTGCTATGGGTCTGCTCTATGGCGGCAATCACATCCTGGCTGCCGACAGCCAGGGCGGCCGCCCCGTCGCCCAAACTCATTTCCTTGTTCCCGAAGGGCTTGGCCAGCCGGGTGTCGGATGCCACCACCAGCGCCGGATCGTCTTTGCCATGGCATTGCGCCATGGCCTGTAACAGCCCGTTTGTTCCGGCCCTGAGGGAACCGGTGATGTCGCTGGTAAAGGTTTGTTTTTCCAAATCCAGGGCTGTGGCCACAAAAACGGCATTCTGCTTTTCGGCATACGGCAGGGAAGTGGAGGACAGGTAAAGCGCGCCCGTTTTTTTTGGGGGCATGTCTGCCAGACAGTTCCGGCAGGCTTCCACCGCCATGGTAACCGAATCCTCGTCAAAATTGGCCACTGCTTTCTCTCCGGGCGGCCTGCCCCCCCCCCAGAAAGAACCGATTGCTGCTCTGTCTAGTTTGTAAAACGGAATATAGACGCCATAGCCGGTGATACCAATCATTGTATCCCCCCTTTTTTTACGATACCTTGCCTGCGTGTATGCGCAGGGACCCGGGTTGCCTCCCGTTAAAGCCCCAGTAGCTTGGTGATGATGTTTTTTTGAATCTGGCTCGTGCCGCCGCCTATGGCCAGCACGGGAATATCTCTGAATAATCGCTGGGTTACATTGTCCGGGGCCTGCCCCTTTTCCCCAAGGATCCGCATGCCGGTCCAGGCAATTTTTTTGCCTGCCTCGGCACAGTAGTATTTGGTCATGGATGTTTCCTTCACACAGTCGATGCCCTGGGATTCGAGCCATCCGGCACGGTATGCCAGGCTTCTGGCGGCTTCCAGCCGGGTTGCCATCTCAACGGTTTCATGCTCCACATCCTGATATTTCCCAGGGGTACGGGAGTTCCGGCTCCGCCACCGGACCGTCTGGATCACCTCTTTTAGGATAGTCTCTGAAATGCCTATGGCGCAGGCAGACAGAACCAGACGTTCATTGTTCAGCAGGCGCATTACCTGTTCCCATCCCCTGTTCAGGCATTCTTCGCCCCCCAGGATATTGCCGGGATCAACCTTGACGTTCTTGTAAAACACTTCACAGGTATCCGAACCCTTGTAGCCGATTTTTTTAATCGGGGTTGCCTGGTAGCCCGGAGTTTTGGTATCCACCAAAAAGGATGTGATTCCGCCATACCGGTCAGCATCGGTGCGGGTGTTGGTTACCGCGATATCAGAGACGCTGGCGCCGGAAATAAAAACCTTGCTGCCGTTGATGCAATACCGGCCATCGATTTTTTCAGCGGATGTCTGGATATTTGCGGCATCGGAGCCGGCATCCGGTTCTGTCAGGGCGAAGCAGAATTTCATCTCCCCGTTGGCCAGCCGGGGCAAATAGGTATCCTGCTGTTCCCGGTTTCCATTGACTTTTAAAATATTGTTTCCGTAGAGGAGAACATCGCCCGCCGTCCAGGCCAGCACCGGCAGAGCTTTTGAGATCTCCTCAAAAAAAACCATCAGGTCGATAACGCTTCCGTCAGTCCCGCCGTATTTTTCCGGGATATTGATTTTCCAGAACCCTTCCTCGCCCAGTTTCCGCATCAGCTCATGCGGAAAAAGATCCTGTTGGTCAACTTCCGCGGCTACCTGGGGGGGGATTTCCTTTTGGACAAAAGCAGCGGTTTTTTCTTTGAGTTCGATTTGGCGTTTGCTCAGGAGATGCTCCACGCTCCCCTCCTTATTTTTTTCCGACTTTAAGTGGTCCGGTAAAAGGCGTTTTTCCCGCTGCGGCGTTGTTTTTGCGGGCTGGCGCCTGCCGGGCTGTGATGTTTTTTCTGTTCTTAAAAAAAGGCTCCGCCGTTTAAAACCAATACATGGCCGGTCATATAGTTGGCTGCAGAGGAAGTAAGGTATAGCGCTGACTGGGCGATCTCTTCCGGGGTGGCCACGCACTTGAGCGGCGTATTCTTGTACTCGGCCTCCATCAATTTGTCATTGCTCCACAGGGCCTTGCTGAATCCCGTCTTGACGATGCGGGGCGCTATGGCATTGACCCGCACGTTGTAGGGTCCAAGTTCCATGGCCATCTGTTTGGTCAGCATGTTGATGCCGGCCTTGCTGACACAATAGGGTCCCAGTCCTTCAGCCGGGCTGACGCCGCCGGCCGAGGAGATGTTGACGATATGTCCGGACTGCTGTTTTTGCATCAGTTTTCCCACCCGCTTGCTGAGCCGGAAATAACCCTTGAGGTTGGTGTCCACAATGTGATCAAACATGTCATCTTCGGTATCGACAATATCTCCCATGCCGGGGTTTGTCGCCGCGTTGTTGATCAGTACGTCAATACGCCCGCACTCGGAAATTACGGTTTCCACCAGGTTTTCCAGGTCTTCCAGCTTTTTCAGGTGCGCCGGTACATAGAGGCACTTGGCCCCCTTGGCCTCAATTTCCTTGGCGACTTCGGCCAGCGTCTCGGCCTTGCGGCTGCATATGACGATATCCGCCCCCGCATCAGCGAAAGTCAGCGCAGCGGCCTTGCCGATGCCCCTGCTGCCGCCGGTGACCAGAACAACTTTTCCTTTTTGCGATAAAAATGAACAATCCATGTCAAACTCCCTGTTAATGTGGTCCGAATTATTTTACCTGAGCCATTTCTTCGACAATTTTCCGGCAGTCCTTAAGCACCTTCTGGCCCTCCATGAAAATGGTCATTCGCTCAGCCATGGGGGAGCCCTCGCCATGCAGACAGATCACTTCCAGCTCCGCGGTGGTGATCCGGCGGATCAGGTCGAACATCCGCAGGCGGTTTTCCGTGGAGACATCCTTGTTGGCGCTCAGGTATTTCTCGATATCGTCGTGCAGGTCCGGATGCGTGTAATCCTGATAGGTCGGTGCGGTAACCAGCAGGCCGCCGGCCAGGTCCTGGATCGCCTTGACCACTTCATGGTAGTTGTGTGCGAAATGGTATTTGGCCATGTTGGTTGAAATGGTATTGGGCACGGCAATGTCGCCCCGCATTTCAAAGTCATAACAGGCTGTTTTGGCAAGAGACTTTAAGGTTTCCAGGTAAATTACCAGGTCGGTGAGCTTTTCTCTGACATGGGGCGCCTTGGTAACGCCATTGTACTCGGCAATGGCGGCAGCGGCCCCCACCAGCTGCTCCGAGAGGGGTATCCGGTAGGAGCACCCGGTTCTTCGGTGAAGCAGGGCGAAGCTGTAAACCATCGGGCCGGTCAGTTTCCATTCCCCGCACAGAAAGACCCTTTCCCAGGGCACGAAAACATCATCAAAGATGATCAGGGAATCGGTATGCACCCTTACCGGACGCGTATTCGGGAACTCCAGTGAGCTGTGATGCGATTTGAACGGGCGGCAGACCTGGCGGATCCCTTTGGCGTTGACCGGGATGGCAAAAGCCAGGGCATAATCCTTGTCCGCCTCTGTCATGGCATGACAGGGGATCACAAAAATTTCGTTGCAGTAGGCGGCGCCGGTAATGTGGATTTTGGCGCCCCTCACCACGATGCCGTCATCGTTTTTCTCCACGACGCGCACGTTATAATCCGGATGTTTCTGCCCGGGATCCGATGGCCTGAGCATGCGATTGCCCTTGACATCGGTCACCGCCGCGCATGTCGCGGTGTCTTCCTTTTTAAGCTTGTCCCGATAGTTGTTGATCCGGTCGATATAGTCCTGGTTGCCGCTCATGTGGGCGGCAATGCTGATGGCATTCAAGGCATCAGCTCCGATATCATGAGCCAGGGGGATATAGCCGTCCCCCAGTTCGGTCGCCTTGACGATCAGTTCATGCGCTTTCAATAGATCGTCGGCATTCTGCGGTTTGTAGTAATATCGGCTCACCGGCTCCTTGAGAACCGGGTCCTCGACTATGGCAAGATCTTTGTATTGCGGATCTTCAGCCAATTCATAATCAAGCGCCATGAGGTCGACGCAGACTTTCAGGTCCGGATGGGTGGCCACGTTTTTGATTTTCTCACCTTTATAGTAAACCACCCGTCCATCATTTAAACTTTCCCTGTATTGCTCCGCTGAAATTAATCCCATGCTGTTTGCTCCTCGTCTCTGGGTTCGGCGCCGAAACGGAACCCGTTTCCTGGGTCCGTATCTTTCCTGATCTCGGGGTCGTTTGAAATTTCCGGATTTTCGTTCCGGCACCAGTTAAACTTGTTATCGTCGGCCCTGCCATTGCCGAAGGTTTCCTGCATTCGTTTGGACAGGGCCGTTTGGATCAGTCCGGAAAACCCGCTACCAGGTTCTTTTCCGGGGCAGGCCACGGTGATAATGGGGGAAAATTTCCTCTTCATGATAAGTGCCCATCATTTCATCAACCGTCATGACGGCGCAGAGGCCGGCACCGTCAACACCGCCGCCCCACATGCGTTCGCCATACTGGTCGCCGACAAAGTAGAGGTTTTCCACCCACGGGGATTTCAAGGGCGGCCGATCTTTTCCAACCGGGCGCCAGTCTCCGTAAGCCCGGTCGCAAGGCGTCCACATCCAGAACTCGACATCCTCCTGCCAGGAAGGCCAGAATTTTTTAAAGAAGTTTTCGCAGAACTCGGTCAGTCTTTTCACGTTGGCGGGGTTGCGCATTTCGTGGCCCAACTGCGGCAGGGAGAAGCAGAAGTCTCTTTTGCCTTCCGGGGCCCGGCCCGGGGTATCGCTCAGGCTTGGCCGGGAAATGCTGTCTTTTGCGCAGGAGGCCATGTTCCACATGACGACATCCATTGCACCGCCTTCAAATCCTTCGTATTCGCTGATGCAGGCCGGCATGAAAGTGAAGCTTCGCTCATCGATGCCCTTTTCCGCCCATATATCCCGCTTCAAGCCGATCATAGCCGAGAGCAGACCCGGGTTCCAGAAACGTTTGTGCACGCTGTTGATCCATTTCTGATCAAAGTGGCGCGGGTGAATGACGCTGTGTATGGCCATGGGCGGTACATTGCAGATCACTTTGTCCGCCTTGATGGTCTCAAACCCGTCGCCTTTTCGCACAACCACGCCCCGGACAATTTCGTTTTCAATAATTGTCTGGACCACCGGCGTATTGCGCCAGACCTCCCCGCCTTTCGCATTCAGGCATTCTTCAAAAGCCAGCGGGATAGCGGTGATGCCGGGCTGGGAGATGGTGGCCACGGAGCCGTCCACCAGATTCATTTTGATGTCGCCGGCAATGGCCTGATATCCCAGAAAATCACCGGCGGGTGTAATGGAGGGAACGTTGTTGGCGGTCTGGGAGCCGATCAGGTTTTTGATCCAGTCATAGGCTTCCTGGTGCATGTTGCGGTCCTCAAGCCATTTTTGCAGGGGATAGTCCATCAATTTCGGCAGCGCGCCCAGATCCGTTGTTGCCATGTCCCGCAGCTGCTGCATGGTGGCTTTAAAGCCTTCGTCAGACATCCAGGGATATTTTTGTTTTTTTTCCACCTGATAGGCTTTGCGTTTCATGTAATCCACATAGGCGAACCCTGTATTGACCGGCATATCGACAGGGACGGACAGGAAATCCAGGAGGCAGCGGATTCGGGATTTGTTCCCCCAGAATAAGCCGTGCCCGCAGTCATTGGTGTAGCCGTCAAAGAGGCCTTTTTCAAAAATTTCTTCAAGGGTTGGCGTCCCCGGGGCGGTATAAACCCAGGTGCTGTTCATTTCCAGGGCGGATCGCAAGCCCTGGGCATCCAGCTCCTGTCCGTCCACCGTCACTTTATCCCCCTTGCCGACGAAAGAAAGCGTGCGCCCGCCGATAAAGGGTGCTTTTTCCAGAACCAGAACTTTCTGATTGTGCTCCTTGGCCAAAAGCGCTGCTGCCCCCATACCGCCAACTCCGGAACCGATAACAATAACATCGTACTTGGTGTTTGCCATGTGGCCTCCTTTTTTATATTTGAAATTATCCAATGGAAAGTCTGGATACTTGTTTGCAAGCTGTGTGCCATGTGTAAAAATAACTTAAAATCAGATAGTTGATTTTTTTGGGGAATTGTCTTTCGAGCTGATGCGCAATATGTTGTGCGGCCGCTTCAACATGTTGTTTTTATGGGCAGGCGCGTTAAAAACGTCTACTATCGCCTGATGTTTGGCGGGAAGGAAGCCCTGCAGCCGGGGTTCGTTTTTTCGTTCCTGAGCATTTTCGGGACTCATCAAGACTGACAATAACGAGGGTCTTTGGTTGTCGGGGGCGCGGCATTGCGGTAAAGAATTTCAGTGGGCTTGCACCCGGCACCTTCCGAGGCAGGAAGTGTGCCCGGCTCTGGAGGGAAAACCTTGATGGGGGGCTGGAGGTAGCTCGGATGGATAAAGAAGCGGCCCGGCAGTTGATTGACGATGCCGTCAGACAGGGGCGCCGGTCCTTGTCCGAATATGAAGCTAAACGGGTGCTGACGTTCTATGATATTCCGTTGGTTTCCGAAATTCTGGTGGAAAGGAAGGAGGGGACGGTTGGGCAACTGGCCGTTCTACCTTGATTTCCTTCCTCAAGTTCCTATTCCTCATATAATGCGACATCGGGAAGAATGCCGAAGGGCATGTGCTTGAAATTATGAATTTTTTTAATGCCAAGCGTTATTGTCTATCATAGGATTTTTCTATTAACAATCAAGATTTCATTATGTTTACTTGGTCCGACCCCTACCCCTATGCCTACAAAGAATTATCGACATTCGGCTTATTAAATCTTTCCAAAGGAGTACCTATGAAACAATGGGTTTTCACAATCAGTGCCATTTTTGTTTTTTTTCTTTCACCATCTCTATGGGCGAACGAGGAGTTATTTACACCGGAACAAGACCCGTTTGGCGTTAACCAGTCCGGCGTATTCAGTATTCTGCCTGATGATGAGGTGGCTTTATTTGGTGGATTGGGTAGTGAATACGCAGCCGCCGGCATTTATCAAAATATGTCGCCGAGGTTGGCGTTTCGGAATACGGAACCGGTTTTAAAATCTGCAACTACGGGCCGATTGCTTAACTCCGAGCGGGATCAGTTCTTCACAGTCCATATCAATGAGGGGGGGCTCGCTTGTTATCAGCGCCTATGATGTAAACATTTCAGAAGACACATCACTGCTTGAACCCCGCATCGAAAAAACAGCCGTCCCCACGCCCGATCCGCACGAGCAAGCCTTTCAACATGACGACAGGAATCAGCCGCTTTGGCGCCAACTTGACATGACAACCGGCCGCTATGTTCACGGGAACGCAGATGAAGAGCTTCTGTTTACAGTCGCCATTCGGAGCGATCAGCCCTATCTATACGTCTATCGCTATGATGAGAATGCCAATGCGCTTGTTGATTATGACGATGATTGGGGGCTGCCAATTGATATGGATCTCGCGAATACAAAAGAGATTGGGGTTTCAGCGGGAGACGTGGATGGCGATGGTACGGATGAAATCGGCGTTATTGGTATTGTTGATATAAACAGCAAGACCTTTGCCGCCATCACATTGTTGGATACGGATGAAAACGGCAGATACGGCTTTGCCAGTTATGTAAAAATTCCTTCACACATCACCCTGGATGGAACATACACCAGCGCGGATATTGCCATGGCGGATTTTGATGGTGACGGTCAGGCTGAAGTTGCTGCAAAAACAAGCTACATGGACCTGATCATTTATGAAATCACAGATGATATGCCATCTCCGCGAACCCGACCCAATTACACGCTGTGGTTTGGCAAAGATTATTATAATGAGGCCAGTTACACAGACGATTACAAGACGCATCACGACAGAGCCGATACGCGCATTGAGGTGAGTGATGTTGATTTTGACGGATGGGCGGAAGTTATTACTTTGGCGAACAGATACCAAGACAGCTATTGGCATGTCTGGCTCAATGTTTATGATTTTGACAGTGAGTATAATCGCAGCAATTACGTAAGCAAAAAATGAAAGGATTGTTCTTTCTTAACAGCAATGGGGAAAGAATCCGGCCGGTGGTCGCCGAAGGGGACACGATTTGCCTCGAGGCGAGGATTTATAATTATAGTTTTGTTGAAGCCGGTGCCAATGAGGATATTGAAGTTTCCTTTCAATATCAAACAAGCGGCAATGGCAGAGACTGGAGCACAGAAAAACAATTAATCGAAACGACTGAACTGTCGGCCATTCCGGCTTTTGGTAATGATGACGATTTAAACAATTGGATGTATGCCCAGGTTGAGTTTTATACCGGCAATCTGGGTGGAAGGTTTTGCCGAATATGGGTAGAAGCGGATCCGGAAGATACCATTGAGGAATTGAAGGGTCATGATAACGAAGATACATATGGAAACAATACGGGATATTTCGGTACGTCCTTATTTGTAAAACAGCCATCTGATTTGCTAAAAACACCGATAATTCCGGGCGTCAATGATATCGCCCTCTCAGAGATTTCGTTTAAGACGGAAAATATGAAGGCCGGCAGCCCGGGTTATGCAGATTTTACATTAAATGCAGAAGACCAGGATTACGAAGAGGTGAATTTGTATGTGTATTTAAAGCAAATGGATCTCAAAAACGATGGTGCATCAAGTGACAGTCATTCTTATGGAGAATTGATCGATGTGGAAAAAATTCCATATCTACCGGCAAAACGAGAGTTCCATGCACGGTGCCGCTTGACCGTTTCTTCGGAAAAAGAGTACTGGTAGTTGTTGCAGTAGTCCATAAGGGTTTCATAAGCGGAAATAATCTTGTGCGTCATTTCTTTGCAGGTTTCCGGATCTTCGCTGCATTTGTCCGGATGCCATTTGGACAGAAGCCGCCGGTAGTTGGTTTTGATTGTTTCCAGATTGGCTTTTTCCGGAAGTTCCAGGGTTTTCCGGGCCTTTGTAATTTCCTGATATTTATTCCCTGGCATTCTCAATCATCCGGAATTTTCCGCTGATATCATGCGCGCCTGCATCCAAAAACAGGCCCAGGAACTTGTGAAGGAGGGTCAAAGCCCGGACCGGCTTGCACAGACCGTGGCCCCGACCCAGGAGGCCGCAGCCATTTTTTCGGCCTTTGCTCGTCTTTCTTGATTCGGAAGCATCCACGGCAGGGGGCATTGGCGAATTTCGGTTCTCCTCCCTTGCTAAAAAAGATCCGAATGTGTGCCGGTCCGTTCAAAAATGATTTGTTCTTTTTCTTTTTTATAAATCAGGAGCCAGTCGGATTCGATATGGCACTCGCGCCGGTCTCGCCAGTTTCCAATGAGTTTGTGATCCTGATGAATCGAATCGGGATTCTTTTCCGCGACAAGCGTTTGGATGATGATTTTGATTTTTTCAAGATTTTTACCGCGCTTTTTCATTCGTTTGATGTCTTTTTCAAACTGGCGGGTATAGACCGGCGTTAGCATTACATCCCCAGTTTCTTCAACATATCATCGGTGTCCTTGCAAACGACCAGGTCACGGCCGGCATCGGTATTTTCAAAGGTAGCAATCGTGGTTGCATTGGGGATGGCAACGTCGAAGGGCAGGCCGTTTCTTAACTCCACCTGTTTATAGAACATGGTGATCGCCTGGGTTGTGGTCAGCCCTAGCCTGCGAAATACCTTTTCCGCCTGTTCCTTTATTTCCGGCTCTATTCTTGCGCGCACGGTTTCTGTCTTGCTCATCAGTTTTCACCTTTATGTTTTTTTAATAAAATGTAGCGCAATTGGGGTGCATTGTCAACACCGCAGCGCAAGAAAGGCAAGAAAAAATATGGGGTCGGAATATGGGGTCGGGCCAAGATAAGCGATTGAATTTTAATTATATCTACAAAATGATATTCAAAATCAGGGCAATAAGGCCTTTTTTAACCGGTTGCATACCCCCCGAATGCTGATTAATTTAATAGGTTAGAAACACAATAAATTCTAAAATCGGGCTGATGATTTTTTTTAGCGTTTATTGAGTTTTGACGGTGTTTGCCGAAAGGAGGATATTATGTTATTTTCAAAACCCTCGATCGCGACTCCGGTGCTCAAAACTGTTCCCCGATTTCTTGCCAATCGATCCTTTGTTCGCCAGTATGTCATTCGATATTTAAAACGCATTTTAAACGACGCCATGTATGCTGAGCCGCCGGATGATTTTCCGCCGGAGGCATGGCGGGACAAGATGCGGATTCTTTTAGGGCTGGCCCATTCCCTGGAACGGGCCGAGCAAAACGGGTGGATTTCCAATAAGGTCTTTGGCCGGGTGGTTGAATCGTTTATCGTCAACTCGATTTTCTCGGCCGAAGTGATGGATACGAGCTTATCTACGGATGAGCGGCATCCGTATCTTCTGCTGATCAGCCCCACGAATAACTGCAACCTGCGCTGCAAAGGCTGTTATGCGGGCAGTGACGCCACCAAAAAGGATTATCTGGATTTTGATACCCTGGATCGCATACTGACTGAGAAGCGAAACCTCTGGGGGTCCCATTTCACGGCCATTTCCGGGGGTGAGCCGTTTATCTACAAGAGCCAGGGCAAAAATCTCCTGGATCTGGTGGAACGCCATCTGGATGAGTTTTTCCTGGTATATACCAACGGCACCCTCATTGATGATGAAACCGCCGCCCGGCTGGAGGAGCGCGGCAATGTCACCCTGGCTATTTCCGTTGAGGGCTATGAAAAAGAAACGGATGAGCGCCGGGGTAAGGGCGTCTTTAAAAAAGTCATGAATACCTTCGAGCTGCTCCGGAAGTACGGCGTTCCGTTCGGGATTTCCGTGACCGGGACAAAACACAACTGGGATCTGATCACCCGGGATGAATTCGTGGATTTTTATTTCTACGAGCAGGGGGCATTTTACGGCTGGCTGTTTCAGTATATGCCCATTGGCCGCTCAACCGATCTGGATCTCATGGTACCGCCGGAAGAGCGGGCGGAAATGTGGAAGCGAACCTGGGACTTGATAAACCGCAAAAAAGTCTTTTACGCGGATTTCTGGAACAGCGCCACCGCTTCCAGCGGCTGCATCAGTGCGGGCCGGCCGAACGGCTATTTCCATATCATCTGGAACGGCGACATTACGCCCTGTGTTTTCATCCCCTATGCGGCGGGCAATATCTATGACATCTATGATAAGGGCGGCGATATTAACAGTGTTTTAGATACGCCCTTATTCAGAAAGATCCGGGAGTTCCAGGACAACTATGCATATGAGCGCAAGCATCCCGATCTGGATAACTGGTTGTGCCCCTGTCCAACGCGGGATCACCATGAAACGTTTCAAAAAATTCTGGAAGAAGCCAAGCCCCGGCCCATTGATCACGAGGCAGAGGTGGCGATGAATGACGAGGATTATATCAAAGGCCTGTCTGATTGCGGAAAGCGGCTTTACAGTATTACCCGGCCGATCTGGGAGTCCCGGTATCTGAAAACCACAGATCACCAGGCAACCAAGCGGCAGGCCGGATAGTTGCGAGGTTTCAGGTTTCAGTGCCCAGGTTTCGGTGTTCAGGGCAAAGGGGTCAGTGTCCCCAGGGTTTAGGGGAAAGAAAGGCTTTGTTAAAACCCCCTTTTCTGACACCTGACACCTGAAACCTGCAATATTCAAAATCCGATGCGATTTTGACCTTCAATTGATCCTCCCGGAACCACAACCTTTTTTCTTTCCTTTGATTTGTTGCATAATCGTTAATTGTCTGATAAAAATATAAAATTATTTTTTTGTTTCTTTTTAAGCGAGGTGTTTTTTCATGGCGGACCATATGGCTGCCCCGATTATCGGTATTACCATGGGCGATCCGGTGGGTATCGGTCCGGAGCTTATCTGCCAGGCGCTCACGGATTCAGAAATATATGGGTGCTGCCGGCCGTTGGTTATCGGGGATACGGGGGTTCTAAGCGCGGCGAAAGATATTCTGAAATCAGGCTCAGACATTGTGGCTGTTGAGTCTCCGAATGCCGGTATTTATGAGCCGGGGCGCATCAATGTATTAAATTTTTCCGCTCTGCGCGCGGATGACATAACATGGGGCCGGCCCACCCCGGCCACCGGCCAGGCCATGATCGACTACATTACCACCGGCATTGACCAGGCCTTATCCGGCAAAATTTCAGCTCTGGCCACCGGCCCGATAAATAAAACCGCCATGAAAATGGCCAAAAGCCGGTTTCACGGCCATACCGAACTGCTGGCCCACCGCACCGGCACTGCCAAGTACGCCATGATGATGGCCGGCACCCGCCTGCGGGTCGTTCTGGTGACCATCCATATTCCGCTTCGGCGGGTTCCCCGGGATTTGAGCCTCGAAAGGGTGTTTGAGACCATCCGAATCACCGATACTTCCCTGAAAGACAGGTTCGGCATTGAAAATCCACGGATTGCGGTCGCCGGCTTGAATCCGCATGCCGGGGAGGGCGATATGTTCGGCGATGAGGAGTCCGGCTGCATCACCCCGGCCATATCCCGCGCAGTTGACCTGGGGATACGCGCAGAAGGGCCGTTTCCGCCGGATACTTTGTTTTATCATGCGGTTGACGGCCCCTATGATGCGGTGGTGTGCATGTATCATGATCAGGGACTCATTCCGTTTAAAATGATTCATTTTTCAGACGGTGTAAACACGACCCTGGGGCTTCCCATTATTCGGACCTCGGTGGACCATGGGACCGCCTATGATATTGCCGGCAAAGGCACGGCCGATCCCGGCAGTATGAAAGCCGCCATCCGAATGGCGGCCGAGCAGGCCATCCACGGTCAGGCCGCCAAACGCGCTTCAGGGTAAACATCAATTTGTTTGACAAGATAATATTTCTCCATGCCTGATAACCCCCGGAACGGATCAATGGGCTCGGACCGCATCGTTATAAAGGGCGCCCGCCAGCACAATCTTAAAAATATTGATCTGGAACTGCCGCGCAACCGCTTTGTGGTAATCACCGGACTCTCGGGCTCCGGCAAATCGACCCTGGCGTTTGACACCCTGTATGCCGAAGGCCAGCGCCGGTATGTCGAGTCCTTATCCACCTATGCCCGCCAGTTTCTGGAACGTATGGAAAAGCCGGATGTGGACCTGATTGACGGCTTGTCCCCGGCGATTGCCATAGAACAGAAAACCGCCAGCCATAACCCCCGCTCCACGGTGGGGACAGTCACTGAAATTTACGATTATCTGAGGCTTTTGTTTGCCCGGGCAGGCATCCCCCACTGCTATCAGTGCGGCCGGCCCATTACCTTTCAGACGCTGGATCAGATCATTGACCAGGTAATGCAGCTGCCCGAAGACAGCCGGATCATGATTCTGGCGCCTTTGGTGGCTGAACAGAAAGGCAGCCATGAACGGCTTTTTGCCAGGCTCAAAAAGGACGGCTTTGCCCGGGTTAAGGTGAATGGGGAGATCAAAGAAATCGATTCGGTGTCAAAGCTTGCCAAAACCAAAAAGCATACCATTGACGTGGTGGTGGATCGGCTGGTGGTAAAGGAGAAGATGAAAAACCGGCTGGCGGATTCCGTGGAACTGGCGGTTTCACTTTCAGAGGGAATTGTGGCGGTTGATGTGGTGGACAGGGCCGGCCGTATCATCGATTCCCAGCGCTACAGCGAAAAAGCCGCCTGTATTCACTGCGGCATCAGCTATCCTGAGCTGACACCCGCCAGTTTCTCATTTAACTCCCCCCAGGGCGCATGCCCAAAATGCGGGGGGCTGGGGGCGACCACGGAACTTGATCCCAATCTTGTGGTCCCGGACCCGGAACTCTCCCTGCGGGAGGGAGCGGTTCGGCCCTGGGCCAACCGGAGTTCGGTGCAGTTCGCGGAGTTTCTGGATGCCCTGACCGCATTTTACAATGTGGATATCTATACCCCCTACAAGGCCTTGCCGGAGGATTTCAAAAATGTCCTGCTCTATGGGTCTGGGGATACGGAAATTCCGTTTTATATGTTTCGCAAAAACCGGCGGATTAATTTTACCCGGCCCTTTGAAGGGGTGATCCCCAACCTTGAGCGCCGGTATCTGGAAACCGACTCCAGTCAGGCCAGAGAGGACATCAAGCAGTACATGAACTTCCGGCCCTGCCCCGAATGCCGCGGGGCCCGGCTGAACCCGATCAGCCGGTCTGTAAAAGTGAAGGATCTTTCGATTTCAGAAATCGCCGCGTTTTCGGTGGATAAAGCCTATACGTTTTTTAATCAACTGAATTTAAGCGGCAAGCGCGGCGTGATTGCCGAGCGGATCTTAAGGGAAATCAATGATCGCCTGAGTTTTCTCATGAATGTCGGGCTTTCCTATCTGACCCTGGATCGCAATGCCACCACGCTCTCCGGCGGCGAGTCCCAGCGGATTCGGCTGGCCACCCAGATCGGGGCCAAGCTGTCCGGGGTCATGTACGTGCTGGATGAACCGAGTATCGGCCTGCATCAGCGGGATAACCACCGGCTGCTGGCCACCCTCAAACAGATGCGGGATCTGGGCAATACGGTGCTTGTGGTGGAGCATGACGAGGAAACCATTCGGGCTGCGGATTATGTCGTGGATATGGGGCCCGGCGCCGGCCGGAAAGGCGGGGAGGTGGTTTTTTCCGGTCTGCCGGATGCGCTGCCGGACTCCGAACGGTCGCTCACCGGCCAATATCTGGCGGGCAAAAAGCAGATTCAGGTGCCGTCGTCCAGGCGGCCGGCGGATGGGCCGCAGCTTTTTCTGCGCGGTGCGGCTGAAAATAACCTGAAGCATATTGATGTGGCTTTTCCCCTGGGATGTTTTGTCTGTATTACCGGGGTCTCTGGCTCCGGCAAATCAACCCTCATAATTGAGACCCTTTACCGGATACTGGCTCAGCGGTTCTATCACGCCGGGGTACCGGCGGGAAATCATACGGCGATTGAGGGCCTGGAGCATATTGATAAGGTGATCAACATTGATCAGTCCCCCATCGGCCGCACCCCGCGGTCCAATCCCGGGACCTATACCGGCCTTTTTACCTTTATCCGGGAGCTGTTTGCAAGAACCCCGGATGCCCGTATGCGGGGCTACAAGCCGGGGCGATTCAGCTTTAATGTCAAGGGCGGCCGCTGCGAGGCCTGTGCCGGCGACGGCATCATCAAGATTGAGATGCATTTTCTCCCGGATGTGTATGTGACCTGTGACGTCTGCCAGGGCCGGCGCTACAACCGGGAGACGCTGGAAATCCGGTACAAGGGCGAAAATATCGCGGAAGTCCTTGAGATGACGGTCAACCAGGCGCTGGAATTTTTCGGCAACATCGGAAACATCCGGGATAAACTGCAGACGCTGGTGGACGTGGGGCTGGGCTATATCCATCTCGGCCAGCCGGCCACCACGCTCTCCGGCGGCGAGGCCCAGCGGGTCAAACTGGCCCGGGAGCTTGCCAAACGGGAGACCGGAAAAACATTATATATCCTGGATGAGCCGACCACGGGCCTTCATATGGATGATATCAAACAGCTCCTTGCCGTATTAAACCGGCTGGTGGCCTCCGGCAATACGGTGATGGTTATTGAGCACAACCTGGATGTCATAAAATATGCGGACTATATTATCGATCTGGGGCCTGAAGGCGGCGAGGCGGGCGGCGAGGTCATTGCCTGCGGCACGCCGGAGGCGGTTGCTGAAGTGGATGCCTCCTATACCGGCCGCTTTTTGAAGAAGGTTCTGTAAATAAAAAGGCCGCTGCCGGGGTGCCCCGTCAGCGGCCGCTTTGATTACTTATGCGATCTTTGTCAAACCGGAATTAGTAGCCCAGCAGTTTGGTCACTGTGCCTGTCATCGGTGCGGCATAGATCAAAATCAGTGAGATAACCAGTGCATAAATACACAGGGACTCGATCATGGCCAGACCGATCAGCATGGTAACGGTTACCTTACCGGAAGATTCGGGGTTGCGGGCAATCCCTTCAACTGCGGAGCGAAGGCCGATACCCTGGGCAATGCCGCAGCCAAAAGCGGCGATGGCGATGCCGAACCCTGCGGCGGTAACTGCTGCGATGAAATACTGTAGTGCTTGAGCTTCCATTAAAACCTCCTTTAAGTGATTAATGAGTTATAAACCGTTCGGCTTCTTCCAAAAGCGAACCTTAATATTATCATTTACCAATCAATTCAATTAATGTGCGTGTTCCATGGCCTCTGTAAAATACATGGTGCTCAGCATATAGAAGATAAATGCCTGAATCAGCGCGACAAGGATGCCCAGGACCATAATCGGCAGCGGGGCGAAGAATGCGCCGGCCAGAAAGAAGAGGATGGTCAGCACGAGTTCATGGCCCATCAAGTTGCCGAAAAGCCGGAAAGAAAGGGAGAGCACCCGGGCGAAGTGGCCGATGATTTCAATGGGCATGATAATCGGGATCATCCACCAGATGGGGCCGGTGAAATGCTTGATATATTTGATACCGTGATATTTAACCCCGATTACATGGGTGAAGATAAAAACCACCAGCGCGCAGGACAGGGTGGTGTTTAAGTTGGCGGTGGCCGGGAAAAAGCCCGGAATCAGGCCCATGATGTTGGATATAAAAATATAGAGAAAAATCGTACCAATTAAAGGGAAAAACCAGCGGCCCTCATCCCCGGTGATATCCACCATGAACTCTTCAAGTCCGGATACCGCAAGCTCCAGAACATTCTGCATTTTATTGGGAATCAGGCTGAGGCTTTTTGTTCCGATAAGGCCAAGGATGATCAAAAGCGCCATCGTCACCCAGGAATAGATGACATGGGGATTTTCGTGGGCAAAGTGTCCAAGCCCGAACAGTTCAAATAATTTGACGAATAGTAAAAACGGATGTTCCACTTCAGATCGCCTCCTTGAATATGAGTTTCTTAACCTCGCTGATGGTGGCCAGAAAAATGCTCGCCACAACGACCGAGAGACCGACAAACAATCCCAGGGGATGGACATACCCGCCGGAAAGCAAAATAAAAATCACGATACCGCTCACGATGAACCGAATGTAGTACTTGACCAGCATCACGCTGTGAGAGGCCAGGTATGGCGGTGTCAGCGATTTCTTAAGGGTGCGGTAAAGCAGATGAAAATTGATGGTGACCAGCAGCCCGCCGGCAATAATGCCTTTGGTAAAATCAAACGGGGCGAACACCAATCCGACCAGTCCGGCAATCCCCAGTAAAATCCAGTTTCCATATAGTATAAATTTGAGTAAGCGCTGCTGTGTTGTCATCAGGCTATTTCATCTTGTTTACTTTTTTGATGGCAAGCGCAATATTATTGAATCCTGCCACAATTCCGAAACCCAGGAACAAAAACATGAGCCATGGCGCGGTGCCGAAAACCTTGTCCAGAAACAGACCGATAAACAGGCCGATAAAGACGGACAGCGCAACGGAAAAACCAAGGGCGCTGTACCAGCCCAGCTCCTTTATCATCTGCCGGGTTTCTTTTTTCATGCCCCCACTTTGAAGGCGGGTTTTGCCGCTTTATTAAAATTCAATTTGCTACCACAGCTTACCTTTGGCGTCAATATAAAACGAAAAATGGGTTTAAAATTTTGCCTCAAGCAAATCATGGGGTAATGATTAAACGCCCGCATTCTTTTTCTCCGGTGACTTCCCCGATGATCTGTGCCGCGATATTTTTTTTATTCAGGGCGTCAACCGCTGCCCGGGCTTTTTCACCGGGCACCGCAAGAATCAGGCCGCCGGAGGTCTGCGGGTCAAACAGCATATCCGTTTCAACGGCATCAATGCCGGCGGCGATGGAGACACTTTTTTCGCAGTATTTTTTGTTGGTATAGGCGCCGGCCGGAAAAAATCCCATACGGGCAAATGAAAGGGCCGTCTGGATAAACGGCACCCGGCTGATGGCAAGGGTCATCTCCTTTCCGGACGCCCGCGCCATTTCCAGGAGGTGCCCGGCCAGGCCGAAGCCGGTGATATCCGTGCAGGCACTGGGAGAGAATTCGCGTGCGGTTTCCGCCGCATCCTTGTTTAATGCGGTGGTGATATCGATCAGCTGTTGAATGGTTTCCGCATCCGCGAGTTTTCCTTTAACCGCTGTGGCCAGGATACCGGTGCCGATGGGCTTGGTGAGAATTAATCGGTCGCCGGTTTGTGCATGGCTGTTGGTCCAGATTTTTTCCGGATGGACAATGCCGGTAACAGAGAGGCCGTATTTGAATTCCGGATCATCCACGCTGTGTCCGCCCACCAGCGTGGCGCCGGATTGATGCACCACATCCAGGCCGCCGGCCAGGGTATCCCGTAACACGGTTTCCGGCAGATCATCAGCCGGAAAACAGACGATATTCATGGCCGTGATCGGCTCGCCGCCCATGGCGTATACGTCGCTCAATGCGTTGGCCGCCGCAATCCGGCCGAACTCATAGGGGGAATCGATAATCGGGGTAAAAAAATCCAGGGTTTGAATCAGCGCCGTATCCGCATTGATTTGATATACCCCGGCATCATCCGATGTTTCGGTGCCCACCAAAAGTCGGGGGTCGGTCTTAACCGGCAGCCGGCTCACAATTCTGTCCAGCAACTCCGGACCCAGCTTGGCCGCTCACCCGGAAGCCCGGGTTTTTTCGGTCAGATTGTATGTGATCTTCGGTTCATCAGCCATTATTTTTTTTCCCCAACACCCAACACCCAACACCTAATACCTAATACCTAATACCTAATACCTAATCCCCAATACTCTATCCGCCCGAAACACCGGCCCGTCAATACATACATGCCCGTATCCTTGGCCGTGTTCGGTGTCCTTTATGGCGCAGCCCAGGCATGCGCCCACCCCGCAGGCCATGATGGTTTCAATCGAGACCTCGCAGGGCCGTTCATGCTGTCTGGCGATGGATGAAACCGCATCAAGCATGGGCATGGGACCGCAGGCATAAATCATGTCCGGCTTGTTGTTTTTAAGCCAGTCAGCCAAAACCGTTGTGACCAGGCCCTTTTCGCCGAGACTGCCGTCCTCGGTGGCGATTTGCGTCTCTATGCCCATGGATTGAAAATCCGCCTCGCATAAAATATCCGCCGCAGATCGCCCCCCCAGGCAGGCCACGGAGTCTTTCAAAAGCGTCCCGGCGCTTTTAAGTTTTTCAGCCAGAAAAACCATGGGCGCAACCCCGATCCCGCCGGCCACCAAAGCGGCGCTTTGAATGTGCGGAGAGACCGTGTACCCATGGCCCAGGGGGCCCAGCAGATCGAGCGTATCGCCTTTTTTTTGCCGGGCGAGTTTTCGGGTAAAATCGCCCACTGCCTTATATAGGATTTCAATTCGTTTAACCCGG
This sequence comes from Desulfobacterales bacterium, assembly GCA_034520365.1. Lineage (NCBI taxonomy): Bacteria > Pseudomonadati > Thermodesulfobacteriota > Desulfobacteria > Desulfobacterales > Desulfobacterales bacterium. The sequence continues at coordinate 28,154 of JAXHNP010000002.1, forward strand.
CCCTGGCTTGTATGAACCCGGTGGATGGAAAACGGCCGCCGCAGAAGCGGGGTGGATTCGCCCGGCAGGCGAAGCGTTACAAATTGGCCGGGATCTGCGGCCGCGTACTGGACGCCGCCGGTCAGTCCCATGCGGTATACGGCCTCTGCAACCGGTTCATTCCATAAGATTTTGGCTGTTTCCTGCAGCATTTTTATTTCTGCCCGCCTATTTGTCAATAATAGCGATGACCGCGGCGAATCGGCCGGTTTCCGGATTTTTCCGGTATGAATAGAACAGGTGGACATTGCATCGGGTGCATATGTTTGAAAATTCGATGTTTTCCGGTAAAACGCCGGCGCCTGTCAGCTGATCCCGGGTAATCGCCCAGAAGTTAAAATGGTTCCGATGGTCCCGATAGGGCCAGAATGTTTCCGGGATTTCGGTTTGATAATTTTTAAATTCGCTGCAGCAGGGGCCAAGCGATGGGGATACGGCCGCGCAAATATCCGCCGGCTCACATGAGAACTCGGACTGCATGCGCGCGAGCGTTTTCCCGGCAATATTTTGGATGCTTCCCCGCCACCCCGCATGAATGTTTGCCGCCACCGACCGGACCGGGTCATACAGGAGTATGGCCTGGCAGTCCGCCAGCTGAATTCCTATCGGCATGCCGGCAATATCTGTGATCAGGGCATCAGCGGTCAGTTCCAGGGGAGGGGCGCCCCCATCTGCTTGTTTGAGGGCAATCACCTCCGAACCGTGAACCTGGCTGGCAAAAACTATCGGCCAGGGGCTTTGGATACAGTCTTGTATCAGGGCGCAGTTGCGTTTAACCTTCTCTGTTTCATCATTGCTGCTCCCCCCCATATTTAAGCTGTCATAGGGGCTCTGGCTGCAGCCGCCCGCCCGGGTAAAAATGCTGTGCCGCAGCCCGGAAAATCCGGCCAGAGAATGAAACTCAAAATAAAGGATGCCATCTCTGCGGTGTGCAATCATACAAACCTACAATCCAAGGTGCTTGATCGTACTCAAGGAATTTAAAGCCGATTACGAGTACGAGAACGAGTACGAGTACGATTCATGCATTACTTAAACCCTGAACCCTAAACCCTCTACCCCCCATAAAGCGCCACAATCCGATCAATAATCTTAGAGGTGGATACATCGAATTCAAACGGTATCTGAAGAATCCGGCCGCCGTTTTTTTCCACCACGTCCGCGCCGATAATGTCGCTTTTGGACCAGTCCGCGCCTTTTACCAGAATATCAGGGATAATTGCCTTAATCAGCTGATATGGATCCGGCTCATCAAAATATATAACATAATCAACACTGGCCATCGCGGCAAGGACTTCCGCCCGCTGGTCCTGGGGGATGATCGGGCGTTTATTTCCCTTGATAGATCGAACGGACTGATCCGTGTTAAGCCCCACGATCAGGATATCCCCGGCATTTTTTGCCGTCGCAAGGTACCGGATATGGCCGGCATGCAGAATATCAAAGCACCCGTTGGTGAAAACAATCCGGAAATTCTGACGGGGCAGGGCGTTTAACCGGGCCTTGAGTGTTTTCAGGTCAAGCAGCTTAGAGCTCATAGATCGACGGGACCCTCTCGGAGAGGCAATCAAATTGTTTCCGGAATTTTTGAATTTCTGTCAGGTCAAGCCGGGCTGTTGTGGCGGACTCCGGGGATGCGCTCATGGCAATTACCTCGCCCTGGGGGGAGATTATCTGGGAATGCCCCGGGTATATCAATTTCCCCTCCTGCCCGCAACGGTTTGCCGCCACCACAAACAGCTGGTTCTCAATGGCCCGGGCCCGAAGCAGCGTGTCCCAGTGATCGATCCGCGCGGCCGGCCATTGGGCGGATACGATGACGACTTCCGCCCCTTTTAAGGCAAGCGTGCGGCAGATTTCCGGGAACCTGAGATCATAACAGATCATCAGCCCAAACCGCCGGCCGCCGGTTTCGCAGACCACAGCGGAGGTGCCCGCTTCAAGGTTTTTATCCTCGCCGATCATGGAAAACAGATGCGCCTTTCTGTATTTACCGGCAATATCGCCGTCTTTGCCGATTACATAAAGGGTGTTGTAAATGGCCCCGGCATCCGCTTCAGGCAGTGAGCCGGCAATTGCGAGGGATTTGGCTCTCGCCGCTTTGGACAGGAGTTCAATAATTTCCGGTGTTTTTCGGACGTGTTCGGAGAGCGCCGGATAATCGAAGCTGCTTGAAAACATTTCCGGCAGCACCGCCAGGTCTGCGCCCTGATCGCTCAGCCGGGAAATGCCTGCCAGGGCGCGGCGGACGTTGGCATCCACTTGGCCCCGCATGATGTCAAACTGATAGATGCCGGCAGTCAGAATCCCCATTTGGCCTTTTTCCTTTCCGGGTGAATTGAAACGCGCGGTTTAGGTCCTGATTTCTCATTTCATGACGCGCGGGCCAGTGTCAATACATTTACACAGTCCGCACCGCCGTATTTCAGGGTGCGGGCGCATTCGTTCACCGTCGCCCCGGTGGTGCAGACGTCATCAATCAAAAGCAGGTTTTTCCCCTGGATCCGTTTTTTTCCGGCCAGTGAAAACGCCTGCCGGATATTTTCCTTTCGCGCCTGCCGGCTTAATCCGGTCTGGGTGGGGGTTTTTCTCGTTCGCCGCAGAATTTTGCCGTCAGGGACGAGCGCCGGCAGCCAATCCCCGTGCCGGCGGAAAAAATCCGGCCATTGGGCCAAAAGCAGGGCCGCCTGGTTAAACCCCCGATTTTTTAATTTGCCGGCATGCAGGGGGACCGGAATAACCATATCCGGCATTCCGATTTCCGGATAGCAAATCAGGGCATGAAACAACAATCGGCCAAGGGGCCGGGACAACTGGGTTTTCTGATTGTATTTCAGGGCATGAACGGTGCTCATCAGGGCGCCGTCGTACGCCCCGGCCGACCGGATATGATCGAAATATATTTTCTGGGTGAGGCACTCGCTGCAAATATGATCCGGACCCACCCGGCTTTTAAACATTACCCCGCATATGGGGCACTTGGGCGATTCAATGGGGAAAAATGCCGGGCGGCAGTCAGGGCACAACCAAGGGGCCATGATGGCTTCAAAAACCGCCGGCGACAGGGACCGGTCAAGAGCGGGCGGGGGGCTCTCATAAGATTTTAGGTGAAACAACCGCCCGCAGGCCAGGCACTTGTTTGGAAAAAGCGCCTCCCTGAAGGCGGCTGCCACCTGCGCAAAGGCTTTATTCCGCGATATTGATCTTGCAGTCTGCAATCGCATCGCCAAACGCGGAGCAGGTCATTTCCGCGGCATCCTCAATCTGCCGGGCCAGATCATAGGTCACTTGTCTGGAGCGGATGGTTTCCTGCAGGTTTTGCCGGATGAGGGCGGCCGCTTTTTTCCATCCCATATGATCAAGCATCATCGCAGCGGAGAGGATCAGAGAGCTGGGGTTTACCTTGTCCAGTCTCGCATATTTGGGTGCCGTGCCATGGGTGGCTTCAAATACCGCGCATTTGTCTCCGATATTCGCCCCGGGCGCCATGCCTAAGCCGCCGACCTGGGCGGCCAGGGCATCGGAGATATAGTCGCCGTTTAGGTTGGGTGTGGCAATAACGCCGAATTCTTCCGGCCGGAGCAGGACCTGCTGAAACAGCATATCCGCGATCCGGTCTTTAATGATGACTTTATCCGACACCGGCCGGCCGTCATAGTCGCTGTAAAATTCCGCCTCAGTGATGGTTTGGTCGGCAAAGCGTTCAGCCGCCACCTCATAGCCCCAGCTGCAGAAAGCACCCTCCGTATATTTCATGATATTGCCTTTGTGCATCAGGGTGACCGAGGGGTATCCCTCCTCAATGGCATATTCGATGGCTTTGGCCACTAAGCGCTTGGTGTTTTTCTCACTGATCGGCTTGATCCCGATACCCGGGTTTTCCGGCAGTTTCGCGCCCATCTTGTCGGATAAAAAGGCCGCCACCGCCCGGGCGTCATCGCTTCCGGCCGCCCATTCAATGCCGGCGTAAAGATCCTCGGTGTTTTCCCGGAAAACCACCATATTGATTCTTTCCGGGTGTTTCATGGGGCTTGGCACGGAATCGAGATATTTGACCGGGCGCACACAGGCGTAAAGATCGAGTTCCTGGCGGATGGAGACATTCAGGCTTCGAATGCCTTTTCCCACCGGCGTGGTGAGCGGCCCCTTAATGGCCACTACATGGTTGCGGATGGTATCCAGGGCTTCTTTGGAAAGATACTCACCGGTCTGCTGAAAGCCCTTCTCGCCAACCGGCAGTTCTTTCCAGCTAATCTGTTTCTCGCCGTTATACGCGGTCTTTACCGCTGCTTCAATGACAATCCGGGTGGCGCGCCAGATGTCCGGTCCGGTGCCGTCCCCCTCGATAAAGGGGATGATCACATGGTCCGGGACATTCAGGGTCCCGTCCGGGTTTATTTTGATTTTTGCCGCCTGTTCCATATGAATTTATGTCCTTTCAGTGTTTTTCCTAATACCTGACGGCTTCGCAAAAAGTCCAATATCTTTGTTGCGCTGCATCCCTCGGAATTTCACGTACGAGCAAGTACGCTGCATTCCTCGGGATTTGCGCGCCGCGATCTTGAACTTTTTTCTTTGCCGTCCCAGAATCGACTTTTTATGAGTCTATCAATACCTAATACCTAAAAATTCTGCTGCCGAAAAGCCTCATAAAGCACGACACCGCCGGCCACCGAGGCATTTAAAGAGTTTATTGCCCCTTTCATGGGAATATGCGCAAGAAAATCACATTCGCGGCTGACCAGCGGCCGTATGCCGCCGCCTTCGCCGCCGATGACGATCCCCACCATGCCGGTGAAATCGGTGTCGTAAAGTGATTGATAACCGGCTGCATCCAATCCGATAATCCATCCGCCGATTTTTTTCAAGTCTTTCATGGCGTTTACCAGGTTGACCACCTGGGCGAACCGGATGTGCTCAAGCGCACCGGCCGAGGATTTGGATACCGCCGGTGTGGGCCCGGCGGATCGGTCCCTGGGAATTACCACCCCTTTTACGCCCACGCACAAGGCGGTGCGGATCAGGGCGCCCAGGTTCTGGGGATCCATAATACTGTCAAGCAGAAGAAAAATCGCCGGATCAGACGGCGCCATCAGCATTTCAGCCCAGTCCGTGGCGGGAAACGGACTGGTGCGGGCGGCAATCCCCTGGTGCATGTCAGTATGGCTCAGACCTTCCAGCTCATCCCGGGAGCTCGGGCGGATCGGGAGGTTGAGGGATCTGCCCTGCCGAACGATTTCTTCAATCCGGGCGCCCGGCTTATCCTTTATCACAAATATTTCTTCGAACCTTCGGCGGCCGGCTGAAAGCGCCTCTGCCACCGGGTGGATGCCGTATAATATGTCGTGTCCGCGGGGGGGCAAAACAGATTTTCCTTCTAAGTAACCTCACGGTTTAAGGTATAGGGTATAAGGTCAATGAAACCAACCCTTTATAATTATACATAATTTAAGGTTCACGGTTCACAGTTCATGGTTCAACGGTTATACAAACTCAGTGCATAAGTGTCTCAGGGCCTTTGGTTTTGGCTTTGGAAAAGGCCTATAAAAAAAGGCGATTTCCTTTAAGTCCCCCTTTGCCAAAGGGGGATTTAGGGGGATTTTACATCGTATCTGCGGCAAAGCTTGAAAATCGCTCAACTTAGGTTCATGCACCATCCCGTCTCAGGACCGGGGCGGATAGCGCGAAATAATATCGCAAAACGCGGCCACTGCTTTATCCAGCTGGTCGTTGACAATGACGTGCTGATAGAGATCTTTTTGGGCGATTTCCGCTTTTGCCGCATTCAGGCGTTTTTTGATGGTTTCCGGATCATCTCCCCCCCGCTTTTCAAGCCGCTCGCGAAGCACTTCAAGGGCAGGGGGCATGATAAATATCGTCACACTGTCGGGAAACTGTTTTAGAATCTGCCGCGCGCCCTGGACATCAATATCCAGCAGCACCCGTCGGCCGGAAGAGAGCTGCTGGCTCAAAAACGAAGCGGATGTGCCGTAATAGTGCCCATGCACATTGGCCCATTCCGCCCAATCGCCCTGCTGGATGCGTTTTTCAAACTCGGCCTTTGAGATAAAGAAATAATCCACGCCGTGTTTTTCACTGGTTCGCGGGGCACGGGTGGTAAAGGATATCGAGTAGATTAGGTCCGAAAACTGTTCGCGCGCGGCCTGACAAAGCGTTGATTTGCCGGCCCCTGAGGGCGCTGAAACGATAAACAGGCGCCCTTTATGGGATTGTTCCCGGCTTTTAGCCTTGCGGTTTTCCGCCATTTTTTTTCTTTTCATTCAACACCGAGAGCCGCTGGGCGATGGTGTCCGTCTGAGTTGCGGATAAAAAGACATGATTGTTTTTCATCAGAATGATCGAGCGGGTGCGGCGGCCAAAAGTTCCATCAATCAGCCGGCCTTCCTCTTTGGCCTCCTCTTTCAGCCGTTTCATCGGCGCTGAATTGGGTGATACAATGGCAAGGACCTGATCGGCAATCACATAACTTCCAAAACCGATGTTCAGCAATTCGTAGGACATGTTTGATACTCCTGTATCACTCAATGTTTTGCACCTGTTCGCGGATTTTTTCCAGTTCGGTTTTTGCGGCCACAATGGTATGAGAAATTTCCGCATGGCCGGCTTTACTGCCCATGGTGTTAAATTCCCGGTTAAATTCCTGAAGCAGAAAATTAAGTGACCGGCCGGCGGGTTCCAGGCCGGTCATGAGTTGTTCGAATTGATCCAGATGGCTTTTGGCGCGGACGATTTCTTCCGAAATGTCGCTTTTGTCCGCAAGAAATGCGGCCTCCTGGGCGATCCGGGCGTTATCCACATCGATCATGCCATGGGTCAGGGTGTTGATCCGTTCCTTTAAGCGTTCCTGATAGACTTCCAGAAGTCCCGAAGACCGGCTTTCAATTTTCTGGATCATACCGTTTATGGTTTGCAGCCGTTTCTCAAGATCTGCGGCAATATTTTTGCCCTCCGCGGTTTTCATGTCCATGAATTCGGCAAGGACCCGCTCCAGGGCCTCTGATACGGCCGCCCAGATGGTCTCGGCCTCAACTTCCGTCTTTGCGGGTTCGATGACGCCGGATTTGGCGGCAAGCAGGCTTAACGGGACAGGTTCCTCAAGATGTAAATGTTCCTTTAGCGTTTTTAGGGCGGCATAATAGCCTTCGGCCATGGATTTGTTCACTTCAAAGGCTTCGGGCGCCTCTGAAACCGACTGGATGGAAAGCTTGATTTCAATACGTCCCCGGCTGATTTTTTCCGAAACCGCCAGCCGGATTTTTTCTTCCAGAAACTGGTAGTTGGGGGGAATCCGGAAGGTAAAATCCAGGTACCGGCTGTTGTAGCCGCGGATTTCCATTGTCACACGGGTTTGATCAATGGTCAGCTCCGTGTCAGCATAGGCGGTCATGCTTCGAATCATAGGCGTCCGTCCGCTTTCAAATCTTTAAGGTATTTGCTGCGCGCCCGGGTTAAAAACTCACGCATCCGGGCTTCCGTATAATCCGGATAGGTCCAGGGCAGGGGTTGAAATCTGCCGTTCTGATAAATGAGCGTCAGATCCGCATATATATTTTTACCGAGATAGATGCGATGGGTATAGTTTTTACCCGTTGCCAGGACAAACCGCTCAGCCAGCAGATAGCCGGGATCAATGTTTATTTGCCGCTTGCCGGCTGCCGTGTAGTCCGTTTCGATGGCATTGGTGTAGAGCTTGATATCCGGCAGATCGGCCTGGTTAATGTGCGGGCCGAATGCGGTCATCCGCCGGCAAAGACCGGCGCCCATTTCCGGTTCATAGTAGTCGGTCCAGTTGAATGAAAACCTGCGGCTGATGATATCAATCGGCCCGAATTTATCCTGAAGCCGCTCAAATACCGGCTGAACCAGGCGGGTATGGTTTGTAAACAGGCCGATAATCAGCTTGGCGGACTTTGGCGGCACGGGCCGGCTCATCAGATACGTCCCGGCTTTATTCGTCCAAGGGTTGGGCCTCGTCGATTAACATCACCGGAATATCATCCCGGATTTCATACATGAGCTTGCAGTGGTCGCATATCAAGCCGTCCCGGGATTCATTCAGATGGATGGGCCCCTTGCATTTGGGGCACACGAGGATATCCAGCAGTTCCTGGCTCACAGCCATTTTTAAGCCTCCTTTGGCGCGAAATAATAAAAAAAACTACATAGCAGAGGGCAGGCCGGTTTGCAATGATCATTCACGGAGATCCACGATGAATTTGTTCTGGCGAACAACCCTATAGCCATGGGGTTGTTCGCATGTAAGGTCGGCACGGTGGCCGACCCTACAAAATGTCGGCATTGTCGCGTAGGGCGGGCCACCGTGCCCGCCTGAAAAATAGATAGAACAAATTTAACGTGAGCGGAGATCCCTAACGATTGCCAAAACCTAAAAGAAAATGAAAAGATGGGGTGGTACGCCCGGCAGGATTCGAACCTGCGATCTTCAGCTCCGGAGGCTGACGCCCTATCCACTGGGCCACGGGCGCGCTTGGGTATCACCTAAATTGAGCGATTTTCAATTTAGGTATCAATTACATGAACCGATGGGCCGTCGTCAAGCATGATTTTAGAAAAATCATGCGCTCAATTGCATCTCATCAAGCGCCGCACTCGCCTCGCCCACCACATAGAGCGAGCCGGCAATACAGATCAGATCGTCTGCTTCGGTTATACGGTAAGCATGCGCCACCGCTTCCGCAACATCCGAAATTACATCAAAGTCCGGTATCAGGTCCCGCCCGATCTGCGCAAGGGTTTCAGCCGGAAGACTGCGATCGATTCCGGGGCGGGTGAATACGGCCCGGTGGCATTGCGGCAGAATGGACTGCAGCATGGATCTATAGGGCTTGTCATCCAGGATGCCGATGACCAGAGTGATTTTGCGATCCGCCATCTGCTTTTTTAAGAATCTGGCCAAATGCCGGGCGGCCATAAGATTATGGGCCCCGTCAATAAGGATCCGGGGCCGGGTATAACGCATTTCTAAACGCCCCGGCCAATGATTGGTCTTCAGACCGGTCTGAATGGCGGAAAAATCAATGGCATGTTTACAGTTTAGAATTTCACAGGCGGCCAGCACAATGGCGGCATTGTCGATCTGGTGGTTTCCGGTCAGACGGGTCTGCATATTCGGCCAGACATGCTCAATACCGTAATAGGTAAATGTCCCGGTCCCGGGGGTTCGCCGCACCCGAAAGTGTTCGCCTATCCGATAGAATGGGGCATCGCAGGCCGCGGCCGTCTGCCGGATAACCTCAACAGCCGCCTTCTGTCTGGCGCCGGTGATGACCGGCGTGTGCGGCTTAATAATGCCGGCCTTTTCCCCGGCAATGGCGGCAATGCTGTGGCCGAGATAGTCGCGGTGTTCCATGGAGATATTGGATATAATAGAAATTTCCGGTTGAAGAATGTTGGTCGCATCCAGGCGCCCGCCCATACCGGTTTCAACCACCGCCCAATCCACATTTTCCGCAGCAAAAGCGTAAAGCGCCATGGCCGTGGTATACTCGAAAAAGGTAGCTTCCCTGTCGCCGTGATGGGCTTTTTTAGCGGCTTCATAGGCATCCACTACCCCCTGATTTGGGATTTCCTCATTATTGATACGGATGCGTTCGTTAAACCTTACCAGGTGAGGCGAAGTGTAGAGTCCCACCCGGTAGCCGGCATGAAATAGAATGTTGGCCATTGCCGAAGCAATAGATCCCTTGCCGTTTGTGCCGGCGATGTGGATGGTTAAAAACTGATGCTGGGGATTGCCCAGATTTTCCAACATGCCGCGGATAATATCCAGCCCCAGGATAATGCCAAAGCGCCTGAGGCCATACATTTCAGTCAGGCATTGCTGATAGCGATTCTGGTCCATTCTTTAACAGCCATTTGATTATCGATGATACGTCCGAGCAGACAGGCACATAAAAAACCCGGTCAGCGGTAATCCGGCTGACCGGGCTAAACGAGCTTGAAATCGTTCAAAAACTAAGAGCGCTTTGTCTTGCGGTACCGCTGGTAGCGTTTCTGCCGTTTGGCTTCGGCAATCCGCTGACGCCGAAGCGCTTCCCTGCGTTTACGCCGTCGGTACTCGGTCGGTTTCTCATAGTTCTTCTTCATTTTGAGTCGTTTGAACAATCCGTCGTTTTGAATTTTTTTCTTCAAAACGCGAAGTGCCCGTTCGACATCATTGTCGTCGACGCGAACCGAGATTTCTTTCAAAAATTTCGCCCCCTTTACAGTATATTTACTTCAAAACTCAAAATTAAAACATATATACAAAAATTTCAAGCACAGGTGGTCGGCGCGCACGGCTAATTTGTTCTAACCGCAAAATCCATACCCCCGGTCCTGTTAACGCTAAGGTTGGGATTCGTTTTCTTCGCTATCGGGATCGAAATCGGGATCGAAATCGCTATCGGGATCGAAATCGATGCTGTAGACTTCCTGATCCTCTCGAACTTGGTATCCTCTTCCGCCGAGACGGCTGAGCATCGCGGCCATACGGTCGAGTTCATCCTTGCGGTTCCGGCTTTCCATCTTGTCCAGCGCCTTGCCGACAACCAGCACATCTTGAATCGCCGCGCACTCAAGCGCGGAGCCACGAGCGATTTCGAAATAACGCCTTCGGTCGGCTTCCGCGGTCTTGCCATTACCTTCGGCGATATTGAGCGGTATCGACTGGCTGGCCCGAAGCCATTGATCCCGGGCGGGCCGATGGACTCCGTTCAGGCTGTCGGCCTTCTCGTAAACCCATGCAACGTAGCCTATTGAAAGGCGATAGACGTCCAGTTTTTCGCGTCCAAGGGTCATATTTTTTTCGATTTCGATCCCGATAGCGATTTCGATTTGGATACAGAACAAATTAGCCGTGGGTCGGCGCGGTGGCCGACCCTGCAAAATTCCGCCTTACAAAACAGAACAAATTTAGCGCAGCCGGATCAGGCCTCAAGCTTTTTAACCAGTTCATCCGCCACTTCATCCACGCTGGCCTTGCCATCAAGCGTGATGTACTTGATGCCTTCCTGATCGGCAATGTCCCGGAAATAATAGGCGGCTGCCAGCGTGCCTTCCGTATCATCATAGTAGATAGCATGACGCTTGTCGATGGCCGCCTCGTCCTGGTCGTCATCGCGTTTGGAAAGTTCGCCGCCGCATACCCGGCATTTGTCGCCATCCGGCTTGATGGCATCAATATAGATATTGTTTGGATGATTGTTGTCATTGACGCAAAGGCGGCGGCCCATGATCCGGTTTTTGGCGATTTCCCGGTCAAGCTCCATTTCAATGACGACATCGAGTTTCATGTTTTCTTTTTTCAAGGCCTCATGAAGTTTTACCGCCTGGTTTTTATTCCGGGGGAATCCGTCCAGGAGCCAGCCGTTTTTGCAGTCATCTTCTTTCAGCCGGTCAAGAATCATCGGGATGGTGATATCATCGGGGACCAGATCACCTTTGTCGATGTAGGCCTTGGCCTGTTTGCCCAGTTCGGTGCCGCCTTTGATATTTTCTCTGAAAATGGCGCCGGATTCGATATGGGGGATGTTGTATTTTTTCTTTAAAATAGCGCCCTGCGTACCCTTGCCGCTGCCGTTCGGACCGAAAAATAAAATGTTCATCTGGCTTTCTCCTTTTTTAAATATCGATAAATCCCGAATAAACCCTTTAATGCACGATTTGCAAAAAATTTGATAAAACTATTCTCATAATAGAAACATCCCGCCCTGTCAACCTAAATTGAGCGACCTAAATTGAGCGATTTTCAAGTTTGCCCCAGATACAATTTAGGTCAAATAAGGTTGTGGCGTTTGATAAAATTTTTAATCCATTCCAGGGCTTCGGCCCGGCTCTGGAGGCGGCCGGCCAGCCGTTTTTCTTCAATACGGGCAAGCAGTTTATTAAACAGCGGCGAGGGGGTCAGATTGAGTTCTCCGATCAGGTCATGGCCGTTTATCAGGGGCGGCTGTTTGGCTTTTTCTGCAAAGTCAAGCAGATAGGTATACACGAGATCCCGGCAGAAGCGCTCAAACGTTTCCGTCAGCCGCTCCTCATTTTTTTTGCCCCGGGCATCGGCCATGGCGTGTATCAGCAGATCAACAGCAGGGCCCCGGGATTTCATAAAAAAGCGGGCAATGCCCTTGCATGTCAGGGTTTGCTGCTGATGCGCCATGAACAGGTGCAGCGGTCTTAAATGGTTTCGGATGATAAAATCCAGGTAGGCGGACCATTCGTTTGCAAGTTTTAGCCGTCGGCTGATGGGGCGGAGCATATCCGCGCCGAGGGCTTCATGGTTATAAAAATGGGCGGCGCCGTCTTTATCTGTGGTGCGGGCCCGGGGTTTGCCGATATCGTGCAAAAGCATTGCCAGTTTTAAGCGGGCCGGGTCATGAAGCAGGGGCTCCGGCAGAACCGCGGCTTTTTCAAACATCGTGTTCAGGGAACTCAGAAGCTTTTCAAGCTGAAAGTAAGCCGCCATGGTGTGTTCAAATGCGTCAAAAGTGTGATGGGCATTCTGTGTGCAGGTTTTTAACGGCTGCAATTCGTCAAATATTTCAGTGAGAAGTTTGGTCTCGTCCATTTCACGCAGACAGGAGTGGCTTTGCGGGCAGGCCAGCAGTTTTATCAGTTCTTCCCTGACCCGTTCGCCCGCCGTATGCTTGATTCGGCCGGCATGTTGGGTAATTGCGGCTTTGGTGGGCGCCTCGATTTCAAACCCTAACAGGGCGGCATGCCGGAATGCCCGGAGCAGCCGTACCGGATCGGCCCGAAGGTTTTCTTCAGAGACCATCCGGATACGCCGTGCCTTAAGATCCGTCAGCCCATTAAAAATATCGATGAATCGCCTTTTTCCCATATCCCATGCCATGGCATTAACGGTAAAGTCCCGCCGTTTCAAATCGTCATAAATACTATCTCCTTCAATCGGTGCCACATCAAATGTCAATTCGCCGGAAACGATTCGGTATATTGAAAAATCCGGCTTGCCAAGTACGATCATTCGGCTGCCTGCATTTTCAGCAATCTTTCGGGCCAGGGGTTCACAAGGTTTTGGCGCGGCGATATCATAGTCAGTGGGCTGTCTGCCCAGCAGCATATCGCGAACCGTGCCGCCGACTAAAAAGGCACCGGGCGCATTGGGTATCACTCGGGGCAGCATCATCATCGGATTTTTTTGGAATTTTTCATCAAGCCCATTAATTTTTTTATTGATTTATATACCATTATTTATTATGAAGTCCTCTTTTTTAAACTTTATTCACAGAAGCCCGGGGTTACGCGGTTTTCTTGACGGCGGTATCGGACAGCCTCAATCAGTCCCCGGCAAAAACCGTACACTATCCCCGCCGCCTTTTTCATTTATACACCGAGACCGTTGGGATTTTCAATGAAAGGCTGAAGTCAGATATGGGGGAAAACAGCAGCCAGCCCTTGCGCTTAGGGGTTACCGGTGGCGCCGGTTCCGGCAAAAGCGTTGTATGTGAACGGCTTCGCTCCCATGGCGTAAGCGTCATTCTGGCGGATGAACTGGCCCGCCGTGCTGTGCTGCCCGGTATGCCGGCCTATGAAAAGATCGTAGAAAACTTTGGCACCGGTATTCTCGATGACGATAAGTGCATCAATCGGGCAAGGCTGCGTCAGTTGATTTTAAAAAATCAGGAAAAAAAGCAGACCCTTGAGAGCTTTGTTCATCCCGAAGTCTTTCGCCTGATGGTCGAGGATTATATGGCCGCCGCTGAAGCCGGCGCCGAGGTGGTTGCGGTGGAAGTGCCGCTCTTGTTTGAGGCGGGCATGGAAGGCTATTTCGACTATATTCTGACCATCAGCGTTGATCGGGAAGAGCGGATCAGGCGGCTTATGGCGCGGGATCAGATCAGCCGTGAGGATGCCGAAGCGCTGATGCGGATCCAGTGGCCCGAGGAAGAAAAGCAGAAAAGATCCGATTACGTCATTGATAACTCCGGCCGCATTGAAGACACCATTAAGTCCGTAGATCAATTTCATCAAAAGTTTATGGCGCGGGTAAAAAAAACCTAAAATTGTTGACAGGGGTTCTTTAAGCAGTTAACTTAAATTAAAATACCTGCCTATGGTACGTATCCTATTGCTACGTATACGATCAATCAGAGCGGTGCATAGTTCCTTAAAAAACTCATGAACTCAGGTCTTACAGTATCAACAGAATGTCAGTTGGTTTGTGTCTGTGGGTTATAATATCCATAGGTGTGCTGCCGGTCCGGCGCAGGCTTCGGGTTAAACCGGCGCCCATCGGAAATAAGGCTGGCATCCGTCTGAACCTAAACCGATCTTATAATCTAATTTATAGTCTATTTATCTAATTTTAAAGGATGGCGAGGTAATCGTTTAATGAATGTCGTTGAATTAAAAAACAAAAAGATCAATGAACTGACCCGGATGGCAAAAAAGTTTAATATCGATAACGCCGGGGGAATGCGAAAGCAGGAACTGATTTTTTCTTTGCTGCAGGCCCATATCGAACAAAACGGGTTTATCTACGGGGAGGGGACCCTGGAGGTATTGCCGGACGGGTTTGGATTCCTGCGCTCACCGGATTGCAATTACCTTCCGGGCCCTGACGATATTTATGTGTCACCCTCCCAGATTCGGCGCTTCAACCTGCGTACCGGGGATACGGTGTCCGGCCAGATCCGCCAGCCCAAGGAGTCGGAGCGGTATTTTGCCCTGCTCAAAGTCGAGGCCATCAATTTTGAGGAGCCGGAACTCGCCCGCGAAAAAATTCTTTTCGACAACCTGACCCCGCTCTTTCCCACAAAGAAGATGAAGCTCGAAACTGCCCGGGACAACTATACCACCCGAATCATGGATCTTTTAACCCCGGTCGGCTTCGGCCAGCGCGGGCTGATCGTCTCGCCCCCCCGCGCCGGTAAGACCATGATTTTAAAAAATATCGCCAACAGCATCATCACCAGTCACAAAAAGAATGTCGTGCCCTTTGTGGTGCTGATTGATGAGCGGCCGGAGGAGGTTACCGACATGGAGCGCTCGGTCGATGCCGAAGTGGTAAGTTCCACTTTTGACGAGCCGGCGGAACGCCATATCCAGGTGGCGGAAATGGTTATTGAAAAAGCCAAACGCCTGGTTGAACATAAGCAGAACGTGGTTATATTGCTGGATAGCATTACGCGGCTGGCCCGGGCGTACAATACGGTCATGCCGCCCAGCGGCAAGATTTTATCCGGCGGGGTGGACTCCAATGCCCTGCATCGGCCCAAGCGGTTTTTCGGTGCGGCCAGAAATGTTGAGGAAGGCGGGAGCCTCTCAATTATCGCCACCGCCCTGGTGGATACGGGCAGCCGAATGGATGAGGTCATTTTCGAGGAGTTTAAAGGTACCGGCAACATGGAAGTGCAGCTGGATCGCCGCCTGGCGGACCGGCGGATGTATCCGGCCATTGACCTCAATAAATCCGCCACCCGCAAGGAGGAACTGCTTTTGGATCAGGAAGCTTTAAACCGGGTCTGGATCTTAAGAAAGCTTCTGGCCACATTAAATCCTGTTGACAGTCTGGAGTTTTTACTGGATAAAATGCAGGGCACAAAAACGAACAAGGAATTTCTGGATTCCATGAATTCATAGGATAATGGTGAATAATCAAAAAGAGGTGTTCATAAAAGAGGTGTTCATATGAAAAAGGAAATCCATCCGGATTACAAGGAAACCACCATTCGATGTGCATGCGGCAATGAATTGGCGATTGGCTCCACCAAGGACAATATTTCGGTGGAAATCTGTTCCAAATGCCATCCGTTTTATACCGGCAAGCAGAAACTGGTTGACTCTGCCGGCCGGATCGAGCGGTTCCGCAGAAAATACGGCAATTATCAGGATCAAAACAAGAAAAAATAGCCTATCCCAAATTCTTTTAATGTGGGAGTCCAAATCCTGGCACGGTAAATTTGTTCTATCTATTTTTCAGGCGGGCACGGTGGCCCGCCCTATCGCGACAATGCCGACATTTTGTAGGGTCGGCCACCGTGCCGACCTTAAATGCGAACAACCCCATGGTTATGGGGTTGTTCGCCAGAACAAATTCACCGTGCAAAGCCTGGCCCAAGCGGGACAGGCTCTTTATTTTTTATGGTATAAAAATCTATGTTTGAGCAGCTGGAAGGCATTGAAGCGCGTTATAAAGAGCTTGAAACATTATTGAGCGATCCGGAGATCGTTCAAAACCGGGAGCTGTATCCGCAGTATGTGCGCGAGCATAGCGATTTGGGCAAAATTGTATCCGTTTACCGGGATTATAAGCAGACCCTGGAAGAGCTTGAGCAAAGCCGGGATCTGCTCTCGGACAAAGATCCGGAAATGAAGGAGCTGGCCCGCACTGAGGTGGAGAATCTGTCCGAGCGCGCCGAACAGATGGAAGAGGACCTAAAAGAGCTCTTAACGCCCAAAGATCCGAATGACGAGAAAAACGTTCTCCTTGAAATCCGCGCCGGCACCGGCGGGGAGGAGGCTGCATTGTTTGCCGGGGATCTGTTCCGGATGTATACCCGGTACACGGAATCCAAAGGCTGGAAGATTGAGCTCATGACCGAGCATTACAGTGATAGCGGCGGGATCAAGGAAATGGTTGCCATGGTCAAGGGCAGGGGCGCCTACAGCCACTTAAAGTATGAAAGCGGCACCCACCGGGTGCAGCGGGTGCCGGTCACCGAAACCCAGGGCCGGATTCATACCTCAGCCGTCACCGTGGCGGTTCTGCCCGAAATCGAAGATGTGGAAATCAGCATCGACCCCAATGAGATTAAAATGGATGTTTACCGCTCCACCGGCCCGGGCGGCCAGTCCGTTAACACCACGGATTCAGCGGTGCGCCTGACCCATCTGCCCACCGGCATGGTGGTGACCTGTCAGGACGAAAAATCCCAGCACAAAAACCGGGCCAAAGCCATGAAGGTGCTTCGCGCCCGTCTCTACGATTTGGAACTCCAGCAGCAGCAGGCTGAGATTTCCCAGCAGCGAAAAAATCAGGTGGGCTCCGGGGACCGCAGTGAACGCATCCGCACCTATAATTTCCCCCAGGGCCGGGTCACGGACCACCGCATCGGGCTGACCCTTTATAAGCTTGACCAGATTCTCCAGGGCGAGCTGCTCGATGAAATCATCAACGAGCTTGCCACCCATTTCCGTGCGCAGGCCCTTCAGAATGCAGAAGCCGTCTGATTCCCAATGGACCATTCTTGATCTGCTTCAATGGACCGCCACTTATTTTACATCACATGCCATTGACAGCCCCCGCTTAACCGTTGAATTGCTGTTGGCCCATGTTTTGGGCATTGAGCGGATCGATTTGTATGCGCGCTTTGATCAGCCCTTAACAGCCGAAGAGCTGGCCAAGTTCAAGCAGCTGATCAAGCGGCGCCTGAAGCGGGAGCCGGTGGGCTATATTCTTGGATACAAGGATTTCTGGGATATTACGGTGGTGGTTGATCCTAATGTGCTGATCCCGCGGCCGGAAACCGAACTGCTGGTTGAATCCGCCCTGGATTTAATTCCTGAGAATACAGACGCGGGTAAATTGCGGATTCTGGAGCTTGGCACAGGCTCCGGGGCCGTTGTCTTAAGCCTGGCCGCCGCCCGACCGGGACATCTGTTTTATGCATCAGATGCGGACCCGCCTGCGTTAGCCGTTGCCCGGCAAAATGCGCTGAGCAATCAACTGGCGGATCGGGTCGATTTTTTTGCCGGCAGCTGGTTTGCGCCGATTTATCCGGAGATTAAATTTGACTTGATTGTCTCCAATCCGCCCTATATACCGGCAGCCGAGATATCCGGGCTGGCACCGGAAATTTGTAACTATGAGCCGGTATTGGCGCTGGATGGCGGCGCAGACGGATTGCGGGCCATCCGCCATATTATTGAAACCGCACCTGCGTATTTACGTCCGGAGGGCAGATTGCTGCTTGAATTTGGAAACGGCCATGCTGAAAAGCTCCAGGGCTTGATCGAGACCGTGGAGGGGATTCAACTTTTCCAGGTCATTAAAGATTACAGCGGCTATGACCGCGTGGTGGTGGCCGGCAGAAATTCATAAAATTCGTTTTTTCATTGCTCTGAAAATTAATTTTTGTTATCCAATATAAATTTATCAAAAGCCAATCCACACGTTCTGGGACCGGCGGGCCGGGTGCTTGTTTTCAAGTGGGCCGGCCGGGAGGATCAGAACGGCGGTAAAACCCAGAAAAGGAGATGTTTATGAACTACGTAACCATGAAAGAACTGCTCGAGGCCGGGGTTCACTTCGGCCACCAGACCCGGCGATGGAACCCGAAGATGAAAAGATATATCTTCGGCGCAAGAAACGGCATCTACATCATCGACCTGCAGCAGACGGTTAAAAAATTCAGGCTCGCCTGTGACTTTGTGGCCGACACCGTGGCGGAGGGGGGCTCGGTCCTTTTTGTGGGGACCAAAAAACAGGCCCGGGAAACCATCTATGAGGAAGCCAACCGCTGTGAGATGTTCTACGTGCATAACCGCTGGCTGGGCGGCATGCTCACCAATTTTCAGACGGTCAAGAAAAGCATTGACCGGCTAAACTATCTGAACAATATCGAAAACGACGGCTCCATCAGCCTGTACCCCAAAAAAGAGCAGCTCTATATGCAGAAGGAACGGGTCAAGCTGGACGCCAACCTGGGCGGGATCCGCAATATGAAGTCCCTGCCGAAGGCCATTTTCATTATTGATCCGAAAAAGGAGTCCATTGCCGTCCATGAGGGCAGGCGCCTTGGTATTCCGATTGTGGCCGTGGTGGACACCAACTGTGATCCGGATGTCATTGATTATGTGGTGCCCGGCAACGATGATGCCATCCGGGCGATTAATCTGATGACCTCACGAATTGCGGAAGCCTGTATAGAAGGCATGCATCGCCGGGAGGAGCGCGCCCAGGCGGAGGCCGACAAGGGCGAGGAGAGCGTGAAAGAGGCAGAAGAAGCGGCATCCGGCCAGAAGGAGCGCCGGATTATTTCGGACGGCACGGAAGGCCCGGTGGTTGAGGTGATCCGCAAGGGGGCATCCAGTGCGGCCGAACCGGGCGAACAGGTCGAGCCGGGCGAATCTGAGGAACCTGCTACCGGCGGTGAGGAGTCAGCAGGCAGCGGAGAAACAGAATAGAATTAGATATTTTTAAATATTAACAAGCGTGGATATGCCCCGCGGATAACGGCGGGTGCTTTAGACAGGAGAAAAAGTTATGGCGACCATTAGTGCGGATTTGGTAAAACAGCTCCGGGAGCGGTCCGGAGCGGGTATTATGGATTGCAAGGAGGCGCTCACCGAGTGCGACGCCGATCTGGATAAGGCGGCGGATTATTTGCGCAAGAAAGGATTGGCCACAGCCAAGAAACGGGCGGACCGGGTCGCTTCTGAAGGGGTTGTACAATCCTATATTCATATGGGGGGAAAGATCGGGGTGCTCGTTGAAGTCAACTGCGAGACCGATTTTGTGGCAAAAACCGATGATTTCAAGGAATTTGCCAAAAACATCGCCATGCATATCGCGGCCTCCAGCCCCCTGGGGATCGTGCCGGAAGATGTGCCGGAATCAGAGGCGGAAAAGGAACGCGCCATCTACCGTCAGCAGGCCCAGGACATGGGCAAGCCGGAGAATATGCTCGAAAAGATCGTTGAAGGCAAGATGAACAAGTTCTACAAAGAAAACTGCCTGATGAATCAGCTCTATGTCAGGAATACCGATTTAACGGTATCCGATTATCTAAACGAGATGATTGCCAGGACCGGGGAGAAGATTACCATTAACCGGTTTGCCCGATTTCAGATAGGCGGGTAACAAGACGTGGCCAGATCCCTTTATAAACGGGTTATACTCAAGTTAAGCGGCGAAGCCCTTATGGGCGACCTTACCTACGGCATCAGCCCGGAGACGCTTCAGTACATGGCTGATGAGGTAAAGGAGGCCCATGACACCGGCACGCAGATCGCGATTGTGGTGGGCGGCGGCAACATATTCCGGGGAATGGCCGCGGCTTCCCAGGGGATGGACCGGGCCTCCGGGGATTATCTCGGGATGCTGGCCACAGTGATGAACAGCCTGGCGCTCCAGGATGCGCTGGAGCGGACGGGCATCCCCACCCGGGTCCAGTCGGCCATATCCATGCATCAGATGGCGGAGCCCTATATCCGGCGGCGGGCCATCCGGCATTTGGAAAAAGGCCGGGTGGTGATTTTTGCAGCCGGCACCGGCAATCCGTATTTTACCACGGATACAGCCTCGGTATTAAGGGCCGAGGAAATCCATGCGGATGTGCTGCTGAAGGCCACCAAGGTAGACGGGGTCTATGATTCAGATCCGGTGGGGAACGAGTCGGCCGTGTTTATAGAGGAAATCAATTACATGGATGTTTTAAACCGCCGCCTCAAGGTGATGGATACCACAGCGATTTCGCTGGCAATGAACAACCAGCTGCTTTTGATTGTGTTTAATTTAAAAATAAAAGGCAATATTATGCGGGTGCTCACCGGCGAAAAAATCGGCACCAAAATTTATGAGCCGGATCCGGTCTAACAAAAGAAAGACGGGGTGATAACGCTATGATTGACGAAGTCAAGGAAGAAGCCAAGGAGAAAATGGGCAAGTCGATCAATTCGCTGAAAAGTGAATTGAAAAAGATCCGCACCGGCCGGGCATCGCTTAGTCTGCTTGATGATATCAAGGTGGAGTATTACGGCACCATGACCCCGCTAAACCAGCTGGCCACATTGTCCGTGCCCGAAAGCCGCCTGATTACCATTCAGCCATGGGATGTGTCTTCCGTCAACAGCATTGAAAAGGCGATTTTAAAATCCAACCTCGGTCTGACCCCCTCCAATGACGGTAAAATCATCCGGATCAACATTCCGCCGCTCACCGAGGAGCGGCGCAAGGATATCGTCAAACAGGTCAATAAAATGTGCGAAGACTACCGCGTGGCCATCCGCAATATCCGCCGGGACGCCAATGACATGCTAAAACAGCTCAAAAAAGACGGCGATGCCTCGGAGGACGATGTGTTCAAGGCCCAGGAGGATGTCCAGAAATTGACGGATGAGCATATAAATCAGGTGGACGATATCTACAAGGAAAAAGAGAAAGAAATCCTTGAGCTTTAATCTGGCGCAAGCCGGTCTGAATCCGGCGAAACTGCCGGCCCATATCGCCGTGATTATGGATGGCAACGGCAGATGGGCCAAGAAACGGCTGTTAAACCGTGTCAAAGGCCATGAAAAAGGCGCGGAAACGGTTCGGACGGTTGTGCGCACCTGCCGGGAGATCGGCATCCGGTTTCTTACCCTGTACGCCTTTTCAACGGAGAACTGGGAGCGGCCCAAAGCCGAAATCACCGCCCTGATGACCCTGCTGAAAAAGTTTTTGAACGATGAAAAGCAGGAGCTTTTAGAAAACAATATCCGGCTGACCAGCATCGGCCAGACCGATCGGCTGCCCGCGGATGTGCAGGACGCACTGAATGACGCCAAGTTGGCAACCGCGGCTAATGACGGGATGTGGCTGAATCTGGCATTGAGTTACGGCAGCCGGGCTGAAATCGTTGCCGCCGCCCAAAAAATTGCCGTTCAGGTGGCAAACGGCGAAATTAATGCCGCCTCCATAAGTCCCGAGCTAATCAGTCAGCATCTGTATACCGCGGACATGCCGGACCCTGAGCTTCTGATCCGCACCAGCGGCGAATTCCGCATCAGCAACTTTCTTCTCTGGCAGATTGCCTATACGGAAATCCACGTCACCCAGACCCTGTGGCCGGATTTGACGCGGGAGGAGCTGGTCCAAATACTAAAGGATTACCAGCAGCGGGAACGGCGGTTCGGGCGCGTGAGCGGATAGCTATCTTCCGGATTTGGGGCAGGCACGGCGGCCTGTCCTAAACCCTAAACCCTAAACCCTAAACCCTAAACCGTTAAGTTACTTAGAAGAAAGAACCTATCTCCGGATTAACATCCACATGCATTTAAAACGATGGCTCACCAGCATTGTTGCTATTCCGGTTCTGGCCGCATTTCTCTATTATGCCCCGCCCGGCCTGTTTACCCTGTTTATCGGGCTGATCGCCGGCATCGCCCTATGGGAATATTACCGGATTGTATTCAGAAACCTGGAGCCGGCCGCAGGGGTTATTATCCCCCTATGGGGCGGGCTTATCGGACTGGGGCTGCTTTTTGCCGCCTATGCCTCGGCCTGGCATATCCTCCCTGAATTGATTATTGTTAACACACTGGGCACGGCCCTGTTTTCCCTTTTCAGGTTTAAGGCCCACACGGATGTCGTGGATGTAGTGGCCAAAGAGATTCAGGGGCTTGTCTATGTCCCGCTTGCCCTGGCCACGCTGGTTCTGCTAAGGCTTGACACGGAAGGGGTGCAATGGATCTTTTTTCTCCTGTTTGTGGTGTTTGCCGGTGATGTGGGGGCCTTTTATGCGGGACGGTTTTTCGGCCGCCATAAGTTAAGCCCGGCCATCAGCCCGGGCAAAACCGTTGAAGGCGCGGTCGGGGGGATTTTGGCAAACATCGGCGTCGGCTACGGCTTTATGCTCCTTTTTCTGCCGCATCTCTCCATTGCCGGGTGTTTCTTTTTTTTCATCACAGTGGGGATAGCCGGTCAGGCCGGGGATCTCTTTGAGTCTGAATTCAAGCGGGTCAAAGGGGTCAAGGACTCCGGAACAATTCTGCCGGGCCATGGCGGGCTTTTGGACCGCATTGATGCCTTGCTTTTTGCCGCGCCGACCGCATATTTGTTTAAGACTTATATTTTGCCGTTTTTTTAATAAATAATACCTAAAAACCTAATTATGGGTTTTATATATGAAAAATATCTCCATACTGGGTGCCACCGGCTCCATCGGCCGGAACACACTGGCGGTTGCCGCCATGTTTCCGGACCGCTTTGCGGTTAAGGCCCTGACGGCCAAGAACAATATTGAGCTTCTGGCAGACCAGATCGCTCACTTTAAGCCGGAGCTGGCCGCGGTCTATGATGAATCCGGCGCCCGGAAATTAAAGGAACTATTGCCCGCCGGGGCCCGGACCGAAGTTGTGGTCGGTGACAAAGGCTATGAAGCGGCCGCCGCATTGGCGGGTGTGGATGTGGTGGTATCCGCCATTGTGGGCGGGGCCGGACTCCTTCCCACACTGGCCGCCATCCGGGCCGGAAAGGATATTGCCCTGGCCAACAAAGAAACCCTGGTGATGGCCGGCGGCCTCGTCACCCGGGAGGCGGCCCGGGCTGGTGCAGAGATTCGGCCGGTGGACAGCGAGCACAGTGCTATCTTCCAATCCTTATGCGGCAACCGGCGGGAAGATTTAAGAAAAGTGCTGTTAACCGCATCCGGCGGCCCGTTTCGGAATCTGCCCAGAGAGCGGTTTCCCCTGATCACCCCGAATGATGCCTTGGCACATCCCACCTGGGAGATGGGCGCCAAGATCAGTATTGATTCCGCCACCCTGATGAACAAGGGGCTTGAAGTCATCGAAGCCGCTCATCTTTTTGATGTTTCCCATCACTTAATCGAAGTGGTGATTCATCCCCAAAGCATTGTCCATTCGATGGTGTCCTACTGTGACGGATCCGTGATCGCCCAGATGGGGCTGCCGGACATGAAAGGCGCGATCGCCTACGCCCTTTCCGGCCCCGAACGGCTGCAAATGCAGATCCCCCCGCCGGATTTCACCAGTCTCGGGGAGTTGACGTTTGAAGCCCCGGACATGGAAAGCTTTCCCTGCCTGGATCTGGCCTATAAAGCCTGTGATGCCGGCGGCACCATGCCGGCGGTTTTAAACGGCGCCAATGAAGTGGCGGTGGCGGCATTTTTAAAGGAGCAGATCGGATTTCTCCAGATTCCCCGGGTGATTGCCGCGGCCATGGCAGCGCATGAAGCGGTCTTATCACCGGTTATCGAGGAGATCCTGCATGCGGATCGATGGGCCCGGGAGAAGGCGCTTCAGTGGGTGGCGGAGAACGGCGGAGGGCTTGTTTCATGAGTATGATCATCGGCATTGTCATCGTTTTAGGGGTTCTGATCTTTTTCCATGAGCTGGGCCATTTTCTTTGCGCCAAGGCCTTTGGCGTGGGCGTGGAAAAATTTTCCCTGGGCTTTGGGCCGAAAATTGTCAGCAAAAAAGTCGGCCGCACGGAATACTGCCTCTCCGCCATTCCCCTGGGCGGATTCGTTAAAATGGTGGGCGAGCAGCCGGATGAGGAAATCGATCCGGCGGATGAGGCCGTATCCTTTACCCAAAAGACGGTGGGCAAGCGGATGCTCATTGTGGCGGCCGGGCCGTTGTTCAATTTTTTTCTGGCGATTTTGATTTTCTTTTTCGTCTTTGGGGTGTCCGGTCTCATGGTGCTGCAGCCCGTGATCGGCGAAGTTAAAGACGAGTCCCCGGCCAAATCCGCCGGGCTTAAGCCCGGCGACCGCATTGCGCGCATCAATGATCAGCCGATTGAGAATTGGTCGGAAATGGCCGGAATAATTACCCAAAGCGCCGACCGGCCGCTTGAAATTCTGGTAGAGCGGGGCGGGCAAACGATCGAGATGCGAATCGCCCCGGAAAAACAAAGCGTTGAAAATATTTTCGGTGAAAAGCAGACCCGGTATGTCATCGGGATTACGGCCGCCGGAGAAACCTCGACCAAACGGATGGGCCTGATCGATGCCTTCAAGGAGAGTCTTGTCCGCACCTACATGATTACCAAGCTTACCGTTGTAAGCGTTGTCAAGCTGATTCAGGGGGCGATTTCCGTTAAAACCCTGGGCGGCCCGATCATGATTGCCCAGATGGCGGGGGAGCAGGCAGAGCAGGGCGCGGTAAACCTTTTGTTTTTTATCGCCCTGGTCAGTATCAACCTGGGGATTTTAAATCTTCTGCCCATCCCCGTGCTGGACGGCGGGCACCTCATGTTTTTCTCCATTGAGGCGGCCACCGGCCGGCCCGTCAGCCTAAAGGCCCGCGAGGTCGCCCAACAGGTGGGGATTCTGCTTTTGATGATGCTCATGGTGTTTGTCTTCTATAATGATATCATGCGGATTGTGTCGGGGTGAAATAAAGGGTTTGAGGTATAGGGTATAGGGTTTAAGGTTTAGAAAAAGATTCAACATGTTAATTTAAGGCTGTTTTATGAATTAAAATTGATTCTGCCGTGCTTTAGTTTAGATTGAGGCTTTAAAAGCATGAAAGTTCGTTTTTATATTGATCCAGAAACCAACCAGCCGCATATTTATAATCACGATGTGGATGAAAACGAAGTTGAAACTATATTGAAAAAAACCGCTGAAGACCGTCCGGGTCGTGAAGGCTCTCGTGTTGCGATAGGCCGGACTAAAAACGGGCGCTTTTTGCGTGTAATTTACGTGCCTGATCCTGAGCCTGATAGTATATTTGTGATTACAGCATACGATTTGAAGGGTAAGCCGCTTAAAGCATATAAAAAACGACTGAAGAAAAAGGGCAAATGAAAAAAATGAAAAAGCAGAGCAACTTCCCAAAAGGATGGGATGAACAGCGCGTTAAACGAGTACTCGATCATTATGAGATGCAGTCTGAGGATGAAGCCTTGGCCGAAGACGAAGCGGCTTATGAAGACCCCGATCAGACATTTATCGAGGTACCCAATGATTTGGTGCCTGCCGTACGGGAATTAATCGCGAGACAGGATGAGTTAACCAAATAGCTTTGAATGTGCGTGCAGAACTATCAATATTATATTTATTAAGCATCAGATATCGCATTATAATTTATGGCCAATCGCCTCGAAATCACCTTAAAACCTGAGCTTTTTGATGCCGAAGGCGAGGGCATCCGCAAAAAGGCGGTCGCCTATTTCCGCCGGCCGTTGCAAAGCGTGCGAACCATCCAGGCTTTGACCATTGATGCAGAGCTCTCGCCTGAGCAGCTGGAGATTATCCGGACGGAGATATTTACCAACCCGGTGATTCAAACCTCTTCCTATGATCCGCTGCCCGTTGGATTTGACTGGTGCGTGTGGGTGGGCTTTCGGCCGGGTGTGCGGGATAATCCGGCCAGCACCGCAGTCGAGGCGATTCAGGATGTGCTGGAAATGCAGTTTCCGGAGGGCGCGGATGTGTATACTTCCCGCCGTTACTGCCTTATCGGAGAGGGGTTAACCCGATCCGATGCGGAGCTGATCGCCCGGGAGCTTTTGTCAAATGATATTATCCAGCAGACCCGGGTATTTTCCAAATCCGAATGGGATCCGGAGACCGGTATCGGCTTGATCATCCCGAAGGTCTACCTGGACCACACCCCTACGGTCACCACCATACCGATTGATTCCGACGAGACCCTGAAACGGATAAGCGATGAGCGCAACCTGGCGCTGAATCCTAACGACATTCCGGTCATCCGCAGCTATTTCACGGAACCTGCAGTGCAGGCGGACAGAAAACAGATGGGCCTGTCAGACCCCACGGATGTGGAGCTTGAATATATCTCCCAGGCCAGAAGCGACCACTGCAATCACAATACCTTCCAGGGGCTGTTTCGCTATACCGATCTCGATACCGGGAAAACCGAGGTGCTGGATGATCTGTTTAAAACTTTTATTAAAAAGCCTACACTGGAGTTGGCGGATAAAAAAGACTGGGTGATATCCGTCCTCTGGGATAATGCGGGCGTGGGCCGGTTTGATGCGGATCATTATTATGTGATCACCGGGGAGACTCACAATTCCCCCTCCAATATGGAGGCCTACGGCGGGGCTATCACGGGGATTGTGGGCGTATACCGCGATCCGCTGGGTACGGGCCTTGGCTCCCGGCTGGTCATGGGAAGCTACGGTTTCTGTGTGGGCCCGCGCGATTATGACGGGGATTTGAAGCCCCGGCTCCATCCCAGGCGCCTATTGGACGGCGTTATCGAGGGCGTAAGGGACGGGGGCAATAAAAGCGGCATCCCGACCACCTTCGGCCAGGTGATTTTTGATCCCGGCTACATGGGAAAATGCCTGGTATACGTGACGGCTGTGGGAATCATGCCCTCAGAGGTCGCCGGCAAACCGGCTGAGCAAAAAACCACAAGCCCGGAGGATCGTATCATCATGTGCGGCGGCCGGGTCGGAAAAGACGGCATCCACGGGGTGACCGCATCTTCTGAGACCTTCTCCGAGCACACGCCAGCCGGCCACGTGCAGATCGGGGCCCCCTACACCCAGAAAAAAATGCATGATTTTCTGCTGGAAGCCAGGGATCAGGGGCTCATCCAGTTTATCACGGATAACGGCGGCGGCGGGCTTTCCTCGTCCGTGGGCGAATCCGCCCGGTTTTCAAACGGCTGTGAGGTCCGGCTCGATCAGGTGCCCCTTAAATACAGCGGCCTGGATCAATGGGAGATCTGGGTCTCCGAATCCCAGGAGCGGATGACCGTGGCGGTCAGACCTGAGGATGTGGACCGGTTTATGGCCTTATCCGAAAAACACGCGGTGGAGAGCACGGTGATCGGCAGATATACTGATTCCGGAAAACTTCATCTCAAATATGATCGCCAAACCTGCGCCTATGTGAACATGGATCTGCTTCAATCCGGGTTTCCGCAGTGGGAGTTTGATGCAGAGTGGCGATGCCCGGAATATCGCGGGCTTTATGAGCCGGTGCTCGGGCCGCCCGCGGATTACAACCGCCTATTATGCGATCTGCTGGCCCGGCCCAATATCGCATCCAGGGAATGGATCACCCGCCAGTACGACCATGAAGTCCAGGGCGGCAGTGTCATCAAACCGCTTGTGGGGGCGGAGCGGGATGTAAACAGCGATGCCGTGGTGCTGCGGCCGGTCCTATCATCCAGCCGGGGCCTGGTGTTTGCCCAGGCCATGCTGCCCATGTATTCGGCCATTGACGCCTATCACATGACCACCTGTACCATCGATGAGGCGGTCCGGCGGATGATCGCCGTGGGGGCTGACCCGGACCATATCGGCGGGGTGGACAACTTCTGCTGGCCGAGCATCCAGTATGATCCGGAAAAAAATCCGGACGGCAGGTTCAAGGCGGCCCAGCTGGTCCGGTCCTGCCGGGCGCTTTCAGATACCTGCATGGCCTATGAAATCCCGCTTTTGTCCGGAAAGGACTCCATGTACGTGGACGGCCATCTGCCGGGCAGATACGGAGAAACCCACAAACTCTCCGCCCTGGAATCCCTCCAGTTTTCAACCATCGGCGTGATTGCAGACATTGAGCGAACCGTGACCATGGAAGTGAAAAGGCCCGGCGATTTTGTCTATGTCCTGGGCGAAACTTGCGATGAACTCGGGGCCTCCGAATATTACGCGGCCTTCGGATATACCGGCAGAAACGTGCCCTGCGTGTACCATGATTCATTCATGAAAACCTATCGGGGGCTATATCAGGCCATTAACAAAGGATTGGTCGCCTCAGCCCACGGTATCTACCGGGGCGGGTTGGGCGTGCATCTTGCTATGACCGCCATGGGCGGAAACCTCGGCCTGAATGCGAATATCAGCAAGGCACCGGGGGCTCAATCCCTGCGTGCGGATCACCTCCTGTTCTCGGAAACCCCGGGCCGGTTTATTATCTCCCTCGCGCCCGAGAATGCGCCGGCGTTTGAAGCCTTGTTCGAACCCGGCCAATTCGCCTGCATCGGGGAAGCCACGGATAAACCTGTTTTGGATGTTTTTGAGGACAAGCGCTCGCTTATTTCGGTTTCGGTGGTTGATTTGAAATCTGCCTGGAAAAGGCCGTTCAGCGGGTTGATATAGAAAACATCTTTAGTTATTTTCCATTAAGAGGATATTTTTATATGAAAAAAAAGCGCTACATATACTGGCAGGATGAAGGTTTATGGATTGGATACCTTGAGGAATATCCGGATTACTGGACACAGGGTGAGACTATAGAGGAATTGAAAGAAAATTTGCGCGATATTTATAATGATCTTGAAAGCGGAAATATTCCTTGTGCCAGGAAAGTCGCCGAATTGGATGTCGCATGAAGCGAAGGGATTTAATAAAAAGGTTGGAAGAAATAAACTGCGTTTTTATTCGTCACGGTGGCAAGCATGATTGGTATCAGAATCCAAAGACCAGAATCTCTCAGCCAGTTCCAAGACATAGAGAGATCAATGAAAATCTTGCAAAGCATATCCTAAAGATGCTTCAAAACATATAATAGTATCCATGCCTTCTAATATTAAAAAACAGGATATAAACGCCCTCGTCCTTTGCGGTTACGGCTTGAACTGCGACCTCGAAACCGCCCATGCCCTTGAACTGGCGGGCGCCCATGCAAAACGGGTGCACATCAATTCGGTGATTGACGGCTCAGTGGATCTCTCGAATTTTCAGCTAATGGTTTTTGTGGGCGGCTTTTCCTGGGGTGATGACCACGGCGCCGGGGTTATCCAGGCGGTGCGCATGAAGAAAAACGCGGGCGAGAAGATCCTGAAATTCGTGGATGCAGGCAACCTGGTGATGGGCATCTGCAACGGGTTTCAAACTATCGTGAACCTTGGGCTTTTGCCCGGATTTGACGGCAATTACCAGGACCGCTCAGTAGCCCTGACATTTAACGACTGCGGTAACTTCCGGGACGACTGGGTGCACCTGAATATAAATGTTAAATCCCCTTGTGTTTTTACCAAAGGCTTATCCCATATTGAACTCCCCATCCGCCACGGGGAGGGGAAATTTGTAGCGGATGCGGCGGTTATGAGTCGCCTGATCAACGAAAACCAGGTCGTCTGCCGCTACGCATCCCCGGATGGTGCCCCGGCTGCCGGCCGCTTTCCGGATAACCCTAACGGGTCCATGCATGATATCGCCGGCATCTGCGACCCCACCGGCCGGATTTTCGGTTTGATGCCCCATCCGGAAGCATTTAATCATGCCACCAATCATCCGGACTGGGGGCGGTTCAAAGAGCAATCAAACCGTGGTGAATTTAAACAGACAACTTCCATGATCACGGGTATACGCCTGTTTGAAACTGCTATTAATAATTTTTGGTTATAGGCGCTGAACTGTTTTTTTAATTTATACTTGCGTTCAGGTAAAATCAGCTAATGCCAACTGAAAAAGCGCACCCTTTTTCCGACAAATCCGTTTGCACCATTCTGGTTAAGCAAGGGCTGCTGACCAAGGAGCAGGCCCGCGAAATATTCGAGAATAAAGCGCGCATCCGGGCCAATCTGGAGAAGACGCGGGCCGATCAAGGTGGTGCCCAGTCTGGAAGCAGCAATGTCAAAAATCCGGTCACCATTGTCGATGTGATTGTCTCCTTTAAATTCAACCGGGCGGATAAGCCGGCGCAGGAGCTGGACGAGGATGCGATTTTTCATGCCCTGGCGGATGAATGGGGCTATCCCTATAAAAAAATTGATCCGGTAAAGCTGGATCTCAATCTGGTCACCACCACCATCCCCAGAAATTTTGCCATGAAAAATCTGGTCCTGCCGATCGGGGTGGAGAGCGGCCGGCTGATTGTGGCCACGGCCAACCCATTTAATTCCGAGGTGGTTGAAGACCTGGGCCGTGTTAGCCAGATGCCGATAAAAATGGTGGTCACGGCCAAGTCCGATGTGATCCGGCTGATCAACGAGTTCTTCGGGTTCAAGCGCTCCATTGCCGCTGCTGAAGTCCAATTCGGCGGCCCGTCCATCGATCTGGGCAACCTGGAGCAGTATGTGCGCTTGAAATCCCCGGACGAGCTGCCGGCCAATGATCAGCATATTGTCAATGCGGTCAACCATCTGTTCAGCTATGCGTTTGATCAGCGGGCGAGCGATATCCACATAGAACCCAAGCGCGAAGCGGTATTGATCCGCATGCGCATTGACGGGGTGCTCCATACGGTCTATCAACTCCCCAAGAAGGTTCATTCCGCCATTGTCAGCCGGATTAAAAGCCTCTCCCGTCTTGATATCGCGGAAAAGCGGCGGCCCCAGGACGGCCGGATAAAGACGGATAAGGGCGATGTGGAGGTAGAGATCCGGATTTCCAGCGTACCGGTGGCGTTTGGCGAAAAAGTTGTCATGCGGATTATGGACCCGGATATCCTGTTTCAGGAAGTGGAGAATCTGGGCTTTACGGCGGATGATTTTGCGAAATACCAGCAGATGTTTTCCATGCCCTATGGGCTGATTCTGGTGTGCGGCCCGACCGGCAGCGGCAAATCAACCACCCTGTATTCCACTTTGCGGCGGATCTCCACGCCGGATATCAATATTACCACGGTGGAAGACCCCATTGAAATGATCCACGAGGAGTTCAACCAGATCGCGGTTCAGCCGGCGGTGAATGTGACATTTGCCACCATCCTCAGAAATATTCTGCGCCAGGACCCGGATGTGGTCATGGTGGGCGAGCTTCGGGATCTGGAGACTGTCCAGAACGCCATCCAGACCGCCCTGACCGGGCATCTGGTATTGTCCACGCTTCATACCAATGATGCCCCGTCCGCCATTATCCGGCTGCTTGATATTGGCCTGCCGCATTTTCTGATTCAAGCGACATTGACCGGGGTGCTCTCCCAGCGCCTCGTCAGAAAGATATGCCCCAAATGCATTGAATCTTTTGAAATGGAGAGCGAGCAGCTCCGCCGGATGGGCCTGGATTTAGGCAGTAACGGCCATGTCACGCTTTACCGGGGCAGGGGGTGTATTCACTGCCGGTATACCGGCTATTACGGCCGGACCTCGGTTTTTGAGGTCATGCCATACACCAAAACATTGCGCCAGAAAACCACGGCGTCTGCGGATCTCGGGGATATACGCGAGCAGGCGCTGAAAGAGGGGATGCTTACCCTCAGGGAAAACGCGGTCAAGAAGTTAATGGCCGGCATCACCACGTATCAGGAGGTGATGCGGGTTACCTGGGAGCAGGAATAACTCTTCACACCTACTTCGGGCTTCGCACCTTGTCGTCGGGCTTGATGGGTTTGGTTGAAGCGGTGATCAAGCCGGTGGCGGTGGTATCTTCCGTATGCAGCACCAGGATTTCTCCCACATTGACGGGCTTTAAACCGATCTTCGACGCTCCGGGCTCAGGCGCGGCCACCGGCTGATGAAGGATCTCGTAGGATTGTCCCACTTCAACCCCGTCACTTTCGCCTTTATCAATAAATACCAGTTTATATTGGCCGATTAGGGCGCTTCTTTCTTCCGACCGGATGATCCGGCCGGTGAGGCCGTTAACCGCTTCTTTTTTTTCAATGTCCGGGGAGCGTGTTTCAAGCGGCATCACCATGTCCTCATAATGAATGTCGCGGAAAGATTTAATCACTTTGGCGATGGCATATTCGGATTCAATGTCCGTGACCTCAACCACGCCGGTGAGATAGTGCTGGATACCCGGGGAGGTGTTATCCAATAAACCGGTATTGATTTCAAATGTTCGATATACGGTGTATAGTCCCCCGGCTGCGAGCGGCGGGCCCTCGCCCGGCCGAAGATACACGGTATCACCTTCGGAAACCAGGGTTTTGTCATCTGTTTCATTGAAGATGGTGCCGCTGGGGGCAACCGCCGTCTCCCGGACATACCCCACGGAATTGATCATTTCGTAGTGGAATATTGATTTCGGGGCTTCTTCAGCAGGTTCTGCTTCAGGCTGGGGCGTTTCTTTTTTGCCCGCCCATTCTTTTTTATAAAGCAGGATTTTCTGCCCCGGATAGATCCAGTGCGGGTTTTTAATATCTGGATTGTAGTGCCAAAGTTCAGGCCATTCCCAGGGGGAATCGGCAAACTTCTGGGAGAGATCCCACAGGGTATCTCCTTTTTGAACGGTGTAATAGAAACCGGTTTCGGTCTTTGTGATGTGATCCTCAATCTCTGCTATTGCCGGTGCCGCCAGAATTGTCAGAAGGAGGACCGATCCCATCAGCCAGCCAATGCCCTTGATTCTCCCGAACATAGGGTGCCCCTTTTGTTCCGCAGGTTAAAAATACGTCGGGCAGCCCCGGAAAGGGGGCGGCCACGATGTCCACTATATCCTTTTAATAGCCAATCCGGGTTTGATTTGTCAAGGTTTTCATTTATTTCAGAAAGTTTGAAGGGTTGATTTTTGCAGGATTTGGGGATATAGAGAGCCTCATGAATTTTATCGCCGGGATTATTCTCATCGCCCTCGGGGCGAACCTTCTGCTAAATATCATTGCGGATGTCTGCAATTTAAGAAACCTGAGCACGGAATTGCCGGATGCATTCAAGGGTTGGTATGACCCGCAGCGCTACCGGGATTCCCAGGCGTATCTGCACGTTAACACCCGGTTTGAATGGATCGCTTCAATTGTCTCACTGATTTTGTTTCTGGGCATCTGGTTTGGGCACGGCTTCCCTCTGCTGGATCAATGGGTGCGGTCTGTTGCAGAGTCTCCGATTATCCGCGGGCTCATATACATCGGGGGGCTGGTGGGGATAAAAGCGCTGATCAGCCTGCCGTTTTCCGTTTATTCGACCTTTGTCATCGAGGAGCGGTTCGGGTTCAACCGGACGGATCCCAAAACCTTTGTTTTCGATTTGATCAAGCGCACCTTGCTGGGGGTCTTGCTCGGCGGGATGCTGCTTGCCGCCATTTTGGCGTTTTTCGAATATGCGGGTGCCAACGCCTGGTGGTATTGCTGGATTGCCGTGGTTGGGTTCATGATCGTCATGCAGGTGGTGGTGCCCACCTGGATCATGCCGCTTTTTAACAAGTTTACCCCGCTTGAACCGGGTGAGCTTAAGACCGCGATTATGAACTATGCGCAATCCATCGGATTCCCCTTAAAGAATGTCTTTGTAATGGACGGCTCCAGGCGTTCAAGCAAGGCGAATGCCTTTTTTGCCGGGTTCGGCCGGCATAAGCGGATCGTTCTGTTCGACACCCTGATTGAAAACCACAGCGTATCAGAACTGGTCGGTATTCTGGCCCACGAGATGGGGCATTACAAAAAAAAGCACATTTACTGGATGATGCTGGCGGCAATCATCCAAAGCGGGATTATCCTCTACCTGCTCTCCCTTTTTATTTCTGCCCGGCCGCTATTTGAGGCGTTTTATATGGATCAGGTCTCTGTTTACGCGGGGCTTTTGTTTTTCGGGATTTTATACAGTCCGATTGATTTTTTTATCGGTATTTTTATGCAGATGTTATCCCGCAAAAACGAGTTTGCGGCGGATCGGTTCGCCGTGGAGACGACGAAGCAACCGGATGCCTTTATCCGGGCATTGAAAAAGCTGGCCGTGCACAACCTTTCCAATCTGAGACCGCATCCGCTGTATGTGTTTTTAAACTATTCCCACCCGCCGATTCTGGATCGGATTGAGGCGATCAAAAAGTGTTTAAATTACAAATTCCAAGCACCAAATTTCAAAATTCAATGACCAAGACCTGTCAACGCAAGAACTTGTTTGGGGTTTAGAATTTTGGCCATTGGGATTTGTTTGTTTTTTGGGATTTGTTATTTGAGATTTCAATTAGTTAAAACAACGGCGGAATCATGGCCCTGGAATGATTGAGCCGGGCTCTGGCCAGCAGGGCCAGCGATTTAAGGGGATTCATGGCTGCCAGTGATATGGGATTCACTTTCATGTGCCGGCAAAGGGCGTAGATTGTATCCGGCAGGTTGTTGCAGCCCTGGCTGAAGGTCACCTGTTTTTTGCCGAACCGGCGGATCATTTCCCGGCCATAGTCCTGGATGGCGCAGCTCCCTGCCAGGTGAACCGGTGGCTTTTCAATCCGGTCCACGGCGGCCGGGTCAACCCCTTTTCCCATCAGAATGGTGAAATCGCCGCGCCCGTTGTGATCATTGTAAAAAATTTCAATCACAGATTCCGTGTTGCGGCGGCATCCTTCCATGCAGCAGCGTTTATTTCCCCTTAAAATTTTTAGATTGGCCGGGAATTTTTCCAAAAGATTGTGGGTGAGCTCCTTTTTACGGGCTTCAAAAAGATCCCGGTTGATGATTTCAATCGAGTCAAAGTTTACTGCCCGGCTGATGCCGGTTTCCGCGGCAAGGGCAAGATGGGGAACATCCTCTGTCTGGTAGCCCAGGAATGCGGCCGCTGCAATGTCCACTGCCAGGGGGTCGCTTCCGCCGATCAGGCAGTTCATGGGGATGATGCACTGGTCTTCAAATTTCTCAGCCGTATAATGGCCGTGGTTGGTGGCGATCAGGCCGTCGATAACAACAAAATCCGGCCGCTGCAGCCGATAGATATCCGCAAATTTCTGATGCAGCCGGAAGTTATGGTCGGCCACCCGGCTGTGGTGATGGACCAGACCGAATTGATTTTTGATGGACAGGGTGACCTGGGACATGGAGTGGGTTTTTAGCTTGGGCAGCGATACGTAGAGGTTGGCGTCTTTTTGCTCGATCAGCCGCTCCTGGACAAAATCCGAGATGTCGATAAAGGATTGCAGACCTTCGAGATAGACCGGAACGGTGCCGGTTTCATCCAGATAGACCGGCTTGGCGCCCGTATCCCGGCATACCCGGGCCATGCCCGTGGCCTCGAACACAAGACGGGTAATGTTTCCCTGGGTGCAGTTTTCAATCACGTAAATATTGTTGGCGCCGGCCTGCTGAAAATGGCGGATCACAGCCCGCAGAACCTCGGGACTGGTAAAGGTGTGTTTTTTAAGGTCCACGGCATTGGGCTTTAGATAAACATCACCGCTTGATTTTAACAGCGCGCCCGCCCCGCCGAAATGGCCGAAAATTTCAGCCACCGCTTTTTCAATGCCATGGGTGGTATCGGAAAAAATGACGGGATGCATAGATTCCTCCTCTTTAGGCCGGATAACCCGTGATCTCCTTTATATCCTTGTACAAGGGCTTCAGGCGTTTATACATTTTCTTGTAAACCCGGCGGTATAACTGGTCATAGAGCTTATGCGTCTGCGGATTCGGCTCGAACACATCGTTGGTGCGGGTCATGGCATTTACGGCGGATTGAAAATCCGGCATCAGGTTTAAGCCTACCGCCGCGTTAATGGCCGCGCCAAGGCCTGAGGTCTCATATAGATGCGGCCGGGCGGTGGGGAGGTTGAAAATATCCGCAGTCACCTGCATGGCGTGCCGGCTCTGTGAGCCGCCGCCGGATACCCGCAAGGCCTTAATGGGGATTTTGGTCCGCTTTTCAATTTTTTCTTTGCCTTCCCGAAGGGCATAGGCAAGACCTTCAAGGATCGAGCGGTACACATAGGCGCGGGTATGGACATCCCCGAATCCGATAATGGCGCCCTTGGCCTCCGGCCCTGGCTGGATAATGCCGGGGCTCCAGTAGGGCTGGAGCATCAGACCCATTGAGCCCGGCCGGGTATCATCGATTAACCGGTCAAACAGGGCTTCCGCATCAACGCCCAGATTTTCGGCCTTTTCCTTTTCTTCATGGCCGAATTCGTTTTTAAACCAGCTCACCATCCAGTATCCGCGGAATATCTGGATTTCCAGGGAGAACCGGCCGGGCACCGCGGAGGGGTAGGGCGGGATTAGGGGAATCGGCTCCACGTATTTGGAGTGGGTGACATTGATGGTGGCGGTGGTTCCGTAGCTGATGCATCCGGTGGACGGCTCCAGGGTGCCGGAGCCGATGATTTCGCAGGCCTTGTCCGCTGCCGCGGCAACCAAGGGCAGATCCCTGGGGATGCCTGTTTGCTCGGCGGCCTCGGGGGTAATATGGCCGAGAACTTCCCCGGGTCGGGTAAGTTCCGGCAGCATGTCCGGCTCCAATGAAATTCCCTGCCACTTCCAGTCAGATGCCCTGGCCCAGTCCTGGCGCTTGTAGTCAAATGGAATGTAGCCCACCTGGCAGCCCACGGAATCCGTGAATTTTCCGGTCAGCCGATAGGTGAGATACCCGGATAAGAGCAGAAATTTATGGGTGTTCTCCCAGATTTCTGGCTGGTGGGTGCGGATCCAGTTGGCCTCGGCTTCGCGCTGGAAATAGGCCACCGTATCGGAGACCCCTGCGATTTTAAACAAAAGGCCCCATGCCCCGCTGATTGCCGGCAGGCCGAAGGTCTTTCGCTGATCCAGCCACAGGATGGCCGGCCGAAGCGGTTTTCTAGAGCCGTCCACATTGATGACCGTCCCCCGCTGGGTGGTGAGCGATACGCCGGCGACTCTATCCTTTTTCAAATTGTCGCGCTGCCACAGCCGCTGGCAGGCAGTGCACAGCGTCTGCCAGTAGAGGTCCGGGTCCTGCTCCGCCCATCCAGGATTTTTGGAAAAATAGGGCTCAAATGGAATCTTTTCAATGGCTGCCATGTTTCCGGCAAGGTCGAATATCATCGCCTTTAAGCTCTGGGTGCCGTTGTCAATGGAAAGGATGAGGTCTTTGCCTGGCATGTTGTCCCCTTGTCCTTATTTTGAATTATAAAACCCCATGAAATCCCCATAAATCCCCCTTTAAAGGGGGGACTTAAAGGATGGGCACCTTATTATAGAAAGGATTTTCAATTTCACCGCATCTACTGCGTCAAATGATGTCTCGCATAGGCGACTATAGCTCGACATCATTTTCCTTGTATCTGCGGCAAACTTGAAAATCGCTCAATTTAGGCATAAAAAGTATTTTCATGAAACCCCGCGCTGCCCTGAACCCTAAACCTTGCACCCTACACCCTGAACCCTACACCCTGCACCCAACACCTAACACCCAATACCTAATACCCAATACCTATTTAAACTCCATACGCATAATCCCAATGCTTGATATACCACTGCCGCTCGGCTTGCCATTTTTTTTCATTCCAGGAAAGCATGGGCGCGCACAGGCCCTGTATCCGATCCAGGTGCTGTCTGCCCCCGCCGGGCATCAAAAGGCCGATGCGCACCCGGCGAAGGAGCAGATCCGAGAGATGCCGGATATGTTCGTTTTTGGCCAGAATCGGCAGTTCCGCCCACAGGGTATCTGTGCCGGGCATGCGGGTCAGATCTTGGGGGCCGGCATTTTCAATGATCGCCTCAGCCTGTCTGCCGTATCGGCCATAAAGGCGCCGCAGCTGCAAGGGGGGCAGGCGCTTTTCAAATTCCGGCTTAACCCGCACCGGGGCAAACGCCGGCTCGTTGATGCGAATGTGGTTTGCAGCCGGCAGATAGGGCATGGCGGCATTTAGCGCATCCCTTGCCAGGGACCGGAAGGTGGTCAGCTTGCCGCCGGTAACCGTGACCAGCCCATGCTTTTCCCAGACGATATATTCCCGAGATTCCTTGGATGGCGGCTTATCCCCTTTGCTTAAAACCGGGCGAATGCCCGCCCATGATGAAACCGCATCGCTTAGGTCAATATTTAACGACGGGAAATGCGCATTCAGGGCGGCCATCATATATTCAGCCTCGGAAGGCGCCATCACCGGTTCCCTGATAAGTTCCCGGCCATGGTCGAGATCCGTGGTCCCCAGCATCAGGGCGCCCTCCCATGGAATGATAAAGAGCGGCCGTTCATCTGCAGGGTGGATAAGGGTTACCGCCTGGTTGATGGGCAGCAGCCAATGGGGAAACACGAGATGGCTGCCGCGAAGCGGGCGGAGGTGAAGATGGGGTTTCGGCGAGGGATGGAGCTTTTCCGCCCAGGCGCCGGTGGCGTTAATCACGGCTTTCGTCGATATTTCCCGGTATTGAGCGGATTCCGTATCTTCCAGGGTGACGCCGGCAACCGCACCGCTGCGGTTCCGGTTGATACGGACGGCGCGCGTATAGTTCATCGCAGTACCCCCGGCAGCAACCGCCTCATTTATCAGCCGCAGAACCAGGCGGGCGTCATCCACCTGGGCATCCACGAACCGAAACCCGCCCAAAAGCCCGTCGGTTGATATGCCGGGAACGAGTTTTGAAAATGTTTCACTGTCATAGGCGCGATGATGGTTTTCCCCGGCCATGAAATCATAAATGCTAAGCCCCGCCTGAAGAGAGAGTCTTTTCGGACCGCGCTGCCGATAAACCGGCATCAGAAACCCCAGGGGCTCCACCATGCCCGGCGCCTCGCGGAGCAAGCGCTCGCGCTGCTTGACCGAATCGTAGGTTAAAAAAATCTTTCCCTCTTTCAGATACCTGAGACCGCCGTGTATCAGCTTGGAGGAGCGGCTGGAGGTGCCCCAGGCAAAATCACTGGCCTCGCACAAAAGCGTTTTGAGGCCCATCCTTACCGCTTCCCGGAAAACGCCGGCCCCGGTAATTCCGCCGCCGACCACCACAAGGTCCCAGTTGGTTTTGACGCCATCCAGTTGCATCGTCTATCCTCACCGTCTTAATCTTAATTTTTTATTGTCACATCAATACGGGTTTTAGGTGTTGGGTATTGGCAACTTAATCGTAATCAGTTCCGCGGAAGCGGGACGGTTCTCGTGCTCGTACGAGTACGAATCAGCAGAACCAGACAACATCGTCTAACAGAGCTTGCCCGGATTCATCCGCCCGTCCGGATCCGCGAATTGCCAGATGTGGTTTAAAAGATCAATTCCCATCTCGCCTTTTTCAGCCGGCAAATAGGGTTTGTGGTCGGTTCCCACCCCGTGCTGATGGGAGATGGTGCCGCCGGCATTAACAATGGCCTGGCTGGCTTTGGATTTAAGGCGCTGCCAGCGATCCATGGTTTCCCCGGCCGTGTCCGCCAGGCGAAACACGAAGGTGGTGTAGATGCTTGAGCCGGAGGGATAAACATGGGAGAGGTGCGAGAACACATGGACCTTTTCATTTATATCCGAAAGCGCGTTTCGGAGGGCCGTCTCAACCGCCGCCATGGTCGGCCGCACATTATCCCAGTTCACCGCGGTTTCAAGCGTTTCCACGCCATATCCGTATTCCCACAGGGTGTTTCGCAGATAGGGGGCCAAAAACCGATTTTTCTTCCAGGCATCGCCCATTGATTTACCTACCGCCACGCCGCCGAATGATTTGATGACATCCCGCGCATTCCGCCATCCCTGGTGCGCATTTTTGCGGCTGCCGATCAAACCGATAAGCGCCATGCAATAGGTGTTATCAAAAAGGCCCCTTAAGCGTAGGTAATGTTTCAGCATGGCGATCTGCTTCTCGTGGCCGGCCAGAATCAGGTTGGTCATGGTCTCCAGCGGGTTGCTTAGCCGCACCATGGAAAGCGGCAGGCCGGCAGTGGTCAGGGCGCGCACCGCATCTACCGCCTTATCCCAGGAGGGAAAAAATACACCGTAGATATCATCGGCCTCCGGAATCTCGGAGATCCGGACCCGGGCCTCGGAAAGAACCCCCATCCGGCCTTCGGAGCCAAGAACGATCTGCCGCAGATCCGGGCCGGCCGCTGAAGCCGGGTGGGGCGGAAAGTTCATTTCGCCTTTGGCGGTGATCAGTTTCCCGCCGGCAAACAGCTCCTCGATCCGGCCGAAGTAAAGGGACTGCTGCCCGCTCGAGCGCGTGACCACCCAGCCGCCCAGAGTGGATTGCTCAAATGACTGCGGGTAGTGGCCCAGGGTATACCCATGGGTGTTAAGCTGGGCCTCCAGATAGGGGCCCCTGGTCCCGGCTTCAAATGTGGCCAGTCGGTTGTAGGGGTTGATATCCGTCAGCCGGTTCAAGCGTTCAAGGGAGAGCGAAATCACCGGCCGGTCATCATCCGGTACACTGAGGTGGCCCACCACGCTGGTGCCGCCCCCATAGGGGATGACCATGCCATTTTCCCTTTCCGCAAACGCCAGGATGTCATTTATCTCTTCAGGGGTGGCGGGATAGGCGACGCCGTCCGCAAACCGGTTCAACGTGCCGAAGCGAAACCCGATCCAGTCCGGAAAACTCTGGCCATAGCCATGCTGCAGGCGCTTGTCAGGATCGGTGGAAATAAGCGAAATTGCCGACCGGATGCGGGATTCCGGAATTTTTGGCAGGATGTCCGCTTTTGCGCAGGCCGGGCCGGGCCGGGTTGGGCCCACGAGCTCTTCGAGCATGGTTTGCGCACCTGCGGGCAGCGGCATATCGGTTTGCTCATCGCCCCATCCGTTCCATCGATACATTGGGCTCCTCCTTTTTGCTCGCTTTCATGCGTTTCCAGATATCAATACTTTTTTCCATGGCATTCCGGACGACCGGTTCCACCGTTTCCGGCTGATCGGCAATCGCGCGGTTCAGCGTTTTATAAAAGGAAAGGGAGGCCTCCCTGGCGTCCTCCCGGCTGAAGTAGACGGTCGCCATGGTTTTGAAAATAGTTCGAAAATCGTTTAAAATCATCAGGTGTACCGGGTTGCCGGAATGCCGGGCCATAAGCTGCTGCAAGGTCCAGTCGAATTCGGTGAAGGACTCGGGGGCCGCCTCAAGCTGCCGGCAGCGCGCCAGATGGTTCGTAATGGCCTCCGGCGCTCTTTTGACCGCCTGCTGGGCGATGGGAGGATTCAACATCACCCGGAGTTCAAGCAGGTACTCGATAAAGGATTCCGGCAGGTAGCTGCCGTATTTGACCAGGGTGGCCAATAGCCGAAGCCCCCCGGTTTCCCAGAAATAGTTGATTTGCGTGGGCTTTCCGTGCCGGATGGTGATCCAGCCGTCGCCGGCCAGGCGCTGCAGCGTCTCCCGGATGGTGGGCCGCGTGACCCCGAGTTGATCAGCCAGTTTACGTTCTGCGGGCAGCACGGATCCCGGCGGGTAGTGACCGTTTAAGATATGTTCGATGATTTGGTGTTCGGCATATGGGCCGGGCCGAAGCGGTTGATTGAAGTTCATGGAGAAAATTACCGTCCTAAAATCGATTTTTAACTTAATTGTCAGGCACGCTTTGGTAAGAGGTCATACCAGTTTTCCTGGATCGGGTCAATAAAAACCGGATAAAAAACGGATTGAAAAGGTTCTGGCAAAAACCACTTGACATTTTTAACGCAATGCGTCATAAACGCTGGTAGCGCGATGCGTTATCAGCGTAGCCATTGAATTTAAAATGGTTTATGTATTTTTTGAAAAATTTAAAAAAAATCTTGACATATAACGCATTGCGTCATAAATTAGCATCATAACGCAATGCGTTACAAGTTTCTGCCCCTCATGTGAAGGGCACATAAACATTTTATAAACTTAGTATCAGCAATTCAAAAAGGAGGAAAGACCATGACAACCGAAAAAAAGACCAGCCCCAAAACCGAAAAAAAGGACGACTCCGGCTTCACTATGTTCCGCACCGTTAAAAACACGGCGGATAATGTCTCCGAGAAGGTTAAAGCCTACAATGACAAGTATGTCGCCCAAACCGTTGAAAAAGGCAAAAAGACCTTTAAGGAATACAATGACAAGTATGTCATGAAGACCGTTGAAAAGGGCCGAGACACCGTTAAACAATACAACAGCAAATATGTTTCCCCGGTGGTGGAAAAGGGCCGTTCCGTGATCGATGGTCCCTACAAAAAGGTCTCCAAATCTTTTGACGATGCGCTCGCCAAGGGACGTGAATTTGAAAAAGACGCCATGAAACGGTTTGATGATTTTGTCGACAGCAGCCGCAAATTCGTGTATAAAGTCCCCATGGTCGAAACCATCGAAAAGCGGGTGACCGGCAGCCTCAATTCAGTGCCCCGGCTGGTCAACATGCCCTGCAAGGAAGATATTGAGAAGCTGACCAATGCGATGGAAACACTAAATTCAAATATTGAAACCATGAAAAAGCAGAACTCCGCTTAACCCATCGGGCACGGCGGCGCGGGATATGCCCGTGCCGCCATAAAAGGAGGTTATGATGTATACCATTAAACGCTATGCCAATGGTCGGTTCTATGACACTGAAGAGAAGAATTTCATCACGCGCGAGCGCATCGCTGAAATGATCAAATCCGGCAAGAAGTTCTCCATTATCAATACGAAAACCGGAAAAGACATTACCGATGAAATCGTCTCCCAGATTAAATCCAAACAGGGCCAGGCCAACAAGAAAACCCGTCAGTCCAAATCCAAAAGCAGCAAGGCCAAGGAAGATCCGGGCAGCTACCTGATCCAGTTTTTCCGAAAGAGCGGGGACACCCTGTTTGATTACGGCAAAAAGTATGTCTCCATGTGGCAGGGGCTTTTTACCATGTCCCGCGAAGAGCTGGACAAGCTCATCAACCGGCTGGTCAAGGATCAGAAGATTACCGAGGTTGAGGGGAAAAAATTAAAAAGCGAGATTCAGCGCTATTCCGATAATGTCCAGAACTGGCTGAATACCCAGATCGATACCCGGGTAAATGACATGCTCAATCGGATGAACCTGGCAAGCCGCGAGCAGATTCAGGAGCTTACGGAAAAAATCGAATCGCTCAACAAGAAACTGGCTCAGGTTGAAAAGACCCGTCAGCAACAGTCAAAATCTAAGGCATCGACCAAGAAAACGGCGGGTAGCAAGGCCTCGGCAAAAACTAAAAAATCATCTTAATGCGCGCTCGGCTTGAAGAGCCATAATAATGCCCGGTGGAACGGCCGAAAGAAAAGATCACGATCATCCGGACAACAACCCCGGCAATCCATTGGCTGAGCTGTTTGAGCGGCGCCTGGTTTTTGTCCTGGGCAAAGGCGGTGTGGGTAAAACGACCATCTCCGCCGCTCTGGCCATTGCCGCCGAACGGCTGGGCAAACGGGTTCTTTTGGCTGAAATCGGTGACAGTGATGCCATCGGCCAGATTTTTATCAGTGACACCCTGCCGGAGGCGCCGCTGAAAATTGCCGACGCCATCTGGGGCGCCCGTGTAAAGCCCAAAGCCGAGCTTGCCGAGTACGTCAACAATCATATCAGTTCAACCTTTTTCGCCAATCGGATCACCCGAAGCCGTCTTTTTGATTATATGGCGGCGGCAGCCCCCGGGCTGAAGGAGATCATGAGTCTGGGCCGCATCTGGCGCTGGGCATTGGAAAAGGACGCGGATGGCCGTGCCGCATACGATTTGATTATTGTGGACGCTCCGGCCACCGGTCATGCGCTGAGCCTGCTGCGCCTACCGCAGGTCTTAATCGAGATGGTCCGTTTCGGTCCCATCGTGCGGGAGGTAAGCCAGCTGGAGAAGCTTATCAAGGACCCGGAGAAAACATGGCTGACACTTGTCGCACTGGCTGAGGAGCTTCCGGCCAATGAGGCCCTGCAGCTGTATCAGGATGCCCGGAAAAAACTGGGCATGCCCCTTCAGATGGTGTTTATCAACGCCGTCTACCCCCGCCTGTTTTCACCCGATGAGATGACCCGTATTGCGGATCTGTCAGCCCACTGCCGGCAGAATGATCAGAAGGCGGACGGTTTAAAGCTGCTCGCGGCGGCAGAACAATGGATCAGCCGGCGGCGCCGGCAGCAGCCCTATATTGATCAGCTGATCCGGGAAATCAGCAGCGGGGGGCATATGGAGATTCCCATTCATTTTACCAATCACCTCTCCATCAGCGATATCGGCGATATCGCCGCCCGTTTGGTAAAAGAAAGTACTGAGGCACTAAGGCACAAC
The DNA here is from genome assembly GCA_034520365.1 of Desulfobacterales bacterium. NCBI lineage: Bacteria > Pseudomonadati > Thermodesulfobacteriota > Desulfobacteria > Desulfobacterales > Desulfobacterales bacterium. The sequence goes on from JAXHNP010000002.1 coordinate 72,621, forward strand.
TAAGTTTTCCTGAACCCTAAACCCTAAACCCTAAACCCTAAACCCTAAACCCTAAACCTTATCCCCATGTTTCGTCCGATAGTCAATTCAGACGGTCCCAAAGTTATTGTCAACTGCGGCAGCGGCGGAGTGGGTAAAACCACCATTTCTGCCGCCATCGGGCTGATGGGGGCGCTTTCCGGCAAAAAAACCATCGTTTTGACAATTGATCCGGCCAGGCGCCTGGCCGATGCCATGGGCCTGGCTGAATTTGATGCGGATGTCCAGCAGGTCCCGCTGGAGCAGTCGCCGAAGCTGCCTGAACCCGCGCCCGGTGGCGAATTGTATGCTATGATGCTTGAGTCCAAGCGCACATTTGACGATCTGGTCATCCGCTATGCCGCCCCGGAGATCAGCAAAAAGATTCTGAATAACCGGTATTATCAGTATATATCCAACAACATGGCCGGCTCGCACGAATACATGGCCATGGAAAAGCTCTATGAGATCTACCATCAGGGGGCCTATGATCTGATTGTGCTTGATACCCCGCCCACCCGGCGCGCGCTTGATTTTCTGGAGGCGCCCCAGCGTATGCTGAATCTGTTGGGGCACAGCTTTTTCTGGAAACTGGTCAAGCCGTACATGAAAGTCAGCCGGTGGGGCTTTCGCATGTTCAACCTCATGGCCTCCCCTATTCTCCGGGTGGTCGGCCAGGTGGTGGGCAAGCAGGTATTAAAGGATCTGATCGGGTTCTTTCAGGTCTGGGACGAGGTACTTTATCAGGGGTTCCGGCAGCGGGCCGAGGCGGTCAAGACCCTGCTTGCCGGTGATGAGGCCCTGTTTTTCGCCATTTCTACCCCGCAGCGGCTGCCCATGCGCGAGGCTGAATTCTTCTGGGAGCGACTTCAGGCAAATCGCCTGCCGTTTGGCGGATTTGTTGTCAACCGCGTGCATGAACTCAGCCGGGAGGAGGCGGTTTCTTTAACGGAAGAACCGGTAGGCGGTGAGATCTGCCGCGGCGCCTCCATTGACAGGCACCTTCACGAAAAATTAACGGCGGTTTATCAGAATCTGCTGCAGCAGGCGCAAAGCGATGCCGCCGCCATTCGGGCACTATCAGATAAGGTGGGGGATCCCTCCAAAATCAGAACCCTTCCGCTGGCAGAAGAGGCGATTATGGACATGGCGGGATTGTATGGGCTGGTTTTAAATTTGAAAGCCGATTAAGGCCCTTCCCAAAAAAGGTATAGGGTGTAGGGTATAGGGTGTAGGGTGTAGGGTGTAGGGTATAAGGTGTAGGGTATAAGGTGTAGGGTGGATGGTGTTGGGGATAACGGTTGCATGCTGGAAATTTTTCGCCACTGTCGTTTGTGGTTGCGTACTGAAAGCCTGCCGCCGCTGTCATTTCGAGGAGCGCCAGTGACGAGAAATCTTAAAAATCATTCAATGATAAGATTTCTCGCTGGCGCTCGAAATGACAAGCGAGTCATAGGGCCTCAGTGCTTGTCAGCCTGAAGACACCTGATCCGGGCCGTCCTTGGCGGTATTATCCAGGTCTGCCAGATTTTCGTATTTGTTCTGATGGATGGTGCAGTAAAGCGAATTGGTGGCCGCCCGGTTGTGGCACTGCACGCCGTTTCGGTTGATGGCCTTGCACCGGATGGACTGCACCGGCGCTTTTCTGCCGGTTTCCGCGTCCTTTTCATGCTGATCCTGGTACCGGTCATTGATGACCAGCGGATCCCTTTCCATCTGCCCGGCCTTGTACATGCCAAGGAGCATCCGATACTCGTTTTCAAAGTTTGTCAGGATATCCGTGGGGTTTGACACCAGGCCGGCGTCTGTGGCGATGCCCACCGACACCTCATCGTTGTAGCTGATAATGCTGATGCCAACGCCAAGGCCCCCGATCCGGGGCACCCAGAACATGATCTTTTTGATCTCTTCGCCGGCAAAATAGAGCGGCTGGCGGGGGCCGGGTACATTACTAAGGACCCCGGTGGTTTTATTGGCAAACAGGGTGGCGGCCTTCTGGGCCAGTTTGGCGGAAGAAATGCCCAGGGCGTTTAATACGGTATAGGCCACCGCCGCGTCCGGGGATTCCTTGAGATCGCTGATCCGCCGCTGCACCTCCCGGATCCGCAGAACCGGGTCATCAATATGCACCGGCAGGGACGCCAGAACCAAACTGAACTGATTGCCGAGCTCAATCTCCTCGTCCAGCGGGCGGATATTGACCGGCATGGCCATCCGGATATCAAGATCGCCTACCAGGTTGTGCCGCTGCTGCAGGTAGCGCCGCAGCGCGCCGGTCACCATGGAGACCAGGATGTCATTGATGGTGGCGTTAAAGTATTTGCCGATGGATTTGATGTCTTCGAGCGGCAGGGGATCACACCAGGCAATATTTTTGCGCACGCCCAGTTCCCCTTTGAAAACAGTTTTTTTATCAGCCGGCAGAAGCAGAATTTTGCTCATCACTGCGGCGGCATCCCAGGCGAATCGGCCGACCATTTGGGTACGGTTCCATAAATGCGAGGGCTGGGCCAGGGCGGTATTGATCTCCTTGCTCACCATTGAGCCGGCTTTAAAGGCGCTGCGCCTGGCGCGGTTCAGTTTTTTAACGGCTTTTTCGAGCGGCGGAAACAGGTTGGTATACTCGGTGGCTTTTTCGCCTTTTTTTTCTGCCACGTTGTTCTGCCAGGCGGCGTCTGGTTCAAGATCGGCCATGGATAAAAGCAGGCGGATCAGGGCAATGCCGTCGGCGATGCAGTGGTGGATGCGGACAAACATGACTGATCCGCCGTTTTCACAGTTTTCAATATAGTGGGCCTGCCATAGGGGTTTGGTGGGGTCAAGCGGGGTGGCGGTCAGATCGCTGATCACCTCTTCGAGGGTATGCTTATCACCGGGATCCGGCAGGGCGATCCGGTGCAGATGGGATTTTAAATCGAATTTCGGGTCCAGCTCCCAGACCGCATTGCCGACGCCGCCCATGGGGCGCACCACGCGCTTTTTAAACCGCTCATAGCAAAGCAGCCGATTTTTAAAGGTTTGAACGAGCCGGTCGTAATCTAATGGATTGTCGAACTGAAGGAATCCGGTAATAATCATCAGGTTGGTAGGGTGATCCATGTGCAGCCAGAAATTGTCAATATTTGACATGATTTCGACTTGTTTTTTCATTGACGGGCCTCCTTGCAAGAATTTTCAAAAGAAACTGTAAAATAGCATAAGTCACAAATAATATGCAACGTGAAATTGCCCAACCTGCGAAAATGATTTGACAAATATAACGCGCTGCGTCAACTTTGAATAAATAATCCTCATATCCGGGCTGCGTTTTTAAAATCTAAATTGAGCGATTTTCAAGTTTGAAAGACAGGTGGAGGCTGAACATGCGATTGATTAAAAAATACGCCAACCGCAAACTCTATGATATATCAGACAAGCGTTACCTGACCATGGATCGCCTGGCGGATCTGATTAAATCCGGCGAGGAGGTCTCGGTCATTGACAATGAGACCGGGGAAGATATTACCGCGGCCATTGTCTCCCAGCTGCTGGGGCGGGAAAAATGGCGGGGCAACAAGGGCGTGCCTTCCAATGTGCTGATGCAGCTGCTCCGGAAAGGGCAGGGCACCCTGTTTGGCTACGGCAGAAAATATATATCGCTCTGGCAGAATGCGCTGCTCATGTCCCGGGATGAAATTGAGAAACTGATCAATTCACTGGTGCGTGAAAAAGAGATTTCCGAGTCAGAGGGACGGAATTTAAAGCAGGAGCTTTTAAATCATACCACCAATCTGAAGACCTGGATCATGGAAAACATTGATCAGCGCGTCGATGAAGCCATGTCCATGATGAACCTGGCTTCCAAGGAACAGGTCGATGGCCTGTCCGAGCGGATTGACGCCCTTGACCGGAAGGTTGCGGATCTGGAAGCCAAAATCAAGGCGGATCAGGAGTGATGGCCCATGTATCCTGAATTGATCGATTGCCAAGTCGGCCGCAGATGCAGGGAAAATGATGTCGAGCTATAGTGGCCTATGCGAGACATCATTTGACGCAGCAGATGCGGTGAAGGTGGAAATTGTTATGCCCACTGCCCGTTTCTTTTGACCAGGTTGATCGCCTGCCGGCTCTCGGAAAACAGTTTTTCCGGCTCCGGAAGCAGAATTGACAGGGCCGCGCACGCGGCTAAAAACGCGATGACGCTGCCGCCGCCCATTACGACCAGTCCACCGGCAATGCCCGTGACCACCCCCATGCCGATCAAAACCACCAGTCCGCCGACAACAAAGGCAATAATACTGCTGATTAACAGCAAAACCTTAAACATTTTTTAATCTTTCATTTGCAACGGATTTATACTATCCATAGGTCTGACAATTTTGATTAGATTATCACGGAAAATTTGTTTAATCAAATGAAAACAACCGGTTTATCCGCGGGCAAGCGGCTAAATTTGCTTTCAGGAAAGGACAGGCGCATATGAATTGCCGAATCAAGTGGGCTGGCGCGGCAGTGATGGCCGGGGTTCTCATGATGGTGGCCCCATGTTTTGCCGATGCGCAAGCAAGCACAGATTCCCGGTTTCCCCGGCGTAATGCCGTGGTAAAGGCGGTTGAAAAAGTAAGCGAGGCAGTGGTCAATATCAGCTCTGAATACGAGGTCAGCAGCCAGGTCAGCCCGTTTGCCCGGTTTGACATGGATTCCTTTTTTCGCGATTTTTTTGAAAAACGCTTTGAAACCCGCCGCAAGCTTAGCAGCCGGGGGTCCGGGGTTATTATCGACAGCGATCGGGGGTTTGTACTGACCAATGAGCACGTGATTGCCAAAAGCGGAACAATTACGGTGGTTTTAAAAGACGGCCGGGAGTTTCAGGCTGATATCATCGGGGCGGACCCGGAATCGGATCTCGCGGTGCTTCAGATCCGGGCGGATGAGCCGCTGCCGTCTGTTCCCATGGGCGATTCCGGCGATATTATGATCGGCGAAACCGTCATCGCCATCGGCAATCCGTTTGGGTTTTCCAATTCCGTGACCACCGGCGTGATCAGCGCGGTAAACCGAAGTGTCCGCGCGCAAAACCGGGTCTATCATGATTTTCTGCAGATTGATGCCTCGATTAACCCGGGCAACAGCGGCGGTCCGCTTTTAAACATCAACGGTGAGCTGATCGGCGTCAATACGGCCATTTATGCCAAGGCTGAGGGCATCGGGTTTGCCATCCCCATCAATACGGCCAGGAAAATTGTGTCCGACCTGATCGCCTACGGCAAGGTCATCCACGCCTGGATCGGTCTTACGGTCCAGAATGTCGATCAGCGGCTGGCGGGTTATCTTGATCTGCCCTCGGATGAAGGGATCGTGATTAAGGGCGTTGAGCCCGACAGCCCGGCTGCCAATGCTGGCATTAAAGAGGGGGATGTGGTCCTTGCCATTGACGATCAGAGCATCCGCAACGTCAGTGACTATGAATATGCCATGCGGGAGCATTCCGAGGGGGAGACCATGGCGGTCACACTGCGGCGCAATCGTTCGGAAAAGACTTTTAAAGTCAAGGCCTCGGTGTTTCCTGAGCGGCTGTCCATGAAGCTGGCCTATCAGCTGCTTGGCGTGAAAGTGGTGGGCATGGATGAGAAAAATCGGTTTAAGGCCACCATTCCGGCCAATTCCGGGGTGATTGTCTCGGAAGTGGATACCAACTCTGAGCTCGCGCGCATTGGCGTGCGACCCGGGGATGTGATTCGAAAAATCAATGATGTCGAATTGAAAAACCTCGCGGATTTCAAAGACGCGGTCATCAAATACCGGTGGAAGGAATCCGTGGTGCTGCTCGTCCAGCGCGGTGAGCGGGGGTATTATATAACGCTGCAAGTACATTGACGGATAGGTGTAGGGTATAAGGTTTAGGGTGTAAGGTGTAAGGTATTGGTGAAAACCTGTTGATGACGGCTTAATATTACTCTTCATCTTACTCTTAATAAATCCATATATCACCTTCTCCCTGTGGGAGAAGGCCGGGATGAGGGTAAAATAGGTGAAATGGATTTTCTGACGCGTTCGTTAAGCTTAGGCCGCTATGTATCCACTCGGCTCCGGGGTTATCCGGCCAAAAAGGTGCTTGTCCTGGAAGGCGGGGGCATGCGCGGGATATTTCTTACCGGCGTGCTTCAGGCATTTACGGACAGGGGGTATTTTCCGTTTGAGCTGATCATCGGCTCTTCTGCCGGGGCGCTCACCGGCACAGCGTTTGCCGCTGATCAGATTTGCCTGGCCCGGGATGCGTTTTTTAAAGAACTGCTTGGCGGGCAGTTCATCCGGATGCGAAATATCCTGCGGCCGGAAAAACACATCCTGAATCTGGACTGGATGGTTGAAAACATTGTCATGGGCAAAGATCCGTTGAACCTGAAAAGGCTTCGGCGCTCGGCCTGCCCGGTCCTGATGACAGCCACCAATGTGAGCGAGCATGAGGTGCCGGAGACCGTATATCTTAGCACCAAAAAAGACCGGATTCCCATAGCACTCAAGGCCACAGCCGCGATTCCGTTTTTCTATAGGGATTTTGTACGTTACAAGGATTATCTGCTGCTTGACGGCGGGCTGCTGGATCCCGTGCCGTACAAAAAAGCCCTTGCCATGGGATATCGAGAAGAGGATATTCTCGTGATTCTTAGCCGGCCGAAGGGCTATCGGAAAAAACGGGAATCCTTCTGGATCTCCAGGCTGTATGAGAATTACTATAAGGATTTTAAACACCGGTTTCTGCTGCTTTCCATGCATGAACGCTATCAGATGTATAACCGCGTGATCAATAATCTGGAAAGCTGTTATTCCGGCATTGATGTGATTTATCCGCCGGCGGATTTTGCGGTAAACCGCCTGACACGAAGTGAGGAAAGAATTTTAACCGGATTTATGCAGGGTGTGGATGCCGCCAAGCAATACCTGATGGTTTCAGAAAAAGCGATTTAGGGCGTCATGATGACATTTTTGCAGAAGGTAACTTATGATTCGTACTCGTGCTCGTAATCGGCCTTTAAATCCCCCGAGTACGATTACGAGTACGAGAACCGTCCCGCTCGCGCGGGACTGAGTACGATCAGGACCTTAGAAGAAGAGGATTCAATGGGACTATTCAGTTTTATTACCGGAAAATCGTCAGAAGAAATTGAAATGATCGGTGATGACTATCAGGCGGCCGGCGAGTATGGGGCGGCCAAGGTCGAATATGATAAAGCCCTGGAAAAAGCAGAAAAAAAATCACCCGAAAAGCAGGCGCTGATCCGGCGCCTTGCGGAAAAGGCGAACCAGGCCCGGGAGGCCCTGGCCGGCTCGCATATCAATGCCGCCGAAGAGTTAATCCGCCAGGAGAGTTACCAGGAGGCGGAAGACCTGCTCTATCTGGCCTATGAGTTGACGGGTGATGAAAAACTCAAAACAGATATCAAGGCAAAGGCCCGCTCGCTCTATCAGATGCCGGCCGGGGCGCCTGAAGCCGGGGACCCGGCTGAGCCGCTCGCGCAATTGCATGAATCCGAAGAAGCGGCTGATACAGAGGATGATGAGGAGGCGGCCTATTTTCATTTGCTGGTCAGCTCCCTTCCGGAAGAGATGCAGGAAGCCTATGAATCATACGGACAGACGTTTATGGAAGGTTATGTGGCGCTTAATCAGGGTGAATTTGAAACCGCAGTGAGCGCATTCAGAACGGCCATGACCGAAAATTCCGGCCCGGACAGCTGGATTGCCCTGGAGCTGGCCACGGCCTACATGCACCTTGGACAGTCCGAAAATGCCCGGGAAACTGTTGAAACCTATCTCCAGAGCAATCCCGAATCTCTGCGCGCCTATCAGCTGCTTTGCGAAATATACTGGGATGCCGGAGATTTTGAGGCAGCCGCGGATCTGTTAAACCGCAGTCCAAAAGATTTGCAGCAGTCCGGCCCCGTTCAGATGCTATTGGGCGAAACCTACTATCAGGCCGGCAGCTATGAGGCGGCCCGGGATGTGTTTCTGGATTGCGGCGAGCAATTCGGCAATGAAGAGCTGATCAGCCGGGCGCTGGCCAAAACCTATGAAGCCATGGGCGATTTTGACAAAGCCCGCCGCCTTTACGGGGAAATTTTGAACAACTGCACTAAGTGCGGCGCGCGCGTGGATCCGTTTATCAAAAGCCGGTTTGCCGAACTCAGTTTTCAGTCCGGGGACACCTCCAACCTTGTACTGGAAATGTTTCTCTCCCTGGTGCACGAGGATCCGGACAATCGGAAAGCCTATTTTGACCGGATCGGAAAGATTTATGAGGCCGCCGGCCATGCCAGTGAAGCCCGGCGCTACTATGGGTTTGCCGAATCCGCCGCCGGCTGATGCAGCGCATATGGCAACTGCAAGCACCTTTATCCATCAATTAACCGCAGCCAATCACCTTGAGCGCATCGGGATTGAACGGCTGATTTTTTATCCCGGCATGCTTTTCGGTACCGCGGACAAGTGGTGGGGCCGGCCCGGCTGCCGTCATTCCCATCACGAGGGAATTGATCTCTGCTTTTTTGAAACAGGTTCCGGCGGGTATTATCGTCTGGATGAGACCACGCGGATTCCAATGGCAGAAGACGGCCGCATCGTTCATATAATGGAAGATTTTCTGGGGCAGACCGTGGCGGTTCAACAGACAGAGGCCGGCGGCCGGGCGTTTTTAACCCTTTATGCCCATATTGAGCCGCCAAAGGGGCTTTCCGTGGGCGACCGGCTTTCCTGCGGTGAGGTGTTCGCCCGTATTGCCGCCATTAATAATCCGAAAATAAAGCTTTTGCCCCATCTCCACATTTCCATGGCCTGGGCGGATCATCTGCCGGGTTATGCCGACTGGACCTGGAAGCGGCTTAACCAGTGCGGCAGCAAATGTTTTGTCGATCCCTTAACCCGAATGCATCTGCCGCATCAGGTCTTCTCCTTTGAATTCGGCATGAATCCGGCTGATGCGTTTACCCCTGTGTCGCAGGGAGCGTTTTAAAACCTTGAAAAATCTTGCGGATTCTGTTAGTTAATCTTGGAATTAAGGCACTAAGGCGTTGAGGCACTGAGGCACTGAGTTTTTTAAACATTGGACTGTGAACGCAAAGTTACTTAGAAGTAATCCCCCCGGGCTGTGCGCCCGGGACCGAGCATAAAAGTAACTTTAAAGGCACTGAGGCACGGTAAATTTGTTCTATCTATTTTTCAGGCGGGCACGGTGGCCCGCCCTACGAATGGGAAAAACCCGATTCATCGTAGGGTCGGCCACCGTGCCGACCATAAAATCTTGATTTCATTGACCTTACACCTTATACCCTATACCTTAAACCGTGAAGTTACTTAGAAGTTAATAATAAAACCGGAAAGGCAAACCCCATGATAAGGGCAGGTGTGATAGGCGCCACCGGCTATGCCGGGGCGGAACTGGTCCGGATACTGGCCGGCCATCCCCGCGTGACGCTGACCGTTCTGACTTCAAGGCAGTATGCGGGCGCCGCGTTTGATCAGATCTATCCGGCCATGAGCGGCTGGGTCGACCTGATCTGCGAGGAATTTGATTATGACAGCATATGCGACCGCACGGATGTGATTTTCATCGCCCTGCCGCACAAACTGCCCATGGAGATCGTGCCGGAGCTGATCCGCCGGGGGAAAAAGGTGATTGATCTCTCTGCGGACTTTCGGTTTTCCGATCCGGAGCGATATGAATCCGCTTATCAGCCCCATACGGCCAAGGATTTGCTCGAACAGGCGGTCTATGGCCTCTCGGAAGTCAATACCCGGGAGATCAAGCAGGCAAGGCTTGTCGGCAATCCGGGGTGTTATCCCACAAGCGTGCTGCTCCCCCTGATTCCCCTGATCCAGCATAAGCTTCTGGAAATTGACTCAATTATTGCGGATTCAAAGTCCGGAGTGAGCGGGGCCGGCCGATCGCCCTCCCTTACCACGCATTTCTGTGAAGCCAATGAGTCCTTTAAACCCTATAAAGTGGACGGCCACCGGCATAAACCGGAAATGGACGAGGTGCTCTCTGATGCCGCCGGCGAGCCGATGGAAATCACCTTTGTGCCGCATCTTTTGCCCATGATCCGCGGCATGGAGACCACCATCTATGCGCGGCTGACAAAACCGCGCGGGCATACCGAAATCCATAATATGGTGGTGGACTATTATTCGGACTGCCCTTTCATCCGTATTCTGGATAAGGGAAATTATCCGGACACCCGAAACGTTCGGGGAACCAATTACTGTGATATCGGGTTGGCGGTTGATAAGGCACAGGGCCGGATCATTATCATGTCGGTGATTGACAACCTGGTCAAGGGCGCGGCCGGACAGGCGGTGCAGAATATGAACCTGATGCTCGGGCTCGAGGAAGTCACCGGCCTGAATACCCCGCCGTATCCTTTGTAATTTAACCCATCAAACGGGGGTGATATGCGAATCAGACAGCTTTCCATATTTATGGAAAACCGCTCCGGCCGGCTGGCCAAAATCACGACGGCCATCGGCAATGCGGGCGTCAATATCCGCGCCATGTCCCTGGCGGACACCTCGGACTTTGGAATTCTGCGCCTGGTGGTCACGGATACGGACAAAGCCCATCAAATTTTAAAAGATCAGGGGTTTACCGTCAAGGTCTCGGATGTGATTGCCGTGGCGATTCCGGATATACCGGGGGCGCTGGGCAATCTCCTGTCCATCATCGAGCTTGAGGGTCTGAATGTGGAATATATGTATGTGGTGGCAGAAAAGCACATGGATGAGGCGATTGTCATTTTCCGGTTCGATGATTTGGACCGGGCGGCTGATGTGCTGCTTGATAATGATATCCATGTGGTGGATGAGCGCAAGGTGTTGAGTGTTTAATTTTAAAAAAGAGGGAGGGGTTGTTGTGAAAAAGTCCATTATTGTGATGTGTGTTATTGCTTGCTTCGTGCTTTCGGCGACTGCGGTCTATGCTGAGCCTGAGCCGTATCATGTGGGGTGCGCATTTGCCGTGACCGGAAAAGCTTCCTGGCTGGGAGAGCCGGAGCGCAATACAGCCCGGATGGTGGCCGATGAGATCAATGCCAACGGCGGTATCAACGGCCATAAAATCGTGCTCCATATTGAGGACACGCAGGGGGAAAATACCCGGGCGGTCAACGCCGTTAAGAAACTGATCAAGAAGCACAACGTCTGCGCGGTCATCGGGCCCAGCCGGAGCGGCACGTCCCTGGCCACCATTCCGATTGCGGAAAAGGAACAGGTGCCTCTGCTCTCCTGCGCCGCAGCCGCCAAAATTACCAACCCGCCGGAGGAGCGACGGTGGATATTTAAAATGGGGCAGAATGACTCCGATGCGGTGCGCAAAATCTATGACCACATGACCGCGCGCGATATCTCAAAAGTGGGTATCATCACCGGGACCACCGGCTTTGGCGCAGCCGGCCGGGAGCAGTTAAAGGCGCTTTCCGGGGACTACGGAATTGAGATCGCAGCAGACGAAACCTACAGCCCGGGGGCGACGGATATGACCGCCCAGCTGATCCGGGTCAGAAATTCAGGCGCCCAGGCAATCGTCAACTGGTCCATCGTGCCCGCCCAATCGATTGTGCCCCGTAACGTAAAACAGCTCGGCCTGGATATGCCGCTTTATCAAAGCCATGGCTTTGCCAATATTAAGTATGCCGAGGCGGCCGGGGAAGCGGCCGAGGGATCGATCTTTCCGGCCGGCCGGATTATGGCCGCAAAAAGCGTGCCTGCCGATCATCCGCAGAAGGATGTCCTGATGGCCTATAAAAAAGCCTATGAAGCCAAATTTGATGACCAGGTCACCACCTTCGGCGGCCATGCCTATGACGCCATGCATCTGATTGCCAAGACGCTTAAAAAGGTGGGCGATGACCCGGCCAAAATCCGGGATGAGCTGGAACAAACCCGGTTTGTGGGCATTGGCGGCATTTTTGAGTTTAGCCCCACGGATCACTGCGGACTGGACAAAACCGCATTTGAGATGCTCACGGTAAAAGACGGCAAGTTTGTGGTGATAAAGGACTAACCCGGGTCTTTACTTTCTTGTCTGCATTTGATTTTTCCCTAAACTGAGTTCAGTTTAGGTTCCATCCGCTGTCAGTGGTCGAATAGCCATTGACAGCGGATAAGTTTTATTTAAACATAGCCGTTTCTATTTCGCATTCCATAATCCGGGGTGGCAGTCAATGAATCAGGTCAGCGGCTTGACCGATATTATTCAGTTTATGGTTATGGGCGTCCAGCGCGGCGCCATCTACGCCATGGTGGCCATGGGGTTTAACATTATCTATAATGCCACCGGTATTATCAATTTCGCCCAGGGCGAATTTGTGGTGCTCGGCGGTTTGATGATGGTCACGCTGACCATGGCATTGAACCTGGCCCTGCCGCTTGCCTTTATCCTGACTGTGATTGTGGTTACCGCCGTGGGTATCCTGATGGAGCGCCTGACCATTAATCCGGTCAAGACCCCGTCTGTGCTGCGGCTGATTATCATTACCATTGCGGTTTCCATTCTTTTAAAAGGCGCGGCCATGATCATCTGGGGAAAGGGCTCCCACTATATGAACCACTTTACCGATGCCCCGCCCATTGAATTTATGGGGGCCTATATCCTGCCGCAGACCCTATGGATCGTTGGCATTCTTCTTTGTGTGGTCGTTGGCCTGGTGGTGTTTTTTAACTATACCATGATCGGCAAATGCATCCGGGCGTGCGCCATAAACCGGGATGCGGCGCGGCTGGCGGGGATTAACGACCGGAAGATGGTTATGCTCTCCTTTGCCTTGTCCGCCGGCATCGGCGCCATTGCGGGCATCATTGTCACACCGATTATACAGATGGATTACGGCCGCGGCGCGCTTTTGGGCTTAAAGGGATTCGGCGCGGCGGTTCTGGGCGGTCTGGGCAACAGTATGGGGGCCGTGGTAGCCGGTGTGCTGCTGGGCATCCTCGAAGCCATGGGGGCCGGCTACATTTCTTCGCACTACATGGACGCCATGGCCCTTTTAATTCTGCTGATTGTCCTTTTTATCAAGCCAAGCGGCATATTCGGCAGTTCCGAGGCCATGCGGTTGAAAGAGTTCTGATATGCAGGGAAGGGATATCGCCGGACTGATGGCACTGATTGCGGCGGTTATTGCCGCACCGCTGACCATCGGCAATGATTACTATTTGGGCGTGCTGATTTTTGCGGCCTTTAATTGCCTGACCTGCATCGGGCTCTGTCTGCTGATGGGCTATGCCGGACAGATATCTCTGGGCCACGGCGCATTTGTGGCCATCGGGGCTTATGCAGCCGGCATTTTTACCACTTCGCTTGGCTGGTCTCCCTGGATAGCCATCTTTGCGGGTGTTTTTATCGTCGCCGCGGTGTCGGCGGTAGTGGGGATACCGACCCTGCGGTTAAAGGGCCATTACCTGGCCATGGCAACCCTGGGGTTTGCCTCGATTGTGCATATACTCGCGGTGGCCACCGTGGAGGTTACGGGCGGGCCGTCCGGTCTGTTAAACATCCCCCGGATGTCTGTTTTCGGCTATGAGCTGGATTCAGATCTTAAATACTTCTATTTCAGCTGGGCGGTGGTGGTGATCGGGCTTTACCTGGCGTTTAACCTGATTAATTCCCGGATCGGCCGCAGTCTGCGCGCGTTGCACGGCAGCGAGGATGCAGCCGCCTCGCTGGGGGTAAATATTACTGCCTGCAAAATTCAGGTCTTCGTTCTAAGTGCTGTTTACGCCTCCATCAGCGGCAGCCTGTATGCCTATTACGTTAACTACATCGATCCCGGCCCGTTTGGCGTCATGCATTCGGTGCTGCTGGTGACCATGGTGGCCGTGGGCGGGATGCATAAAATCTGGGGGGCTTTTACCGGCGCTATGCTGCTTTCCCTTCTGCCGGAAGTGCTTTCTTTTTCAACCAATTACCTTAAAGTTATCGGGATTGCCTACCAGCCGGATTACGATATTCTGGTCTACGGGGGTATACTGCTGCTGATTATGCTGTTTTTGCCGGAAGGCGTTTTTGAAGGTCTTAGCCGGGCCGCCCGGGCCGGCCGGCAATTGGTCCGGCGGTGAGAGAATGCAGGATCGTCAATCCGGACATATCCTCTGGCTGGAAAACATCCGAAAGGTGTTTGGCGGAGTGGTGGCAGTAGATGATCTGACCCTGGGGGTTGAAAAGGACAGTGTCACTTCCGTGATTGGTCCCAACGGGGCCGGCAAAACCACCGTCTTTAATCTGATCACCGGTTTTCTGCCCCCGTCCGCCGGGCAGATCAGCTACTCGGGCCGGGTGATTAACAAGTTAAAACCCCATCGCATCGCTGCTTTAGGGGTTGCCCGCACGTTTCAAAATGTCCGGCTGTTTCCGCAGATGACGGTTCTGGAAAATGTCATGGTGGGCCGCCATTTAAGGTCCAAAGCGGGCATGCTCGTTTCCGCCGCCCTTCCGCCGGCGTGGCGGCCGGAGGAAAAGCGGGTTCAGCATGAAGCGATGGGCCACCTTGAGTTCGTGGGGCTGGCCGATCATGCGGATGCCATGGCGGGCAATCTGCCCCTGGGCAGTCAGCGGATGCTTGAGATCGCCCGTGCCCTGGCAGTTGAGCCCCGCCTGATTCTTTTGGATGAGCCGGCTGCCGGGCTAAACAGCCGGGAAACCATTGCCATGGGCGAGCTGATTGAAAAAATCCGGCAGCAGCAGATCACCGTGGTGCTGGTCGAGCATGATATGGAACTGGTGATGGAAGTCTCGGACCGGGTGATTGTAATTAATTTCGGCCGGCTGATCGGCGACGGCACGCCCGAATCGGTGCAGGAAAATCCGGATGTGATTGCCGCCTATCTGGGAGAATGATGGTAAAACGCGATGCTTCGTCTGGTTAACGTCAACAGCTATTACGGTCTGGTCCACACCCTGAAGAATGTCTCCGTTCATGTTAATGAAGGCGAAATTGTCTCCATGCTGGGTGCCAACGGGGCGGGGAAAACCACCACATTAAGGGCCATCAGCGGCCTTCAGCCGGTGCGCACCGGAAAGATTTATTTTGACGGCCGGGAGATTACGAACATGAGTCCGGAGAAACTCGTGGAAATGGGGCTTGCCCATGTGCCGGAGGGCCGGCAGATTTTTCAGCCCATGTCGGTTTATGATAACCTTGAATTGGGCGGTCATCTCGTATATAAACGCCATGGGAAAAAAACCCTGAAATCCGATATCGAGCAAATCTTCGGACTGTTCCCCATACTGCGGGCCCGCCGGGATCAATACGCGGGCACGCTTTCCGGCGGGGAGCAGCAGATGCTGGCCATTGCCATGGCCCTGATGGCCAGGCCCCGGCTGCTGCTTCTGGATGAGCCCTCCATGGGGCTTGCGCCCATGATCGTCAAGGAGATCTTTCAGCGGGTGGCTGATCTCCAGGCGGAGCGTAAGCTTACGGTGCTTTTGATCGAGCAGAACGCGCGGGCGGCATTAAGAATCGCCGACCGGGGATATGTGATTGAGACCGGAAAGATCGTGCTGGAAGAGGAGGCCGGGGAACTTTTGGCCAACCAGGAGGTCAAGCGGGCCTATCTGGGCAAAGACCAACGTGAGATTTGGGAGTAGTAGCCATGTACTGGGACGAACGCATCGAATGCATGGACCGGGAGGAGCTTGCGCAGGTGCAGCTGGAGAATCTCCAGGCCACCTTAAACCGGGTCTATAAAAACGTGCGGCATTACCGGAAGGTTTTTCGGGAAGTCGATTTCATGCCCGAAGACCTTCAGTCCATCGCGGACATTCAGAAGCTTCCCTTTATCACCCGCCGCGATTTAAGTTGCAATTACCCCTATGAGATGTTTGCGGTGCCGCTGCGCGAAATCGTTCGTCTCCATACCGCCTCCTTTAATTTTGATGACCCCGTTGTCATCGGGTTTACGAAAAATGATATCCGCAGCTGGGCGGAACTGATGGCCCGGAATCTAACCGCTCTCGGGGTGGGAAAGGATGATGTGGTTCAGATCGCCCTGACTTTCGGCATTATCACCGGCCCCTTCGGGGTGCAGGTGGGGGCCGAAAGAATCGGTGCCTCGGTGATACCGATGTCCGCCGGCCGGCTTTATCAGCAGGTTAAAATCATGCGGGATTTCCGGACCACCACACTGGTATCCACGCCCACGGTGGCGCTGGGTCTTTCCCGGGTAATGGCGGAGATGAATGTGGATCCCAACAGCCTGGCGCTCAAATACGGTGTTTTGGGCTCTGAGCCCTGGTCTGAGGAGACCCGGGATGATTTGGAGACCCGGCTCTACATTACGGCCACCGACACCTACGGTCTGACCGAGATCTTCGGCCCGGGCGTGGCCTGGGAATGTCCGGAGAAAAACGGGCTGCATATCGCAGAGGATCATTTTATTCCCGAAGTTATTGATCCGGAAACTTTAGAGCCGCTCCCCCCGGGCCAGGAAGGCGAGTTGGTGCTCACCACCATAGCCAAGGAGGCGTTTCCGCTGATCCGGTTCCGCACCGGCGACTTAACCCGCCTGGATTATTCGCCATGCGCCTGCGGCCGGACCCATTGCCGGATTGCCCGGATATTTAAGCGCTCGGACGAGGTGATTGTGGTCAAAGGCACCAGTATTGCGCCCGAGCAGGTGGGCCAGGCAATCGCCCGGGTCAGCGGCGGCCAGCCTAATTTTCAGCTGGTGGTTACCCGGGAGGCGGATGCGGATCAGCTCTTGGTAATGGTGGAGATCTCTGATATGAATTTTTTTGATGAAATGAAAAAGCAGCGGCGGTTTGTGGAACGGCTTCACCGGGAAATATCTGAGACCCTTGGCTGGGAGGTCGGGGTAAGGCTTGTGGAGCCCGGCACATTTGACCCCCAGCGGCGGGTTCGGGATGAGAGGGAATTCAGGTAGAGCGATTAGCCAATACCCAAAACCTAACGCCTAGTACCTTAAATTTTTAATTGACTTGAAAGGAGTTTTCAAATGACGGCACAACTGATTAAAGGCACAGACATTCGGGAAGAAATTTTGGAGGAGCTCAGCAAGGAAGTGGCTGAAATTAAGGAAAAGCACGGCCAGGTGCCCGGCCTGGTGACTATTCTGGTGGGGGAGAATCCGGCCTCTGTTTCCTATGTGACGCTTAAAGTGAAAACCGCTGACCGGCTGGGTTTTAAAGAGATTCAGGACAATCAGCCGGAGGATATTTCCGAAGCGGACCTGCTGGCGCTGATTGACAAGTACAACAAGGATGACTCCATCCACGGCATTCTGGTGCAGCTGCCCCTGCCGGATCATATCGACGATAAAAAGATCTTAAACGCCATTGATCCGGATAAAGACGTTGACGGGTTTCACCCGGTCAATGTCGGCCGCCTGATGATCGGCGGCTCTGAGGTCAAGTTTCCGCCCTGCACGCCGGCGGGTATCCAGGAGATGATTATCCGGGGCGGCGTTGAAACCAGCGGCGCGGAGGTCGTGGTGGTCGGCCGGTCCAATATCGTGGGGAAACCGATCGCCAACATGATGGTGCAGAAGGGCCCGGGCGCCAACTCCACCGTAACCATCGTCCACACCCGGACCAAGGATCTGGAGGGCCATTGCAAGCGTGCGGATATTCTGATCGTGGCCGCCGGCGTCCCCGGATTGGTCAAGCCCGAATGGATTAAACCCGGCGCCTGTGTCATTGATGTCGGTGTTAACCGGGTGGGTGAGAAGATCAGCGAGAAGACCGGCAAGAAAGTGGCCATCCTGCGCGGTGACGTGGATTTTGATGCGGCCAAGGAAATTGCCGGATCCATTACCCCTGTGCCGGGCGGGGTCGGTCCCATGACCATCACCATGCTGATGCGAAATACGGTCAACTCATTGAAATACAAACTCGGACTGATGAGCTAGGCCAAATTTTTTCAATTCCGATTCGATCGGATTTGAATGGGGATAAAAAAACCATGTCTTGCGCGGCATGGTTTTTTTATCCCCTGTCCCCGTGCGGCAGCCGGTTTCGCCGGGCACGGTAAATTGGTTCTGGCGATAGGACGCATAAACATGGGGTTGTTCGCATGTGAGGTCGGCGCGGTGGCCGACTCTACGATGGTTGTCCGCTGGCCCAACGCAGTGTAGCGCGGGCCACCGTGCCCGCCTTAAAATTGATAGAACAAATTCACCGTGTCTCGCAGGGGATCGTTGCTTGACATTTTGATATTTATGAAGATATTATAGCTTCTATTTTGCGAAACCATCAGATTTTGCTTATGAAAAACCGACTGATTCTGTTTATCTACGATTACAGCGGATCCTATGTAAAGCTCAAGCGATTCACCAGCGGCCATCTTTGGCTTTTGGCGGGAATTGTCCTGGCATTGGCGGCTGCCTGCAGCGTTGCTCTGGTTCATTATGCCCATTTGATTGCCGCGCATGAGGAAACCCGCGAATTAAAGCATCAGGTCACTGAACTGAAGTCTTCCCTGGCGCAGCGCGATGAACAGATTAAAGAATTCACCGTTAAAATTGATGGGCTTCAGTTAAAACTGGTAAAACTGAATCGCTATGAGCAAAAGATCCGTCAGCTCGTCGGTAAAAAGGCAGGCGGCGATAACCTAGAGGCCTATGGCATCGGCGGCACGATTTCCGAGTCGGCGGCGGCGGATTTCCTCTCATCTGAAGAATATCATCAGATAATCCGCGGCATTGATGATTCCGTTGAAAGCGTGGGTGATGCGGCGGAAGCCCAGCAGAACCAGTTTGAGGCTTTATGGAAGACACTCAGGGCATTGAAAAACCTGGAAGCCGCCACCCCCTCGATCAGACCGGTGGATGGCGGGTGGATTTCCTCCACGTTCGGCTACCGGCTCTCCCCGTTTACTGGTAAACGGGAATTGCATTCGGGTGTCGATATCGCCTGTCAAAAAGGCACGCCCATCAAAGCCACCGCCGATGGTAAGGTCGTATATGCAGGTGTTAAGGGGTTAATGGGAAAAACCGTGGTTGTTGACCATGGATTCGGAATCAAGACGCGATACGGCCATTTGAATAAAATCCGGGTCACGGACGGCCAGAAAGTTACAAGAAATGAAGTGATTGGCGAAATGGGCAGTACCGGCCGCAGCACCGGCCCGCATGTCCATTATGAGGTCCGGTTAAATGATGTGCCGGTGGATGCTGAAAAATACATGACCCGGCGTCTGGCCGAAAATTAAGCTTTCCCCTTTGCCTGCCTGCGCTTTACCTGGTAAATTAAATGTTCATCAATCCAATTCAGCAAGGACGTTGGATACATGCAGTTAAGTACGGCAACCAATAAATTTCTCCTTAAACTTTTTGGGAGCAAAAACGAGCGGATCCTCCGGCGGTATTATCCCATTGTGGATCAAATCAATGCGTGGGAGCCGCAAATCAGTGCCATGAGCGACGCGGACCTGGCCGCCCAAACCGAGCGTTTCAAGGAGCGCTATCAGGCCGGGGAAACCCTGGATGATCTGCTGCCCGAGGCGTTTGCCACGGTTCGCGAGGCCTGCTGGCGAACCCTTGAGATGCGGCATTTTGACGTGCAGCTGATCGGCGCGGTGGTGCTCCATGAAGGTTGTATCGCGGAAATGAAAACCGGTGAAGGCAAAACCCTGGTGGCCCCGATGGCCGCCTATTTAAATGCCATCACCGGCAAGGGCGTCCATATCATCACGGTCAACGACTATCTGGCCCACCGGGATGCGGACTGGATGGGGAATATCTATAAGTTTATGGGCCTAAGCGTTGGTTCCATCGTTCACGGCATGGACGATTACGAGCGCAAAGCGGCCTATAATTGCGACATCATTTACGGCACCAACAATGAATTCGGGTTCGACTATCTTCGGGATAATATGAAGTTTGACCCGGAAACCCTGGTGCAGCGCGAGCTGTATTTTGCCATTGTGGACGAGGTGGACTCTATCCTGATTGACGAGGCCCGGACCCCGCTCATTATTTCCGGCCCGGCGGAGAAATCCACCCACCTGTATTATCAGGTCAATTCCATCATCCCTTCATTGGAGGCGGAAACGGACTATACGGTGGATGAAAAGGCCAAATCCGCCATGCTCACAGAAGACGGAGTGGCCAGGACGGAGAAGCTTCTAAATGTCGACAACCTCTATGACTCTAAGAATATTGACCTGCTCCACCACGTTAATCAGGCGCTTAAGGCGCATACCCTGTTCAAGCGCGACGTGGACTATATTGTTAAAGAGGGCGAGGTTATCATTGTCGATGAGTTCACCGGCCGCCTCATGCCGGGCCGCCGGTTCAGCGAAGGCCTTCACCAGGCGCTTGAGGCCAAGGAAAAGGTCAAGATCGAAAACGAGAACCAGACACTGGCCACCATCACATTTCAGAACTACTTCCGGATGTATGACAAGCTAAGCGGCATGACCGGGACCGCGGATACAGAGGCCGCGGAGTTCAAGAAAATTTATAACCTGGACGTGGTGGTGATCCCCACGAATGAACCCATGATCCGGGAGGACCATCCGGATGTGATTTATCAGACCAAGAAGGAAAAATATGAGGCTGTTCTCGATGAAATTGCCGAGCTCTATAACAAAGGCCAGCCCGTGCTCGTGGGCACGGTATCCATTGATGTATCCGAGGAGCTAAGCCGGCGGCTGAAAAAACGCGGCGTGCCGCACAACGTGTTAAACGCCAAGAACCATGAGGCGGAGGCTGAAATCATCGCCAACGCCGGGCAGAAAGGCGTGGTGACCATCTCTACCAATATGGCCGGCCGCGGCACGGACATCAAACTTGGCGAGGGCGTGGTTGAGCGCGGCGGCCTGCATATCCTGGGCACCGAGCGCCACGAGAGCCGCCGGATCGATAACCAGCTGCGGGGCCGCTCCGGCCGGCAGGGCGATCCCGGTTCTTCGCGGTTTTATCTTTCCCTGGAAGATGACCTGCTCCGGATTTTCGGCGGAGAGCGGATCTCCGGGTTTATGGACCGGCTGGGCATGGAGGAAGGCGAGCCGATTCAGCACAAGATGATATCGCGCGCCATTGAAAACGCCCAGAGCAAGGTGGAAGGGCATAATTTCCAGATCAGAAAACAGCTTTTGGACTTTGACGATGTCATGAATCAGCAGCGCGAGATGATTTACGAACATCGCCAGCAGGCCCTGGGCAAGGAAAGCCTGCGTCCGGTGATTGAAGAAATGATCGGGGAGAAGGCTGATGATATCGTAAACACCTATTCCGATGAGAAGATGCCGGTCACGGAGTGGGATCTCAAGGGCATGCGCGATGCGGTGTTTGAACAGTTTAATATGCGGGTAAACATCAATCCGGATTCAGTGGAAGGTCTGGCTCCGGAGAAGGTGGCGGACTGGATTCAGGATGAGGCCGTCCGGGCGTATGAGGAAAAACGGGCCACCATTGGGGCAAAGGATTTCCGGGAAATCGAGCGGATCGTAATGCTCCAGACCGTGGATAACCTCTGGAAGGATCACCTCCTGTCCATGGATCACTTAAAGGAGGGAATCGGGCTGAGGGGCTATGCCCAGCAGGATCCGCTGATGGCCTATAAAAAGGAAGCCTATGAAATGTTTCAGGATCTGATCTACCGGATCAAGGAGGAGACCTTAAAGATCCTGTTCCGGATCCAGATCTCCGAGCCAAGTGAGGTTTCTGAACTGGCCCAGCCCGAGGAGCAGGAGATGAACTTCTCCCACGGCGAGGCGGGGCAGCAGAAAAAGAAGCCGGTCAAGCGCGATGGCGAGAAGGTGGGCAGAAACGATCCCTGTCCCTGCGGCAGCGGAAAGAAATACAAGAAATGCTGCGGCAGGTAATGATGCTTGAATTCCTGCCCGGATTTTTTATAATAGGGATATCAAACAATGGCATTATTGGAAAATGTGTTTATATTTTTTATTAAATACGATTTATCAAAATTTTTGTCACCGGGAGGGATACTATGACCGGGTACGACCCGGAGACAGAAGAAAAGGTGGTCTCCGAGACCGAGCAAGAAGTGACGGAGCCGCCCATGTATCGTGTGCTTTTGCACAACGACGATTACACGACAATGGAATTTGTTGTGGAATTGCTGATGTATATTTTTAACAAATCCCTTGAGGAGGCCACCCAAATCATGCTGAATGTGCACCGCAGCGGCAAAGGGGTTTGCGGTATCTATACCTATGAAGTGGCAGAGACCAAGGTCGAAATGGTGCATCAGCTTGCCAAAGAACGGGGCTTTCCGTTGAAAAGTACGATGGAAAAGGTGTAGCGAAAATGATCAGTAAAGGTCTTAGCGCAATATTGAGTTATGCAGTGAAAGAGGCCCGCAAGCGGCGCCACGAATATGTGTGCGTGGAGCATATCCTGTATGCCATTGTGCACGACAGCGGCGGCATAGAGATTATTGAAAGCTGCGGCGGCAATATCGAAAACATCCAAAACGAGCTGGAGCGGTTTTTCAACGAGAAGATGGAGCGTGTGCCCGAGGATCAGGAGTATGTGCTGCAGCAGACCATGCGCTTTCAGCGGGTGATCCAGCGGGCGGTCAACCATGCCCGGTCCGCTGAAAAGGATTCGGTATATATCGGCGATATCCTGGCCTCCATCCTGGAAGAAAAAAATTCCCATGCTGCCTATTTCATGGCGGCCGAGGGGATTACCCGGCTGGATGTGTTAAACGTGATTTCCCACGGCATCCGGGGCGAGCACTTCAAGGAAGGGGATGCGCCGGAAGGCGGCGTGGTCACCGAGAAAAAAGGCAAAAAGAAAACCGATCCCCTGGAAGCCTTTACCATCGATCTGGTGGACCGGGCATTGAAGGGAAAGCTCGACCCCCTGATCGGCCGGGAGGCGGAAATGGACCGGACCGTCCAGGTGCTCTGCCGCCGCCGCAAAAACAACCCGGTGTTTGTGGGCGATCCGGGGGTCGGAAAAACCGCCATGGCCGAGGGCCTGGCCCAGCGTATCGCCAACGGCGACATGCCGGATATACTGGCGGAAGCCCGGATTTATTCCCTGGATCTGGGGGCGCTTTTGGCCGGCACCAAGTATCGCGGGGATTTTGAGCAGCGGCTTAAATCGGTGATCGCCTCGCTCCAGCGAAAAACCAATGCGATCCTGTTTATCGATGAGATCCATACCATTGTGGGCGCGGGTGCGACGAGCAGCGGCTCCATGGATGCATCCAATATCCTGAAGCCGTCCCTGGTGACGGGGGAACTGCGCTGCATCGGCTCAACCACCTACGAGGAGTTTAAGAACTTCTTTGAAAAGGACCGGGCGTTTTCCCGGCGGTTTGAAAAGATCGAGATCGCCGAGCCGTCAACCGCGGATGCCGTGAAGATCCTGAAGGGCCTGAAATCCTATTATGAGGATCATCACCAGATTGAATACACGGAAAAATCTCTGAAATCGGCGGCGGAATTGTCCGCCAAATATATCAATGAGCGGTTTTTACCGGATAAGGCCATTGACGTGATTGATGAAGCCGGGGTGCTGCTGCGCCTGACCGGCGCCTCAAACCGCAAGCGGGTCCAGCCGACGGATATTGAAAAAGTCGTGTCCAAGATGGCCCGCATCCCCACGGAAAGCGTCACCTCCTCGGATCGAAACAACCTGGAAAATCTGGCGGAGCGCCTGCAATCTAAAATTTTCGGGCAGGATTCGGCCATTGCATCCTTGACAAAAGCCATCAAGCGCTCGCGCGCCGGACTTTCCGCACCTGAGCGGCCCATCGGCTCGTTTCTGTTTACCGGCCCGACCGGTGTGGGAAAAACCGAGGTGGCCCGGCAGATTGCATATCAGCTCGGCATTCAGTTTCTGCGGTTTGATATGAGCGAATACATGGAAAAACATGCCGTGGCCCGGCTGATCGGCGCCCCGCCTGGATACATCGGGTTTGATCAGGGGGGGCTGCTGACCGATCAGATCCGCAAATATCCTTACAGCGTGCTGCTTTTGGACGAGATCGAGAAGGCGCACATGGATATGTACAATATCCTTCTGCAGGTCATGGATCATGCGGCATTAACCGATAATAACGGAAAAACCGCGGATTTTCGAAACGTGATCCTGATCATGACATCCAATGCCGGGGCACGGGAGATGGCCAGTACATCCATCGGTTTTGGCAGTGATGCCCGGACCGATCCGGGCAGCAAGGGGAAACGGGCGGTGGAGCAGTTTTTCAGTCCGGAATTCAGAAACCGGCTGGATGATACGATTACATTTAATTCCTTGAATACCGATATCATGGTGCAGGTGGTGGATAAGTTCATCGAGGAGATGAGGCCGCAGCTTGAGGCCAAGAAAGTGCGCCTCCGACTCTCAGATGCCACCCGGCGCTGGCTGGCCAGAAAGGGCCATGACCCCACTTTCGGCGCCCGGCCCCTGGATCGGGTCATCCAGAGGGAAATCAAGGATGTGCTGACGGATCAGATCCTTTTCGGCAACCTCACCAAAGGCGGCGACGTCTTTGTCAAGGTCAAGGATGACAGGCTGATATTTTCCTACTCATAGCCGACTATGCCGATTTTTCGCCTGTCAGACAAGGTGTCTTTTCCGCCCCCCCATTTCGCCGGCCGGGAAGGCCTGCTGGCGGTGGGGGGCGACCTCAGCACCGAACGGCTTCTGCTGGCCTACCGAATGGGGATTTTCCCCTGGTTTTCAGACAGTGATCCGATTTTGTGGTGGTCTCCGGATCCCCGCCTTGTGCTATATCCGCAGGATATTCATGTGCCCAAACGGCTCCGCCGGACAATCCGGCAGGGTGTGTTTAACGTTACAAGCGATACGGCGTTTGAACACGTGATCCAGCGCTGCGCCCGGATCCGTATGGAAAGCGGCGAAGGCACCTGGATTACGGATGCCATGATTAAAGCCTACTGCCGCCTGTTTGCGGCCGGATATGCCCATTCCGTGGAAACCTGGCAGAACGGAAACCTGGTGGGCGGCCTCTACGGGGTCTCACTTGGCGGGTGTTTTTTTGGCGAATCCATGTTCTCGGAGGTAAGCGAGGCCTCCAAAGTGGCGCTGGTTTCACTTTGCATGTTTCTTCAGGCGCATGAATTTGATATGGTGGATTGCCAGCTTACCACAGCACATCTTTTATGGATGGGCGCGCAGGAAATCAGCCGAACCGCTTTTTTAAAGCACCTGCAGCTATCCATGCGGAAAAAAACGTTAAGGGGGCCGTGGGCGGTTCGGCTGCCGGATTTTAACGGACGCTCCGGGACGCCCGCCGCCAACCAGCAGCCGCTCCATCAATAAAATCGTGGGGCGGACAAGCGCCGGCGCATCCGCCGAACCCCTGCAACCGCAGTTGCATTAAAGGGAGGAGAGAATGGCACAGGACTGCATATTCTGCAAAATCATTGATGGGGAGATCCCCACCGAATTCGTCCATCAGGATGACAACCTCGTGGTCTTTAAGGACATTAACCCCCTGGCGCCGGTCCATCTGTTAATTGTGCCGAAACGGCACATCCGCGGCATCAATGATTTAGCGGATGGAGACCGGGAGATTCTGGCGGAACTCATCTTGATGGCCCGTGATATGGCCAAACGGTTCTCGATTGATAAGTCCGGGTATCGAATATTTTTCAATGTGGAAAAAGGCGGGGGCCAGGAAGTTTTCCACCTCCACATGCATATGATCGGCGGCTGGGAGTAGCCGGAGTGGCTAAGAAATCGCCGGTCTTTGAAAAGATTTACCGGGATTACCTGGATCAGGTCGCAGCCCTTGATTTGTCGGGAAAAGAGGAGCTGTTAGGCATCCGCCGGAGCGAAGAGGGCATATGGGTTCCTTTTTTTAACCGGCAGTTTTGTGTTGCCTCCACAGGCATCACCGATGCTTCGGGCCGGCAGCCGATCCATGCGGTGAGCGTGGGGCTTTGCCGGTATTTGATTTTATGCCCGGACAGGCTTCCGGAAAGCGGCACGGAATGGGTGTCTTACCGGGGTTTCAAGGATGCCGCCCCATTTGCCGCGGCATTTGCCAAAAATACGGAAGCGGCCATTGCGGAAAATTTCGCCGGTCGGCTGACGGAGCTTGAGGCGGCTGGCCGGGAATTGGGCGGGGCCCCCATTGAAACGGATCTGTCCTATGATCTGACCCTGCGGTTCGATGGACTGCCCCGCGTGCCGGTATTTCTGCTGTTCAATGATGCGGATGATGAGTTCGGCGCCGAATGCTCGGTGCTTTTTGAAAAACGGGCGGAGGCGTTTCTGGACATGGAGTGCCTGGCCATTGTGGGCTGGCTGCTTTCCGATTACCTGGCTCAGGCCGCCGGGATAGGAGATAAGACGCTGATATAGGCTGCGGATTAATTTTTCCAGATTGTCATTCCGAGGAGCGAGAGCGGGGCTGAATAATGACAACCGAAATGATATATTGAAAAGGGGGCTTCTAAGTAACTTCACAGGTTTTAGGTTTTGGGTATTAGGTATTAGGTCAATGAAATCAAGAATTTATGGTCGGCACGGTGGCCGACCCTACGATGAATCGGGTTTTTCCTCATTCGTAGGGCGGGCCACCGTGCCCGCCTGAAAAATAGATAGAACAAATTTACCGTGCCTTAGTGCCTTTAAAGTTATTAGGCTCACTCCCGGGCGCACGGCCCGGTGGTAGGAATACTCCTAAGTTATTGAAGAAGGGATTTGCATTGGGAAAAACAGTTGCTGAGAAAATATTTGACGCGCATGTCGTGGATAACCCGGCGGGCGATATTTACGTGCTCCGACTGGACGCGGTGTTCTGCCACGAGATCACCACGCCCGTTGCCATAAATGACTTAGTCCGGCGCGGCAAGGACCGGGTGTTTGATCCCACCAAAATCAAGGCGGTGATCGACCATGTCACGCCGGCCAAGGATTCCAAGACCGCGCTTCAGGGAAAAATCGTCCGGGACTGGGCCCGGCGGCACAATATCCCGGACTTTTTTGATATCGGCAGAAACGGGGTTTGCCACGCCATATTTCCGGAAAAAGGGTTTGCGCGCCCCGGCTATACCATCATCATGGGCGATTCGCACACCTGCACCCACGGGGCCTTTGGCGCATTTGCCGCAGGCGTTGGCACCACGGATTTAGAGGTGGGGATTTTAAAAGGGGTGTGTGCCTTCAAATACCCCGGCACCATCAAAATCGAAGTAACCGGCGACCTGCCGGCCGGCGTGTATGCCAAGGATGTCATCCTCTCTATTATCGGTAAAATCGGGGTAAGCGGGGCCACCAACAAGGTGATCGAGTTCACCGGAGCGGTGATCGAAAATATGAGCATGGAGGCACGAATGACCGTCTCCAACATGGCGGTTGAGGCCGGCGCCACCTGCGGCATCTGCTACCCGGACAAGACCACAGTGGATTACCTCTGGCCCTATATTCAAACGGAGTTCGATTCCAAGCAAGCAGCGCTTGCCGCCTATCAGGCGTTTCTGCCGGATGCGGATGCCCCCTATGATGAAATCATTACCATTGACGCGGCGCGCCTGGAACCCATGGTTACCTATGGCTATAAGCCTGAGAATGTGACGCCTGTATCTGAAATGGCCGGCACACCGGTGGACCAGGTCTATATCGGCTCCTGCACCAACGGCCGGCTGGAGGACCTGCGCGTGGCCGCGGAAGTGTTAAAGGGCCGGCGGATCAGCGATTCGGTGCGCGGCATTGTATCCCCGGCAACGCCCGGGGTCTATCAGCAGGCCCTGGAAGAAGGGATTATCAAAATTTTTATGGATGCGGGCTTTTGCGTGACCAACCCCACCTGCGGCGCGTGCCTGGGCATGAGCAACGGCGTGCTGGCCGAGGGTGAGGTCTGTGCCTCCACCACCAACCGAAATTTTTCCGGCCGGATGGGCAAGGGCGGCATGGTGCATCTGATGAGCCCGGCCACCGCCGCGGCAACAGCCATTGCCGGTGAAATCAGCAATGCGAACCCCTATAACGGCTAAGGAATTTATATATGACAGATTTCTCTGGAAAGGTCCTTTTTCTGGACCGCTCGGATATTAATACCGATGAGATCATTCCGGCCCGCTATTTAACCGAAATCACCAAAGAAGCATTAAAGCCGCATCTTCTGGAAGACCTTGATCTGGATGGGTTTGACCCGGCACGCGACATCCCGGGAAAATCCGTAATTGTCACACGCGCCAATTTCGGCTGCGGCTCCTCCCGGGAACATGCCCCGTGGGCCCTCGAGGTAAACGGCATCCAAATAGTGATTGCCGAGAGTTTCGCCCGGATCTTCCGGCAGAACATGTTCAACTGCGGTATGATGGCGGTGGAGCTTGAGAAACCGGCCATTGATAAGTTGTTCGCAGATTTTTCTGGTAAAGAGGCTTTCTTTGAAACGGATTTGGCGAACAGCCGGTTTATCATCTCCGCTGACGGGCAAAGCGCCGAATTCGGCTTTTCAATATCCGATTTTGACCGGTCCCTGATAGAGGCCGGCGGGTGGGTTGAGTATGCGGATGCCCATTATTAAAAGGAGGTTTGATGGCTGACAATCATTTCATTCATATGACCCCGGCGCAGTATCAAGCTTACCTCAGCTCAAAAAATGAAAAGGATTTTTTGCTTGTTGACGTCCGGCAGCCGCAGGAATACGAACAAACCCATATTCCCGGGGCTTCGCTGATGCCGCTTTCCGATTTTGAATCCCGGGTTTTTGAACTGCCGACTGACAAGGAACTGATATTTTACTGCACGTCCGGCAATCGCTCGCAGATGGCGGCCATGCTGGCCGGTGAGGCAGAGATCACGGAAAAGCCGATTTATCATTTAGCCGGCGGCATTCTGGCGTGGACCGGCAAAACCGTCACAGATTTCCCGAAAGTTAAGATCTTCACCTCAGCCGCCAGTTTCGAAGAATTGCTTTATACCGCCATGGATATGGAACGCGGTGCAGAGCGGTTTTATCAGTACATGCGGGATCAATATTCGGATTATCCCTTCGCCAAAACCTTTGATCAGCTCTCAAAGGTTGAAACCGCGCATGCCCGGATCATCTATGACGTTTACAGGAAAACCGCGGCTGCCGAACCGGAATCCTTTGATGTTTTTTACGAAAAACTCCAAGGGGAAATTCTGGAGGGCGGCGAGGGCCTGGCGGAAATGATACCCAGGCTTGAATCGATTGACAGCCATGTCTGCGCCTCGCTTATGGAGATCGCTTTAAATATCGAGTATGCGGCCTATGATTTATACCGCACCGCTGCTGCGGATCATGTGGAAAGCCGGGAAGCCGCCGATCTTTTCTTAAATATTGCCCAGGCCGAGAAAACCCACATGCGCATGATCGCCAAGGCCCTGGCGGATTGCGGGTAACGGGTTTAACCGTCTTACTCTTAATCTTACTCTTACTTTAAAAAGGGAATAAACTTCGCAAATCCAATGAAGCAATTTGAATCATTATTTGAAGAGCTTTCAGAAAAAGTCCGCCGGAATGATCCGGCCTCCGGGACGGTCCGGCTGGTCCAGGAAGGAAAGCACGCCATCGGCAAAAAGCTTCTGGAAGAAGCCGGTGAATCCTGGATGGCGGCGGAATATGAATCCGCGGACAAAACCGCCGAGGAGCTTTCCCAGCTTCTATACCATGTCCAGGTCATGATGCTTGCCTGCGGACTGACGCTTGAAGATGTATACCGGTATTTATAGAATTGAATTTTGAGCCCCTTTTATTTTCCGCAAAAATACGGCCGCGGCGGCATAAATAGCTTTTTAGCAACTTTTCGCCTGGGTTTTGCTGTCCTGCTGATTTTTTTAAGTATTGTTGCCGGCTGTGAACAGGTGGTCTCTGAAGACGCCCGGGAGCGGTTTGAAAACCGGAACAATCCTTTTTCGGTCACGATTTTTCCTATTCATATCATTGCCGGCAGCGAACTTGAACACGATGCGGCGCTGGCCCGCCGGCTTTCTGAATTTTTGAAATCGAAACAATTGGCTGAGCCGAAAGTATCTGAGACGCGCATTGACAGGCCCGCCTATTACGGGGTCGCCGAAACCAAGCGGATTCGGCTCGCCGCCCGGCATTTCCAAAGAACCATCGATCAGGTCGATCTTACCACGGATTATGCATTAATGGCCGAAATTGTCAGCAATCCGCAGAAAACCCGGGTCTTGGGCGTGTATTTTTTTCTCGCCGACCGGTTCGGCCGCATTGCCAGCGCCCGCATGGCCAATTCCCACCACAGCGAGTTCCAAAAAATTCAACCCAAAAACCGAAGCGACGGCTTCCGCGTGCTCACCGAAATGATCCGCGAGGGGTGGCTTTCTCCCCCGTCTTAATTTTACTCTTGCGCTTAATCATATCCTGATGATTCAAACCGGCACTGCTCCTGTCGCCACGGTCATGAGGCGGTTGCTGACCGGTCACGCCCAGGCGTATAACCGGCGCCATCGCCGGCATGGCCACCTGTTTCAAAATCGGTATAAATCGATTCTTTGCCAAAAAGATCCCTATTTTCTTGAACTGGTGCGCTACATTCATCTGAATCCTTTGCGGGCGGGGCTGGTAAGGGATCTGGCGCATCTGGACAAATACCCGTTTTCGGGTCATGGCGTCATTATGGGCAGGCGGCGGCAAGACTGGCAGAACAGCGAAGCGGTGCTGGCCTATTTTGGCAGGCGAAAAAAACTGGCCCGTTCCGGCTACAGGGCTTTCGTGGCCAAGGCAATAGATCAGGGCAAGCGGTCGGATCTGACCGGTGGCGGATTCATCCGAAGCATTGGCGGATGGGATGCGGTAAAGGCGTTGCGCAAAACAGAGTCTCACCTGAAAAGTGATGAACGCATCCTGGGGGATAGCGATTTTGTCAGCCGGGTCCTGTCGGAAAGCAAAGAGGTTGTTGGGCGACGCTATACGCTAAGAGCCCAGGGAGTGGACGTAGACGCCATTGCCGAAAAGGTAGCCCGGCTTTTGGGTCTGCCTGTGGAGGCGGTTTGGGCTCCGGGCAGATACAAGGATATAGTGACTGCCCGAAGCCTGATCTGTTATTGGGCGGTCCGTGAACTGGGTGTCAACCAGGCTTGCCTGGCACGTCGGTTTAACATTTCAGAAGCAGCGATAAGCAAGTCGGTCCGACGAGGATGCGAGATTGCGAAGCGGGAAGGGTATAGGCTTGATTTAAGTTAAATAGTTAAGGGCGTCCCCAATTTCACTTGCTCCGTTCATTCACAGTCTGATTCCCTCCTGGCGGACTCGCTGATGAAATGGCATAGCCTGGTAAATACCACTATGCCATTCTTCCCGATTCCGTACAATCGAGGATATCACCTCTCCAGAATCCCATTCCACTTCATAGAGCCTGTGACGTATTCGATCTGTACGATCATCGCTCAGATGCCCATCAACCAGGACGAGGAAGTCCCAGTCTGATTCCGCGATTGCATCTCCACGAGAGCGTGATCCGTAAAGAATGATCTCAGCGCCGGGTTCCACCTCGCGGACGGCTCGCCTTATTTGCTCAAGTAATTTCTCTCGATTCATATAAACCCCTTTTACTTTTTGATCGCTAACGCTCCGCATAACCGGCCGGGGAACAGCTGCAAAGTGAAACGGAGCAGCTGTTCCCCGGTCCGGGTTCATGCTGTGGTTGGCGCTATTGGACTTTGTTGAGCAGATCGTGAAGTTTTACACGGAGGTCTGGCAGCTTATTTAAAGCAACATCCCAAACAATGGTGTAGTCAACACCAAAATAATCATGGATCAACCTGTCTCTCATTCCAGAAACCTTCCGCCATTCAATATCCGATTGCATCGCTTTGATATCGTCGGGCAGTTTTTTTGAAGCTTCTCCGATGACCTCGATACTTCGGACAAAGGCTCTCTTGATAGTTTCATCCCTGACAAAAGATTCGTAATCCATATCTGAAATCCGGCTCAGAATGTAATCAATTTCGTCAAGTATGTGACGGATGTATTCAGGCGGCGACAGGGACACGCTCTACCTCCTTTAAAATATGGGGTCCTATGTGCGGACTAAGGCTTTCCGGAGTAACGACTTCTACTTTTCGCCCCAAGGTCTCTTCAAGAAGGAAAGAAACCTCCATGAAATTATCAAAGGTATGTTTTTCAGGAGTAAATTCCACGAGGATATCGATGTCGCTCGAACCGGTCTGTTCCCCACGTACAAATGAACCAAACAGCCCGATACTTGTAACGCCAAAAGATAAAAGCCGCTCCCGTTGTTCCAGAATACGCTTAATCAGGTCTTCTTTGGTGGTCACCTTATTTTTCATTTTTCAACCCCTCCTGGCCAATTTTCACCACCAGGATACAATAAAGATAATTGAAAGCCAATGAAATCAATCGGCTAAATATGCGGGCGCCAACGGTGCCCCTAAGCCGCGCGAGGAACGAGCGTCGCCTGAAGCGGCTGGTTGGCCAATTCATAAATCAAGGGCAAATCTGATCGCCTTGCTTACATCAACAATCCTGGATGCCGGCAAGGTCGTAATTAAAGATCCAATTTTTTCCTTCGAAACAGTTTGTATATGATCACAGTTAATAGCGCAGTCGCGGGGCATACCGACAGCTTTTGACAGAAAGACCTCGGAGGGGATGTCGCGTACAGTCGTCGTAATAGGGGCGATGGTGACCTCCCCGAGATATTCTAAAATGGAATCTCTTGTTAGAATTAGAACCGGTCGTTTTTTGTCAGGATGGGCAAATTTGTACCAACGGATCTCACCCCGCTTCATTCATCCCCCCAGGACTGCTCAGATTCCCAGACTGAAAACTCATCCCGGGAAACAGGATTCTTTTCGTAACCTTGCCGATGCTTATTTTCTAACTGCCTGAGATTATGACGCTCCAGCGCTTCTCGAAGCGCCATTCTTGCAAAAGCAGAGCGACTTGTATGGAGTTGTTCGGAAACTTGATCAATTGCCCTCACAAGGTCTTCATCAAGGGTCATTTGTACGGTTTTCATTGGACACCTCCGCCATGTGGAATATAATAGCTATAATAATCCACATTCCAGATGATGTCAAAATTTATATTCAGTGGCCAACGCGAGCTAATCAACTGCGCGGCGGCAGAAGGCGGTTTTGCCGCAATTGAATGAAATTTGGCCAGCAGGAGGTATCTACATTTTATTCACCGCTTTCGATAAGTCCCTTTTCCTGGAGATACTGGACCACCCGAGTCGTTTCGCCTGCGGCCATCGTCCCGCCCAAGCTTATGGCCACTGAACACGCTTCGAGAACTTCTTCCACACTTGCTCCCAGATTCAACGCATGTTCCGTTTGGAAAACAATACAGGCCCTGCAGCCATGTACCAATGCACCAGACAAGGCCATTAAACGCTTAATCTTCCCACTTAATGCCCCGTCTTTGTAAACCTCGCCGGGCAGGGCATCATAAGTGTCTCCAACCTCGGGCATTAACCGACGATAAGTAGCGAAAAGATCCGTTACATCCTTGTGCAATTTGCTCTGGCTCTCGCTCATATTTTACTCCAGTAATATTTTTCTCTTAAATTCGATTTTTCTGATGTTTCCCATTTGACCGCCAACGATCTGCTCACCTGCCGGTGTGAGCGGCAGCGGAACACCGGTCAGAGTGCAGCAGAAAGGTTAGCGCCAGTCTTTTCTGAACCACAGAAAAAGAACTGGTGCTTCAACTGGTCTGCTCTTGTAATAAGTTGGAAATATATCTGATGAGTTCCTCTGCCTTTGAAATCCATGGTACGACCTGTGATTCTCCAAAGCTGACAAAGTCGAGGTAATCACCCTCCTGGCGTCGCTCAAAAAGGTCATTGTAGATTCTGGCCAGATGCTTCGGGATCTTGCCGGTTTTTACATAATTTCTATTGAAAAGGCCGCGTATACCGGCATGTTTGGAAGAGGAGAGACAGCATAAAAGCAGGTATAGTAGAGACGGTTAACACAGGCATTCCACCGCCCGGCCCTGGCAAGAATACGAGCGTCTTCCAGGGTCTTTTCAGCGCGGGCCATTCGGTATGAAACTAAATCCTTGCTCCGTTCATTCACAGTCTGATTCCCTCCTGCTGGACTCGCTGATGAAATGGCATAGCCTGGTAAATACCACTATGCCATTCTTCCCGATTCCGTACAATCGAGGATATCACCTCTCCAGATTCCCATTCCACTTCATAGAGCCTGTGACGTATTCGATCTGTACGATCATCGCTCAGAGGCCCATCAACCAGGACGAGGAAGTCCCAGTCTGATTCCGCGATTGCATCTCCACGAGAGCGTGAGCCGTAAAGAATGATCTCAGCGCCGGGTTCCACTTCGCGGACGGCTCGCCTTATTTGCTCAAGTAATTTCTCTCGATTCATATACGCACCTCGTACGTTTTAGATCGCTAATGCATTGCTCGCCGGGGAGGGCCGCTTTTTGGCCCGAATCCGGTGCAGCAAAATGTTCGCTTCTTCTTGATCTATCCTTCAGGAAAAGTTCCCTTTTTCATCATGTCGAGAATGAAATAAAAAACAGCACTGTTTAAAGCCATTTTTTCATGCTCATCCAAAGGTGCCCTCATTTCTTTAGCAATCACTGTCAGTTTTTCTATAGCGTTATCACGTTCATAACTTTCTTTTTGGCTTTTAACTACAGGCAAGACGACATTCAAAAGGTATTGAGAACAGTCTTTTCTCACTTCAATATCAGGATCTGACAATAGTTCAATAAAATCCCTTGCCATCTTATTCTTCATCTTTTTAAGCTTCTCATATTCCTCTTCTAAAACCTTGCTTTTTTCCCTAGTTCCCATAATCCTATTTAAAATCCCCATTACGAGCTCCTTTTCTCAAAAAAGCGAACGCTGCTTTTCAGCGGGCGCGGCTTTTTGCGCTCCGCTGTAAAAGTCTTGTTAGGCGCCAATGTGTTAAGTAGCTCAATAAAATAGATATTACTGCTCCCAACACACCATATAGCGCGTAAAATACCCAATACTTCTCTTTGTGATCTGATGGAAACACAGATTCTTTTAATATGGTATAACCAGAACCACGTAATTCAACACCAAAGCTACAAGGACCGCTTGCAAGCACAGTGATAACATCTTGCTCTCCAGGATTGAAGGTGGCGTACTTGAATTTTACGTGTTTCGAATCAGAAGAATTTAAGTGCTCTATATCCTCACTCATACTATTAGGCCGAGAAAAGTGAGAATAGGTTACCGCTGTAAAATTGTCATCATCTGCACTAAATTTGATATTAGCCAAAAGATCTTTGAAAGAAATGTCACCAGAATTCTCAATATGCACTTTATATGCATATAGCTCTTCAAGCTCCAACGTAACTTTTAAATTCGTCATAGTTGGTGGTGGTAGTGATGAAAGATGTGAGTCTTCAAAATCTTTATTAGGTAATTTTTGCGTTGCTTGAGATGCAGATTTTTGTTTTTTTTCAGAAACTACTTTAGGTTGGCCATCCCATTCAAATATATATTTTGCTTTTGTTTTAAAACCGGAATCTTCCAATAGCTCGTTTATTGTATTCAGTGATATTGGGCCTTCAAGTTGGATTTCAATATTCTTTTTTTCCTTTAAAGTATATTGAAAAACATTTTGAAATAACACTATAACAATCCCCACAATTATTGGGATTATAAGAAGATCCCTAAGCCAAGGAGTTAATTTCATAAGTTCCCTATAAGCCTAAAGCCGCATTTAGCGGCTTGTCCGCCGCAATGCTTTGTTAGAAGGACTCATCGCATCCAGTTCACTTGGATCACGTAAGTACATTTTCACTAACTGATGTTTATCAAGGCCTTTGTTGCTAAGACCGATATCTTCCCGAATAGCTTTATATAAATCGTCTGCCGCAAATAGGACATTTCCTCCAGCCTCAGAAACCCTTTGGAAATCTAGTTGAGCATTTATAACCTTAGCAGAACCCCATAAAATCACGTCGGTTTTAAACTCAATCATAAAATCAACAAGATCTTGTTGGAACGGGCCCTCAATCGAGACGTTCTCATTTTGCCCAGCCATAATTCGTGCGATCATGTCGAGAAAGCCCTTATAGATTTCAACTTTTCGCGATCTATGGGCTTCCTCGATTTCTCGCTTTTTTATTTGCGCCTGAGTGTAAAGTGAACCTCCTACGCCAGCTAAAACAGTAGCCATTGCGCCAACGACTGCTGCTGAAACTGAGGGGTTGGCATCTTCTAGAAATGATATAAACTTAAACAATATTACCCATGCGAAGTAACCAGCACCAATGATCAGACCGAGCCCTAACAAAAAACTAAATGCCTTCGATAATTTAGGTGATTTCATATTCGCCTTCTTCTAATGCGGCTCACAGGCCGCGAGGTTACGAGCGGCCCTTGTGCAGCCGCCATGTTAGAGAGCTGAGATTTGAAATATTTGCTTTGATGTCCTTGCTCATTTCTTCAACGGCCTTCTCGCTTCGTTTGATAAAATTGTTATGGGCTTCATCATTGGGAACTTTAACGTCAAGCTGGATGCGGAATGCTGCCAACAAACATTGGTATGTATTCTCGGTGTATAGCGCCTTCGTCTTAACCAATGCAGTTCTCATAAGGACATCTGTTTCGGCGGACAGTTTGATTGTTCTTGAGGTGGCACCAGTCTGTCCGAGGTCATTAACCCTCTTTTTGCCTTGTATTTCTGGATCTAATGCTTCTCTTTCAAATAGGGCAAGAGCTTTTGCAGCTTCATTAAGTGTTTTGAGTTTTTGCTCAACCAGTCTTTGGTCTACCCAGATATACTTAAATCGAAACCATGCCAGAATGGCCCCAGAAAATAATCCAAGGATTAATAATGCCATTTCTTTCATGATGATCCCTTTCTAACGTCGAATTCACCGGCTGGTGTGGAGCGGCAGCGAAACACCAGTCCGAGTGAAATGAAAGGTTGGGCACTGGCCCAGTCTTATCCTTCTAAAACACAAAGATCTACCGACACAGCTTCCCGGAGCAGATTATGAATATAGTGATTTGCTCCATCCTGTTGGAATAGAATATGGCATGCCTCCATTTGTTGCCTGTCAACACCCCAGAGCTGCTCCATTTCATGGCCCGGTGTGTTGGATATGACGAAACTGTTTAATGTCACGGATGGATCACCAAGACGATTTTCTATCTCCTTGATCGTTTTATAGAACTGAATTTTGGGGTCTTGAAAACCAAGGTTCCGGATACCCTTGGGGTCAACAAAGGAAATGTACTCACGGCCGTCGGCAATCAGCCAGAGAATAAAATCCGGGTGAAAATTGTCGGCTTCGAAAAAACCCACGCCTCTGCCTTTGCTCAGGTTGCGCAGCAGATAAAGTTCCTTGCCGTCCAATAAAAAGGGGGCTGAGTCGTGGTATGCTTTCAGGTCACCCACGAAACGATGCTCGCCCCGGTTCAGTGGAACCGGACTGATCTCCACTGCGGAACCGGCCAGGTGCAGCAGTGGTTCATATAAATGCCGGCTAAACGGGATGGCGTGCAGGCCGGCAAATTGCCAGGGCTTCAGATGGCCTTTGTCGATCTGCGCCTTGATTTCCTTGAGTTTTTCGACGATTTCGATTTGAGATTCTTCCACCAGAATGCGGTAGTAGCCCTCTGGAAATTCCTCGCTTACTTGCGGAAAATTGGGGTCGGTTGCATCCAGGAGGCGATATTCCAGGTGAGGCAACTCCCATTCTTTTTTGCGAAAGAAATAATATCGTTCACAATATTTTTTGAGTAATGCCTCAGCCAACTCTTGCCACAGATGGACCTTTTCGAATGAGTCGAACGTCAGTTCAGCCTCAGGGATCAGCAGCCGGTACCAGCTCTGATCCGCCAACAATTCCGCAAGTGCCTCACGCTGCAAGTTCAGGTTGTGCCAGGCGCGTTCAGCCTTGAAGCGTTGCAATTCAAAATAGAGGGCATCCAGATCCAGAAAAGCAATGTGTTCGCGGGTCAACTTTCCCTGGTTTGGCTGACTGTCCTCATCAACCCTGCCAGTCCCGGTGGAGCGAAGGGACTGAATCTTGGGGTACCAGTTCAATACCACCGGGTTGTTTTGCAGGTAGCGCGTCGCGGTCTCCTTACCAGGATTAGGCACCGCCAGTGCAGGTACTGGCCCCAGCTTTTTGAAGGCATCGCCGAACTCGGTGCTGACACCATTGATGGTCTTTTTTAACCGAATCGTCTTGAGCTTTTTGCTGCCCAGGTTGCGGATGACCGGCAGGAAAAATTCAATCCGTTCTTCATTGGCGGGCAGGCCTTCTTCCTCCAGAAACTCCCGGAACTGGGCCATGTAGTCGGCTTTGATGCCAAAAATATTCAACGTCTCCAATGTGTTCAAATGCGATGGGCGGACCACCTCATCCGGGAGATTTAGACAGGTGCTGCGTTTCAGACTTTGCCCATACCCCTTTAAACGAACCCCGCGGCCGAAAAGCTGGATGATTTGTGCGCCTTCGGTTTTTCCCACATTCATCAACCCCATGGTGCTGACCCGCCAGCTGTTCCATCCTTCGGTGAATTTTTTGGCGCCGATCAGTAAATTGATTGATGATTGTGGTTCGTTAATCTGTTTGAACAAAGAATTTTCGAAATCACGATCCCCCACTAATAGATGATTTTTACCCTCGCAAAGTTTACACAGCTTGCTGTCATCGCCAACGTTTATCACCCCAAAGGGATCATTATCCCCCACTCGCAGGGCAATCTCTCCGGGGACCCCCTTCAGGTTCTCCACGTGCAGGGCACCGCCCCCTGGCGCATTGAACAGGATTGTCTGAATTTCTTCAAACAGTTGGCCGGCGGAAAGCCCCAATCCATTCAGGTAGGCAAAACGCCCGGCAAACAGGTTGCGGCCATCAACGGTGATCAGTCCTTCCGTCAGAACGCGACGAATATGGGCGACGCTGGTTGCCCGCTCGCCCAGAAAACGACCGATAAAACGCAGAATTTCGACAATGTCGGAGGCTTCCTTTTGAGACAGCGAAGCGGTCACCCGGCTCCCGACAAAAACCCACAGCGGTTTTTCAATATGAAACGGCCGGCATGCAGTCGCCTGCTCCCGGTACAGACGCAGTTGCTGGAAAAACGACAACATACATGCGATAAGGTAGACTTCCAGAGCGTTTTCCTGGGTCTGGGCGTCCAGGTTCAGAATCTGGTATTCCTTGCCGTAACCGTCGCCGTGGAAATATTTATACGAATAATCAAACAGCACGCAGCGGGCGTACAAATCGGTCAGTTGTCGGCTACCTTTGACGGCCTGGCCAAAAGTGGCCGAGTACTCAAAGGAAAACCCCTGCTCGCACAATGAATTGCGAAAGCGCATCCAGGTGCCTTTGTCACCGGAACTGGCCCCCCGGTGGCCTTCGTCGATCAATACCAGATTGTTGTTTTCAAAGGCATCCACTGCAACGGTCTTATCCCCCATTTCATCACGCAGTTTATTGATATCAATGATTTCCACTGCCTGGCCGGTAAACAGGCCACGACCGTTTTTGTCAAACAATTCCGCATGAAGCCCTGCCGCCTGCAATTCTTTCAGGTGCTGATAACTCAACCCTTCGTTCGGGGTGAGCAGGATGATCCGGTTGAGCTCCCGACG
Source organism: Desulfobacterales bacterium (assembly GCA_034520365.1). Classification (NCBI taxonomy): domain Bacteria; kingdom Pseudomonadati; phylum Thermodesulfobacteriota; class Desulfobacteria; order Desulfobacterales; species Desulfobacterales bacterium. The sequence continues at coordinate 112,163 of JAXHNP010000002.1, forward strand.
TCGGCGGTGTTTGGTCAGATAATGCTGGTATTGCAGAATATTGGCGTGCATGATCAACGTTTTGCCCGATCCTGTGGCGCTCCAGAAGGCGAGCTTGTTCAACTGCCCATTGACATCACCTTCCGGGTCCAGCAGCGCCACCTGATCCGCCTCGGGTTTGTCCTGATTGTAATACCGGATCTGCTCGTTGAAAGCGGCCAACAGGGCATTCGGGTCGGCAAAGTAGCGGTCCAGATAGATTTCGGTAAAAAGCAGCGACAGGTACTGAAAATATTTCCAGGCAATCGCATCCTCACCCCGGGCCAGACGCCGCTCGTTTAAGCGCCGGGTGTGGCGCACGATGTTCTGGTCATATTCCAGCAGCAGATCATCCGGCAAAGCCGGCCGGGGTTCAGCCTGGTTGGTCAGGGCTTTATAGAAACGGTGGATGTTATTTTCATCCAGCCCGGCTGGACTGTTTTCGCCGATTTGAAATTTTTCTTTAAAAGCTTCCAGCAGCGGCAGCTTCTTGCCGTTCCAGGTGTAAAATCCGTCACTGGAAGGCATTCCGAAAAGACTGAACAGCCACTGGTTGAGCACCAGCTTATATGTAAACGGCACCTGGGGCTTTTTGTTTTTTTTCTTGGCCGCCATGGTTACGCCTCTGATTCTTTGCCGGCTGAAACCGCCGCCGCATAAATAATCAGCAACAGCTCGCTGTCATCGACCAGGCGATACTCCGGGACACGACCGGAAAGGGACTCGCTGTTTTCAAGGATAATCGAAACACCCTCCCCGCGTTTATCCATCATGGCCGACCGTCCGGTCTGCAGGCCTTCTTCATCCGGGACACCGCACTTTGCCAGCAGACTTGTAATCGTCTCGTTGCGGGCAGCCTGCCGGTAGGGCAAGCTGTCCACGGTCATGGTGTTGGGAATAGTCCCCGGCGAATAAATCTCCAGCCGATCCGCAAACAATCGAAGCCGTATCTTTGCATCCTGCATGGAATAGTCCCTGTGGGCGACCGCATTGACCATTGCTTCGAATACCGCCGTCAAATCAAACTGGGGAACATCCTCCCTCCCGGCTTGTTTGCGTGCGGCAGTTCTCATGTTCCTTTTGACAAAACTGCAAGCGGCCATTACCTGCTGATCCAGCGAGCCGGTAATATCCGCGGCATCGAGTTGATAGGGCTGGTCTCCGGCAGGCCGAATCCCGGTGCCGCGATACGCAACCGCCTGGATATAGGCGTTTGGCAGCCATCGGCGAGGGTCTTTGCCGGCCATAAGCACACCCGCCAATGACGGGCGCAGGTTATCGCCATCCAGGGCTGCTATCCCCAGTTTTCGCAGCAGACCGTCCCGGTCATCACGGGTGCGCGGTGTTGCAAACCGTTGCCAAAGGGAAGGCTCTAAATCATCGAGTGCAGCATCGGGCACAGGCTGCTCGTCAAAACGGATGATTCGTGCCTGGCTGCGTTGCTGAAACAGTCGTGCGAGAAAATCCGGCGTCATTTCCCGTTTCTCATCCCCCACCCGATGCATATAGCCCCCGGGGCTGCGATGCACCCAGAGGCTGCGGCCGACCTCCACCTTCAGCACAGCCAGCTCATCGCCGGTTACCGCGGGCAGTGACAGCCTTTCAATAACGGGATTCAAAGGCGGCGTTACCGAGTCCAGGCAGGTCTGCCGTACAAAATCCGTCACCAGATCCAGCTTATCCAGGGGAATACCCAGGATCTCGCGGCTGGTATCGTCTACCCCCAGCACACAGACCCCGCCTTTGGCGTTGGCAAACGCCGCCAGCTCGTCAGCCAGCGAATCGCGGTGCGGAGCGGCAACCCGTTTTCCTGAAATACGGACTTCTTTCAGTTCGAGAAAGGAATCTTCGCCCAGGTGAATTTTTTCCATGAGTTTGGCTATGCTGTCGAACATCTGTTATCCCTCCTGTCCCAGCCGACGATAGCGTCGGTCAAATGCATCCCGACCGCCTTCCATTACATGGCAGACTTCATCACGCATGGCTTTGTCCTGCAGCGAACCTTTTACGGTCACACGGCATTGCCCCCCGCTGAAATCCAGGGCGTGAAGCATTTCAGCGTCTCCATTGACCACAATGTTGGGGTTATGGGTCACGGTGATAATCTGACGGCGCAATTTGTTTTCGCGCAGCTGGCGAACCACAAGATTGTAGATCAGATGGTTGTCCAGGTCATCCTCAGGCTGATCAAACACAATCGGTTCGGAACCGTGGGCCAGGAGGAAGGCCAGCATGGCAGCCGCTCGCTGGCCTGCCGACGCTTGCTCAATGGCTTTGAAGTCTCGCCCGTCCCCCTTCTGGCTGTATTTCACTTCCAGGCCATCGTCCGGAAACCATATCATCAAATGGTCCATAAACTCCGGATGATTCCCCGTTTGCCGCTCAAGAAAATTGTTAAAGTGCCCGCCGAAATCACCCTTGCCCTGACAGCCCGCTGCCAGGCGCTGTTTGATGTCTGCCACTCTTTGTTCCATTTGCCGGCTGGCCTGCACGCTATCGGCAGGCAACGGTTTGAGCAATTCAGCGACAACGCCTCTGGTCGGCCGCCCGTCTTTTTCAACCAGGATATCGTTCTCGAATTTGGGGTGCTCCGCGCCCAGCAATTCCCGAATATCCCGTTCCAAAGCATAGCCATCCTGGCGATAGGGGTTCAGGCGGATCTGAACGTATGTATTCCCGGCCAGCGTTTCCTCAAGGAAAGCTTTCCGTCTTTGGCTTATCACACGTCGGGCCTCCAGCACGGTTTGGTGCTGTTTTTGCGCCTGCTCCAGGACCTGGCGGCGCTGCGCCTCCAGTGACTCCAGTTCCTTCCACTGTTTTTCCAGCTGTTGCCGCTCCTGCACCAGTTGGCCATATTCACTGGGATCCCCGACACCCTGGTCTTTCAGCTCCTGGACCAGTTTTTCGTAATCGGTGCGTGCCTTGCTCACAGCCTGTTGCCAGCCGGTATTCGGCAGATCCCGGTGTTCCCGGTTGGCGGAATTTGCCAGGTCTCCCGCAGCACCCTTCAATGCCTGCGCGGCCGATTCAATCGCCTGGTGCAGGCGGGACAGGACGGCCAGGGCCTCTGCATCGGTTTCGGTTTTCACATCAAAAAGCTGATCAGGGACATCCTCCGGTGTCAGGTCCTCTGACAGTTCCCGAATCCGACTCACCATCGTGTCAACCGAATCAAACTGACGGGCGATTTCCCGTTCCTGCCGGGAACAGTGCTGATATGCCTTGAGCACATCAGCGTGATGCGCTTCTTCAAATTTCTTCAGCTTGCGTTGCACATCTTCCAGGCGGACCTTCAATGCATCGCGTCCTTGCAGCCGGCCTTCGAGCTCACGGGCCCGGGCGCAAAGCGACAAATACGTCTGCCGGGCCTCTTGAAAGGCTTTTTTTTCGTCGTCGATCCCGGCTTCCTCGTCAATCAAATCGAGTAAAGCCTGCTGGCTGCCGCCGGCCAGCGCCGCAATCTGGCCCTGGCTAAACAGCCGCACGGCAAAGCGCTCCGGAATCACCGCCTGATTATCCGACTCGCGCCAGTCATCATTTTCCGCCTCCTCTAAAACGGCGCCGGAACCGTCCTGTCGCCAGTGTATCCGATAGCGTGCACCGTCACGAACAAAAGTCAGCGCGATATGGGTACGCTGTGTGAGCGCGCCGTCGTCATCACGGAAACGCGGCACACGGGTAAACCTTTCAAAAGTGCGGCGCGGCTCGCTGCCTTCTTCCAGGGCATTGAGCTTTTTTTCGCGCCTCAGCGCCAGTCGCAGGGCATGCACGACCGTTGACTTGCCTGTCCCCCGGCCGCCGACTAGAGCGTTAAACCAGGGGCTGAAGTAAAGAGCTTCCGGATGACCTTGCCCCATGTAGCGGGCTTCATGGATTTCAACGGATTCGAGATAGTTTTCCGGCAGCGCATTCGGATCGAAAGGCTCGGAATCATCACTGCGCCGGACGGAAAATCCTTCTCCATCCATGAGCGCAAGTCTTAGCCCTTCCAGCGACGGTTCCGCCATTTTAATCCAGGTGTAACGCGATCCTGGTACTGCCTGCCCTTGGAAACTGTGGCAATCCGATCCGACCACTTCTGTCCAGGACAGGCGGTGCTCGTTATAAATCCCCGGCCTGGGTATTGAACGATCAACCACCTCCATGGCAAACACATGTTCACAATTAAAAACCTGCCCCAGGGTATTGGCGTCAAGCCCGGCTCGTGGTGCCCCGCCGTCCGTACTATTGTCAAGACGGAGCAGCCCTTTTTGTTGATGATCCACATGGGCGGGAATCATCAGACCGCCCGCTGCCTTAATGGCTTCAATCACTTCAACAGGAGACTTCCGGGTGACACCATCGCTATCGCCTTTTGTTCCCTGGTAATCGACTTGCCCCAATAAAGTGTCGATGTCGCCGGTTGTTGCGCTTGGAGCGAAGATGGCCAGCAGGTGAAAACCGCCGTTCACAGACAGCTCAACCCCGGGAAACAGGTAAAGCTCCCGAAATCCTTCCGGTTGATCGGCCTGCATCCGGGCGTAAGCCTCTTTTAATCGATCAATCCAGGCGCCACTATTGTGGTCCGTGACTGCGACACAGTCGATCCCGGCGGCCATGAACTTTTGCAGCCACTGCTCGGGCGTCAGGTCAAGCCCTTGTTTCGCCCACGGCGTGTCCGAGGAAACCGGCGTATGGGTATGGAAGTCAAATCGCCACCAACGGGCGCCGGGATAACGGTGATTCTGGTTCACGGGTGTGATGTTCCGGTTCATGATGCGGCCTCCTCAAACATCAGCCGGTGAAAGTCTTGCTCGATGAGGCGGACTTTCCAGGTCACTTCCGGCTGGCGCAGGTTTTCCAGGTTGTTGTCGCCGTTGACGTAGATCAGATCGAATTCGCTGTCCTTGCTGGAATAACCCTGCTTCTGGAACCATTCATCCAGCACCAGGTTATCCTGTTCCGGATCGCCGGTAAGCTTGCGCCAGATCACCAGGGTCTTGCGGCCATCCGGGGTGGTGCCGGTGACGGTGCGAAACCACCAGGGGCCGTCAGCGGCTTCACGCACACGTCCGTCAATCAACAGGCGGCGGGGGACGTCTTTCGGCAGGTCCGGGTCGCTGTCGCTCTTGAAGGCGGCAGTGACGGTTTGCGGCGCGGCCATGGATTCCACCGTCAGCCCGATCAGCCAGTTAAAGGTTTCTATCAGGTCCACGTTGATCTCGCGGGTCTCCTCGCTGCCGGGCCGCTTGATTTTAAGCCGGTAGGCGGTGGGGTCGGTAAAGGCGGCGATGTTTAGCAGCGACTGGCTTTCCCGGGTTTCAACATCCAGCATATAGCGCAGCAGGTACTGCTCGCGCAGGCGGTCAGGCCCTTGCGCCCCGGCAAATTTGAGCAACGAGCCCTGGTCTTCGCTGCGGTGGATTTCCAAGTTGTTCAAGGCATCTTCATAGGATTCAAGACGGATCACCTTCATCATGCGCGGAGAGCGTTCGGCTTCCTCGTCGGTTGCCAGGCGTTTGGGCTTGCCGTTTTTCCATTCCGGCGAGAAGGTGACTTTTTTCAGGCGAGGGAGCAGGACAGTGTCGAAGTAGTCGCCCATTTCGACCAAAATGAATTTGCGCTGACCTCCGTCTTCGCGGTTAAGGTTTATGACTGCGTGGCCGGTGGTGCCGGAGCCAGTGAAGTAATCCAATATCGTTGAATCAATGTAGCTTGTTGAAGCACGGATGCAGTCCGAAACCAATGCGAGCGCCTTAGGGAAATCGAAGGGTTTTTCACCGAACAAAGCCTTTAACTCTGCTGCTCCATAGTTGGAAGATGCGTACTCTTTCCTATCCCACCAAGTTATTGGCGTGGACTCCTCATCAATCCTTGTCTTAAAGTCGATGCTAATCTTTCCAGCGTTATCTCTTCGCGCTCGATATTCATTGAAGTCAGATTGAACCCGTATATGACCACGATGCCAATTTTTCTCTATGGTATTTCCATTCTGTACCGCCACAGGGTATACGATTGTCTCATTGCTCGCTGGGTCCTCTTTTAGGACATAGGCACCATAAGGCTCAATATCTCCGGACCATTCCATGTCAGGAATGCGGATATCATTGTTATCCGAGACAAAAATTGGATAAAAAAGCTTTGGTCGATCAGATCTTTTGTCATTTGTCCCGGTTCGTATGAAGTTCATCCATGCGTAATTACCTTTCTCGTCTTTTTTGGGATACCGCGCCAAGCGTTTGTCTGTCATTGCTAAAGCGCCTGGAGCTCCTTCGTGTGAATCAGCATAGAAAATCGCATATTCATGCGACGGAGAGAAGGTGCCACGCGACTTTCGACTTTGTGGATTTGATCTTACAGCGGCCACTCCAACCTCTTTTGAAAAGGCTACCGACAGCAGTTGCTTCAGCTCAGTAAACTGTTCATCATCAATAGCTGAGCAAAATATTCCTGCTGCCCGAAGTAAAGGCCTGGATAGACATATTCGGTCGTTCATCAGTGATAGCCATGAGGAGTTCTTGTAGTTGTTTTTGTAGAGAATTGCCGAGGCGTCAGTATTATAAGGCGGATCAACGTATATAGCATCAATCTTACGTTCGTATTTTTGTTGAGTCACCGATAGCGCAGAAAAATTTTCAGCGTTAATTAACACCCCATCCGTCTGCCCATCAATATCCCCCATCGCCTCCAATAGCCGCTGGGTAAAGCCTTCGTCAAAATGCCGTGTATCCACCATCAGCGTAGGATGCGCTTTGAGAAACTCTGACGTGATCGGTTCACTGTAGCCATCGGTAAGCAGATCACCCTCAATCTCATCAATGGCATGCAGGCTGACCCATTCTTCTCGTTGTTTATCATTGGCCGCAATTTCGGGGTAGAACCCTTCGGGAATGCAGCCCGCCCGAATGCACCAGGAGGTTTCCGTGACAAACTTTTTTTTCAGCCAGAGTTTTTTCTGGAAGTTTTCCAGTTGTGCCAGAAAGTCGATAATCTTGCCGGCGATCTGCCGGATGACCTTGATTTTGGACAGGTACTGCTCCACGCGCGGGACTGTCTCGGATTCGATGTCGTCCAGGAACATGACTTCGTTTTTGATATAAAAATCCAGCTCCCGGCGCAGAAAACCGCCCAGGTCCTTGTGGATGAAGTAGTCGAAGGTGTTGCGGGCGGTATAGCGGTTTAAATGCCCGGCCAGGCGGCTGTAGTCGGCTTGCTCATCGTTTGCCTTGATGTGGGGTTTGACCAGTTCCGCCAGCCAGGGCGTCAGTGTTTCATCTTCAATGGCCAGGATGCGGCGCACAGCATCGTCGCGCAGGACCTTCTGAATTGGCGGCTTTTTCCTGGCCGCTTCAGTGGCCTGCTGTTTTGCCTCATCGGACCAGTCCGCCAGGGTGGCGGGGCGGTATTCAAAGCGAATCACCAGCTCACTGCCGGCTTCCCCGTCTTCCTCGGCGATAAAGTCTTCCCGGGCCAGAATAAAAACCCGGTTTTGGTCCTCGCCGGCTTTGATATTGCCGTGTTCGCCTTCGGCCACGTCAACCAGGCGAAAATGCACGCGCATGGGGTTGTCTTTGGCTTCGGGCTTCAAGACAAAGGCGTAATCGCGAAGGTATTCGCTGGTTTTGATGTAGTATTGGTCCTTGTTGGCCCAGTGCAGTTTGACCTCTTCGCCTTCGTAAGGGATGGCGTAAACGCCTGGCTTATAGACGCGCTTGGCCAGAAAATCGCCTTCATGGTAGTAGCGGCGAAAAAATTTGTACAGATGGTCGTAAACTTCATGCTCCAGCCCGCTGACATCCACGCCCTGCTCGGCGATCTTCCGGCGCAGCTCTTTCACCTTTGGGGAAGCCTCCGGGTCCATGCCGGCTTTCTCAATGCCGGCAATCATATCTGTTAGTTCTTTTTCCAGCTCGGCCTTGTCGGAGGACTGGTACTGGCTGAAGGCGGCCTGCACCTGGGGCAGCAGGTCCCGGTCCAGAAACTGGCTGATTTCCCGTGCCCGGGCATGCATGATGCGGTAAAGGCTAAAGTCCAGGTCTGGTTGATCAAGCTGAAACAGCTCTTTTAACAGGCGGATGAGTTTATCAAAGGCTGGATTTTGGCTCATGTGCTGGTGTTCCTTTTCTTTCTTTTGTTCATTGTTTTTATTCAATTTTCGTGACCCATTTATACCACACTCCAGCGCAAAGTAAACAGTCGTTCAATCTTCTGGTCCCGTGCCAGGCGTTTTTCCAGCGCCGGCAAAGCACAATACCGGCTTCAATGGTTTTACCCAGGCCCACCTCGTCTGCCAGTACTACACCTTCTGATAAGGGCGATTGCAAGGCAAACATGGCGGCCTCAATCTGGTGGGGATTCAAATCCACCGAGGCATCAAACAGTGACATTGATAGTTGGTCCGCCGCACCGGGAGGCGCCTGCCGTGTTAGATCAAATGCGTAGTATTTGGCATGGTAAGGTGTGATCATCATCCTTTGAATATTTTTCGTCCATTGTCGTTCCTTGGTTGTCAGTGCGAAGGTCATCAAATAGTCTGGCCACTTTCGCTTGAATTAAATCCGAGGCTTTGACATTGGCACGGTCATTCTTTATGTGCAGAAAATTGTTCGTTAGGCAATGTGCTTAAATCTGGTTCCACTGCTTGAATACAAAAAAAACTTGCCTGAAAAACCAATCAACCTCAAAAAATACTCTGTAACAAGCTCTTTACACTTTTCATAAATTGTATATTGCTCGTCAAACGATAGCTGACTCAAACCAGAATGGATTATTTCATTTCGCAATGTTTTTATATCCACCAAATCAGCCCTCATTCCAACAGAATCGAACATTTCATTCAACAGGGCCTGAAAGCTCCATGATGAACCATCGGGCTTCCGGTAAGACCCATTTCTATATGGGTACCCCCTATGTTTTGCATAAGTAGACTTAAGGTTTTCGAGCAAAATAAAAGAAGTTGCCAACATTAACTCTACAGGCAAAAATAACGAATCCGTACTTACAAAATAATCAACAACAACATTTAGCGCCCTCGGTTCTTCCAATTCATTATAAGAAGCCCAACAGTTTTCAATAAACCTTTTTATGTCTATAGTATTAACTGTACAAAAAGGTGGTCTGAAATGCGAAAATGATCCAATAACGCTCCAACTTTGCCCTCGTAAACCATCATCTGAAAACCATTTGTAGAACCTAACCTGGGAGTCAGTTGCAAATGATGGCATTGTTGCCAATTGTCTAATAACAGATACTACTTTTTCAATTTCATTTTCGTTAACATCTTTTACTACTATCTTTGTTGTTTCAACAAATTCTCCTTTTAATTCAGTTTTATTCCCATTAATCAATTTTTTGCTTTGTAGTAAGTCCATCTCATAACCTGCTACATTTAATGGCATTTTGTTTCTGACTCGACTGCCATCTTCACATTCGGTCATTTCAATACCCAAAATCATCAGGTTTGCTATGTAACAAATTATATCCATACATTTTTGCCTAACGCGCCGGTCACCGGTTGCCATGAAGCGCCAGCGGAATGGCAATCCGGTGTACTGGCTGGTTGGGTGCTCCTTCTTAAGATTTCATACCAAAATAGGCTATCCATCTCTTTGCAGCACCGCCGTACCTCTTTTTCGATCCATCGGACCATCCGCGCTCCAATTTGTTTGAAATATAACTTCCAATCTTTGAAGCTGATGGCTTTTCTGTCGTTTGAAAGGTTGATAGTGCAGTTGATAAAAAATTTGTGCTTTTCGCTCTATTACCTATGATACTATGAATTTTATCTATTGAATTATCTGATAAGATATCTGTCGGAAATAAACTTTTATCTTTCCAAATCGCTACATTTAAAGCAATTAAATCATTTGCTGAATTTCTAAATCCTTCCTGAACAACCGTCTCTTTTGATAACTTTCCATTTAGTTTTAATCGTTTTGCTAATTTTATAGCCTTTTCAGGTCCGGACGCACCCAAAAAAATTGCCCCGTGATCACCACCTCCTCGCCCCCTACGAGAAGGAATGTCTATTTTTCCAAACTCCTTACCCTTACCGGTTGGACGTACTAAAATATCACCATTATGTTCAATCGCACCTGCGAACCTTAAATATGGTAGAAATCGATTCGCATATACTTCTATGGTTTGAGCTTTAAGAGTTGTTAATGAATACGAGGTTTTTATTATATCTTTGAAATCATCTATGCCCGCTTTCTGTCCAGGCTTAATCATTTTTAAGAGACTATGCAAAATGACATGTTCTTTTAATTGAGTGAATAAATATTCTGCTAAAGTTTCTAAGTTCGCATTAACTAGTTCATCCTTAACGGCAAACTTATCATCCGAATTTTTCTCTACTAACAAAAATCCCTGAAGATCACCAATCAGGTTATTTACAGTTTTTGGCGTATATTCAAGCTCCGAAGCAAGTTGCTCCAGATTTAAAGGCCCATGCTTATTAATCAGGAGGAATGAACGAATTATTATCGGCAATGCCACTTGTGGGACATAGGTCCATGGAATAATTGGAACCACTCCTTCAACTAAAAAATCTCTAAAAATATCCCAATAAACAGCATATCTCTGCCCGGCCCTAATTATTAGCCTCCTGTTATAAAGACGATTTACTGTGTCTTGATCAAATTTATCTAATACATCCAAAATATCTGCAGGAGAATTTCTGGCAATGTATTTTAGGCAGTTGTTTTGGTGAGCAGTCAGAGGTACAGTGTCAGCATCAAACAATGCTGATACATTGAGCCTCTTGATGACCAATTCGTCTTGAGATACTCCTTTTTTTATTTCATGGTATAGGTGAATACATAATTTTTTCAGAAGCCATGGCATCCCTCTGCCTTGTTCTAAAAGACGTCTTCGCAAAGGGTTTATCATTTTTTGCTTTAGGGCTTTCTCAAATTGCCCAACCATCTGAGAAGATTCGCCACTTTCAAATTCGCCGAGATTTATAGATATACGGTGGTCACTCAATTCATGCCAGACATGATATGCCGGATTATCATCAGATAGCGTTATTCCGGTCCTCCAAGAAAATCCGATTACTAAATTGCTTTGTTCCGCATTCGCTTCAAATGCTAATTTTTTAAAGGACTCAAATGTTGAAAAGAGTTCATCTTTGGTGAACAATTCTTCGAATTGATCAAAAAATATTACCAATACTCTTTTAGTTCTTTTGAGTTCGTTCAAAATTTTTTGAATAGTGTTACTTTTAAGCATTCCTTCTGTGCTATCAATATTTACAGCAGATTGAGAAATTTTTACAAACCTTGAGTTAATTGCAGACTCAAAACCTGCTTTTAAGGCTTTTGCTACGAAAAGAGGCCCCTTCGCCGAGCGAGAATCAACCGGATACAAATAGAATTTATTTTTCCATTTTTGATTTCTAAACCTTGAAGCAAGTTTAATTATCAGTGATGATTTACCAAACCCTGATTGAGCAGTAAGTGCTAATAATCTAGTGGTAGTATCTCCCTTTCTTACTTTATTAAGAAATTGCCATATCTCCTTTTGGGTGTTATAGCGGCCGATAAAATATTCTGGTCTGCAAGGCCTATAATCATCTAATGATTCTGCTTCGGCTACTTGCGAAACGGTTTCTACTGATTCGGGGCCTGGCTCGGCCGGATAATCTGAACTGGCCATTTTATTTTGTACATGCAAATCGAGGCCTTGGTACAATTTATATTCAAAAAATATTCTCTTAATTGGTTCTTTAGAAAGTGTTTGATCACCTTTTGCTGGTATTACAACCGCCCTGAAAGGAATACCCTCCCGATGCTCTTCTATAACCCAAAATGGAGGTAGGTTCGGGTATAAAAACAAACAAGCGCTCGTGAAAACATTTTTTGTTTCAAAAATAGATTGCAATGAAGGAAGATTATAGACATCTATCAACATGTCCACTATCGTATCTGGTCCAATAAATGCTAGTTTTGGTGTATTAGCGGTATTGTTCTGAGCGCTTAATTCATCCAAGACACCTTTTGCCTCCTTGCCTGGATTCGAAGTAGAAAAAAGATAAGCAATTCGAACGTTCCGTCTTATTACCTTACCAATAAGCAAATCGATAACATTCGCAGAAAAGGGATCTGATAAAAATTTACATTCTACGAAGGCACGTTCATTTGTATCAAGGTGATCAGCTATTAAATCAATTTCCATTCCAGTAAAACGAACCCGTTCTATAATTTTATACCTTTGTTTCCTCAACAACTTACCTGCTATTTCTTCAAAAAAATTGCCACGTTGATCATTCGACCATTCTTGTGGTGCAAGAACACGGCAGGATAGTTTAATTTCTTTCTCAATATGCATTTTTTTGCCTTATGAGTATAGATGATTATGAATTTCAGCACCCAACGGGTTGCTCACCTGCCGGTGTGTAGCGACAGCGAAACACCGGTCAGAGTGAAGCAGCGAGGTTAGCTTTTTAAGAAAAAGCCCTAAATATCTAGATTTCTAAATTCCCAATTGAATTTTTTCTTCAAAAAAGGTCTGTTCGAAGGCTTGTAAACTGCATAGAAAACAGGATTTGAACTTACGTATTCTCCTTCAAAAAAATTCGCCTTCACAACAACTATTCCAATTGCCCCAGAATATAAGAACTTGTACAAACGCCTGAATCTTACTTGGAACCCATGAATGAAATGGGACATTTGATCAACAGAAGCGATAACGCCATTGCTACCAGACCCAGCAATTACCCATGATAAAGATGAATTAGTATCATCAAAAGGATTAATCCCCCTTATCAGAAGACCATAATCATCAATTAATGTTCCATTATGGCGTTTTAAACAAAACTGTTTTTGAAATGTTTCGCCTCTCGCATTTACAGCGTTTATGTAAATCGAATTTCCATTAAATTTCGCTGGAAAAGAAGGTATCATTTGATTGTACTTGTCAATCATTACACGAGTAACAGTATTAAATTTTGGACCTCCTATTGTTATTATGTTTTCTCGAAGGTCCTGACTTATAACTGCCTCATCAGAAAATTTATGAGGGATTTTCTTGAGCTTAAAAATGCTATGAATATTGAGGGTGAGGCAAAGAACCGATTTTATATCTCCTGCGGCCATGTAGCGGTGATTTGAAGGATTAAAATATATTTGGCCTGTGAACAGCATAAAATTTTGGGAGCTTTTGCCGAAAAATTTTCGTATCCTAGAGCGCTTATTCAATAATTGACGGAATCTATTCACTATCGCAACTATACCTGCAGTAGCAAGGCTTGCTAAAATACCAAGCTGTAAATCTATTCCATGCCCTCCAATTGAAATAAACCAAGAGCGTAATCCATTCATCATTTATGCAATCCATTCACCAGATTATTGTCAGATACATCTTTAAGGACCGTTGTGCCTGCACTAATTCTACAATTATCTCCTAAAACAATGCCGCCTATAATGTTTGCATTCATTGAAACAAGTACATTATCCTTTAGTAATGGAGCAGGTTCTCTACATTTTAGCCCTGGTTGAGGATAACAATGAACCAGATTGCCTAAAACAGCACAGTTGTTCCCAATAATTGCATCGTTACATACGAAACCACCGATTTTGGAACGACATCCCACTGTAACATTTTCTCCGATGTAAGCTCCAAAATAGATACTTGTATTTTCGCGAATTGTAGAATTATTCCTGATTATACATCTTCCCTCGATATATACATTTTTTGATATCTTGACTCCCTCATAAATTACAGAATAAGGCCCAATAATTGAACCATTGGAAATTTCGATTGGTTTTCTTGCCGATAAAATTTCTTCTCTTTCTAAGTCGTTCGCCAGTAACAATTGTGTTAATAGGCTTTTCGATGGATGGCACAATATAGACCCTGGAGCTATACCGATTTTATCTGGTTTACCAACTACTTTTACAGGACCTAAACAGACGGTTCCTTCAAAGAAAGGCTGTAATTCTGATTTATATTTATTTTTTAAGTATTCGTAAATCATGCCGATTTATCTCAATACAAGTTCAAGCTCTATATGATTCCGAGGCAAAGATAGATCTATTGGTAAACATATAACTGTTTCCAGTGGCGTAAGATCAATTGCCGCATATTTTGAAGAGCAAGTGATATTTTTAACTTTTTCATCAAGCTTAAAAGCAAGAGAAAGGGGCAAAAGATCTTTTTTTAAGGTGTTGTTATTTATAATGGTAATCTCGAAGTAAATGCGGTTTTGTTTATGATTGAAATTCAAGGATTGTATTTTGACATTCTCTAAAAGGCTGAAATTATATAATAGTTTAGAACAGGATGTCACCCATAATTCATTAAAACGCGATGAATATGACAAAAATTTAGAAAACATGTTAAATCGAGTGGTATCTTCCGCCAAATTTACAGGATGTATCAATGGAGTGAAAATGGAAAAGTTATTTATCGAAGCAACTAACTTTGACTTATACAAATCCAATGCTACATCCGAATTTAAACCTATCTTCCTAAAGATCATCGCATCAAAATGCACGTCATCAAATGGCAACTCACATATGTTAATTTTCTTCTCTTCTATAAATGGGAAAAAAGGCATGTTGCCCCATGTACTATTGCCCCAATTGCTACCATATTTGACTCCTTGTTTTAGAAGGAGATTGTATAGTCTTTCATTGAAAGTGCCATAAGGGGACCTCCAGCCAATACACCTATCGCCTATTAAATCTGAAATAATACGGATAGTATCGGTAACTTCTTCATCGTCCCATTCTTCATCAGTATCCAAATATTTATGTGTTAATCCATGCCCCCATACATCATTCCCTGAAGAGTTGATTTTTTTTACAATATTCATATTCTCCGATGCGGTTCTTCCGACAAAATTAAAGGTCCCGCAATAATTTAACTTTTTAAATTGTTCCAGAATTTTAGGTATAATTACAGTTTCGCCCTCTATTGTACTTCCACCACCATATTTACCTTCACAATCAAATGTGAGTACAAGCGAAGATATATTTGGATAGACATAGGGCAACAAGTACAGCTGAAATCCCTTATTAGGTTTGTATACTTTTCTACTTAATGAAGAACCTTTACGCTTTGCCATTTGAAACTCAACCATATTGCTTTTCTCCTATCGGGATGATTTAAATAATACCTTTAATTAATTTTCTTAATCTTTGTTCTCTCTCTTGATAAAGATTCTCAACGCTTATTTCGCCGTTTTCAATAAGGGATATATATTTTTTCGCATCTAAATAATATTCAATTAGTAGATCAGCAGCTTCGAAAACATTTAATGCTTCATAAACCAAGCCATTCTTCCTGTGCTTAACAAAATTTGATTTGTTTGCCCCTTTGGAAACAACTGGAGGCGTACCGCATTGCATGGCCTCAACTACAACCCTTGGATGCCCTTCATTCATACTGGGAAGAATTAAAAAATCGCTTTGTGCAATATGTTTTGACAATTCAGTTCTTTCTAAATATGGAACAACGGCTATATCCAAATTATTTGGGAGCATGAGTTCCTTTGAATTCTCGCCAAAGCCTATTATTAATAGTGAAACATCGATTCCTTTTTTCTTTATGTTTTGACAAATTCTAATTCCATCATAAGGACGTTTAATTTTGCGAAATGTTGAAATTTGAATTAACCTAATCCTCCCATTAAATTGGATAATTTTTTTAGAAACTTCTATTCTCGGGTAATTAGGTATCGTCATACAAAGAAGATCATAAAATCCTAATATTTGTTTTGCCAAATGGTCTGAAACCGTTATCGCTATGTTTACTGCTTTTAAGTTTGACAAAAAACTATGACGAAAACTATCAGATAGCTCATGAAGAGAGTGAGTTGGAGTCCCATGATGTAAAGTTATAATTTTGTATATTTTTCCACTATTACTAAAAAAAGGGGCTACCCATAAAAGAGATTCATGACCTAAAACCAAAACATTCTTGGAATAACCATTTCCATTGAATGTCCCTTTGATGAAATTAGATAACTTCCGTATATCATCATTATTTGGGATACTCTTTGAATCCCAAGTTGGATAAAATAAAATTTTTCTATTTTTAACATTTAGGGAATTATGAAAGCGCCTCGTTTCCCAGATTTCATCTAAAATCAAAATTTCTTGGATTTTGGTTCCTGCTATGCAATGCAAATCCTTCATAAAATCCAAATTCGACAGATATGAACCGCCGATTTGTTTTTTTAATAAATTTAAAAAAATTATGTTTAAATTATTTGAGTTCATTTTCTTTATCCGAGGCTAACGGCCTGCTCACCTGCCGGTGTGTAGCGGCAGCGGAACACCGGTCAGCGTGAAGCAGGAAGGTTAGATTTATTTAATATGGTTTTAGATACTTAGCGTGTACCCAACCTGATATTTCCTTCTCTGAATGTACATCTTTATATTTTACGCTGGCCCATCCCTCTCTGACTTTAGATACATCAACAATCTGATTAGGTGCTAGAATTGTAAGAATATTATTCGAATCGATTATCGGTTCTGATCTTAAATGCACAAAATTTGTGATGAAATGCGGATTGATAAAAAGATTAATGGACTGTGTATCAATCTGTTTGCTGATAGGTATTTGCACTTCGTTAATTTTATCCAGAATACTATCTGTCGAGTGCTGATTGGAAAATTGGGAAATAAAAAACAGAACAAGTGCTAATATGATACCCAATGGGTCTGTTGTTTTTTCTTGGGCATGTAGTCCTATTTCTGCTGACAAATTGATATCGAATAATCGTTGAGTTGCAGCGAACTCTTCTATTCTAAAAAAATTATTGGCAATGTTTAATGCTAATGTTGGATTTGACATTATTCTATTAAATAAAAGACAATTGCCATTTATGATATTTAGTATTTGATCAATATGTGGTGCATTTGGATAAAATGCGAGTCTTGCCTCAAGCATAGCCCGCATATCCAGACCTGTTAATTGAATAATATTGGTTGAGGATTTTATTTTTACTGGTTTTTTTCTACCGGAAATAATAAGAGAGCAATTTTTGGATACAGAGAATTCTTTTTCTATTTTGTAGAGCGAATCATCTGATAACCATCCAGCATTATCAATTATAAATAATCCGCCATTAGATTGAATTGATTTTATTGCTTCATACAGTGCATTTCCAGTTCTTACTATATTAGCATCATACCTAATCCAATTTTCTTGTAGCTTGTCTCGGTTTTTGTAGACAAACATATTAACAAGGGCTGTCTTACCAATGCCTCCTTCACCTATCACATATGTACAAGAACCAGGTTCTGATGTGAATTGTTCAAGAAGAGACAACTCTTTAGTTCGGTTAACAAAGAGTTTTTCAAACTGAATATTTCGATTTTTAGGTATTTTCATATTTATGCTGTAACGTATGGCTCAGTGGCCGAGTTTACGAGGTCCACTGCAGCCGCTTGTTGGGCTTAAGCTTGCCTTCCCCGAAAAGGTAGGCGCTAAGTCCTGCACGTAACAATTGACGCATATGTCTTGAGTATGGTGCCCTGTAACGAGGCCGCACGTGCCAAAAAACTTCTCCATCAACACTGATGCTGATAAGTCCTATATTGGCATTCTGAAATTCATCTAAGTGCGCCAAGGCCCGATGCACGTAATAGTGATCAAGAACAACAAATGAATACTCTGAAAAAGAAGCATATCGATAGGCTTGCACTAATGCACGCCGCCAATTGTTCTTCTTCATTTCGAAGGAAAATGTCCTTTGAATGCGCCGACCAAGTATGTCCCTTTTCCAAAATATCGCTACATGATCAGGGATGCCGAAAAGCCCTGTCAACTCATTCACTTTCCAGGAATGCCAGTCATTATACCTGAATTTTTCGCGTATCCATGATTCAATCGAAAAGACCTGCGAAATATCACTTTCACTTTTAAAGCTCTGCTCAGTCAAAGGTTTTCCTCTCGTCGCCATAGGTTTATGGCGGTGATCCAGTTAGCAAGATGTTCTCCCCCGCTGCTAGGAGGGAATACAATACCCGCCTCTCTGAGCGCCTCGAAATCGTTTAGAGCTTGTTGGCATTCGGCCAATATGCTGTCAACAGGGCTAGTGCCGGATGATGCGTGTAGACGATGAAATTGATCGGAAAATGACTTGAAGTAATGTTTGTAAGGTTCAGGCTTTGTAAAGTGCCAATTGTAGGTGGGTTGGAACATCCTCATTCTATAGCCGTCATTTCCTATGTAGTCATCAAGATCGCTTACTACTCTTGCTATAGCTCCGATGTATTGGTATTCCACCCAATCGAGAAGGCGGGGGATATAGATTCTAGCGTTTGGCCCGCGAGTGGCGCTGCCATCCTGATCCTCAAAAGCACGAAGACTGAACATTCTCAAGTTCTCGTATGAGCCCATCGTAACAGCATCAGGTTCAGCGCACAAAAGCAGTAAACTCTCTGTGTTGGTGTAGCCGATGACAATGCCCATACCAACCCGCTTGAGAGCTGATATAAAGCTTAATAGCCCTATTAGCAAATCGATATCGCCAATTTGCTTTGTTCGATTATGCACATGCACTATCAAGTATACACCAGAGAGTTCAGTAAAAGAAGTTATCCAATTTAATATCTCGGTCTTATAAGTTTGATCTTTAAGCATCTGGTCGGTAAGAATCAACTGCAGATATATCGCGGTGTCAACTCCTAACCTTTCGGCACTATTTAAAAATGGATGTACAAACTGACTTTCTTGTTCGGTAATGAAGTTGCTGGGCATCCCCTCGTAAAACCTAGTTGGAATAACCACAGCTCCAAACTCCATTGAAAGCTGAAACTCCAAACACCTATCAGCACATTCAGATGCAGAATCAACCGACCATTCAGCCGTGGAAAAACCATCCGATAATATGTCTGGAAAGAATGAGTACTCTCGAAGTTTGCCAGCAGCTGTATTGGGGAGAAAGAACTGCGGGTCAAATAAAGAGCGATAACGTAAAGCGTATGGAATACTGGCTACTTTAGATGGTTCCATGTAACGCGGTCCAACGATAACTCCATCCCCAGCGTTATCCTCAGCGATGCTTGCCAGACTCCA
Organism: Desulfobacterales bacterium; assembly: GCA_034520365.1. Taxonomy (NCBI): domain Bacteria; kingdom Pseudomonadati; phylum Thermodesulfobacteriota; class Desulfobacteria; order Desulfobacterales; species Desulfobacterales bacterium. The sequence goes on from JAXHNP010000002.1 coordinate 131,192, forward strand.
TTGGTAACGATGTCCAAGCTGGTGCAAAAGCTGCGTCATTTAAATCCTCCCACTATGTCTTCAATGGCATCTTCGAGGTCTTGATAACGTCTAAATCGTTGGTAAGGTTCAAGACCCAACATTTTAGAAAGTAAGTTAAAGACTTCCTGATCGCATATAGAGCTGAGCCTCTCACGTTCCCATGCTCCTTGAAGAATGTTTTCTGGGATATTGTTTCCACATTTTACAAAAACTGGGTCAAAGGGATGCATGCCACCAAGAAGAAGCTGGCCGAGCACAATACCAAGGGTGAATTGATCAGACCTATGGTCTATGTACCGCTTTCTGTTAGTAAGCTGTTCAGGGGAAGCGTAGTTCGGTGTGCAAGGACCAAGTGGTGCAAAGGAAAAGGTCAAGGAGCTGGCGTCTTGGATTCGGGCAATTCCTAAATCTATAATCCTCGGGTTGCTATCTGTAATCATGATATTTGCTGGTTTGAGGTCACGATGCACCACACGTCGAATCCAGAATACAGACATTCCTCGGACAAGATGAGATAAAAGTTGCAGCGCAGAATTCGGAATTGTGTACTCTGAAAGATGTTGCTCCAAGGGTGCTCCATTGATTAATTCTTCAACTATGCAATAGCGTGAACCAGGTTTTGGCTCGAACATGAATTGTTTCGGGAAATATTTTGAATTAGCAGACCTGAGCAGCCCCACTTCTCGAGAGATTCGCTCAAGTACGGTATCTGAAGTATATACCCCAATTTTTACCGTCACTTCCCCAAATGTACTATGGGTGGCACGATAGACCTGCTTTTGCCCCCCACCTCCAATATGGACTGGTGAATCGAAATCTGCCAGTACGTCATCGACTTGTACTTGGCTTTTATCCACATCTCTCCTTTCTCAACTTGGCTAACGATAAATTTACTAAAGAAATCACGAAGCCCCTTTCGCCCCCTTTTTTTTAGAAGGTTTTGAGTCGCTAACAGAATAGATAAATTCAATGCCAAGCTCTGTCAGCGCAAAGACTACGACCGTTATTTCTTCAAACTGCAATTTATGCTTGTCTATCAACCCTTGCCTTTGAAGAATCTCAAAGTTTAAAGGGTTATCGTAATAGTAACGATCAGATTCATAAGCTGGAATTACAGATGAATCATTTGGTGCTAAAATTTCAATTGTGTGACAAAGGCAGTATGGATCTACCTTTTTCTGCAATAAAGATAAAGAGAGAGATCCATTTTCTTTAATAGCTTTCCGAAAACCTGCTGCATACCATTTTTCGAGCCAATCTACACCTCTCACAGCTCCATATAAAGATAACTGATTTTGAGGAAGAACCCTCCACCTGGGCGTAGCTATCTTTTCAATAAGTATAGCTTGTTCGCTCCCAATGGCGGAAAGAATGTCTGCAAATGCAATGGCCTTCACATTTGGATTCATAGCAGTGGAGGCGAGCAAGTTACTCCATTTATCAATCAACTCACTTTTTGGTTCCTCGAGAGAGGATTTCTCTAAAATAGGTAAAAGAATTTTATTTGGTATCGGATGCTGGGTCGTGCCTGAAAGCCGCAACTTTTCTCGAGCCCTTTGCATAATAGTGATTGCTACCTCCTCTCTCTGCAATCTAATCAAATCGGCTTTAAGCCCCCGTTTTTCTGAGAATGGTCTAATGATATCAACGAGCGTATCGATGAGCCGCCCAGAAGACTCGGATGGGATCTCGGTTTTTACTTCTATCCTCGCCTCTGCTTTAGCGCCAAAGTCGACTTTTACGGATGATTGATCATTATTTCTCTCATCGTTCATTTTTGATTTCACCTTTGTTTTAGAAGGCCAACGCTGCGGGTCAGGGGCGCTTGCAGCGCAGCGGAAAGCGTCCCCTGCACCCGGCTTGTTAGCATCTTTTCTTTTCATCCCATGTTTCCAAGATGAATAACGCCATAGTATGTGCAGAGTGAATAGCCAAACGAGCATGCCGGGGTTTAAGTTTGTAGCGTTTGCGCCCCTGTCCATGCGCTGAACTCGCATGTGTTCTAAAAGCACCAATGCCATCAACCACTGATATAATTCCTGTTAAAATTTTTTTTAAATCATCATCTTCAACTCTACTGGGATCGAAACCTAAATCAGCCCTGACTATTTTCCAAAGACTTTGAATATCTTTCTTTTTTGGAATTTCGAGTCCTTCATCTGAAATATATATTATACAAATTGACTCTAAAATATTACAAGCAGCAGATACAGCCTCTCTGGGTTCTGAATTAATATTTTGAATTGCTCGATTAAATTCAGCTTCAATAGCTGGAATATCTCTTCCTTTAATAAGATCCGAAAGAGATTTACTTGGTGTTGAGCTACCATCAAAATATATCCACCTGATATGTAACTCAAATTACAACCTTCAATAACTGATATTAATTTCTGCTGAAATTCTTTTTCAAGACTTATAGTGGTGGAACCACCAAATGGATTATCATCATTTTCGTTAGGGATTTCCATATAGCTTTCAATCAGTTTACCCAGAACTGCTAATGGATTGTCATTCTCCTTATTGATTCTTCGTAGCCATGCCTGAGTTTTGACTGGTTTTGAGCCTTCAGGGGGATCTCCAGGAGCATCAGCATACAGAAACAAATTATCTAACCCTGCATGTGTTTCAATTTTAGGCATATATTCTGCCATTACAGCTATAACTGGAGCGGGTATTGTTTTTTTCATATGATTAAAAGGTCATTCTTAAGTGCTAACCATGATTAGACTGCCTAAATGCTCGATGCTAATCGGCAGGCTAAATTTTCATATGCGACATTTCCGGCGCATAACACCGTTGTGGGCTGTGATATGAAGCAAAATTGAAGCATATCAATTTTGCCAATAGGCATTTTTCAATGTGATATGCGCCGTTAATGTTCGTTTTTGATATATTGTTTCCGCAAATTTGTTTACTCGGAATATGACAAAGTAAATCATATCAAGAAGGGTGTTTCAATACCAAATTAACGCAATTCATAAGCGAAGGGTTCTGCTGATATTTCTTCTTAATTGGGGTATGAATGACTGATTGGCCAGTGGGCACCCTGTGCGCTTATGCTTGCGGATGTTATCCTGATCCTTCGATGAATCTTCGGACAGGCAATCCGACCGGCCGCCACGGATGATCGAAAGGGCAGGTGCCACCTTTGGCCCAATATTTAGATGGGCATCTTATGGGGATTGATCCGCATTTGAGGATTTAAATCCTCCCAATTCCTCCTTTTTCAAAGGAGGGGTGAAGCAGTTTTATCCCCAGTGTCACAGCGATCACAGCGGGTCGGGCCATGTTAACCTGCTGGATTTTAATATATTCAATGCCATGGAAAGATATTTTCAGGGGCTATTTCGTTTTTTTTACCGCCAGAATCACAAATAGAATAGGTCCGCAGGATCGAAAAGCCGATATTTCAATCCGGTGTTTGCGTAAACCGCCCGGATTCCAGAAAACGGATCACCAGGGAGGCGGTCTTTTCCCTGTGGTGGATTTCGTTGTGGTTGTATGGCAAAACAATAAAATCATCCAGCCCGGGGTAATACACGGATGCCACTTCGACCCGGCCGTCGTTTTCATTTTCCAGCAGCCGGCCGAGGGCAAGGTCGTCCTTGTTTCCGGCAATTGCCCCGATCCTGGTCTCCTTCGGGTCGTCAAGCGCAAGCTCGCTGATTTTTTCCGGCTGCAGGGAGTCCAGGGTGGCAAAGGTCTCCACCAGCAGATCCGATATTTCTCCGGCCATGCCCGCAAGCCGGCTTCCCTGGTTGGGCGCGGCAATGAGTATGGCCCGGTCCACCCGCCGGCAGTCCCCGGAATGCGACAAAAAGTAGCGGATCACAATGCCGCCGGTACTGTGTCCCACCATTGCGATGGATTCGTTATCCGGCAGTCCGGATAAAAGCTTTCCGACCTTTTTTTCGAAAATCTCTGCGGCTTCCTGCACGTGATCGAATGTCAGGGGCAGATCCACTGTCACGGGACTGTACCCGGCTTCTTTTAAAAAATCTGCAAGCGTATGCATATCCGCGGGCCCCTTGCTGTAGCCATGCACGAGAACCACGGTTTTTCCGGATACGTTTTCCAGAGCCTTTTTTTGTGAATACGGCGCGGAGTTTTCGCAGGCGGCAAAAAGTATCGCCAGCAAGAGCCCCAAGAGAAGGATACGCATTGTTGCGTCACCTCATTTGTTGAATTTTTTATGAAAAAGCATTGTTGGATTCCGGCAGCCTTCGAACCCACAGATCCCGCTGCGGAAAGGGGATTTCGATTCCGTTGGCATTAAGCGCGTCGTAAACCGCCATGTAGAGTTCATGGGCCACCGCGCCCCTGAGCACGGGACGCTCGATCCAGCACAGCAGCTCAAAATCCAGGCTGGAATCCCCGAACCCGCGCATGCGCACGCGGGGCGGCGGATCCTGGCATACCTTGGAATGCGCCTTTGCTGTCGTTTCGAGCACTTCCACCACCTGGTGAACATCAGCGCCGTATGCCACGCCCACCTTTAGCCGGATGCGGTATTTCATCCACCGGCCGCCGGATTCGTTCATGATCTTGGCATTTGCAATCACGGAATTGGGAATGGTCACCTCCACATCATCCCGGGTAAGCAGACGGGTGGAGCGGATGCCCACCTTTGTGACCTCCCCGCGTTCGCCGGAGTCCAGCACCACGTAATCGCCCAGCTTGTAGGGGGCGTCTGCGATAATAAAAAAGCCGGCAAACAGGTTGGCCAGGGTGTCTTTGGCGGCAAAGCCCACGGCAATGCCGATGATCCCCGCAGAAGCCAGCCATGCGGTCGCATCGATGTTCCAGACCTGCAGCAGGGCATATGCGCCTGCGGCCACAATTGCCACCGTAAAGATCAGGTCAAACAGCGGCAGGGTCCGCTCCTCGACTACTGCGAAGCGGTCCTGGATTTTGCCGAGAATTTCCAGTGCCACATGGCTGGCTTTTAAAGCCGCCCGGATGAGCTGCAAAATCAAAAAGCTCACCAGCACGCGGGTGATCACAAAAAGGACTTTCTCGCTTATGGGAAGCACGTGAAGCGCCGTAACCAGGCTGATATAGGCCAGCACCAGCGCGGCAACCCCGGCGCCGATGCGCACCAGTTTCCCGATCAGCTCGGCATCCGTATGCGTGGTGATTTTCAGCCCCCAGAACAGAATAAACGCCCGGACCAGAAAGGCCAGGCCCAGACCCAGCACCACGATAACAAGGGCCAGAAGCAAAGGGTAAGCAGCCAGCAGATGCCAGATGTTTTCAAGCCAACCCGGAAGCCAGGCTGGCACGGCAATGGCAGACGGAGATGTCGCATTCATCAGATATGTCCTTTAACCAGGGGGTTTTCGGCAAGGTTGCGGCAGTGGGATCTTACCCTGGATTCAAGATTGGCAATGGCATGGCCGCGGTCAAAATCTGCCTGGAGATCATAGGCAATGGCTTCCAGGGGATGCAGACGGTAGCCGGATACCAGGAGGTTTGCGCCGTAGGTTAATATGAAATTTTCCACGCCGAGCTCATTCCACTGGATGATGTGGATGAGTTCATGAAAATGGATGGATTCCCGTTTTTGGTGATCGGGCGTAATAAAAAAGGTGTCCTTGTAGGTAATCCCTTCCGGATCCATGGATTCAAAAAAGGAGAACCCTTCAAGCCCCATTTCATGAAGCGGCGGGGCCTTTACTTGATCCGTGTAAACGGCATAAGCGCTTTTGAGAATGTGTGGGGCAAAATAAGCGGGCAGGTTGGGAAAGCCCAGATCCGCCACCCGGATTCTCTTTTCCCGATGCGCATTAATGTAGCCGTCGATCCAGGCGTCGATTTTGGCGATAAAGGGTTTGAGGCTGTTGATGTCGATAGTCATCTCAGTTGTCAATTTTTGTAGAATAAGATTAAGACGGATTCTGCTGTTGAGTGGCTTGTGCCGGGGCTTTTCTGGGCATGATGACGGTAAAGCGCGTGCCTTCCCCGGGGGTGGATGCCACCCGGATTTCGCCGCCGTGCTGGTTGACCACCTGTTGGGCGATAAAAAGGCCGAGGCCTGTGCCTTTATGCCCCTTGGTGGAGTAAAATTTGCTGAATATCTGCTGCTTTTGCTCTTCGTCCATCCCAGCGCCGTTGTCGGTCACGTCAAAGCGCACCTGGCCGTTATCCACCGCGGCTGTGAACCGGACGGCGAATTCGCGATCAATGTTCGGATCCATGCAGGCCTCCATGGCGTTTTCCAGGAGGTTGACCAGAATGGAGCGGAAGATTTCCCGGTCCGCCTCGAATTGGCCGGCCTGCTCTTCTGCCTGAAACGTAAACGAAATGTTGCGGGCGCCCATTTTGGGCCGCATCTGCTGGGCCACGTCTTCCACCAGGTCATCGATATCAACGGGTGTCACCTGGAGATTCCGCGGTTTGGCGTAATAGAGCACGTCAAGGATCAGCTTGCGGATGCGCTCCTTCATCAATGTGGCCACCTCCAGGCCCTCTTCGATCTCGCCGGGGATGTCCTTGTAGAAGCCGCGGTCAATGTGGTAAATGCCCGCATCCAGGCCGGTCAGGACGTTTTTAATGTTGTGGGAGACTACGCTGAACATCAGGCCCAGGGTGGAGAGGTTGTCCTCCAGGCGGCGTTTTTCCGTGATGTCTTTGAAGATAAGGATGATCTGGATGAGCTTGCCCGTGGCCGTGGTGACCGGGGCGGAGGAGAGGATCGTAGTAAAGGAGCGGCCGTCCCGGGTCATCATTTCGGTTTCAACGGAGTGGGACTCGCCGTCATCAAGGGTCTTGTAGATCGGGCAGTCCGCCTCGGAAAAGGTGCGCTTGGTAAAGATGTCGAAAAAGGCGTTGCCGGTCTGATCCCCGAATTCCTCCTTGAAGCGGCGGTTTACCGCGTTGACCCGAAGGTTTCGGTCGAGCACCGCGATGTAGTCCGGTACTTCGTCAAATAGCTTCTGGTATTTCTGCTGGGTGGTGCGCACCTCTTTTCTGAGCTGTTTGATCTCGCGGCTGCCGGCCATGACTTCCAGGATGTAGGTCATGCGGCCGTTGTTGTTGTAGATGGGGGCCGTATGGATGATTACCGGCGCCTTGATCCCGCTGGGATAGCGAACCGCGGCCTTCATGCGCTGGACCATGCCGGTCTGCATGGTCTTTCCCACCGGGCATTTGTCCGGGTCCGCGGCTTTTCCGACGTAAACATCCCAGCTGTTTTCACCGACCCGGTTGCCGAAATATTTCTGGTAGAGCCAGTCATTGGCCACCACCTTGAGGTCGCAGTTGTGGATGGAGACAAAATAGGGGGTTGAGTGGAAATACTTGATGCCGTCTTCCACATCCTCCGCGACCTGGCCGATAAAGTGGGAGAGCTTGTCCACCAGCTGTTTGACGATGATGAAGCGCTCCGTGTCCAGGAGTTCTTCAACCCCGGGCTCGGATGGGTTTTCGGCCGCATGCTCGAGCTTCTGGAGCCGCGCGTTGGCGGTGATTTTGTCGGCTACCCGGGCAAGCGCGACTTCAAAGGCGGTAACGTTTAGCGGCGTTTCCTGAAATTCCCGGACCTCATCCTTGAACCGGTCCATGATGGATGTGATTTTATCTCTGGGTGCGGCCAGCATGAGTTCGGCATCCTCGTAGCGTTCCCGGATAACGGCGGCGAGCTTTTCCTGGTCGGCTTCAGAGGTGTCCGCCATGTCAATGATCACCAGATCCGGCCGGTAGAACGGAATCTCGCCCACAGCCGGCAGTTCTGCCCGAACGGCATGGAACCGGTGGCCCAGGCGCCCGCTAAGCTCTGATAGGGCCGCTTCGGTTTCCGGATCGGTATTTATGGCAAGGATGACGATGTTCATATTTTTGCGCTGACTGTCCGATTACATAAATGTGCCGGCAAATTAAGCCAGAAATGAATATATTATTCAAGTTTAAAATATCAACTTACAGGCTGAACCGCTCAGTAAATATCAAGCGCCGGGGAAAGCCAAGCGCCAAAAGGGCTTTTTGGATATCTGTCATCATTTGCGGGGGGGCCGCAGAGAAAAACCGGCGCATCGCGGCGGGTCTGGGCCAGCATTTTCTCAAGCTCCGTGCGATCGAGCTGATTGGATGGCGGCGTGTCTGTTAACACGTGGCTGACATGAAGGCCGGGCAGTCGGGATTCCAGATCTTTGAATGCGTCCGGAAAAATGATGTGTTCGCGGGTCCGGTTGCTCCAGATCAGGGTGATTTTTCTCTGATCGCCGGTATCCGCCATGTGGCGAAGCATGCTGAGGATCGGTGTGATGCCGATGCCACGTTTGAGATTTCCTTGCTCATACCTATATCCTTTGTTTGGCGGTATAGCTGATTATTTGCCCTGGTTTTTCCCGATTTGCCGATCAAAACTCCGGGTCATACAGTCCTTGCAGTCCGGTTTTTCGGAGGCCGCCTTTTTCCGGTGCCGGGTAAAGCCCGTCAGCCATTCGGCGTCGGTTCGGGGGCAGGTGTCAATATATTTGATAAAATCCACAAGCCGGTCCACCGCCGGGCGATCCATGGCATGCTCCATCCGGCAGGCGTTGTCCTCGGCGGTGGTTTCATCCAATTGAAGTACGTGAATCAGAAAATTTTTAATGACCCGGTGTCGGCGATTGATTTCTTTGGCAATGGTGGCGCCCTTTCGGGTCAGGGTGATGAAGCTGTAGGGCTCGTAATTGATCAACCCCTTTTCCGCAAGACTCCTTAATGCCCCGGTCACTGAGCCCCGCAGCACCCCTCTATCTTCTGCAATATCCTTTACCCGGGCGACCTTGTTCGTGGTTTCAAGCTCAAGAATGGTTTCCAGGTAGTCTTCCAGGTTCTCCGAAAGGTCTGTTTTCATCATAACGCCTCCTTTAGGCATTTTTACGTCTAAAGTTATGGATACCAAATTATTCATATATGCTCAAACAAAAAATAAAAAATTAAAAAAAGATATTGACACCTAATAAAGTTTGGTTTAACAAACAAATAAAATGCAAAGCACGGAGGGAATTAAATGAAACGCATCAATTTGCGCCAAATGGAAGAGAATCAATCGGGAAAGATCGTCGCCGTTAATGCGGCCGGCGAGCTCGGCCGCCGGATCCGGGATATGGGCCTGGTGCCGGGCACTGAATTCAGAATCAAGGGACGCGCGCCCCTGAAGGACCCGGTGGCGCTGCGGATGATGGGCTTTACTTTAAGCCTCAGAAACAGCGAGGCCGATCATATCGAAGTGGAGGTGAAAGGATAGCCGATGGCCAACACCATTGCATTGGCCGGAAATCCCAATTCCGGCAAAACAACGCTTTTTAATGCATTGACCGGCGCGCGCCAGCACGTGGGCAATTATCCGGGCGTGACGGTGGAAAAAAAGACCGGTCAATATAAAATAGACGGCCACACATTTCAGCTGGTGGATTTGCCCGGAACATATTCCATGACCGCCTATTCAATGGAGGAAATCATTGCCCGGGATTTTATCGCCACGGAAAAGCCGGCCGTAGTGGTCGATATCGTGGATGCGGCCAACCTGGAGCGAAACCTCTATTTAACCCTCCAGATCATCGAGATGGGGGTGCCGGTCTGTATTGCGCTCAACATGATGGACGTGGCCAAAAGCCGGGGCATGCACATCGATTCGGCGCGGCTGTCCGAATTCTTGGGCGTGCCCATTGTTCCCACCGTGGCGCGAAGCGGCAGGGGCAAAAAGGAAGTGATGGCGGCGGCCGCGGATATTGCGGGCGCCGGTCCTTCAAAGACGACGCTAAACATTTCTTACGGCGAGGACATTGACAACGCCCTGACGGAAATGGTGCCGCTGATTTCAGGCAGCGGACTGCTGACCGATTATTACCCGGCCCGTTGGGTGGCGCTTAAATACCTGGAGGCAGATGAGCAGATTGTTTCCGCCGGTGAAGCCGCAAATCCGGATCTGAGCCGGGAGCTGAAGAAAATTGCCGACCGGGTGACCCGGCACCTGAGCGCCACCTTAGATACATACCCGGAGGCCATGATCGCCGATCAGCGGTTCGGGTTTATAAAGAGCATTATCCGGCAGGGGGTTATCCAGATGGATACCGATGAGCAGCGGCTCTACCTGTCCGACAGGATCGACAAGGTCCTGATCAACCGGCTGGCCGGTCCCCTGATCATGGCGGGCGTCCTGCTGCTTCTCTACCATTTCACTTTTGTCTACAGCCAGGTGCCGGTGGCATGGCTGGAAAATATGTTCGGCGCCCTTCGCGGCCTTGCTGATGCCCACATGGCGGAGGGGCTGTTAAAGTCCCTGGTCATTTCCGGGATTATTGACGGGGTCGGCGGGGTGCTCGGCTTTGTGCCGATAATTATGTTCATGTTTTTCGGTATCACGATTCTCGAAGATTCGGGATACCTGGTACGGGTGGCGTTTATGCTGGACCGGGTGTTTCGTATGTTCGGCCTGCACGGCAGTTCGGTGATGGCGTTTATCATTTCCGGCGGGATCGCCGGGGGCTGCGCCGTGCCAGGGGTCATGGCGACCCGTACGCTCAAATCCCCTAAAGAGCGGCTTGCCACGCTTTTAACGGTGCCGTTTATGAACTGCGGCGCAAAGCTTCCGGTGTTCGCCCTTTTGATCGGCGCGTTTTTCGCCTATAACAAGGCGTGGATGATGTTTCTGATCACCCTGATTTCCTGGGGCGGGGCGCTTTTGATCGCAAAGCTCCTTCGCATGACCGTGATTCGGGGCGAGGCCACGCCTTTTATAATGGAGCTGCCGCCTTATCGCCTCCCGACCGTGCGCGGGGTTCTGATTCATACCTGGGAGCGGACCTGGCAGTATATCCGAAAGGCCGGGACCATTATCCTGGCAATTTCAATACTGCTTTGGACCATGATGAGCTTTCCGCAATTGCCGGCTGAGACGGCAAAGAACTATGAAGCGGTCCGGCAGCAGGCTTTGGCGGAATATCCAGCACCGGTTCGAAACGAGCTCCGCAAACAGGGCGGGGATGATTCGCTTTCGCCGGCTGCGCGCGAGTTAGAAGACCGGCTGAGCGGTATATCTGCGGAAAAGTCCCAGGCGGCCCTTAAATATTCGGTTGCCGGCCGCATCGGGACCTCGCTTGAAAGCGTCAGTCACCTGGCCGGCTTTGACTGGCGGACCAATATCGCCCTGGTGGGCGGGTTTGCCGCCAAGGAAGTGATCGTCTCCACTTTGGGCACCGCTTATTCCATGGGGGCGGTGGAGGCGGAACAAAGCGAGGGCCTGTCCCGGCAATTGGCGAATTCGCCGCTTTGGCGGCCGCTGACGGCGTTTTCCCTCATCATTTTTGTCATGTTCTATTCGCCCTGTTTCGTCGCCGTGGTCTGCATCGCCCGGGAAGCGGGCTCCTGGAAGTGGGGCGCATTTTCAATGGGTTTTAATACCGTACTTGCCTTCATCCTGGCGGTGTCGGTCTATCAGATCGGGACGGTTTTGGGGTTTTAGTGGTTTGTTATAAAAGGAGAAAAACAAATGATTCAGCATATCATCGTATTTTTTATCGTCGGCCTGGCCGCCGGATTCCTGATCCGGCACCTTTACCGAAAAATTAAAGGACGGGATATCTGCGATTGCGGATGCGCCGGATGCGCCGATGCGCCGGCCTGCGCAGGTCAAAACGGAAACCAATGCAGCGGCGATCAGCCAAACGGCCGATAACCGCGATATCGATGTCAAGTATTTTCAGCCGGTCAAGATCGGCCAGGCGGATGCCGCCGGCAAAGGCGATCTGCACCTGCTTTCGCCGGTTGTTTTCCTCCAGAATCCGGAGAACTGCCCGGACATCTCTGATGTTCCCCGTATCAATAAAAATAATGGCCGCTCCGTTCTCCGCCGCCTCGACGGCCTCTGATTCGATGTCCTTGAAATGGCAGTGGATCTGGACAACCCGTTTTCGTCCGTTTAGGCTGGTCCCTGCGGCAAGGGTTTCCCGGATGCCGCCCAGCATTTTGATGTAGTTCTTGTCGAGGTAGACAAAGGGTTCATCGCTTATCCGGATGTCGGCGCCGCCTGCGGCAACCGCTTCCCGAATGATGTCTTTGAGGGGGAGGGGCATCTTCTTCCAGGAGCCGCTGACAATCCTTGGTCGGCCGGCTGCCCTATCCACGAATTGCCTGGCTGCAGTGGCGATGCCCGAAGGTTTGGCCATGCATCCCATTTGTTCTATCTATTTTTCAGGCGGGCACGGTGGCCCGCCCTACGAATGGGGAAAAACCCGATTCATCGTAGGGTCGGCCACCGTGCCGACCATAACTTCTTGATTTAATGATTTTAATGCCTAATACCCAAAACCTAAAACCCGATAAGTTACTTAAAAGGGGCATTCTCACTTTAAGTTTGCTTATTTGGCCGTTGATTTATAAACTAACCATCGTTATCAGGGCAAATGCGGCAAATTTTCGGAAAAAATCAGGGGACAGGATGCAACGGGGAGGGCGCATGGAAAAGGTTTTAAACAGGAGGTTCCCGAATAAGCGGGTGGTTATTACCGGCGCCGGGAGCGGGCTGGGCAGAACCCTGGCGGTGGATTTTGCCAGGCTCGGCTGGTCGGTGGGGGTAAACGATATTGATCGTGCCCGGGCGGAGGAAACCCTGGGGCTTGTCGAAAAAAACGGCGGCAAGGGGTTTGCGATGCAAGGCGATGTGGCCAAGTGGACGGATGTTTCGGCGCTTGCGGATGAGGCGGCGGCCCAATTTCAAGGGGCGGATATCGTGATCAATAATGCCGGCGTGCCGGCTGCCGGGGTAATGGAGAAAATTCCCGTTGAAGACTGGCAATGGATTGTTGATATCAATCTAATGGGGGTTATATACGGATGTAAGGCGTTTATCCCCGTTTTTAAATCCCAGGGAGCCGGCCATATCGTCAATATCGCCTCTTCGGCCGGAATTGTCTCGCTCCCGGAGATGTCGCCCTATAATGTGACCAAGGCGGGGGTGATTTCACTCTCCGAAACCCTGCGGCAGGAACTGGCCGGCCATAATATCGGGGTGACGGTGGCGTGCCCTAGTTTTTTTAAAACCAATCTCATGGATCAATGCCGGTATACGGATCCGCGTCAGCTGGACATGGCCAACGCGCTTTTTGAAAAATCCCTGTGCAATGCGGAAAAAGTGAGCCGGCACATACTCCGCTCCGTCGCCAAAAAACGGCTGTATGTCATCACCCAGATCGACGGCCGGCTGCTCTGGAGAGTAAAACGCTATATGCCGGAGAAATTTTACAAGTTGATGGGCTTTTTCTACCGCAAGGGCTATGCGGATAAATTTTTAGGGGTTGAGCCCTCGCAACAGGCGCTGGATAATTAGTGTAAGATTAAGACGGAATGATTACAGCCGCTCCCGCAGTTCGCGTTTTAACACCTTGCCGGCCATGGATACCGGAATATCATCCGTGAAAATCACCTGCCGGAGTTTTTTGTACGCCGCCACCTTGTCATTGACGGCATTTATGAGTTCCGCCTCGGCCGGCTGCATGCCGTCCCTTACCTTCACAAACGCCACCGGGATTTCATTTCCGGTATCATCCTTTTTGCCGAGCACAGCGGCCAGTTCCACCGCCGGGTGGGTGTAGAGGATCTCTTCGATCTCCCGCGGGTAGACATTGTAGCCTTTATAAATGATCATGTCTTTCTTTCGGTCGGTGATATAGAAGTACCCCTCTTCATCCTCCCGGCCGATATCGCCCGTATACAGCCAGCCGTCTTTTAGAACCTGGGCGGTCTCCTCCGGCCGGTTCCAGTATCCGGCCATGACCTGCGGCCCCTTGATGCAGATTTCACCCTCTTGACCGGGGGGAAGCGGCTCACCGGATTCCGGGTCCACCACCCGGCACTCGGTATCAAAAACCGGCAGGCCGACGGAGCCGGGTTTGGGCCGGCCAGCCGGGTTGCAAAGCGCGCCCATGGTGCATTCGGTAAGCCCATAGGCTTCGATAAAAATGGCGCCGCCGAATGCCTGTTTCATCTTCTCTAAAACGGTCAGCGGCAGCGGAGCTGCGCCGGAGCCGATGAACTTGATCCGGGAAAGATCATACTGATCAAAATTGGGCTGATCCACCAGCGGGGTGAACAGCTGGGGCGCACCGCCCAGCATGGTGGCCGAAAACTTGGGAATGGCTTCCAGGTATTCCTGGGGATCAAACCGCGGAAAGACCACCATGGTGGTTCCGCCGGAGACCATGTTATTCAGATAGGCGATCACGCCCATGGCGTGAAACCAGGGCACCACGACAAGGGCGGTTTCATGGTCCTGGGCAACGGGACGGTCTTTTTTGGGGTCAACGCCCTCCGGAAAGACCGGTTCCACGCGCTGGTCTTCATAAATTTTCAGTTGAGCCCCGCTCATCCAGCAGCCGAACTGGAGGGTGTTTTTGACCACATTGGCGTGGGTGAGCATCACGCCCTTGGACACCCCGGTGGTTCCGCCCGTGTAAGCCAGATGGGCCAGGTCCTTGTTAACCTCAAATTCAACTTCAGGCGGCTCGGGCTGGTGCTTGGCGATAAGCTCCGCCATGTCCAGCGTATCCGGCACCGGCAGCTTGCCCACCGGCTTTAACGGGGCGATGAGCACATTATAACAGTCACCGATACTGGTGGAGATCACCCGCTCCACATCCGTCTCCCCGATGATGCCTTGTATGCCGGGGTAGAGGAGATCCAGGGAAAGCAGGGTTTTGGCCCCGGCATCGCTTAGCTGGTGCTTGGCCTCATAAGGGGAGAGCAGGGGAGAGAGCGGGGTAAATACCCCGCCGATTTTTAGCAGCGCATAATAGGCGATGGCGAACTGGGGGCAATTGGGCAGATGGATGGCCATGCGCTCGCCTTTCTTAAGGCCCAGGTCAGCGAGCGCTGTAGCGAATCGATCCACAAGGGTTTTAAATTCCGCATAGGTAAGTACCATGCCGCCAAAATGCATGGCAATCCGGTTGGGCACCCGTTCGGCGGTGTACTCGAGGAATGCATGGACCGGGCGCTCCGGGTAATCGAGCGCCTTGGGCCATCCTTCGGGCCAGCAGGAAAAATTCTTCGCCACTTAAGACCTCCTTTAGATTACTGTTAATGCCTCTTTCTTAATCAGGGCGGCCGCGTGTTCCACGGATACCGCATAGGCTACGTCGCTTCTAATCGGTGCCTCTGAGCGTTTTAAGTAATCGGGCATAAGCTCCTGAGGTTCGAAGCGGCCGCCAACCACCCCGATGATCCGGCCGTCATAAATGTTGATCAACGGCCCGCCCCTGTTGCCGTCGTGGACCATGGTGTCAAAAAGGAAAATGCCGGTGCCGTTTCCGGAAAGGATCTTGGAGCAGACCACCGCCTGCTTGATCAACTGGTTGTAGACACCGTAAAAGCCGAACGGAAACCCCAAAGTCGCCACGCTGTTGCCGATGGGCACCTCATCCGGAATGCCTATGATGTGATCCGGCATGGTGATTTCAATCTCTTCGGTAAATTTTAAGAGGGCCAGATCCCGCTCGCGGTCAATCTGCCGGATTTCCAGGCGGATAGGTGAGACGGTGTCGGTATGGACCTCGACAAATCCGGCCGCATCCTCTACAGGCACGGCCATCAATTCGTATTTGCCGGTAATCAGATGGGCGGCGGTGAGCAGGTAGCCGTCCGGATGGACCAGAAAGGCTGTGCCCCGAAAGACCACTTCATCGCCTTCCCGGCGAAAGAGCATCATGCAGGCATTTTTGTACTGAAAATAGATGTCCTGGAGCATATGGGTATCCTTTTATTCAATCCATTGTTCAATTTTATCCGGATGGGTCCGGATCCACCGCAGGGCCTTTTCATAGGGAAACCGGCCGTCATCCTCCTGAATCCATAGCATCAGCTGCCCGATATCCTCGGGCGCCCATGAGAAATTGTCCAGCACCCGGAAGGCTTTCGGCATATCCGTGTCCAATCCCTGGCGGGCGATCGTATGAATACTGCCGCCCTCTCCGAATACGTTCTTCGGATCATCAAGGAACTTGAGACTCCAGCGGGCAAAACTCCAGTGCGGCAGCCAACCGGTAACCACCAGCCATTTCTGGTGGCGGATGGCGTGGGATAATTCGGCCATCAGGGCCACCTCGCTGCTTTCCACCAGACGGAAGTTGTCCAGATCATAAGCCTCCATGGCCTCCTTTGCTTTGTGCATGATACCGGCCTCAGGCTCAATGCCGACAATCCGGTGGTTGAATTTGTCCGCATGGGTTTTTAGCTCTTCGATGGAATCGATGGTTATATAGGGCTGGTTCCGGATGCCGGTGCCGGCGGTCAGGCGGCCGAGGGTCACATCCGGCACCACGAATCCGATTTTGGTGCCTTCCAGGTTCGGTCCCAAATCAACCACGTGGTCTCTGAACTGTTTGTGGTAATAGCCATGGGTGTCCGGCAGCCAGCCGGACAGCATGACGTCTGCACGGCCTTCAGCCACCGCCTTCCACATTTTGTCCGCACTCACAGACACCAGTTCGCAACGGGTGCCGAGCTTTTCCTCAAATACCGCTTTGACAAGATTGGCCGAAGCAATGGAAGAGGACCAGTCCGTGTGGACCAGCCGAATATTCTGCCCGGCATTCGCCATGCCCCAAGCCGGGCCGGGCATAAGAGAGACCGCGCAAATAGTCACCCAAAAAATGTAGATACAAAGATAAAATATCCGATGCACGATAACCTCCTTGAGCTTATTATTTGAGTTACCAAAGCCGCCGGCGCCCGAAGGTCTTTTTAAGCGGCGGATGGGTTCTGATTTTATATTCCCGGGCCTGCCGGTCGCCCAGGGTGAATTCCGTGGGCGCGGCATACTCGGACAACCCGCGGTAAAGGGCAAAGCACATCCCCAGGATCACAACGGCAAAGGGCAGGCCGGTGGTGATGGTGGCTGTCTGCAGGGCCACAAGCCCGCCGCCCACAAGCAGCGCCGCAGCGACGGCACCCTCCAGGATGGCCCAGAAGAGCCGGGACAGCACCGGCGGATTGGGGTTTCCGCCCGAGGTGATGATGTCGATGACCATGGAGCCGGAGTCCGAAGAGGTGACGAAAAAGGTAATGATCACAACAATCGAGAGGCTCGATGTGATGACCCCCAGCGGGAATTTTTCCAGCAGCACAAAAAGCGATACCGGGATATTTTCCTGAACCGTCTTGGCAATGCCGCCGGAGCCGAACATTTCAATAAACAGGGCGGTGTTTCCGAAGATGGTGATCCACAGAAACGTAATAAAGGTGGGCACCAGCATCACCCCGAGAATAAATTCCCGGATGGTCCGGCCGTAAGAGACCCGGGCGATAAACATGCCCACAAACGGCGACCAGGCGATCCACCAGGACCAGTAAAAGATGGTCCAGCCCTGCTGCCATGCGGTGTGCTCATAGGTTTCATTCCAGGTGGAGAGCTGGGGCAGGTGCTGGATATAATAACCGATGTTTTCCAGCAGCGCATCCAGAATAAACACCGTGGGGCCAACCAGCAGGACGAAAAGGGCGAGCAGCGCGGCAAAGGAGATGTTTATCTCACTAAGCCGCCGGATGCCCTTGTCCAGCCCCTTGACCACCGACCAGGTGGCCACGGCGGTGATGCATGCGATCAGGATGACCTGGATTTTGGGCGACTGGCCGATGCCCAAAAGATAGTCTAACCCGGCGTTGACCTGCTGTACGCCGAGCCCCAGGGATGTGGCCACGCCGAAAAGGGTGGCCACAGTGGCCAGAATATCGATAATATTTCCGGGCCAGCCGTAGATGCGTTCTCCCAAGAGGGGATAAAAGGCGGTTCGAATGGACAGGGGCAAACCCTTGTTAAATGAAAAAAAGGCCAGGGACAGGGCCACCAGCGCATAAATCGCCCATGGGTGCAGGCCCCAGTGCAGAAAGGTGATATCCATGGATTTTCGGGCGGCTTCCGTGGTGCCGGGTTCGGTCAGGGGGTTGGCGACAAAATGAAACATGGGCTCGGCCACGCCGTAGAAGAGCAGGCCGATGCCCATGCCGGCGGAAAAGAGCATGGAAAACCAGCCCATTGTGGAAAATTCCGGCTTGGCGTCCGGGCCACCCAGCCGGATATTGCTAAACCGGCCGGCCAGCATTACCAGCATGAATACCAGGACGATATTGACTGTCCAGATAAAAAACCAGCCGGCATAGCTGGACATGGCGCTCTGCATCTGCTGGAATACATCGCCCATGTATTTTTGAAAAAAAATGGTACTAACCACAAACAGGATGATCAGCCCCGCTGAAATAAAGAATACCTGGGGGTGGACATCCAGATGAAACCAGCCTTCCGATTCCTGTTTTTCCGGTACTGGCTTATTCTCCTGATCAGAATTTTTGGCCATAACGAATCCTTTATCGGTTCAGGTTTCAGTCAACAGGGATTCTAACAAAAAACGGCAATTTAAGAGTAATTCTCAATCAAGCGCGGATCAATATTTTTTTACAGACGGATGGGATGGATATTTGAGTCGATGCCGTTCAGATCCGACGGGCGGCGCGTCGGCAGAAAATGCACGGCTAATTTGTTCTAACCGCAAAGTTCATGACCACGGTCCTGTTAACGGACAGATAGTCGGCACGGTGGCCGACTCTACGACGCATGTCGTCGTAGGGCAGGCCACCGTGCCTGCCTAAGAAAAGACAGAACAAATTTGCCCTGGCAGAAAATGATTGTCACCGGAAATGTCTCATGCCATATACATATGTCTGGCAAACAATAATTAAAAATAACGACTCAAGGGATTTGAAACCTCATATGATTGCCGAAATATTATCCACGGGAGATGAAATCTGCTCCGGCGCTATTATCGACAGTAATTCCGCGCACATTGCAGAAAAGCTGATGGAGCTGGACATTGAGGTCACCCGGCACAGCTGTGTGGGCGATGATCCGGAGGCGCTGGCCAATATTTTGACGGAAATCGGCGGCCGGGCGGATATTTCTATCATTACCGGCGGGCTGGGGCCGACAAAAGACGATCTTTCGGCCGAAGCCGCAGCTATGGCCGCCGGCACCGGGCTTGAAAAAAATGAGAAGGCGGTGGCCTACATCGAAGGCTTTTTTGAAAAATACCATCGACAGGTATCTGAGTCGGACTATAAACAGGCCATGCTGCCCCAGGGGGCGACCCCGATTTTTAATGCCCGGGGGACGGCGCCCGGATTTTCTCTGACCATCGGAAAAAGCCGCTGCTATTTTATGCCGGGCATTCCCCATGAAATGACGGCCATGCTTGCCGAGCAGGTGATACCGGATATTCAGAAAAATCTGCAGCCGCCGGACAAATTTCAGCGGATCCGGACGCTTTCCGCCTTTGGTCTCCCGGAGGCGCGGGTAAATGACCGGATGGCCGATATATCGGATGCGTTTCCCAGTGTGCGATACGGCCTTCTGGCCCGATTCCCGGTTATCTATATTAAACTTATCGCTGTCGGTGAAACGCCGGAGGATCTCACCCGGGACCTGGACCAGGCAAGCCGCTGGGCCCAGGAGAGGTTCGGTAAATACATCTTTTCCACCACAGGCCTGACGATCGAGGCGGAAGTCGGGAAATTGCTGAAGGACGCCGGGGCAACGGTGGCTGTGGCGGAGAGCTGCACCGGAGGGCTGATTGCGGATATGCTGACCAACATATCCGGCAGTTCAAATTATTTCCTGCTCTCCACGGTGACCTATGCCAATTCCGCAAAAATTGAGCTTTTAAATGTCCCGCCGGAGGTTATTGATCAGCATGGTGCAGTCCACGAGGAAACTGCAAAGCTTATGGCCGAGGGGGTCAGACAGATCTCCGGGGCCGCATACGGCATTGCCACCAGCGGCATTGCCGGGCCGACCGGGGGAACGGACGAAAAACCGGTGGGCACGGTCTGTATCGGTATCGCCGGTCCTGACGGGGCGGCGGGCGAGCGGCATCATTCCCCGTTTAAGGAGCGCACGGCCAATAAACAGATATTTGCCGTTTTGGCGTTAAATGTGCTAAGGAAACAAATTATGAAGGAGTTCTACATATAATGGGTTGGTTGGGAAAAGCCATCGGCGGGACCGTCGGGTTTGCGGTGGGCGGGCCGATCGGCGCCGTTGCAGGGGCCGTGTTCGGTCATATGTTTGACGGTGACGAAGAAAAACCCCGCATGATCTCGGGCCAGGGCGGCTCTGTCGAGGAGCGCGCCCAGATGGCGTTTTTTGTGGCTGCATTCTCCATGCTGGCCAAACTGGCGCGGGCGGACGGGCAGGTCTCCGAAGCCGAGGTAAATACCATACGGCAGTTCATGGCGCGGGACCTTAATTTGAACGCCCAGAGCCGGCAGGCCGCGGAGCAGATCTTTCAGACCGCGCTCAATACGCCGCAGTCTTTTGAGGATTTTGCGGGCCAGTTTTATCAGCATTTTTCCGGGCAGCCCCAGCTTTTGGAATTTATGATCGATATCCTCCTGCGGGTCTCGGTGGCAGACGGCGCCCTTCAGGAGGCTGAAGAGCGTCTGATTCTTTCCGCTGTCCGGATTTTCCAAATCAGCGATTCGGATTATCAGAAGATTAAATCCCGGTACGTTAAAAATACAGAGCGATATTACGCTGCCCTGGGCTGCAATAGCAGTGATTCGAATGATGAGATTAAGAAAAAGTACCGCAAGCTGGTCCGGGATTATCATCCGGACACCATTTCCGCCAAGGGCTTGCCGGATGAATTCGTCAAGTTCGCCAATGATAAATTCCGGGAGATCCAGGAGGCCTATGATGCAATCAGGAAAGAGAGAAATTTGTAAGGGAGGAACTTTTGCTGACCATTAAAACCGGTGATACCAAGCGCCTTGAAGCCGGCCTGCTCATGATTCCGGTGGCCGAGGATGACGCGCTGCATAAGGATGCGGCCATTCAGGCGCTGGTCGAGACCGCCCAATCATACAAGGAATTTAAGGGGAAAAAAGGCGATGATCTGCTGCTCTATCGGCCGGGTGCAACTCATGCGGAGCGGGTTCTGTTTCTGGGGGTAGGCAAAATTGCCGATCTTTGCCGGGAATCTCTTCGAAAAGCCGCGGGGAAAGCGG
This sequence comes from Desulfobacterales bacterium, assembly GCA_034520365.1. Taxonomy (NCBI): domain Bacteria; kingdom Pseudomonadati; phylum Thermodesulfobacteriota; class Desulfobacteria; order Desulfobacterales; species Desulfobacterales bacterium. The sequence continues at coordinate 152,249 of JAXHNP010000002.1, forward strand.
TTAAAAAGGCCATCAGCGCGGAGGTCGAGGACCTGGTGATGCGGCTGCCGGATGCGGAAAATGTCCCCATAGAGGCGGGTTCGGCAGCAGAAGCCCTTTTTGAGGGCGCATATCTCGGAAACCACATATTTGACCTTTACAAGGCGGATAAGAAGCAGGCGCCGGTTAAAGAGATTGCCATATTTACGGATGCGGAAGCCGCAGAGGCCCTGAAAGGTGTCGGGGACCGGGTGGCCACCATCTGCAAAAGCACGGTGCTGGCAAGGGATTGGGTCAGCATGCCGCCCAATGAAAAGCGGCCGGACCGGTTTGTCCGCTCCATTGTCAAGGCCGCGGACAAGGAGGGGTTGGAAATCACCGTGCTGGATGAACCGGAGTTAAAGAAAAACAAGATGGGCGGCATTCTGGCCGTTGGCATGGGCAGCAAAAGCCGCGCGCGCATGGTGCTTCTGGATTACAAACCCAAAAAACCCAAAAAAACCTATGCGTTGGTCGGAAAAGGCGTGACCTTTGATTCCGGCGGGATCAACATAAAATCCGGCGGCACGTTGGAGGATATGAAGATGGACATGGCCGGCGGCGCGTCTGTGGCTGCGGCGCTTATCGCCGTTGCGCGTCTGAAGCCGGACTATCGCGTGGTCGGAATCGTGCCCGTGGTTGAAAATATGCCGTCCGGTGATGCCCTGCGGCCGGGTGATATCGTCCGAACTTACGCCGGCAAGACGGTGGAGATCGGCAACACGGATGCCGAAGGCCGGATGATTTTAATCGACGCCCTGGCATATGCGGAAAAGCTTTTCAAACCGGACGTGATGATTGATATGGCCACACTTACCGGCGCCTGCATCATGGCGCTGGGCGAAAAGATTGCCGGGGTATTTTCCGCGGACAGGGACCTGGCGGAAGCCATTGTATCCGCCGGCGAGTCGGTCTATGAACGCTGCTGGGCCATGCCCATGCCGGATGATTACAAAGAGCTTTTAAAAAGTGATTTCGCGGATATCCGAAATATCGGCAGTTCCCGCTGGGGCGGGGCCATTGCCGCGGCCCTGTTCCTGTCCGACTTTGTTGAAAACGCCCGGTGGGCGCATATTGATATTGCCGGCCCGGCCTATATCAAGAAGGGCGCCGACTACTGCGGCGCCGGCGGCACCGGCTTCGGGGTGAGGCTTTTGATCGAGGCAATGGAGAGGTTATAATATGAATCTGGATTTCAAGCATGTGTTGGTAACCGGGGCGGCGGGGTTTATCGGATTCCATCTGGCCCATCGGCTCTTGACCGAAGGCTATACGGTGGTGGGCATTGACAACCTCAATCCCTACTATGATGTTGGGCTGAAAAAGGCGCGTTTAAGGGAGCTTTCTCCGTTTGACGGTTTTGAATTCCACGAAATCGATTTAAGCCGTCTGGATTCGATGACCGCACTTTTTAAAGAAAAACGGTTTGACGTGGTGGTCAATCTGGCCGCCCAGGCCGGGGTCCGGTATTCTCTGGAGAATCCCCACGCGTATGTGGATGCCAACCTGGTGGGGTTTGTAAACCTCCTGGAATGCTGCCGGCATTACGGCACAAAGCATCTGGTATTTGCCTCATCCAGCTCGGTTTACGGGGCCAATACCAAAATGCCGTTCTCCGTCCATGACAATGTGGACCATCCGGTTTCCTTGTATGCGGCCACCAAGAAGGCCAATGAACTCCTGGCCCATACCTACAGCCATTTATACGATCTCCCGGCCACCGGCCTCCGCTTCTTCACAGTCTACGGGCCCTGGGGCCGGCCGGATATGGCGCTTTTTTTATTTACCGAGGCGATTCTTTCCCAAAAGCCCATTCAGGTGTTTAATTACGGCAGAATGCAGCGGGACTTCACTTATATCGATGATATCATTGAAGGGGTGTTTCGGGTGATGAAAAAGCTGCCCGCGCCCAACCCGGAGTGGTCGGGTGATGCCCCGGACCCGGGCTCCTCGTATGCCCGGTACCGGCTGTATAATATCGGAAACAACCAGCCGGTGGAGCTGACCCGGTTTATCGAGGAACTCGAAAATCAGCTCGGCATGACAGCGGAAAAAGAGTTTCAGGAAATGCAGCCGGGCGATGTACCCGCCACCTATGCGGATATAGACGATCTTTACGAGGCGGTGGGGTTTAAGCCGGTCACCGGCATCGAAGAGGGCATCCGCCGGTTCGTGGAGTGGTATAAGGGGTATTATTCAGTCTCATGAACATAGCGCCTCATGCTTGTGATTTCGGGGAGCGCCATGTCAGTATACTGCTCAAAGCCATTCGATACCACGAGGCAAGCGCACCTGATTTCATTCAGGCGGGTGGTAGTCTTGCAAGCCTTGTCCGGCAAGGATTTCCTTTACATTCCCTTGAGCCACCAGTCGCTTCAACGCCGCGTTGAAGCGACTGGTGATTTCAGCCGCATCGGGGTATGTTCTGGAAATCATCAGTCGAAGCGCATCTTCATTCATGGGTTTCTCTATGGTTGCAAACTGAGAAGCCTTTTGGGGATAAAGCCTGTTGATCAACTCCCAGCCCACCAGTTCATCACACGCCACTAAATCTATACGATCAGCGAATAATTTTTTGAAATTCTGGCTATCCGTCGATACATATTCCACCGTCAGACCGGCTTTTTCGAACTCCGTTTCATACCAATAGCCCAACACCCCGCCGATTCTGAACCCGGTGAGATCCGCCAGTTCCTGAAATTCGATTCCTTGCGGAAAGCGTGATTTCAGGTAAAAGAACCGTCCCGTAGACATCATCACCGGCTCTGAGAAATCATAGATCAATTCCCGTTCATCCGTGATCTTGTAAGGAAAGGCAGCAAATACCCTCCCGTCCCGGGCATATTCTCCTGCGCGTTTCCATGGATAAAACTGGTACCGGGGCTCAATGCCCGCCTCGTGAAAGGCGGCGGATACGATCTCGGAAAATACGCCGTAACCTTCCATGCCCTGGGAGGCGTACGGCGCCCATTCCCCTGTCGCCAGCGGAATGGGGGGTAATTGGGCGAACGCATCGCCGTTTAACCCCAGAAACCCGATGATCCAAAACAATATGACGGCTTGTTTCATGGTATTCTCCTTCAATAGATTTTTTACAAAGCCGTCATACGTGCAGCACACGGTTCAACATCTCCCGCAAACGTTCAAGCGTATAGGGTTTTGATAAAATGTCCTTAAACCCGTAGTCCGCGAAATTTCCCAGGATTGCATCCTCCGCGTAGCCGCTGGACACAACGGCCTTGACCCCGGGATCAAACGCTAAAATGTTCTTTAATGCCTCCACCCCGCCCATGCCGCCCGGAACGGTCATGTCCATGATGACCAGGTCAAAGGGAGCATCCGAGGCCATGGCCTCTTTGTACATGGCCACCGCTTCTTCGCCATCCACGGCGGTTTTGACCTCGCAGTCAAATGTCTGAAGCATCTCCGAGGCAATATCGCGGATCATCTCTTCGTCATCCATGACCAGGACCCGGGCGGAATACGACAGTTCCGGGGCACCTGGTGCAGATCCCTCGGATTCCGGGGGATGCTCTGTTTCCGAAGCTGGCAGATACAGGGTGAAGGTCGTGCCTTTGCCGGGTTCCGAGGCCGCATGGATATACCCGCCGTGCCTTTCCATGATGGAATAGACGGTTGCAAGCCCCATTCCCGTGCCGTTTTGACGGATGCTGTAATAAGGGTCGAAGATGTGAGCCAGGTACTTTTTGTCAATGCCGATGCCGTCATCACGCACCACCGCCTTTATATATTTGCCCGGTGAAAGCGGCAGCCGGCTCGTCTCCGGAATATCCGCATTCTCCAGGCTGATGTAGAGATGGCCGCCCTCCGGCATGGCTTGATCGGCATTGATCGCAAGGTTGGAGAACACCTGCTGGGCCTGCCCTTTGTCCACCCTGGCCAGCCGAAGATCTCCGGCAGATTGAAAAACCGGTTTGACATTGCTCCCGGACAGGTCAAAACGAACCACTTCTTCTACAATCTGATCCAGCCGGGCGTCTTCCTTGACCGGATACCCCCCTTTTGAAAAGGTCAGCAGTTGGTTGGTCAACCGGATCGCCCGCTCCATGGATTTTTCCCCTTCCGCGAGGGGTTTGAGGGCCGCATGGCCGCTTTCCAGCTTCGATTTGGCAACGGAGATGCTGCCGAAAATGCTGGTAAGTATATTGTTGAAATCATGGGCGATACCGCCCGCCAGCATACCCACGGATTTCAATCTGTCCACCTTCTGAAGCTCCGCTTCGGCCTGCTTGCGCTCGGTGACGTCCTGGATGGTCCCGGTTACGGTATTGCTTTCCGGGTTGTAGGCCCCAAGTGAATATATGTCCCGGATTTGGCCGTCCACAGGCCGTTTAATCCTGTACTCCACCTCGTATTCCTGCTCGCTGTGCAACAACCCGTTCAGCTTTTCATCGAGCATCTCCCGGTATTCCGGCAGCGGAAACAATTTAAGCTCTTGCAGGGGCCTGTTTTCGCAAGTATCCATGCCATATATCCGGCACGCTTCCTCGGAAAGGGTGACCCGGCCGGTATTGAGATCGACCTGCCAGCTTCCCATCCGGGCCACGGCCTGGGCCCTGCGCAGTTGCGTTTCACTTTCACGCAGGGCTTCCCGCATCCGGTAGTCCTCGCTGATATCTCGGAACACCAGCACGACGCCGGTGGTATGGCCGGCTTTATCCTGGATCGGCGCCCCGGAATCATCCACCCGGTATTCTGTTCCGTCCGACGCCAAAAGCATGGTGTGCTCGCCCAAATTGATCACGCCGCCGGCGTCAAGCACCCGCCTGACCGGATCGGGCAGCCTTTTCTTCGTCCTGGCGTCAACGATGTTGAACACCTCGGACAGCGGCTGGCCGACCGCTTCTTCTTTGCGCCACCCTGTCAGCGCCTGTGCGACCGGATTCATGCGAACAATTTGTCCCCCGATGTCGGTGGCGATCACCGCGTCACCGATAGAATCGAGGGTGGTGCGGAGGTTTTCCTCGTTCTGGCGCAGTTTTTTTTCAATATGCTCCCGTTCCCGGATCTCGTGTTGCAGTTCGGTGTTTGCCGCAGCAAGGGCGGAAGTCCGCTCGCGCACCCGCATTTCAAGTGTTTGATTGGCCTGAAATAATCTGACATAAAAAAGAAAAAGCGCAAACCCCATGATGAAAAAGGCCAGAACAACGCCGTGGGTATATACCGTCCGGGGGTTCCATACCGCCTCGATACGCCCGATCCTTCTCCCGTCGTAGTGGACATGCGAGTCCAGGGGGATTTCAGGTATGAGGTTAACCGCCATCAGGAGGCGTTCAAACGGTCCCGGCGCCATCGGGGGCGACTCATAGAAGACTCTCCCGTTTACTTCGAAAACCGACAGCGAGGCATAGTTGTCGGACTGGCAGGCAAGGTTCAGGTATTCGGAAGCAGCGTCATAATTGTAATTCCACAGGGCGTCGGCAATGACCCGGGCGTGCTTGTCGATTGTTGCATGCGCCTGTCCCCGGACACGCGCTTCATAAAACACAACAAACGCGAAAAAAAGAACTAACGCGACAATTCCGCCCACAATGGCCGCTTTTTTAAATCCCGCGTTATTGGTGTTTGCTGTATGCGTCATGCCCTAATGAAAGCCCTATTTTTGGGTATCTGATTGCTATTATATCACCTAAATTGAGCGATTTTCAAGTTTGGTTATGCAGAAGAATGCTTATTTTTGGTGATTGGTTTCAGGCGCTTAATCTGTTTTGCTTCAGGGCTGTTCATTGCATGCCAAAGGTCCCAATCCTGTTCAACTCTTGTTTTGTAGCACTCCTCAAATTTTATATTCTTTAATGACCTTGCTTATACTCATGATATCCTCTTACATTTATCGATGCATCATTTGGTGGGTCAGGCCAATGCAAAACTCAGCGGCGCGGCTTGTCCGCGTCCGCTGAAGTGCCTTGAGCACCGATTGCTATAAAAGCATCACGAAACAGCAGAGCTTTGTCTGTATTGAATCGGAACTCAATCACACCCTCCCATCCTTCTCGAAAGTTTGATGACTCGAACGAAAGAGATAATGTTTGCTCTTCAGGCATATCAACATACAGGTTCGCTATCTTGGGGTCTTTAACAGAGATGTTGATCTGACGTTTTCCGTATGTGTAGCAGACCGCTCGCACCTTCGTTATCACAAGACAGCCGGAAAATCCCTCTGTGCGGTGACGATATCGTTTACCCGGTCCATTAACATGCTTTGTTACGAACCAGCCGCCAATACCTTCATCAAAAACAACGATTCCCTCGTTCTCAAGCACTGGACGCAGTTTTTTGGGGATAGAGCCAATTCCAAATAGCCGATGCAGGACTGTTTTCTTCATCACTCTCTTCTAAAAACGCCTCAGTGCCAACAGTAATACTTTTGAACCATCTTTCATCCCGGCAATTCGCACGGTTTGCCAAGGCTTCCTCAAAAGTTAATTTGGTCCGCCCCTGGCTCCGCTGGTTCATAAGATTACCCCTCGGATTGAATTGCATTGATAACGACATCATTGAGCTGCGGGTAATAGACTTTCTTTTTAGCCGCTTGGTTAATGGTATCCTCCCACTGGCGGAACGAATCCACGTTGTGCAATGTGTGTTCGGCATCCTTTGGGTTACCCTTCTCGGCAATTTCACGGATTCCCGCAAGCGCCCGATCGTCGCCGGGAAAGTACATGGGTATCATGCCTCTATCCTTTGGAATCCCATCAAATACCATTTTGGAATGTTTTTCACGTTCGCAGTCTTCCAAAAATTTCTCCAGGCTGAAAAAGTTGAGGCTGCCAAGCGCACCCATGGCATGCCGCAGGATATGCACCCCATATTTGCGCAGCGCGTTGCGGCTCAATTCTGAATCTGTAAGCGCCTGTGGCGTCATATCGCGCAGGCTGGTACTGCCTCCGGTCTGGGCGGAGGGATAACCGGTAATCCAGGTGTTGATCCGAGCCAAGGCTGCGTTGATGAATGTTTGATGCGGAGAACTATAGGAAAGATTGCCGTCTGACCCGATTACGCTGGGGATGCCGCAGTGTATGCACAATATGCCCGGGTTGACGGTCTGGGCGACAATCATCATGAAAAGCACCTGTGCATGGTTCTGCGTCAGGAAAGCCTCCGGGCTAGCGGGGGCGGAGACGCCGGCCATGCTCTGGTCGACAAATAAAAGGTTGTTGCCTGTGCGGGCACTACGCAAAAAAGAATCAACCATGTTATTCATTGGCGCCAAGGAGGTAATCAGGCTGGTACCGTCGATCCAGTCATCTTTCCCCTTCAAAAAGGTCACTTCGTCGTCGCTCATGGCACTGGTGGTGATCATCTTGAGCCCCTGGAAGTTTTTCTCCATCAGCTGGGCGATTTCGAAGAGGGAAATGCTTTTGTCGCAGGCCACCGGCAGACTGAAAATCCCGACATCATCTTGTTTTTCGCCAACCGTGAGGATGATATTTTCGTACTCTTCGCGGTTGGCCGGACGCAGCTCTTCTTCACCCGTCCGCTTGAAAAAGGGGGATGTCGCACCTATGCCAAAGGTGTTCATTCCCGGGTCTCCAGGCATTTCACGGGGCACCTGCTCCAGGCAGTGATCGATATAGTCCCGCTTCAAGGGAATGAACAGCGCCGTTTCGTTTTCGAAGTCCACGGCGTCGGCTTCCATTAGTAAATCCATCAGGGTTTGATTTTCGGCGGTATTGATGCCGATTTCCGTAAGTACCCGTTTTGCGTTTTCGTCAATGCGCTGATAAATAGCCTTTTCCGCGATCAGGTCGTCGATGTCCGCCATCCGAAATCGAACTTTTTCCAGGACCGCTTCGTCGGTGACATGATTAAGAAGGTCCTCATAAATGACCTTCGCCTTTTCGAACTGGGCCTCATTTTCCAGGCCTAATCCCTTGCTGAAAGTCTCATCTGCCTGTTTATTCATTGCAATCCTCGCTGTTCTATCCTTTAAGTATGTCGGCCCTAAATTGAGCGCTCCAAATTTTTCAAATATAGATTTTGGCATTTTTTTAAAGGAGTTGACGCATTTTATAGCTTAAAAATTTGAAACCTTCCGGGATTTCCAATTTCACCGCATCTACTGCGTCAAATGATGTCTCGCACAGGCCAGGTTCATATAGCAAAGCTGCTTCAAAACCGCCATCCTGCCTCAACAAGCGCATAGTGCAACCATGCGAAAGTATAGACATCGTCGTTGTCCGCCCCGCCCTCGAGTGTCCTGTATCCTGCCGCCACGTACCATCCTGAATCGAAGTCGTATTGTGCCTTGAGGGCCGCATCGACAGCACGCCCCATGGGCGACCACGCGCCTTCAATGTCTATAATGACGGATGCCTGATCATTAAATCGGTATTCGCCGTACAAATGCAGGAGAGGAACCAGGCCAAGATCACTTCGGGATTGCCTCTTGTCCCCCTGCTCCAGCGTGATGTCTGCATCTCGAACCAACGCGGCCGCGCCGAACCCCCAGCGCCAGCATTCGCGATTGTAAAAGGTCCACCGATAGGTCAGCCGGTAGGTGTTGAACTTGTAAGTTCCCTTTGTCGGCAAATCGGTGTAGAACATATCGTCCTTAAACGTCACATCTTCATTCAACAATCCTGTTCCATCGACTGTCAGCGGTGCGACAGTGAGGCGCAGAGCGTGTCGGTTGTTGAAATCGTATGTTGCATAGACGCGAACATACGGGTCCGGTCCGTTGCCGGTCAGGTCCAGCATGTCGAACTTCGTGCCGACATCGCCGGGAATGCGCACATCATTTTTGCTGAACCAAACGCCACCGCTTTCGAACTGAAGATCGAGTTTAGCACCTATAGCCGAGGACGGGATGCTGAGAATGACGCCAAGCAGCCAGTAGATTATGAAATTGCGCATGTATTCTTCTTCTCCCTATGAATGTGCCGAGCGGTCTTTCAGTCTTAATCTTACTCAATCTCGTTGCCCAGCGCTCCGCATAACCGGCCGGGGAACCACTTTTCAATCCCTCCTCGCCAATTTTCACCACCAGAATACAATAAAGATAATTGAAAGACAATGAAATCAATCGGCTAAATATGTGGGCGCCAACGTTGGCGGTTATCGGCGGCGGGATTTCTCTGCGAACTGGTACAGCATTTTACGCAGAGCCGGTCAGCTTCTATCCTTCCGTGTGTTTTGGGTCGAATCCCAGAAGCTCTTGAAGTCTTTTATAATTTATCAGAACGTTTTTTCTTTTGCCGTCTTTTATTTTTTTCAGAGCTGCTGTTCTTGGCTTGTTGTCAATTTTTTTCCGGGAGCCAGGAAACGATAATTTGACATCGATATTTTTATCTATTGGCAAACCAAACAACATACTCCCGGACAGGCCAAAAGTTCGGATCTTCTTTATCGATTACTTCAACATCACAAAGGGGAACATATCCAACTTTTCGTCCTTCTCTTACTTTCAATATTATACCGTACAAATCATCTTCTTGCTCAATACCTATCACCTTCATTTTATGCCCAAGTCTAAATGGTTGGTGGTCTGCTATATCTGTAAAATATGCGTCATCGTCATCTTCCATCCGTTCAACCAGGAATGGAAAATCAAGCTTCTCATTTAGCCATGTTTCCCAATGCCGTTGCTGCCATTCTTGATATTTCCTTTCGAAAGCCTCTTCACTCTCAGGCAAATTACCATTTTCACTTTCTTCCAGATCCCAAGAAGTATCGTATTTTTCCATATAGACCTTACCCTTTCCTGATGGTTTGTGTTGTTCGGCAAAACGTTCTCTGGACTCTCTTACTGCAGAAAGAATATCTTTCCTTGGTGAAGATATGGTGATTCCCTCTGATACGCTCATCAAACCCAAGCCGATTGAGCAGGAAGCATCAAGTCTCGAACGAGACATTCGCATTTGATCTTCGCATCAAAATGTGCTCGTACAGCTTTTCCAGTTTGCTCATAATCGTATCCTATCATTTCCATTCAATTGGGCCAAGTTGCTCTTTACATCTCTCGCACAACGTGGCCTTCACCGGCGGGGATGTAGCGCAGCGAAATCCACGTCCGAGTGAAAGGCATGGTCCTTCATTGTTTTATGACACCCATTTTATAGAAATTTTTCGCTCAGATTGGACACAATCCCGCAAATATAAATTTATTAAATTTTGATAAGGTATACCGGTCTCTTCCGCCTGTTTTTTAAAATAATCGATAACGTCGACCCCCATACGAATAGTGACTTGTTTCTTCAAGTGTTTCGCATAAGGATTTCTTTTGCCTTTCATTTTCTCAAAATCGTATTCTTTTCTCATTTTAGCACCTTAAAATATACTTTTTGTTCTTTTTTCGTTGCCTTTCTTGCTGAGATGATGCGAATCTCTGATTCAGATTTTCGAAAACACTGGCATATTACCAATACTCTGAGTTTTTGGCTCAAGCCGAGTAAGAGAAAACGATCTTCAGTTTCAGAATGATCCGGGTCTTCGAATTCAATTGCGTACTCATCAAAAAATACCGTTTGCGCCTCCTCAAACGATACGCCATGTTGCCTTTGATTTGCAGAATTCTTTTTATCATCCCAGGAAAAAAACAAATTTTTCATATTTACACTGTAAATATATTATAATTATATGTCAATGGCGGAATTGATGAAGAACGGGCTGCTCACCCGCCGGTGTGCAGCGGCAGCGGAACACCGGTCAGAGTGCAGCAGAAAAGTTAGCGCCAGTCTTTTCTGAACCACGGAAAAAGAACTGTGGTGCTTCAACTGGAATGCTCTTGAACTAAGTTGGAAATATATCTGATGAGTTCCTCTGCCTTTGAAATCCATGGTACGACCTGTGATTCTCCAAAACTGACAAAGTCGAGGTAATCACCCTCCTGGCATCGCTCAAAAAGGTCATTATGGAATGGATGCGCACGCACGCTGAATAAAACAGCGTCAGTCTTTACCCCGCAAAAAAATGGGGGAGAACCAGTCCACCATGCGTTTGGGGGAAAGGCGGAGGAGCAGGATATGGATCAGCCAGCTCCGGAATCCGGGCACGTAAAGGAATTTTTGCTTTTCAAACGCCTTCAGGGCTTTTTCGGCAACCCACTCCGGCTTTTTCAACCCGCTGATGGCAAACCAGCGCAAGTGCTTTGGAAATTGTGACATCGGACTCGTCAATGGCCCGGTTGATCGCCACGGGCATGCCCTCAGGGGGTTGGGATAAATAAAACGGGTTTCTTCGGGAAACCTGCCGATCTTTACGTCGTCGCCGTAAAAAATGAGCCCTTCGGTAAATTTAGACATAACCTTCCCCCTTAACGATCCATCATTACCGTTTTTTCGGAGAAACCCACATTTGGATAACCGCCCGAAGGACTGTCGTATGATTGTTATCTATCACATTCACGGTCACCGGAAATTCTGTTGCAGCTTCGAACCCGGGTACGGAGTCCACCTCTGCGACAGCACGCAAGTCCGTTTCAGCTTTTTCGAGATACTCCACCGTCATCCCTTTGGGAAGAGTTTAAAAAATTTCCGGGTCTGATCAAAAAAGACCCGGCAAGGCAATTGAAAATCACGGAAAAAAATTTGCCGAACCCGGATACAACCAAGCTGAAAGATGCCATATTTGGCCCTGAATGGAGTGCCGCTTTGCTCCTGCCATGACAAAAATGTCGTTTTTGAGGTCAAAAAGTGGATTATTAAGCCGAAAAAAGGCCTTGTTTTGGGTTTATACTGTATAATTTTAAGAGGTTAATTTGGCCCGACCCTCTAGTAAGAAGCTCTTGAAGTCTTTTATAATTTATCAGAACGTTTTTTCTTCTGCCGTCTTTTATTTTTTTTCAGAGCTGCTGTGCTTGGCTTTTTGTCAATTTTTTCCCGGAACATAGCATAGTGCCGTTTTACCCTATCCAGGAAAACAGTGTCTTTCAACAATACATTTCGAAATAAATCCAAGAGGGCAGGGGCATCATCCGATTGAGGACTTGCAAGATTCAACGCCGGGCCAATAAGATTTTTTATGATAAGCGGATCATTGTCTCCCATCCATTTGATATAAAATTCCGGTTTTTCCCAGCCCCATGCAATAACCGCCTGTATATCTTTTTGAAGAGATGACACCACAGCCAAGAAAACCCGCCGGCAGTCGCATCCTGGTTCATCGCAAAACATCTCAAGAAAAGAATAATGTGCTGGTGGTAAGTTAAACTTTGAACCTTCAAGCACAGTGACCGTTCGGGTTTCACGCTCGGCTGTTTCAGGAAAATGATTATGGAAAAGTGTGTATGGCATTTTTTCTATCTCTCATCTATGGGGTTACGGGCTGCTCACCTGCCGGTGTGGAGCGCCGCAAAACACCGGTTAGCGTGAAGCAGGGAGGTTAGGCCATCATGAAGCCCAGCACAAAGGTATCGGTCTTCTGCGGATGCGCCCGATTCAGCCGCGACAGCGTCTGCACCGCCTTGATACCGGAGAGCACCTTGTCCACATACATCGTGTGCAGCAGCGGCTCGTCGTAGCCGGTCTGGAACTTGTCGGCCACGATCAGGAAACGATATGGGTCTTTGCCGGAAATCCCTTTCACTTCCTCCGCCTTGAAATACGCCTTGATCTTGCTGCTCGGAAAGCCGTTCAGGGAGGCCTCGGTGATCTTCTTATCGTCCTGCTTTTTCCGGCCGCGCTCGTCTTTCTCCTCCATGATTTGGGCGTAGTTCTCCAGGATATCGGTCAGGCCGGATTTGGTGAGAATGCGCTTCCAGAGGTAGTCCGTCTTCAGTCCGGCCGGGTTCGGCGGGTTTCCGGCCCCGTTGTCCCATCCCTGGTTAAAAGGGAGGAACCATGAATCCTTGCCCTTGAGATGCGTGCACATCTGCACCTCGTGGTCATCTGTATCCGTTGGGCTCATATACCCCTCTCCATCAAACAACCATCAATTAAATCAAGTGACGATCACCACTATATATTGTGATTAACGGCGCTCTGGTGATCACATATAGTATTTTTACCCGTGCGCCATCAATTACCCGTCAATTACCCGTCAATGAAATCAGCCTTAGGCCCAGTAGGGTACATATTTCATCATTTTTCTGGCTGCTTCTTCATCATATGGCTTAATAGCACCATCCTCAAGAGCTTCACGGATATAGCGGGATACAATCGCTTTGTTTTTCTCTTCTATTCCCCACCTCTCCCTTAAACTTGCGTTTGTGAGAAAGCTTCTATTCACATATTTCAGACAAGCATGAAGGTAACAAGACCGCACTCTGTCTGCCTTATCCATTTCCTTCAGATCTTTATGGGCGAAAAGCACACTCCGGGTAAACCCGTCGGGGATCTCAAACAACGGCGCAGGAAGTTGGTGTAGCTCTATTTGAAAAACCACTTTATCGATCCCGCTGCCGCGTTCTTCGCAAATTCCCAGTCGCCGCATAAGGGAGGCCAGGGTCTCGTTGCGGGACTTGGGCGGCGTATCCAGAAACCTTTGGGTATCCACCAGAGGTTCTCCGGGATTGGTGATTTCAATACGATCATCAAATATTTCCACCATCGGCCCCGCCCCCGTAACAGAGAAATCCTGATGGATCAACGCATTGGCCACCAGTTCCCGAATGGCGATCTCCGGAAACATGGGAACATCTTTTCGAAGTGCGGTGCCCAGCAACTCGTTGGCAGGCAACAATCCGTTTATATAATCGATCAGACCTTCAAAGCCGCATGCATAGCCCTTGCCGCCCTCCTGCTCCCGGTACGTCTCGGTCCGGCCGGAACCACGGTACTGAATAACCCGGATGGCTTTTCTTCTCAACCGGGGAAACTTTTTCAACTGTTTGGCAAAGAGGGCTCCGCCCAGGTTCGTTATGTTCCAACCGCCCGCATCACAACGAAAAATCAGTTCGTCTTCGGCCAGGGCGTCAAGTATCCCATCCCGGTTCGAAGGCAGCGGAATGTCCAGAAGGTCGAAGTACGCCGGATAGTCGAGCAACTGCAACACCTCATCCGCACTTGCCTGCTCCAGCGCAATCATTTCTTCAAAGGGGACGGTGTCAAAGATACGCCAGAGCCGTCGTTCAAGCTCGGGCGCCTCTTTCAGGGGCTTTTTCACTTCGCCGACCCGGATATATTCCCTGCCGTTGAATCTAACCGGGCGGTGAGATGCCCGTTCGATTTCAAGAATAACCACCTGGCAACCGTCAATCATCACTTCATCGAAGCGAAAATGAATCCTTGGCTGCAACAACTGCAAAAGCCAGCTTTCAAGGGGCTGGTTTCCTTTTTTGGCGGATAACGGCTGGAACCGGGTGCCAACAATCTCCCGTGACTGATTATCTATGCCCCAGAGCATATAGGCGTTTGCCTTGCCTTCCAGTGCGGCGGCATTGGACAGAGCGGAAATGTACCCCCCCATTTCCTGCGGGTTGTCGTTATTATGCTTGAACTCCAGCCATGGGGTCTCGGCGGGATACTTCACCAGCTCGCGGACCAGTCCGGCAAGATATTCGGGAGACCGGTGTGTCATGGGTCCACCTGCCCGGCGAAGGCTTCTTCGTCCGGTTCGCATTTTACTTCTCCCACGAACGACTCAGCAATCAGTGTTTCCAGGCCTTTTTCGCTTGTGTCGGTCGGATTCATAAATCCTCCAGCAAATGGGCGATCTCCTGCGGTGACGGCAGTTGGCCTTTCAACGATTGCGGCAGCGTCCGGGTGATCTCATAGGTCGCCACGCCAATGGGCTTTCGGGCGTCGTGTAGGGCATATTCCACGATTGTGTGGTTTTTCTCTTTGCAGAGAATGATGCCGATGGAGGGGTTTTCATCCGCTTGGCGGACCTGCCTGTCCAGCGCCGTCAGATAGAACTGCATCTTGCCGACGAACTCCGGCAGAAATTCACCGATTTTCAGTTCAATAGCAACAAGACAGCGCAGGCGGCGGTGAAACAGAAGAAGATCGATGAAAAATTCTTTTCCATCCACCTCCAGTCGGTACTGACTGCCCATAAAGGCGAACATGCCGCCCATGCTCCTCAGAAAATGCTCGATCCGGGCGATGAGCGCCCGTTCCAGCTCCCGTTCGCTGTGATCTTCACCCAGCTCCAGAAAATCAAAGGTATACTCGTCCCTTAACGCCAGTTTGGCCTGAGCGCGCAACTCCGGCGTCAGCGCCTGGTCAAAATTGGTCTGACCCACCAGGGATTTTTCATAGCTCTGGTTGTCGATCTGGTGAATGAGCACGTTTTTCGACCAGCCGAACTTGCGGGTCATGCGGATATAAAATTCTCTTTCCAGGGGGTCCTTGCATTTGCTCATGATGACAAGATTATGCGCCCAGGCGATTTCTCCAACCAGCGGTTGGAGTCTTTCGTTGCCATGGTACTCCGAATAGAACTGGCGCATGTACCAGAGGTTTTGAACTGAAAAACCGCTCACGCCGGGAAATTCCTGCCGCAGATCGGCGGATAACCGTTTTACCACAGATTTGCCCCAACCCTCGGTCTCCTGGCGTTCCACGATAATTCGCCCGATGTCCCAGTACAAACCGACTAGTTCCTTGTTGACCGCTTTGAGGGCTTCATACTGGGCGGAGCGGATGCGCTCCTTGATTTCGGTCAGCAGGCGCGGGTAATCACCCTGTTTGCCGAGACTGTTTTCGTCAGGGGTATCATTCGAATTCATTGATGGAATCCTCCTCATCAATCACGGCATCAGCGGTGTCTTCTGCCAGCGGCTCCAGGGCTTCAGTCATCTCCTCTGAGTCTTCACTGCCCGCTGTGTTTTCGCGTGTTTTCGGGTCAGTTTACAAATTAGCACAAAGCTGCGCCGGCTTTTTGTGTCAGCCTGAATTCTGTTTTTCGCTGTTAAGCGATAAATTATGATCATGGAGCCTGTTTTTCGGATATGGCTTTACCTTTTTCCATTCCTGCGATTCAATTTCAGCCTGCCAGAGGTCAAAATTTTTCTGCAAATTAAGCCAAAAATCCGGAGTGGTATCAAACGCACGTGACAAGCGCAAAGCCATGTCAGGGGTGATAGCTCCTCTTTCATTTATGATTTTAGATAATGTTTTTCTTGAAACCCCGAGCGTTGCGGCCATATCCTTAATTGTAATGGATAGCGGCAAGAGATAGTCTTCTTTTATAATATTGCCCGGATGTGTTGGACGTCTAATCACCTTTCGCATTGATACACCCCCTAATGGTAATCATCGTAATCAACAACATATGCATCACCATCAATAAATTGAAAAAATATTCGCCAGTTGCCGGAAACTTTCACTGCATAAAATTCCTTTTTATCACCGCTTAATTGGTGAAGGAAGGAGCCGGGGTAATTCATATCCTTGATCTCACATGCGGCATTGAGACGATCAAGGATCCTTTCAAGCCGGTTTGCGTGTTCAGGCTTTATTCCCTTTTTGCGTCCCGTGCAAAAAAAGTCCTTCAGCCCTCTGTGTTTAAAGGATTTTATCATGACACTTTTAATGTAACCTAAAAGGTTACGCTTGTCAATGTAATATTTGTAGCAAACAAACAGCGTTTTATCCTTCATCCGATGTGAAAGGTAGCATAGTATAACGGCGCCGTAAAACCCTGAATAGAGGCAAAATTGTCATATAAAGCGCAAGGATGATGGATAAAACGTGTTGAACTAAACCCGGCCGCAGATATTCGGAAGTGCTTTTCTGATTATGGCGATTATATGGGGTATCGATTGATTTGGCAAGATCAAGGCAGCAATTTTAGGGTCCGTGCGTGTCACAGTCGCATGATTCCGGGTTGTTCGTCCGGATTGAGGATGTGTTCATGGTTGCCGCGGCGGAAGACGGAAATGTTTCGTATTATCTGCGGCAAGCTTAAAAATCCTTCAACTTTGATATAATCATGGGTTATATTCATGTTCCACACAAAAACGGTCAAGGCGTTAAAAGCCCGGCGGAAGGTGAAAATTATCGGCAAATACGCGGGGCTGATAAGGAAAGAATGAGGGCGAAACTGCATCAATTTTATCTGTGCTTATGCAGAAAATTCTGATCATCATCGGTGCTGTGATTATCGTGATTGGTCTGGCCTGGCCGGTGCTGGTCAAGCTTCCGCTGGGCCGGCTGCCCGGGGATATTATTATCGACCGGCCCGGGCTCAAGGTCTACATTCCCATCACCACCATGATTCTGGTGAGTATTGTGGTGTCCGTGATTTTATGGATATTCAGGAAGTAGGTTCCTTTTACTCCGCCGTTTTTTCATCCGCCCAGGGCAGGCCGGATATGCCGAAGGCCACGATGTGGGTGACAATCAGCCAGCCTACGCCTAAAATGATAATCCCGGATAAGGGGTAGCCCTCATAGGGCTCGGCAAATTCCTGCATCAGGCTGTTGATCAGCGCAATTCCCAGGGCCACCGGGGTGATGAACTTGATGCAGTATTTCCAGAGCTGGAGCACGATATATTTAAAAATGTTGTGCCGCGTGCCGGTGAGCCCGAGTTGAGAGACGATATGCATTTTCAGCTGCTCGGTCCGGTAAATCCAGCCCACGATAAACGCCTCGACGATGCCCACGGTCACCAGCCCGTAATGGTTGAGGAAATGATCCACGATGTCTAACCAGTAGAGCCCGGCGTTGGAGGTAAACAGAATCGAGCCGCAGAATCCGATAATGCAGATCGTGGTCACCACCTTCTGCCGGGATGTGCCGAATTTGTCGATGATGGCGGAAGAAAAGGCCTCGATGATGGAAATGGAGGATGAGATCCCGGCAATGGTGAGCAGAAAGAAGAAGAGCATGCCGAAGACCTCGCCGAACGGAATAAGCGAGATCGCCTTAGGGTAGGCCACAAACGCCAGGCCGATGCCGCTGGTGACCGCTTCGCTGATCGGGATTCCCTGTTTGAATGCCATGTAGCCCAGAATGCTGAAAACCCCGAGCCCGGCAAACATTTCATAAAAGCTGTTGGAAAAGGCGACGATAATGCTGTTTTTAAATATATTGGCATTCTTGGGCAGATACGAGGCATAGGCGATCATAATGCCGAACCCCAGCGATAAAGAGAAAAAAATCTGCCCGTAGGCTGCGATCCAGACATCCAGGTTCATGATCTTGGAAAAATTGGGGGTCAGATACAGCGAAATTCCCTGGCCCGCGCCTTGCAGAAAAAGCGACCAGATGATGATGACAAAGGTGATCAGAAAGAGCACCGGCATCATGAGCTTCACGGCCCGCTCGATCCCCTTTTCAATGCCCTGGTAGGTGATCGACCAGTTGATGAACCAGATAAGCGCCACCGCCAGGGCGATGTTGACGTTTACCCCTTTCAGGTCCCAGACGCCTGAGGATATGTTTAAAAAAGAGTTAAAGAAAAAATCGTTCGGGTCCGCCCCCCAGGCTTGGGTGAAGGAAAAACAGAAGAAGTTGGCGCACCAGCCGATGACCACGATGTAATAGACCACAATCCCGAACATCACAAAGGTCACGGACCACCAGCCGAGCCACTCCCATTTGCTGTCGATTTTTTGAAAGGCTTTCGGGGAAGAGGCTTTTTTCTTGTGGCCCAGGGCAAATTCCAGCATCAGAATGGGAATGCCCGCGGTGAGAAGCGCCACGATATAGGGAAATAAAAATGCGCCGCCGCCGTTTTCGTAGGCGATATACGGAAACCGCCAGATATTGCCAAGGCCTACGGCAGAGCCGATGGCTGCAAACAGAAACCCGAAATTGGTCCGCCACTGCGGTCTGTCGATATCATTCGCCATGTCGCCTCCATTTGCGCTGAGGTGAAAACTCGGGTTAGAGATCGGACTTATGTTAATCCGGATTCATAGCGGAAAAATCATTTCAGTTCAAACGGAAATCCGCAGAAGGCACGGCTAATTTGTTCTAACCGCAAAACCCATAACCACGGTCCTGTTAACGGACAATTAGTCGGCACGGTGGCCGACTCTACGATGCATGTGGCCGTAGGGCAGGCCACCGTGCCTGCCTAAGAAAAGACAGAACAAATTTGCCCTGCCGCAGAAGGGGGTTATTCCTCCGGCTTTTGGTCGGTATTTTTGGCGGATTTCTTGTTTTCAAGGGCGGGATCCATGGGCCGGCCGGCTTTGCCGTCTTCGTAGCATTTTCTGGCATACCAGTTCATCTGCCGGTATACGCCGCGGATAATGCTTACCTCTTTGGCCCGAAGCGGCATGCGGGAGAAGAACTGCCGGATCTTATTGATCCAGTAGTCCGGATTGTCCGGCTTGATATAGTCGATGCGGACCAGGAGATCCTTTAATTGATCATACATCCCGTCCAGTTCGTAGCGGGTGGCCATGCGCGGCGCGAAGGCCTTTGACTCCGGGAGGCTCGCCTTGAACAGTTCATAGCAGATGAGCATGACGGACTGGGCCAGATTGATGGATGAGAATTCGGCCGTGGGGATGTTCAGCAACGCGTGGCAGAGGCGGAGGTCCTCGTTGGTAAGGCCCCGGTCCTCCGGGCCGAAGACAATGGCAATGGTGTTTTCATGGGAGATGGGAATCAGTTTTTCCGCCAGTGCCGCCGGATTTTTTATCACCTGGCGCTGCCCGCCCAGCCGGGCGGTGGTGCCCACCACATAGTTATATTCCGAAACCGCGCTGGCCAGGTCGCTTGAGATGGCCGAATGCAGGATCACATCGCTTGCCGCATGGGTGGCCAGGGTAAGCGCCCGCTTGATGTCATAGTTTTCCGGATTGACCACGATCAGCCGTTTTAGGCCCATATTGCATATGGCCCGGGCGGCTGAGCCGATGTTTTCCGGATACCGGGGGTGGTTCAAAACAATGGTGATATGGTCCAAAAGAATTTTTTCAGGCATCAGATTTGATGAACTCGTAAAAAGTCGATTCCGGGACGGCAAAGAAAAAAGTTCAAGATCGCGGCGCGCAAATCCCGAGGAATGCAGCGTACTGATTCGTACGTGAAATTCCGAGGGATGCAGCGCAACAAAGATATTGGACTTTTTGCGAAGCCGTCAGATTTACATGCCAACAGGTTTTTCTGCAATACTTTCGGTTTGGCCGGCGCTTTGAAAGAAAGTCTGCACCACAGTGTTTAGGTTGTCCGTTTCAACAACCTTTGAGTTAACGCCGGCATTGGCGAAGACATAGCTCGGCCCCTTGTGCTTGATGTCTGAATTGACGATGCATTCATCGATGTGATGATGGGTAACCAGCCATTCAGCCACCTGTATGCCTTTACCGTGGGTCTGGCTGAGGTAGGGGTTTTTTTCAAATCGCTTTTCAAGAATCTGGCGCCGGGTGGTGTCCAGGGTAAATATGACGAAATAGGGGGCTTCGCCGAAATGCGCGCTGATGGTATTGTCCGTGTCCGCCATGGGGACGGCGATGCGGCGGTAGCCGGAGGTTTCCGGCTCATAGTGGATCATGATCCGGCCGACATGCGGGACCCGGTCATGGATTTCTCCCTCGATGCGGCTGCTTATATCGTGGGCTTTTTTGAGGTCACCGGTGCGAAGGGTGATGGAGGCCTGGATAAATCGGAATCTTCCGGAATTGCGGCCGACCAGGGTTTTAATATTAATTACCGCCGGCTCTTCGGAGATGATTTCGCGAACCGTGTCCAGGGTTTTGGTATCCACCGATGCATCCAGCAGCACGCGCATGCCGTCTGACAGGAGTCGCCAGGCCGCAACGGCGATAAATACCAGCACAATGCAGGCCGCCATATGATCGATGCCCAATCCAAAAATGGTGAAGTTGAGCCCGAAATAATTGAGCAGAACAGATAAAAACACCACCAGGGAGGATAAAACATCCGCCTGGCGGTGATGGCCTTCGGCAATCAGCGTGGGGGATTCGGTTTTGCGGCCCAGATGCAGGGCGTATTGGCCGAACATAAAGGTCACAAGGGTGGCAAAAGCTAAGAGGCCCACAACCCACAGGGATATCTCAGGCGGCGGTGCGCCGGCATCCAGAAAAATCTGGCGCGCAATTTCATAGCCCACAAACAGGATAAAGAGCGCCACGATCACCGAGATCATGTTCTCAATTTTATAAAGCCCCAGCGGGAAATTTTTAAAATGCTTGGTGGACAGTTTGACCCCGGCGAAAACCGCCACTGAGGCAAACGCATCGGTGAGGGAGTCAATGGCGCCGGCGGTAACGGCCAGGCTCCCGGAAACAACGGCCAGTATGCCTTTTAGTGCGGCCAGACCGATATTGAGCAAGAACGCATAGAGAACCACCTTCTGGATCTGGCGGGCTTCTTTGTCCGTGGCATCTGTGAATTGGGTGGATTCAAACATTAAATGCGTCCGTTGTTAACACGTCTTAATCTTGACGGCTTCGTAAAAAGTCCAATATCTTTGTTGCGCTGCATCCCTCGGAATTTCACGTACGAGTAAGTACGCTGCATTCCTCGGGATTTGCGCGCCGCGATCTTGAACTTTTTTCTTTGCCGTCCCAAAATCGACTTTTTACGAGTTCATCAATCTTACTCTTAATCTAAACAAAACAGCCTATAGCAAAAAATCGGCGCCCCGCAAAGAGTGAACTCGCAAAACCTTACGGTAAATTTGTTCTGTTTTTCGGGCAGGCACGGTGGCCTGCGCTACGCTGGGACGATATTTCTCCAGAAAGTGACTCTGAAAAGCGCCCAAAATCCATCCATACGGTCATTTCGAGCAGCAGCGAGAAATCTAAGATTCCTCGTCACTTTCGTTTCTCGGAATGACATGATTCCTCGTCGCTGACGCTCCTCGGAATGACATCAGCGGAATTTTCTGGAATAACGACATATATTATTCAGATTCATGAGCCGATATCACTGACCTTGTGTCCTTTTGAAAAATCGGTAAAATGTCCGTGATATGAAGGTTTCCGTCACATGTTACGCCGGCTATCGCGGCGAAGAAACCCCCCGATCGCTGATCATTGGGGACCGGGAAATCCGGGTCCGATCCGTAAATTCGCGCTGGCATGATCCCGATTACCGCTATTTCAAGGTACTGGGCGATGACGGCCGCGTCTATCGCCTGCGCTTTGACGGCACTTACTGGGAACTTGTTTAGCCGCTGACAGGCGCCAGCGCGCGGGTGCGGCTAATTGGCCGACTCTGCCGTCGCCTTCTTTTTCCCGATGATCTCCTCCACCTCATCTTTGGAGAGGGTCTCATGCTCCAGAAGGGCCTGGGCCAGGGCATCGAGTTCCTGCTGGTGTTCTTTTAACGCATCCACCGCCTTGTTCAGGCATTCGGAAATCAAACGCCGGATCTCGTCATCAATAATTTTTGCCGTCTCTTCACTGAAATCCTTCTGGGAGCCGAGTTCCCTGCCAAGGAACGGATGGGAGGAGCCGTACTGAAAAGCAACGGATCCAACCTTTTCGCTCATGCCCCACTGGGTAACCATACGGCGGGCGATCTGGGTGGCCTTCTGCAGGTCATCGCCGGCGCCGGTGGTGGCATCGGAAAATCGGGCCTGTTCCGCGGCGCGTCCGCCGAGCATGACGGTGATGCGGTCCAGCAGGTACTGCCGGGTCAGGTTGAAGCGGTCCTCTTCGGGAATCTGTTCAGTAGCCCCAAGCGCCCGGCCGCGCGGAATAATGGTGACCTTCTCCAGCGGATCCGCACCCGGCAGCAGCATGGACATCATGGCATGGCCGGCCTCATGATAGGCGATCACCTCTTTTTCATCCTCGTTGATCAGGTCTTCGCGCTCAATGCCCATAAGGATCTTATCCCGGGCCTGGTCGAAATCCTCGGCCTCAACCTTTTCTTTGCCTTTGCGGGCAGCCAGAAGGGCGGCCTCATTCACCAGGTTCTGAAGCTCGGCCCCGGAAAAGCCGACGGTGCGGTTGGCTATGGTTTCAAGATTTACGTCATCGCCTGTTGTCACATCCTTGGTATGAACCTTTAAGATGGCGATGCGCGCGTTTTTCTGGGGCAGTTCAAGGCTAACCTGGCGGTCGAAGCGGCCGGGCCGGGTAAGCGCGGGATCAAGCACATCCGGCCGGTTGGTGGCTGCCATGACCACCACGGATTCCTGGGGCGAGAAGCCGTCCATTTCATTTAAAATCTGGTTCAGAGTCTGCTCCCGTTCATCATGGCCGCCGCCCACGCCGGTGCCCCGCACCCGGCCGATGGAATCGATCTCATCAATAAATATGATGGCCGGGGATTCCTGCTTGGCGTTATCAAACATATCCCGCACCCTTGAGGCGCCGACGCCTACGAACATCTCTATAAATTCGGAGCCGCTGATGGAGAAAAACGGCACCTCCGCTTCACCGGCCACCGCCCGGGCCATAAGTGTCTTGCCGGTGCCGGGCGGGCCGACAAGAAGCACGCCCTTGGGCAGCTTTCCGCCGAGGGAACGATATTGATCCGGGTCTTTGAGAAAGCCGATGATTTCCTGAAGCTCCTTTTTGGTGTTTTCAAGGCCGGCCACATCGTCGAACTGAATATCGCTCATGGATTTCTCAAACTGCTTGGCCTTGGATTTGCCGAACCCGAAAATACCGCCGCCGGCTCCGCCGCCCATGCGTTCCTGCATTTTTTGGGAAAAATAGAAAAATGCGCCGATAATGATGACCCAGGGCAGTATGGCGATCAGCAAATTCACAAACCAGGATTGCTTTGTGGATTTGGCTTTAATCGTGACCCCGTTTTTCTCGAGCAGGCCGATCAGTTCCGCGTCCTGCATTTCCGGGGCTACGGTTTCAAAATAGACTGATTCGGGGCTTTGTTTGCTTTTATCCCCGGACTCGGCCTCATCGGATCTGTATTGGCCGGTAATCTGGTGGCCCTGCATCGTGACTTCAGCCACCTCACCCGCCCGCACCTTGCTCTTGAACTGGCTGTACGGGATGGTTTTTACCTGGGGGTTCATCAGCGTCTGGGTGACGTAGAGGATGGCCATCAACAATACGGCAAACCATAGAAGCCTTACCCAGGTAGGCTGCATATTCTGCTGGAATAAGGGCTGTTGCTGCTGTCCCTGTGGCTGATTGTCCGGGCTGCCGTGCGGTTGTTGATTGGCCATATGAAGAACTCCGTATGAGATTTCGTTTTCCGATATTTAGGATTTCTATTTATTAACCTAAGCGGTATTTTGTTGGCGCTCAAACTTTTTCTGATTTAAATTGATAATCTAACAACATATCAAGTGATTTTCAAATTCTCCGTCATTAGGGGGCAGGATAAATTTGTTATGTTTTTCAGGCAGGCACGGTGGCCTGCCCTACGCAAGGGGAAAACCCGCCCGTCGTAGGGTCGGCCACCGCGCCGACCGTTCGGGCAAAAAGCTTGCAGGCAGCGTACAGGGAAGGGCAATGCCGATTCACCGGCTTGACGAGGAAAAACTAACCGAAGGGATTTCTGTTCCGCCCGAATGGGAGGGGCTGGATCTCTCCCGCATGTCCGGACTGATCATGCTCGTGGGGGGTGTGGATACCGGAAAGACCACCCTTTTTCGGTATCTCCTGAGCAGCTCCATTGCAATGCACGGAAAAGCTGCGGCCCTGGATGCGGATCCGGGTCAGAGCCGCCTGGGACCGCCGACCACCATCAGCCTGGGGATGTTTGAAGGTTTGCGCAACCAGGAAATCAGGCAGCGCATCCGGCATTGGTTCGTGGGCGCCACCACCCCGGCCGGGCATATGCTTCAGATGCTTTCCGGCTGCGGCCGCCTGCTTCAAAAAGCCCGGGAAATCTCCGACGGATTGATCATCATGGACACCTCGGGGCTGGTCGATCCGGAAAAAGGCGGGGTGCGGCTGAAACTTTCAAAAATTGACCTCTTGCAGCCTTCGGTTTTGATTGTTCTGCAAAAAGAAAGGGAACTTGAATCATGGATACGGCCGCTTCGCATTGGAAAGCGCGTTTCGGTGATTGACATGCCGGCTGCACCGGCGGTTCGCGAGCGGGATTATATGGAGCGGCAGAGTTATCGGGAAAATAGTTTTCGCCGGTATTTTAAGCGGGCCGTACTTCAAGATTTTTATTGGCCCGGCTACGGGGTATTCCCGTATCCCCGGTTTGATAAGGACCGGCTGCTCGCTTTTGAGGATAAAAACGGATTCACCCTTGGTCTGGGAATTGTTCAGGGGGTTAATATCCCTGCGCGGACCGTGACCGTTTTTTCTCCCTTAACCGAAAATCTCGCGGGGCAAGCAGCCAGCATTCAGATCGGGGACGTTGTGCTTGATCCCGCAACATTTCAGCATGCGCTGACCTATCCGGCCGGCAAAAAATTTTAAAGCTTTCCGTATTGGGACTTAATAAACTTAATAAACGCGTCACACAAGGGCGACGGGGTCCGGTTGCGGTGCCGGGTGAGATAAAAGTACCGGGAGAGATCCAGCCCCTTGACGGAAAGCGCCTTCAGCGTGCCGGCATTCAAGTCATCCGCCACGGCAATCTGCGAAATCACAGAAACCCCCACCCGGTTTTTGATGCCCTGTATAACCGAGGCCGTGCTCCCGAATTCCGCCACCACGTTTAAGGCGCTCGGGGTGCGGCCGGCCCTGGCCAGGCTTTTTTCCAGCGACTTTAACGTGCCGGAGCCTTTTTCCCGGATAATAAACGGCTCATCAAAGAGCTGATCCATTTCGATACGGGTTTTTGCGGCCCATTTGTGATCCGCCGGCACAATCAGGCGCATGTTATCACTTACCAGCTCGGTCTGGGCAATCCGTCTGTGGTCCGAGCGGGCGCCCACAATGCCCAGTTCAAGCCGGTATTCGAGCACGTCCTGAATGATCTGTTCGGTATCCCCGCTGTTTAAGGCGATCTGAACATTTCCATGCTGCCCGAGAAAGGCCCCGATTATTCTGGGCAGAATATAGCCGGCCGGAATGGTGCTGCCGCCGATGGAAAGCCGCCCCCGGATGTTTCCGAGAAATTCGGCCATTGCGGATTCGGTTTCCTCATAAAGGGTTAAAAGTTTGGTGGCATAGGTGTATAGGTGCTCCCCGGCTTTTGTCGGCACCGTGGCCCGCCCGATGCGATCGACCAGCTGACAGTTGAAATGATTTTCAAGCTCTTTGATATGACTGCTGACGGTTGGCTGGGTCAGGTTGATGGCCCGGGCGGCACTGGAAAAGCCTTTTGTGTCCACAACCTTTTTAAATATGGTTAGATGCCATAAATCCATGATACCCCGCAAATATTTGAAATAATTTTAAAGGCGACAATAGGGAAATTATCGTCCTAAAGTTAATATCGATTTTTTGAATCAAATATCAAAAATATATAGAAAAAGGCAATTTGATTTATCTGTATTTAAAATATATGTTTTGTGGGTAAAACAGCAACAATTTTATAGCGTATTTAATATAAGGAGAATCGATGACCCAAGTTGACGCCAGAAAACTGGCCTGCCCGTCGCCGGTTTTAATGACCAAGGAAGCCATAGAAAGCAATCAGCCCGGGGAAATCTGCGTAATCGTTGACAACGAGGCATCGAGCCAGAATGTCACCCGGTTTCTGGAATCCCAGTCCTATACGGTGACTGTGGAAACCAAGGGCGCAGAGTTCAAATTGACCGGGGTTCGCGGCGAAGGCGGCGAAAAGACTGAAACCTTGACCGCGCCGGAAAAGGACGCGGGTGGCGGCGACAAGAAGATCATGGTCATGGTTTCCACGGATCGGATGGGATACGGTGATGATGAACTCGGCCTGAAACTCATGATCAATTTTCTAAAAACCATCGGCGAGATGGGCGATGAGCTGTGGCGGCTGGTGTTTGTCAATAACGGGGTTAAGCTGGCGGTGATCGATTCAGAGGTGCTGGATGTGCTGAAAAACCTCGAATCCGACGGCGTGCATATCATGGTGTGCGGCACCTGCCTGACCCATTTTGATCTGCTGGATCAAAAGCGGGTGGGCGAGACCACCAATATGCTCGATATCGTAACCGCCATGCAGGCGGCGGATAAGGTCATCAATATATAACTTTTTTTATTTGATTTCCACATGCATGCCCGGGCGAAGGGGGGTGAAGCTGCCGTCTTCAGCGGTCATGCCGATCTCATGGTGGCCAAGGCTGATTCCTGATGCTTGGGGTTTGTGTTACTGGGTGCCGATAAAAAACGGCCGGAATTCGGATTCATCGCGTTTAAGGGCCGCTGCCAGGATTTCGAGAAAACGCGCCCGGTCTTCGGGCAGCCGGCCTTCGAGATTGATATAATTCGTATAATGATCACTGGCCAGGTTTGAGGAAACCGTCAGGTTTTCGATGATTCGGGCGGTTTCCGCCAATACGCCGTGCGGCCCCGGCATTTCAAATGCGCCCTCCTGGATTTCCTCCAACAGCGGGGTGTTGATTTTGGGGACAAACGTCCGAAGCCGGATAAAATGGGGATTGATGGCATTTAAGGCATCCGCGGTTTCTATGGCGTGCTCGCGGGAGCGCCCGGTGCCGGCGATGCCAAGCATTACGTATTCGCTGAGCTCCATGCCGGCCTCTGTCACATATCGCCCCGCCGCGATCTGCTCCTTTTTGGTGGTCCCTTTTTTAATGTGCTTAAGGGTTTCATCATCCCCGGATTCAAGCCCCACATGGATTCTTGTAAGCCCCGCGGCGGCCAGCCGCTTCATATCATCCGGCCCTTTCTGAAAAATAAACCGGGATGAGCCGTAGACCGTGATGCTCTCCAGCGCCGGAAAAAGCATGCGGGCATATTCGCAGACCCGGCAAAGCTGATCGGTTTTCATGGCAATGGTGTTTCCCGCCGGCAGAAAAATGCGTCGAACGCCTTCGCCATAGCGCCTTTTGGCTTCATCCAGATCCTCTTGAATATCTGCCAACGGCCGGACCCTGAACCGCGGTCCGTTTTTATACACCATGCAGAAGGTGCACCGGTTGTGCGGACAGCCCGCAGTGGCCTGGATCAGCAGCGAATCCGCCTCGCTGGGCGGCCGGTATATCGGTCCCTCATACCGCATTCTTTATTATACCCCCTATACAGTTCGTCTTAATCTTACTCTTGCTCTTGCTCTTACTCCCAAAAGATGGCGTCCCAATACGGTAAATTTGTTCTATCTATTTTTCAGGCGGGCACGGTGGCCCGCCCTACGCGACAATGCAGACATTTTGTAGGGTCGGCCACCGTGCCGACCTTACATGCGAACAGCCCTATGGTTATGGGGTTGTTCGCCATAACAAATTCACCGTGAGCGCCCCAACCTTCAACTTGCCAACATCTCACCCCTATGATAATAAAATAAAATTATAAACAGATATGTCCTCGCCTGATAATAAAACGACATCAGCATCAAGTAAAGGAATCTCATGATTAAAACGCGCATTACCGATCTCTTCGGCATCGAATACCCCATCCAGTGCGGCGGCATGCTCTGGATCGCCACACCGGAGCTGGCAGCGGCCATCAGCAATACCGGCGCCATGGGCAACCTCACCTCCGGCAACTACAACTCAGCGGATGAACTGCGCGCGGCCATTGATCAGACGCGAAGTTTAACCGATAAGCCGTTTATCGTAAATATAACCACCATGCCCTCCATCCGGTTGCCCACCGAGCTTCTGCAGGATTTTTTCCGGGTCTGCTGTGAGAAACAGGTCACGGCCATTGAAATCGCCGGCGCACCGGTGGATACCTTTCTGGGGGCTGAATTCATTCCCCTGGCCAAGGAGGCCGGCGTCAAGGTGCTCCACAAGGTGGGAACGGTTAAGCACGCAGTTCATGCTGAGAAGGTGGGCTATGATGCCATAACCATAGCCGGTTTTGAAGAGGGCGGATTTCCGCATAAGGATAATGTCTCCACCATGGTGCTGGTGCCTAAAGTGCGGGAGGCGGTAAACCTGCCCATGCTGGCCGCCGGCGGAATGGCGGACGGCAAAAGCCTGGCGGCCGCCCTTGCCCTGGGCGCGGACGGCATTATGATGGCGACCCGGTTTCTGGCGACAAAGGAGAGCGCCGTGCACTCCAATATCTATCAGGTGCTGATGGACAAGGGCGAGTCCGATACCGTGCTCCAGCTCCAGACCCTGCTGGCGGGATTCGGTTTGCAGATCCGGGCGCTTCGGAATGAAATCATGGATCAAATCGCTGAAATCGAGGCGCGCGGCGGAGACTTGAGCGAGCTTCTGCCCCTGATCTCCGGGGAACGGGCCAGGAAGGTCTGGAAGGACGGCAACGCGGAGGAGGCCATGCTCACCATCGGCCAGTCTGTCGGCCGGATCAATGACATTCCCGCGGTTGCCGAACTGATTGATCGTATGGTGGGAGAGGCCAGGGAGGCGCTTGAATCCGGGCTTAAATCCTTTGTTTAACCGAAACTGATTTTTTTTAAATGCTGAATCAATCTGCTCGAAAATTCGCCTGGTTCATGGAAACATCTAAATGTCCGGTTTCCGGGCTGCCGGTTAGTAATCCCCAATACTTTGCCGGGCAGCAGCCGGGAAGCAATTTTACAATGGCGTTAGCCACCCTGGGCGACCGGATCATTCTGATTAAAACCACCGGCTATATGCGCTCGGAAGATGAAGATGAGTTTCTGACTTTTTTCGATGCCTATCAGAAAACTTATTTCCAGGGAAAAAATGATCTATTCGTCATTGAGGATTTTGCGGAAATTGAGGGGGCGGATGCTGAAGCAAGAAAAAAATATGTGGCTTATTTCAAAAACAGTCCTTTTTTGCTCGGGGGAATTATTTATCAACTTTCCCCTCTGTTCCGGATCAGCTTTAATCTGGCCAGGCGATTCCAAGTCTACAAAAAAGAATTGTATGCTGAGAACACCTATGCCGACGCGGTTGCGCGGGCTTTAGAAGTTTTTGATCAGAGTGGCGTGGCGCATGGGGTTCCGACCGACAGGCCGCCATTTTCGCAGCCGCCTTTAAAATCTGCTCTTTCAGAACTAAGCACCAGATTTCATCGCCTTCTATCCAAACTCAGACGATGGCGGCTCTCCTGCCTCTTTTTTTTAAATCGCTCCTTTGCCCGGCATTATTCCGAGGCCCTGCTCAAATATATTGCCGCCATTAATTGGGATAACCAAGGGGATGATTTGGAAATTCCCCAACCCTATAATAACCCTGAAATCCGGCAGGTATTTGATGCCATCGGGTTCATCAAATCCGAAGTCGACCGGCTGATCCAGGAGCGCCTTCAGGCGGAGCAGGAGCTAAAGGAAAGGGAGGCGCGCTACCGGCAGCTGGTGGAGCATGCCCGGGCCGGCATTTTTGAGTTTGATTTTGCCACCCGGCGGATTCTTTCTTTAAATGAGGCCCTGCTTGAGATTACCGAATATTCAAAGGATGAAATGCTCGCCATGAACCCGCTGGATCTGATGACCGAGGACAGCCGAGAGGTCTATGAAAATCGATTCCAAACACTGGCTGCCGGCGGGACGATAGGCTCTGATATGGTCTATCAGATGATTGCCAAATCCGGCGAATATAAGTGGGTGTTGCTTAATACCCGGATCATTTTTAGTGACGGGCGGCCGGAAAAGGCGAGTGTGCTATTAAGCGATATCACTGAAATGAAGCGGATTGAAGCCCAACTCCTGGAGTATCAGGCCAAGCTTCAAGGGCTCTCCATCCAGCTCTCCAAGACCCAGGAGACCGAGCGCCGGAAGCTGGCCTCCCGGCTGCATGACAGCGTCAGCCAGGAGCTTTTTGTGGCGCAGCTGCAGTTAAATACCGTGGCCGGACATGCGGCGGACAGTAATCAGCAAAAAGCACTGAATCAAATCCGGGACCAGATTCAGAAAATCGTTAAGGATACCAAAACCCTGACATTTGATTTGAGCCCGCCGATTTTATATGATTACGGGCTGAAGGAAGCCATCGAGGCGCTGGGCCGATCAATGGAAAACGCGCACGGCATATCCGTGCATACCCGGTTTTCCGGGGAAATTGACCGCTCTGATATGGACCGAAATATTATCCTTTACCGCAGTATCAGTGAATTGTTCAGCAACACCCTGAAGCATGCCGGCGCGAATACGATTTTTATTTCAATGGATCATCAGGACGGGCTGCTGCAGGTTGATTTCAGGGACAACGGCATTGGTTTTGATGGGGATCATATAAAAACCCCTGCCCAGGGGGATGATGGATTCGGCTTGTTTGATATCCGGGAAAAGCTGCAGCATATGGGCGGTATTCTGGAAATTGAAACCGCCCCCAACGCCGGGACCCGTGTCCTGATGCGGCTGCCATTGCCGGCTTGTCCGGCTGAAAAAGCCCGGGCGAGATTTTAATAAAACTCAAATATATATGGCTTAATCCCAAATGGCTAAACAATCAAGAAATCATGCTGCCTGGTATATGACTGCTGAGCACTGTCCGGTCACCGGATTGCCCGTCTCATGCCCGGAGGTTCCTGTCAGCCGGCGTGCGGGCAGCAGCTACCGGGTTGAGATGGCCAAACTCGGGGAGCGGATTTTTCTGGTCAAAGCGACCGGATATGTGCGCGCTGTTGATATAACGGATTCCTTATCATTAATTGACCGCTTTTTATCCGAAAATTTCAATTCTGAGAAAAATGTGGTTTTAATTGAGGATTATTCGGATGTGAACGGGGCGGAAACCGACGCCAGGAAACAGTACGTTGACTATTTCAAGGATCACCGTCAGATTCTGGCCGGCGTTCTTTACAATATGCCCCCGCTGTTTAAAATCAGTTATCATCTGGCCACGCGGCTGCAGTTTTTCGATGCCCCGCTTTATGCGGTTTCTGATTATTCCCAGGCCATCAGCGTGGCCATGCAGATCATCGATCAGGCCCCTTTGGGGTCGCCGCCGCCTTCCGGTAAAAGCGCCTTTTCAGTAACCATTCCGAACCGGTTTTCCATTTACGCGACCCTTCCGGATTTTTCAAAAGCGCTTGCCGCCGGGATTAAAAATAAATTTAAGGCGGTTTCCCTGAGGCTGCTCAGTCGTTTCAACCAGGCGCTCACCCGGCAATACGCGGAGCGCCTGCTTGACTATATTCAATCAATTGATTGGCAGCATGAGGGGGTATTGCCGGCTGCGGGCTCAAAATCAAAATCCGGGGATCAATCCATTAACCAGGTTTTTGAAGCGATTGGCTATGTCAAGTTTGAGATCGATCGCCTGATTAATGAAAAAATGGCCGCGGAACAGGAGTTAAAGGCCAGCGAACAGCGCTACCGCCAGGTGGTGGAGCACGCCAAAGCCGCGATCATGGAGATCGATATCAAAACCGGCAGAATGGAGAGCTTTAACGATGTCCTGTCTGATATCACCGGTTATACCCGGGAAGAGATCATGTCCATGACCGTTTTTGATATGATGACCGAAGAGAGCCGAAAAAATTATACGGTCCGCTACAACCGGCTGCTGGCCGGTGAAAGCATTTCGCCGGATGTCATCTATCAGGTGATTACCAAAAGCGGGGATATGCGATGGGTCCTGCTCAACACCAGCCGGACGTATCTGGCGGGCGAGCCGCACAGGACCAATGTTGTTTTAAGCGATATCACCGAAATGAAGCGGATTGAAGCCAAACTCCTGGAGTATCAGGCCAAGCTCAAATCCCTTTCCATCCAGCTTTCCAAAACCCAGGAAAACGAGCGGCGAATGCTGGCATCCCGGCTTCATGACAGCGTCAGCCAGGAGCTTTTTGCCGCCCAGCTTCAGCTCAACGCGCTTGAGAATAAAATAGGAGAGGCAGAACAACTGCAGCGGGTCAGGGAGATTAAGGGCCAGATTCAGAAGGTGATCAGGGATACCAAGTCCCTGACGTTTGATTTGAGTCCGCCGGTTTTATATGATTTCGGTCTTGAGGAGGCATTGACATCCCTTGCCGGATCGGTTGGGACAAAATATGGTATTCCGGTTAAGACTTGGTTTTCCGGGGACCTGGATAAAATTGACGATGAAATTAAAATTATTCTGTATCGCGTTTTAAATGAACTGATCCAAAATACGGTAAAGCATGCCCGCGCCAAGGAGATCCGGATCAGTTTGAATAATGCCGGTCATCTGATCACTATGGATGTTGAAGACGACGGGATCGGGTTTGATGGGGAGAATCTTTACACGGAGGCCGCATCCTATGAGGGGTTCGGCATTTTTGACATCCGGGAAAAAATGCAGCATCTGGGCGGAAGTTTTGCCATTGATTCCAGGCCCGGCGCCGGCACGGCGATTATGGTTGAGGTGCCAATAGGGGATAAGCTCAGCAATTAAAACGCTCGGGCTTAAAGGTTGACGGCTTCGTAAAAAGCGGTTTATGCCGCCACGGCGGAATTTTTGCAGAAAGTAACTCAAAAAGGCGCTCAAAACCCGTCCATACTGTCATTTCGAGCGGCAGCGAGAAATCTTTACAATAAGATTCCTCGTCACTATCGTTCCTCGGAATGACAGTAGCGGAAAGGTCCGGAATAACAATATATAGTATTGAGTTCCTTGGAAGCGGTTTATGCCGCCACGGCGGAATTTTTGCAGAAAGTAACTTATGATTCGTACTCGTGCTCGTAATCGGCCTTTAAATTCCCCGAGTACGATCAGTTCCTTCATTTCTTATTTACTGTATGCCACAGCAGCTCGATCATCTCCTGCATAAACGGCACGGGGTTTTCTTCGGTGAGCCTGTATAAAGCGGCGCTTTCTTTGGGATCGGTAATTTTTCCGGCTTCTTCTTTGGCTGCCGCCTGGATCTGCGCTTCATCCGCCGCATCGCGGAAAATTCGGGTAAGGGCGATCCGCAGAATACTGGAGCGCTTAAGCCCCAGATCATCAAGCGCCGCTCTGAATTGCCGGGAGTCAACCCGGCTTAGCTGGCTGACCGCTTCTTCGGCCAGTTCGTTTTTTGATTTGGGCTGGCTGACCTCAACCCTTCCCGAGGCGATCAACGAATTCAAATGCTTGTAGGCGGTAAAGTCATCAAGTCCGCTTTTGTCAATTATTTGCCGAACGGTGGATTTTCCGTCAATCAGGGACAGAATGCGCCACTCATCCGGATTCAGCTTGATATCGCCCCCGCTCTGATCCGTATTGCCGGCAATTTTTATGATGCCGGCTTCATTGGGAATCTGTTTCTTGAAAATTTCAATTTCATCAACCCGCCGGGATGCCTCCAGCAGCAGGTTCATGGTGTTTAATTTGTTTCCCACCACGCCTTTCAGGTTTAGATCCTCGTCCTGGTATTCAAATTCCCCATGAGTCCATAGGAACACATTATAGATCGTGTTTTCTGCCTGTTTTAAAAGAAAGGCGTTTAGCTTTTCAAGGGAGATGTGGCCCTGCTGAACCAGGGTTTTGCCCAACCCCTGTTTGTTCTTGCGGCTGAACGCCAGGCATTCATTGAGGACCTGCTGCGAGATCATGCCTTTGTTTTTTAGCAGATCGCCCAGTCGATTGGTTTTTTGGGTCTCCGTGGCAAATACGACATCCCCTTCGTGCAGATATATCTGAACCTCATTGGTATCGGACTTGATCGTTAGTTTCCCCGTCTTTTGATCATAATTGAGCATCTGCAAAAGAGAGGTCAGGTAGAATGTTTCCAGGTTGCCCTTTATTGTCATACCGGCTCCGGGACTGCGGGTTTAGAATTGCGCATGTTATCTGTTTAGCGGTCACCCCTTCATACATAATCCGGACTGGAAAATCAACCGATCTGACACAGCTGTCAGTCAAAATTGGACAGGCGCTCATGATTAGTGCCATTTTTGGCGGGGATGCGGATAAATCATTTGCTTTTTTAAATAAAAATATCTTATTTTATTGATATATTTCAAAGCTTGATAGGATAAACGCCCCAATGACAGGGATGGAGGCCCTGAACCAGCGGGATTTCATTAGGGGCTGAAAAGGAAGGAAGCAGATGCGAAGGAAAATATTAATCGCTGTGGATCAGTCGGTTCACGCCAAGCAGGCCATAAAATACGCCGCCCGAACAGGGGGACTGGTAAAGAATATGGATTTTGTGCTGTTTCATGTGCAGCCCATGATTTCCCAGTATCTTGTCGAGGAGGCGCGATCAAAACCCAAGGCCAGGTCGCAGTTGGAAGCGCTCCGCCAGAAAAATCATCAGGCATCGCTTGAGCTTTTGGAGAATTGCAAAACCCGGTTAACCGAAACGGGTATTGGGGCGGAACGTATCGAAACAAAGACCGCGCCGCGGGAGGCGGGGGTGGCGGATGATATCATCCAGATGGCGGAGGCCGGCAGATACGATACGATTTTGATCGGAAGGCGCGGCATATCCGCATTTCAGGAGTTCTTCGTCGGCAGCGTGACGACCAATCTGGTGGCGCATGCGAAACAGATTCCGGTGTGGCTGGTGGATGGAATGGTCGCTTCCGACCATGTGCTGATTGCCGTGGACGGGTCGGTCAATTCCCTGCGCGCCCTGGACCATGCGGTGTTTATTTTGTCCGAAACTAAAGAGCCAAAAATTGAGCTTCTGCATGTAAAACCGCGTTTTGGCGATTTCTGTGAGATGGATCTCGGCGATATGGAAACGGATAATCTCAAACAGGCCATGGAAAATGCCGATCAGCGATGCTTGACCGACTTTCAGGTTCAGGCGATGAATATGCTGAAAGATGCCGGCTTTACGGATTCGCAGGTCCAATTCCGGCAGATTGAAAAACGTCTTTCCCCGGCCAACGCCATCGTCGAAGAACTGCATAAAGGCGATTTCGGAACGCTAGTGATCGGCAAGCGGGGGATGAGTGCCAGTCAATTCATGGGCCGGGTGGCCGGGACGATGGTTCAGAAAATTCAGGATCGGGCGGTTTGGATCGTTCCGTGACCATTGATGAGCGGAAAGATGGGCACTGCACCGGAAAAAGAATTTATATCAGGCCGGATCTATGTTAAGGGGTATCCATGCCAGATGGGTTCAGAATGTCATGAGATTAAAAATTTTGGCGCACGAACTGGGGCTGACAGAAGATGAATATATGGACCTGGCCCGTTTGTTTGCTGATACCAGCAACGCCGAGCTGGAAAGTTTGAAATCGGCAATTTCGGCTAATGCCCGCGCGGAGGCATCGGCTATTGCCCATTCCTTAAAAGGGGCGGCATTGAATATGAAGCTGGAGGAATTTTCAGAAATTGCCGGTGAAATTGAAACGGCCATTAGAAACAGCCAGTGGCAGGCGGCGGATCAGTTAATCCGTAAATTTTGCGCATTACTTGAGGAGTTTATTTGGGCGATCAGGTGATAGAATCCGGAAAGGCGGGCATGAAGAAAGTTCTGGTGGTGGATAATCATCCGCTGATGTTGAAATTCATGTCCAATTTACTCGAAAAACATGGATATGAAGTGCTGACCGCCTCAGACGGGATTTCCGCGATTGAGGTGATGCAGACCGCGGCCATTGATATCTTTTTTATTGATCTGGTCATGCCCAATATCAGCGGTGAGAAGCTGTGCCGGATCATCCGCAGTATGCCCGGATTCAAGGATGCCTTCCTGGTGGTCATGTCCGCCATTGCCGCCGAGGAAAAGCTCCATGTAGAGGATTGCCAGGCGGATATGGTAATCGCCAAGAGCCCGTTTGATAAAATGTCGTCCCATGTGCTGCGGATTATAAAAGATCTTGAACAGGGGCGCGCCGCCGAGTTAAGGGGCAAGGTTCTGGGGTCTGACGAGATTTATGAGCGTGAGATTACCAAAGAACTCCTGGCCTCCAAAAAGCACTACGAGATTACCCTGGATCATATTTCCGAGGGCTTTCTGGAGCTGATCGGGAACAACCGCATCGTTTACGCCAATCAGGCGGTCATTGCCATACTTGGGGTGTCCGAGGAAGAGCTGCTTTCAACTGATTTCATAACGCTTTTTAGTCCGGAAGATCATCACCGCATTGCCGAATGTTTGGAGATGACCGGCGGACCGCAGCAGCATGCGGCACTTGATGAGCCGGCGATGGTCAATAATAAGCTGGTTGAAATGAAATTCGTGCGGGTCAAAGATGATGGCCAGGATTCCATTGTGGTGATTCTATCTGATGTCACCCATCAGAAGCATCTTGAGGCCCAGCTCCAGCGCGCACAGAAAATGGAGGCCGTGGGCACACTGGCCGGCGGGGTGGCCCATGATTTAAACAACATTTTGTCCGGTATTGTTAGTTATCCGGATCTTCTGTTGATGCAGGTTGCCGAGGACAGCGATTTGCGCGGCCCCATCCTGACCATGCAGGAGTCCGGCAAAAAGGCGGTCACCATCGTTCAGGATCTCTTAACCCTGGCCAGAAGAGGAGTGGCGGAGATTGAGCCGGTTAACCTAAACGAGATCATCGAACAATACCTGAAAAGTCCGGAATGCCATAAGCTCCGCTCCTATCATCCGCAGGTTGCTATCCGCTGCCGTCTGGGTGAAGATCTTTTCAATATAATGGGCTCGCCCGTGCATCTGTCAAAAACGGTCATGAACCTGATTTCCAATGCCGCCGAAGCCATCGAACATGAGGGTTCGATTACGGTGGAAACCCATAACTGCTATGTGGACAGACCCATTAACGGCTATGAAACCGTTGCAGAGGGGGACTACATTTGTCTCAGGATTTCGGATAGCGGCTCCGGTATGTCGTCAACGGATCTGGAGCATATATTCGAACCCTTCTACACCAAGAAAAAAATGGGCAGAAGCGGCACCGGCCTGGGGATGGCCGTGGTGTGGGGCGCGGTCCGGGATCACCACGGCTATATTGATATCAAGAGCCAAACCGGGGCCGGGACCACCGTCACGCTCTATTTCCCGGCCACCCGGAATATTCGGAATGCGGAGAAGGTACTGCCCATTGATGATTACATGGGAAACGGGGAGTCGGTGCTGGTGATCGATGATGTCAAGGAGCAGCGGGAGATCACCTCCAGCATGCTGGCGGCCCTGGGCTACACCGTGGAGACGGTATCCAGCGGCGAGGCGGCGGTGAAATTTCTGGGACAGCAGTCCGCGGACCTGATTGTGCTGGACATGATCATGGATCCGGGCATGGACGGGCTTGACACATACAGAAAAATTATTGAGAGCCGGGCGGAACAAAAGACCCTTATCGTGAGCGGCTATTCAGAGACCGAGCGGATTCTCGAAGTCCAGAAGCTGGGCGCCGGCGCCTTTTTGAAAAAACCGTTTACTTTGGATAAGCTCGGCCAGGCGGTTAAAAACGAGCTAAAGGAATTTAATCAGCCGCCCGCAGCCGCCGATTGATCTCAAGTTTTTCAAACGCCATTCGAATTACCGGTGCGGCCGGATCAGAAGTGTCAAACGCGCTGTCAAAAAATGCTTTCACCGCATCCGGGCGATCCATACCGCATGCCGGAATAATCGCCCCGATGATCCGTTCATGGATCAAGGGATGAATGTTTTTAAGCGCCGGGCAGCTTTTAGTGTACCACTCCCAGAGCAAGGGAATGGCATTCGGGTTTCCGGCCATCTGGGTCACCGGGATGAACTTGTTGCGCGCCGGGGTTTTTTCCATGATGTAGGCCAGCGCCTTATGGATCTGTTCGCTTTCTTTGAAGCAGCCCATGGCGATCAAAATGTTGATTCGTTCCTGTTCGCTGCTAACTGAGGCCAGCTGCCGGGTAAACCATTCATAGGCTTTGTCCCCGGATGCCCGGGCACCTGTCTGCATAACCGCCCGGCGGATATCCGGATCCAGTTTTTCGCCATCTAACAAACGCTCGAAATGCGCCGACCCGGCGGTGATAACCTCCGGTATGTCCAGAAACGCTCCCATCTGCAAGGCCTTACTGCGCAGCCGCAGCCGCCCGTGCGGTTCCTGATCCCCGGGCACCAGGCCAAGGCGCTGGATGGTCTCAGCAATCCATTGGCGGGCCTGTCCGGCTGCTTTTTCCTGAGCCGGCCCTTGAAGCAAAAGAAAGAGTTCAAACAAATGGCTGAACACGGATGAGAGTACCAGGGGGGTATCCTCCGCATAAAACTCGGATATAAAGTTAAGATATTGATCAACTCCGTACTGCCGGGCCTTGACCATGGCATACACATCGTTTTCAATGCCCCAGCGGTCAATTGCCGGGATCTGTTTTCGGCGGATCAGACGGCATAATGCCTCGAAATTCTGGGGATCGTCATAGGCGGTGCGGTAAAACCCGGTCTGCCGGTCATTGATCTTGTAGGCTGCCGCATCGGGACTGATATCAAGGTGCATCTCCCGGGTGTCCATCATTTGCGTCACAACGCGCGAGGTGCCGTCCGCTTCAAATACCCGGATCAGGAGCGGAATCGGCCACACCGCATCCGAGGCTTTATTCATATAGGTGAATTGTTGCTGCTGAAGCCACAGCCGGCCATTGGAGCGGCTGGCAATGACCAGCGGGTGGCCCGGGGTGGACACCCAGGCGCGCATCATCTCTGATATGGGCTGGCCGGATACCGTTTCAAGCGCCATCCAGAGATCCTGGCTGGCCGCGCAGTCGTAGGCATGCTGGCTGAGGTAATGGTTGAGGCCGTTCCGGAAGGCTTCGCTGCCCAGGTAGCCTTCCACCTGTCGCAGCACGCTTCCGCCTTTGCTGTAAATGATGGGGGCGGTGCTGCTGTTTATTACCACAT
Organism: Desulfobacterales bacterium; assembly: GCA_034520365.1. Classification (NCBI taxonomy): domain Bacteria; kingdom Pseudomonadati; phylum Thermodesulfobacteriota; class Desulfobacteria; order Desulfobacterales; species Desulfobacterales bacterium. The sequence continues at coordinate 191,723 of JAXHNP010000002.1, forward strand.
GGCTGCCGCCTGAGATTTCAATGGCTGAGGTGTCGGTCAGGCCGTCGCGGGCCATGGCCGGCGCGGTTTGGCTCGCCAAAAATTCATCCCATATCTGCCAGTCCGGATGATAATGGTCCACCACGCCAAATCCGAAATAGGTGGCAAAGGACTCGTTTAACCAAAGGTACTGCCAGTCCGAAGGCGTGACCAGGTTGCCGAACCATTGGTGTACGATTTCATGGGCAATTACCTCGCATATCCGTTCTTCCGCCTCGGCACTGGTAATTTCCGGATCATAGAGGAGGAGATTTTCCCTGAACGTGATGGCGCCCCAGTTTTCCATGGCGCCGAAGGCAAAATCCGGTACCGCGATGAGATCCATTTTGGGGAGGGGATAGGGGATGCCGAAAGAGGATTCACAGTACTGAAGCGCCTTTTCCCCGAATTGCAGACCGTATTCCGTCACATCCGCCATTCCGGGCAGCCAGACGATTCGAACCCGCTCGTCAATCGCGCCGGGTCGATGCGTAAAATCGCCGACCCCGAAAAAGAGCAGGTATGTGGACATCTGCGGGGTCTGCTGAAAGGTGATTTTTGTTTTGCCGTTTTCCAGGGTGGTTTGATCGTCAATGGGCGTATTGGAAATTGCGGTCAAGTGGGCATCGACAATCAGGCTGACCGTAAAGCGAGCTTTGTGGACCGGATGGTCCATGCAGGGAAACGCCCGGCGCGCATCACTCTCCTGGAACTGGGTGACGGCAATGGGGATTTTCTGGCCGTCCGCCGTGTAATGGCTTTGATAAAATCCGGCCATGGACTGATTGATCTCGCCGTGATAGTCGATTTTAAGCGATATATCCCCGTGCATAGGCTCTGGCAGCTCGATCCGGAGGGTTTCATCCGCCGGATTGACCGTGAACGGGCAGTCAACCAGCGTATCGGATCGGATCAGGGCGCAGCGGCGGACCGCGATGTCCAGGAGGTTCAGTTCGATCATCTGCGAAGGTTGGTCCGCATGCAGATGGATCTGAACGGTGCCGGTAAAATCCTTGCGCGAAAGGTCGGGTTCGATTTCAATTTGATAGCCAAGCGGCGAAAAGGGGCTGTCTTGTGTCATAAAATGTTCAGGTCTCCTTTTAAATAACGTCTCGTACTCAGTTCCGCGCAAGCGGGACGGTTCTCGTACTCGTAATCGTAGTCGAAAAAATTAAAAACCGATCACGAGTACGAATCAGTAGGGCGGATAAGCGATAGCGCATCCGCCAAATGCCAAATTATAACAATAGGACGGTGCGAAAGTAAATTTAAAATTTGTTTATACAGGCCGAGAATGGTTGCTGTTTTAAAAGCTTTCTGATAGGGCAGGCGTCTTCAGCGGTATTCAAAACTTCATAGATTCACGGGAAAACGCCTCATGACCCGACAGCAAAAAGCCTATCTATACGCCTTTGCCGCAGTGCTTATCTGGTCTACTGTGGCATCGGCATTTAAATTATCCCTGCGGCACCTCACCACCCTTCAGCTTCTGCTTTGGGCGGACGTGGTCTCCATTATCTGCCTTTTCGGGGTGCTTTTTTTTCAGGGTAAAATTTACCTGCTCCGCCGCTATCGCGCCAGATCCCTGATGCAGGCGGCCGGGCTCGGATTTTTGAATCCGTTTCTCTATTACACGGTATTGTTCGCTGCCTATGATCTGCTGCCCGCCCAGGAAGCCCAGCCGCTCAATTATACATGGGCCATTACCTTAAGCCTTCTGTCCATTCCGCTTTTAAAGCAGCGCATCGGTGTTCGGGAGCTGCTGGCTATTTTTATAAGCTACTTCGGCGTGGTGGTGATCTCGATCCACGGCGACTTAAAGGCCCTTGAATTCTCAAACGGCCTCGGGGTCGCCCTGGCACTCGGCAGTACGGTGATATGGGCCCTTTACTGGATATATAACACCCGGGATGAGAACGATCCCGCGGCCGGGCTATTCTTAAATTTCGTGTTCGGCTTTCCATTTATCCTGATTGCCTGCCTGATTTTTTCCGATCCGTTTCCCGATACCCTGCACGGGTTTATCGGGGCCGCTTATGTGGGCGTGTTTGAGATGGGGATCACGTTCGTGTTCTGGCTGAATGCCTTGAAACTAACCCGCAGCACAGCCCGGGTGAGTACCCTGATTTTTTTCTCCCCGTTTTTGTCGCTGGTCTTTATAAGGATTTTCGTGGGTGAGCTTATCCGGCTTTCAACCGTTATCGGGCTTATTTTTATCATTGCCGGCAGTGTGCTGCAGCAGACCGGGAAGTTGCAGGTCGAGGATTAGACGTTAATATAAGTTGAAATCCGAGCCCTCAACCTGCCGCAAAGACGTAAAATTGCAATTGACTCAAAGGATTCGGCCGGGTAATAAAGCGATATCGTTTAAGCCGTAATTAACTAAAGACAATTTTGAGGAAAGGGGATGTTTATGAAAAAGCTATTGTCAATTCTTATAGCGGTGAGTTTCTTGTTCGCTGCACCAGCACTGGCGAAAGACACGCTTAAAATCGGTTTGATGTGCCCGCTCACCGGTTCATGGGCCAGTGAGGGCCAGGACATGAAGCAGATCCTTGAGCTGCTGGCGGATCAGGTCAACAACGACGGCGGGCTTTTAGGCAAGGACGTGGAAATTGTCATCGGCGATGACGGCGGTGATCCGCGAACCGCGGCCCTGGCCGCCCAGCGTTTGGCCACACAGGACGTGGCGGGGGTGATCGGCACCTATGGATCATCGATTACCGAAGCCTCTCAGAATATTTACGCTTCCGCCAAAATCATCCAGATTGCCAATGGCTCAACAGCCATCCGGCTGACCGAAAAGGGGCTCAAGTATTTTTTCCGCACCTGCCCGCGCGATGATGAGCAGGGGCGTGTGGCTGTTGAGACCATCATGGATCAAGGGTATAAAAAAGTGGCTATCCTGCATGACAATACGACATACGCCAAAGGGCTGGCGGATGAAGCGGAGGGCAGGCTAGACGACGAGGACGCCGAAGTGGTGTTCTTTGATGCGCTGACCCCGGGCGAGCAGGATTATAATACGATTCTATCCAAGATAAAGGCCACAAAACCGGATGTGGTATTCTTTACCGGCTATTATCCCGAGGCCGGCATGCTGCTTCGCCAGAAAATGGAGATGGGCTGGGACGTACCCTTTATCGGCGGTGATGCCAACAACAACCCGGATCTGGTCAAAATCGCCGGCAAAAAAGCCGCCCAGGGCTTTTATTTCCTCTCTCCACCGGTTCCCCAGGACCTGCCGACCAAGGAAGCCCAGGAATTTCTGGATGCCTATAAAAAGCGGTATAACGCAACCCCCGGCTCCATCTGGGCGGTTCTTGCCGGTGACGGATTCCGCGTGCTGGTAAAAGCCATTGAGGAAACCGAATCCACGGATTCCGATAAAATCGCCGATTATCTGCATAACGAGCTGAAAGCGTTCTCGGGGCTGACCGGAACGATCTCTTTTAATGACAAAGGCGACCGGGTGGGCGATGTCTACCGGGTGTATAAAGTGGATGCAGAGGGCAATTTCGTTCTGCAGGAGTAAGATTAAAGATATTGGATTTATTCTAAGTAACTGATCGTACTCAGTCCCGCGCGAGCGGGACGGTGCTCGTACTCGTAATCGTGCTCGAAAAAATTCAAAGCCGATTACGAGCACGAGTACGAGTACGAGTACGCGCATTCGGGATACGAATCCATGGAATTATTTTTTACCCAATTGACCAACGGGCTGGCGGTGGGCGGGATTTATGCCCTGATTGCCCTGGGCTATACCATGGTCTACGGTGTGTTAAAGCTCATTAACTTTGCCCACGGCGATTTGTTTACCATCGGCGCATATCTTGGGCTGACCCTTTTGACTTCGCTTTCCCTGACCGATCATCTGGGGCCGGTCGCGGGCGTGCTGCTTTTATCCGTGATGGCCATGGGGCTGGTTGGAGTGATCGGAATCCTGCTTGATCGGGCGGCGTATAAGCCGCTTCGCACCTCGCCGCGGCTTTCGGCCGTGGTTTCGGCGCTTGGCGCATCCATTGTGTTTTCCAACACGGTTATGCTGGTTTACGGCCCCAATCCCAAGGTTTATCCGCATGGCATTCTGACCTCCCAGGCCATCCACATTTTCGGCCTTTCCATACCGGTGATGCGGGTTATCATTCTTGCCAGCTGTATTATCCTCATGGTGGCGCTGTACACGTTTATCCAGAAGACAAAAATCGGCACGGCCATCCGGGCGGCGGCCATTGACCAGGATGCGGCCCGGCTGATGGGAATCAATGTGGACCGCGTGATCATGCTGGTGTTTTTCATCGGCCCGGCATTGGGCGGGGCGGCCGGCGTGATGGTGGGGCTTTATTACGGTCAGATAAATTTCACCATGGGCTGGATTTACGGACTCAAGGCATTTACTGCTGCGATTTTAGGCGGGATCGGCAACATCCCCGGCGCCATGGTGGGCGGCCTGCTCCTTGGCGTGATCGAGGCCCTGGGCGCGGCCTATATCTCCATGGCCTGGAAGGATGCGATTGCCTTCGGCGTGTTAATACTGATTCTGATTGTTCGACCCACCGGATTGCTGGGCGAACGGGTGGCGGAAAAAATATGACTGACGGCTTCGTAAAAAGTCCAATATCTTTGTTGCGCTGCATCCCTCGGGATTTCACGTACGAATCAGTACGCTGCATCCCTCGGGATTTGCGCGCCGCGATCTTGAACTTTTTTCTTTGCCGTCTCAAAATCGACTTTTTAAGAGTCCATCATGACTGATGCCAGGACAAAGATTCGAAAAACGGTTTATACCCTGGTGGTGGTGTTCTGGATATTCGCGCCGCTGTATCTGAACAACTACTGGACCGATGTGCTAAACAACGTGGCCATATATGCGGTTCTGGGCCTGTCCTTAAATATCATTCTGGGCTACGGGGGCATGTTTCATATGGGGCATGCCGCGTTTTACGCCATCGGCGCCTACACCACTGCCATTATCAACACCACCTACGGCATTCCCGTGCTCTGGCTGATGCCGCTGGCCGGGATCATGGCGGGTCTTTTCGCTCTGGTGGTGGCAAAGCCCATTATCCACCTGCGGGGGGATTACCTTCTGATTGTCACCATCGGAATGGTGGAGATCGTGCGGATTGCGCTGATTAACAATGTATTCGGCATAACCGGCGGCGCCAACGGTATTTTCGGGATATCGAGCCCCAGTATTTTCGGGTATTCCATCAACGGGATCGTGCATACGGGCCAGTTTTTTTATCTCGTCACCGGGTTTCTGGCGGTCACCATTCTGCTTTTTTATCTGCTGGAGCACTCCCGGTTCGGCCGGGCGCTGAAATATTTGTGCTCCGATGAAATCGCTGCGGAGGGCAGCGGGATCAACACGGCCGGATACAAGCTGGCCGCTTTTGTGCTGGGTGCGTTCTGGGCGGGCATGACCGGCACCCTGTATGCCTCAAAAATCACCTTTATCTCACCGGAATCCTTTTCCTTCTGGGAGTCTGTGGTAATGTTCATGATCGTGATTCTGGGCGGCTCCGGCAGCATCCCGGGCGTGCTTCTGGGCGCAATCCTGATTATCGGTCTGCCTGAGATATTCCAGGGGCTTCAGCAGTACCGGTTATTGATTTTCGGGCTGGCTCTGGTGGCCATGATGGTTTTTCGGCCGCAAGGGATTCTGCCGCCAAAGCCGCACGAGTATCCGGTGGAATCGCTTGACGAAAGCGAGGTGTCCCTATGAACCTGCTAAGCGTCAACAATGCCACCAAGCGATTCGGCGGGCTTGTGGCCGTGGATAAGGTTTCTTTTGATATCCCGGAAGGCTCGGTGTTCGGGATGATCGGGCCGAACGGGGCGGGCAAGACCACGGTATTTAATCTGATTACGGGCAATTACAAACTGGACGGCGGGAGTATCGTTTTTGAGGATCAGGATATTACCAATCGGGTCACCCATAAGATCGTCAAACTGGGCATCGCCCGGACCTTTCAGACCATCCGGCTGTTTGCCAATATGTCGGTGATGGAAAATGTGCTCTCAGGCTATCACTGCCGCATTAAATCCGGGGCGCTGGCAGCCATGTTCCGGATGCCCTGGCAGTATCAAGAGGAGCGCCGGGCCATGGGAAAAGCGTTTGCAGAGCTTAAATTCGTGGGGCTCGCTGAGCAGGCAAGGAATCTGGCCCGAAACCTTTCATACGGCAACCAGCGGCTTTTGGAAATCGCCCGGGCCCTGGCTTCCAACCCCCGACTGCTCATTCTGGATGAGCCGGCCGGCGGTATGAACGAACAGGAGACCGCCAGGCTGGTGGATCTGATTTTCCGGATTCGGGATCGGGGTATTACCGTGCTTTTGATCGAACACGACATGAGCCTGGTGATGAAGGCCTGTGAATACCTGGTGGTCCTCGAATACGGCAAGAAAATCGCCGAAGGGGTCCCCGAGGCGGTCAAGCAGGATCCGCTCGTGATTGAAGCATACCTGGGCAGTGAGGATGAAAACGATGATTTGTAGGAGCGCTTGGGATGCTGCTTGAAGTTAAAAATCTGGAGGTCAACTACGGCAATGTCCGCGCCCTTCACGGGATCGATTTGACAGTGGGTGAGGGTGAGATCGTCACCATTTTGGGCGCCAACGGCGCGGGCAAATCCACCACGCTGAACGCCATCTGCGGGCTGGTCAAGCCCCGGGCCGGGGAGGTGTATTTTGCGGGCGAGGCCATCCACCGGCTGCCCTCCTATAAAGTGGTAGCCAAAAAGATAACCCAGGCACCCGAAGGCCGACGGGTCTTTGGCACCCTGACGGTTCAGGAAAACTTGAATCTGGGGGCATTTACTTCGAAGAATCCGCAGCGGATTAAAAACAGCCTGGAATGGATTTTTGAATTGTTTCCGCGGTTAAAGGAGCGGCAGAACCAGCTGGCCGGCACGCTCTCCGGCGGAGAGCAGCAGATGCTCGCCATTGGCCGGGCGCTTATGTCAAACCCCAGGCTTTTGCTGCTCGATGAGCCAAGCCTGGGCCTTGCGCCCGTGCTGGTGCGCCAGATATTTAAAACCATCCGCCAGATCAATGAGGCCGGCGTCACGGTGATTCTAGTGGAGCAGAATGCGCGAATTGCCTTAAAACTCGCCCATCGCGGCTATGTCATGGAGGTCGGCAATATTGTGATGTCTGATACGGCCGGCGCCCTGCTTGAAGATCCGGATGTGGTCCAGGCTTACCTGGGCGGCGCGGGATAGCCATATTTTTTAACGGAGCCACCACAATGACGAATACCATTGATTATCAAAAAATTGAACAGCAAGCCGTGGATCTGGCCGCCCAATGGCAGGATCGGGCCAACCGGCTGCTGACCTCAGAAGAAAAGGCCATCCAGGAGCAGATGCGCCATCTCCTTACCAATCCTTTAGACAAGGTGGTGCTCACCCGGATGATCGATCAGTGCTTCCGCTCCCATGACAATGACCGGGTGGCGGACCAGGTCAATCATCTGCTCCGCGAATACGGGGTTCCCAACTTTTTTTCCCGGGTGGAGCGGCTGCTGATTCAGATGTTTATGGGACTGGGCCGGTATTTTCCGGATGTATCCGTACCGCGGATGGTCGATAAGATGCGCATGTCTTCATCCCGGGCCATTATCCCCGGCGAGCATAAGCCGCTGCACACCCATCTTGAGAAAAGAAAAGCCCAGGGCGTTCGGATGAATATCAATCACCTGGGCGAGGCGTTGTTAGGGGAAGAGGAGGCCCGGCGCCGGCTGGATACCTATATTCAGGATATGCGGGACCCGGATATTGAATACATCTCGGTTAAAATCTCCACATTGTATTCCCAGATTTCATCGCTGGCGTTCGAGCACACCGTATCCGTCATGGTGGAGCGGCTGACCAAGCTTATCCGGGTGGCCAAAGAGAATTTTTTTACCCGAAAGTCCGGGGAGCAGGTGCCTAAGATCGTCAATATGGACATGGAGGAATACCGGGATCTTGATATCACCTATGAGTCGTTTGTCCGAACGCTTGAAAAGGATGAGTTCAAAGATTATTCCGCAGGCATCGTGCTGCAGGCTTATGTGCCGGATGCATACAGGCTGCAGCAGAAATTAACGGAATGGGCCAAAGAGCGGGTGGCAAATGGCGGGGCGCCGGTCAAACTTCGGATTGTGAAGGGTGCCAACATGGAGGTGGAGCAGATCGAGTCCTCGCATTTTAACTGGCCGCTCGCCCCCTATGACAACAAACTGGATGTGGATGCCAACTACAAGCGGATGCTGCAGTATGCCATGCAGCCGGAGAATATCCGGGCCGTGCACCTGGGCGTGGCCTCTCATAACCTCTTCGAACTGGCCTATGCCCATGAACTGGGCCATGCCCTGGCCGTGACCGACTATTTCTGGTTTGAGATGCTTGAGGGGATGGCCGATCATGTGCGCCGGTCCCTTCAGGAGAGCGTCAAGGACATCCTCCTGTACGCGCCGGTGGCCGCTAGGGAGGATTTTATCAATGCCATCGCCTATCTGATCCGCCGTCTGGATGAGAACACATCACCGGAGAACTTTTTGAGATACGCCCCGCATCTCACCACCGATTCCGAGGCATGGGGGTTTCTGCGCAATCAGTTCCTGGCCTCCTGCCGGCAGATCGCGCAGGCGCCGGATACCCCCAATCGGGTCCAGGACCGGAATACGGAAGTATTTGACGAAAACATGGGCTCCTATTGGACGGGTCGTTTCACCAATGAGCCGGATACGGACTGGGCCATAAGCGCCAACCGGATATGGGCGGAGACTATCCGGGATAAATGGATGAAAAGCGGGGCGGATGCGCCCATCCAGGTCCCGGTTGTGGTGGCCGGGGAGGAGCGTTTTGAGGAATGCCAGACCAGAGAAATCATAGATGTGCCGAGGTATGAGGAAAAGGGCGGCAAACGGATCGTCACGGCCAAGTATGCCATGGCAGGTGCCGAGGATATTGACAGGGCGGTTCAAATTGCCCGGCAGGACCCGGACGGCTGGCGGCAGAAAAGTCTGGATGAGCGCCACCGGATTTTAGACCGCGCGGCCCATGAAATCCGAAAGGCCCGGGGCGATTTGATCGGCGCGGCCTCTGCCAACTGGGGCAAGATTTTTACCGAAAGCGATCCCGAGGTGTCCGAGGCCATCGACTTTGTTGAACTCTATGCGCATACGGCCCATATTTATGAAGATGCGCCCAATTTGACATGCGCGCCCAAAGGCGTGGGGCTGGTTTTGACGCCCTGGAATTTTCCCATTGCCATTCCCTGCGGCGGGGTGGCGGCATCCCTTGCGGCCGGCAATACGGTGCTGTTTAAACCGGCGTCTGCGGCGGTGCTTACAGCCTGGGAGCTGGTCCAGTGTTTCTACCGGGCCGGGGTTTCCAAAAATGCGCTGCAGTTTGTTCCCTGCTCCGGCGGGGAGGTGGGCAGCCGGCTGACCAATCATCCGGATATTGACTACATCATTTTGACCGGCGGCACGGAAACCGGGATGCAGATATTAAATGACCGGCCGGATATCCAGCTGGCCGCGGAGACCGGGGGCAAGAACGCCACCATCGTCACCGACATGTCCGACCGGGATCAGGCGATTAAAAACATTATCCACTCCGCGTTTTCAAACTCCGGTCAGAAGTGCAGCGCCACCTCGCTTCTGATTCTTGAAAAGGAGGTCTATGATGACAAGGAGTTCCGCCGGCAGCTTGTGGATGCGGCCAAAAGCTATAAAACCGGCTCCTGCTGGGAGTTTGAGAATAAGATGGGGGCGATTATCTCCCCGCCAAAGGGCGATCTCCTGCGGGCACTGACCACCCTTGAGAAAGGCGAATCCTGGGCCTTAAAGCCGGAGCAGATCGGGGATAATCCCTATCTCTGGACCCCGGGAATCAAATGGGATGTGCAGCCCGGCAGCTATACCCACATGACCGAGTTCTTCGGCCCGGTGATAGGCGCGATGCGGGCGGAAAACCTGGATCATGCGATTGAACTGGTCAACCAGCCCGGCTACGGACTGACCTCGGGCTTAGAGAGCCTGGATCGGCGGGAGCAGCGAAAATGGAAATCCAGTATCAAGGCGGGCAACCTCTACATCAACAGAGGGACCACCGGGGCAATTGTATTGCGCCAGCCGTTCGGCGGCATGGGCAAGTCCGCCCTGGGCGCGGGCATTAAGGCCGGAAGCCCAAACTACGTGTACCAGTTTATGGATGTCCGGGAAACCGGATATCCGGCGTTCGGCGATATCCAGAAAGAAACCCGGCTTCTGCGGCTGGCCAATGAGTGGGAAATCGATTGCCGGTGGCACCGCTTTTCCGAAGACATCGCCGAAGATATGGAAAAGGCCGTGCGGGCCATCAAGAGTTACGTATATCAATGGGAAAATGAGTTCGGCCGGGAACATGATTTTTTCAACCTGCGCGGGCAGGACAACCATTTCCGCTATCTGCCCAAAGGCCGGGTGGCTATCCGCATCCATCCGGATGATTCGCTCTTCGAGGTTTTGGCCCGAATCGCGGCGGCCCGCATTGCCCGGTGCAATCCGATTATCAGCCTCCCGCCCGGGCTTTCCAGCCGGGTAACCGAATTTTTAAACGGCAAGGAGGGAGAACGTCTGGTCGAGGATGCGCTGGTGGCGGAGCAGACCGATGAAGAGCTCTGCGGCATCATTGCCAAGATTCACCGTATCCGCTATGCCGCACCGGAGCGGGTGCCCAAGGCGGTTTATGAGAAGGCGGCGGAAACCGGGTTTTACGTGTCCCGGGCGCCCGTCTACATGGAGGGCCGGCTGGAGCTGCTGCAGTATATCCAGGAACAGGCGGTTTCCAATAACTACCATCGGTATGGCAATTTAGGCGAGCGCTCCCAGCTGTAGGGTTTTATACGTTGACAACCTTTTTTAGCTTTACATCGGCCCCTTTCTGTAAGTAAAGTGCCGGAAGAAGCAGATAAATTTCAAATCCCGGGCAATACAATCAGAAGTCATTTGAACCGTTTAACCTGGCCGATATGTTCAAAAACCCCAAAATATCGAGACGGATCACCCTGATCCTCGTATATGGCCGGCCGCCGCTGGTGTTTGCCGGTATGGTGTGCGCCATTGGGGTGATGCTGACCCGCAATACCTGGCTCTATTCCACCGGTGCGCTGTTTCTGTTTGCCTCGATGATGTTTGATCTGGTGGATGGCTGGTTTGCGGCCCGGTTCAGCCGAAATACCGCATTTGCCCAGCTGGCCGACCGGATCATGGACCGGATCGTCTATTCGATCGTGTTTCCGCTGGTGGCGGTGGGTATGATGTGGCGGCTGCTCTTTAGCGTTCCCGAGCATACCCGGCTGGAACTGCTGCACGCCATATTTATTCTGATTGTCTGTGTAACCGTTCTGGTACGGGATAATTTTGCCCGGTTTATGCGCGATTTTGCCTCGCAGTATGGACAGGAGCCCGGACTGCGGGAACTCAACCGGCTGCGCACCATTGTGGCCGCCCCGCTGGGCCTTTTGCTGTATGTGCATGCGTTTTATATTCCCGCCCCGGGAGCGCTGTTCGGCATTTACGAGTCACTGACCTGGCTGGGCACCCTGCCGGTGCGCCATCTGTTTGTCATTGAAATCCTTTTTCTGATCATCAATTTCGGCTCTATTGCCGGGTATTGCCGAAAATACGGCAATTACTGTCTGGATGCCCTGTGTGAGGATGATGAACTCCTCCGGCGCCGGATTCTCTCCGTCTTTCCCAATGCGCTCACCGTGATGAATGCCATGATGGGGATGCTGGCGGTTTTTTTTGCCTACCAGGGCAAATTCACAGAATCCTATCTGCTGCTGATCGGCGCGGCCATATTTGACAAGCTTGACGGGGCCATGGCCAGAAAACTGGGGCTGACCGAGCCGCTGCCCGGCACCTCCCATATGCAGAATGTCACCCTTGGCGGCATTTTGGATGATATTGCCGACGGGGTGAGTTTCTGCATTGCCCCGGGCTGGATTTTTTACATATGCCTGTCGGGTTATCCCGAAACGGGCCTGTTCGGGCTTACCCCGGCGATTCCCGCCCTTGTCTACGTGCTGGCCGGCTTTGCCCGCCTCATCTATTTTACCACGGACAGAAGCCCGATCCCCGGGTTTTTCAAGGGGATGCCCACACCGGCGGGCGCTCTGTTTGTGACCGCCCCGCTTTTGATCCTAAGCCGCGGCGATATTATGGGAACGGATTGGGGAAACGGGATCGCGGTGTTTTCTTACGGGTTGATGTTTTTTAGCGCCTTGATCATGAACCTGTATCCGGTAAAATATATTCACATCGGCCGGTTCATGGACAGAAACCCCTGGTTTACCTGGGTGAATCTGGTTCTGATGCTGATTTTCGTCTTCACCCCGTATTTCGGTTACCTGGTATTTTTACAGATGGCGCTTTATGTCCTCTCCCCGTTTATCACATGGCAGATCGATGCCCGCACCGCGGCCATGGAATCCAGAAAAGACTAGGTGAGGATTTTTTTCAGGATCACCTTGCTGATCATATAGGTGGGCTTGATGCCTGCCTCGCCCATACTTCCGGAAGCAAGGGTCTGGCCGCTTTTTAAGGGGTTGTCTGATGCGTAGTAGCCGTATCGGACTTTAAGATTTTTCGACACATGCCCCCGGATGATGGCGGCATTAATGGCCCGCTGATAGTGGCCGCCCTCCATCTCAAGCCCCACCGCCTTCCAGCTTGAGTGCTGGAATTTTTTCAATACATAGCGGTTCTGAAGCGATGTGCCGAGCACTGTCACAATCGGGCCGGTATATACATTAATTGAATCATCAAAATCAGCCTCTGAAAGATCGTTATAAATGATGTAGTTATGCGGGGTGCCTTCCAGCACATGGGCATTGGCCAGCATGATATCGCCCTTGTCACCGGGCAGGATACCGGCTTTTCCGATAATTGATACAGAGCGGGTGTTTAACATCCGGGTATTACCGTCCTCGGTCCACGGGTACAAAAGTTCATCTAACAGTTCAAAGGCCTGCTCGCCGAAGGCGTAATCCATCACCAGGATCACCGGTTTTTCAGATTCATTCAGTGAATTCCGAAACGAGAGCGCCGGGTGGGGTTCAACGGATTGCAGCGCCCGGGTGTCGATCAGCTGGCAGTCGATCTGTGAGCCGCTCTGGTCCGGAATCATATGCCAGCCGTGCGCTTCGGCAAAGGCCTTGACCTCATCCGTGCAGGGCCTTAAGGCTTTGATAAATTCATAAAGGTCGGTTTCACCGGATATATCCTTTTTATCTTTGACCGCCGCATATCCGTAAAGGAGGTTGATCATACTATGCATGTTGGCGCTGATAATATGCAGCGGCCGGTCCTGGAGGCCCATCCGGCAGATGGCGGATTTGATTTCGGAAGCCCATTGCTTGGCATGAATGCGGTTTAGAATCCAGTTGCTCAAAGATGGGGTAAAATGAATGGCTATGGCATTGACCATCTCGCATTCCCCGTCCACGCAGCGGCCCAGGTTGTAAATGATATGAAACAGGCCGGAGTTGGTATTATGCGATTTCCGGTTGTTTTCAAGGTATGTGTAGGTGGCCTTGGTATCGTGAAAGGTCCGGCCCAGAAGCAGGCTAAGATTCCACAGGGCCTGATCCAGTTCCCCATCTGACATTCCTTCCACACGGTCCAGATATTTTTCCAGGGTGGCCCATTCCGTGGTGATGGTGCCGTAATCATCCCGCATTTTATCGTGAATTTTTTTGGCCTCGATATAGATAAAGGTCATGTGGGTCAGGATATCATAGATTTCGCTGTGGCCGCGCGTGATCACAAAGCTCATTTCCGTGGGGCTGATCCGGTAGGAAACCCGGCGCCGCTTATGGGGCTGGATCTTTTCAAAAGAGGCGTCCTGATAGTCTTCGCGGGCGGTCATCACGATCCGGTGACAGGCCTCAATGCCCTTGGGCAGGCGGTCGATCACATATTCAAGCCCTTTAAGCTCAATGCTCCGGCTGTCATTGATGGCCCCGTATATCTCCGGGCTCAACGTCCGAAGAGCGGTTTCCAGGGTGTTTCCGGTGCGGCCCCCCAAGCGGTAGTGGCCGCGTAAAAGCGCCGCATCCGCAATAGTTTTAAAGGTTCGGATAGCCAATCGGGATTGATCGGCCAGGGAGAATTCTTCCATATGCACTCCGCATGTATCCAATTTTGGTGTTTTTTGGATGTCTATTTACATTCATCTTTATGTCGGTTATTTTATAAGTTATTCGTATGGTGTTATTTTTTTGCATAATAAACAAAGAGATGCAAATTAAAAGGCATCTTTATATAATTTTAAAATAAAGCAAGAGACATATGACAGACCCAAACAACGACCCGGGAAAAAGCGTCATAGAGCAGGCCGGCGAAGAACTGTTTAACTATGCGGTGGACCGCGAAGATGTGAAATGGCTCATGGCCTATCTTTCCAGCGAGGCGGACATCAACCGCGTGACGGTTGAATACGAACTGCAGATACTTAAAATCGTGGCCGTGGGCTGGAGCATTTCCTATTTTCTTGAAAACAGTGATAAAAAAAATCCGCTGCTTGAGCTTTACTGGCGGTCAGTTCAGGACTACGCCCAAAATCTATCCCATACCACCGGCCTGATGATCGGGCAGGACCTTGATTATTTTCAAATTTTAAAGGACCGCCTGGATTTATATGTGGATGCATTGGCCAGAAACCCGGAAGCGCCGGAGCCGGCAACCGTGATTGGCCCGGAGTTTGCGTCTATCTGCGGCAACAAAGAGGACATATTCACCTATATGACCGGCGCCAAGATGTTTCTCACCACTCTCGCCAATGTGCGGGATTATCTTGAATCCCTTGAAATTTAAGATTATCTGCCGACATTCGCATGCAAACCGAATCCGCCACGGCTGCTTCTGCTGACAGCTCGGCGCGCTATGTGCTGGCCTTTGATCTGGGCAGCAGCAGCATAAAGGCCGCCATTGTCTCTGATGGCGGGGCGGTGCTTTTCTGCGCGGCTGAACCGGTTGTTACGCAGATACACCCGCATGGCGGGGCAGAACAGGATTCCGAGGCATAGTGGGAGAGTGCGCTTCGAACCGGCCGCCAGGCAATCGAGGCCTCCGGCGTGCCGCCGGAGCATATCATTCACCCTGGATGTCTTTCATATCTATGATTTCATGAAGACCCGGGGCTGACGGTTTAACTGCCTGAAGCTCCCCCCGGCCCTGCATTTCTGCGTCACCCTGCCGCAGACCCGGGTGTCCGGGCTCGGTTCTGAATTTGCCGCGGATCTGGCCGAAGGCCCGGCATACGCCAAACAAAAGGCCGGTACCCCGGCGGAGAGCAGTGCTTTGTAAGGCCTGGCCGGTACCATTGACGGCAATCATCAGGTGACCGATCTCTTGTGCGGCGTATTTGATCACATGTATGGTATTTAGTATGATCCAAGGATTTTTACATAATCGGTCTTTTCCCAAAGTTTTTCCAGGACCGGCTTAAAGGCTTCCGCCTCGATATCGCCCTCAAGATCCACATAGAACATGTACTCCCAGGGTTTTCCGTGAATGGGCCGGGATTCCAGCTTGACCAGGTTGATATGGTTATCCGCAAACACCTTCAGGGTGTCAAACAGGGCGCCCGGCTTGTTGCCGGTTGAGAAAATAAGGGAGGACTTCTGCTTTTTACCGCTGCTTAAGGGTTGCGGACTGATGATCACGAACCGGGTGTAGTTTCGGGGGTTGGTTTCAATGCCCGCCTCAAGAACAGTCAGGCCGTAAGTGTCCGCTGCGTCTATGCCCGCGATCGCCGCATCAGCTATATTGCCGGAGTCCTTAATCTGTTTCACCGCCCGTGCCGTATCCGTGACAGACACGATTTCCCAGTCCGGATGCTGCTCCAGGAACTGCCGGCACTGCTGAAAAACCTGGGGGTGGGAGAAGACCCGCTTGATACGGTTTGTATCCGCGCCCGGCTGTCCGATCAGATTATGCTGGATCCGGAGCATGATTTCCCCGACAATCCGCAGGTCATAGGCTAAAAGGAGGTCGTAGTTCTCATGGACGCTGCCGGCCAGCGAGTTTTCAAGGGGAATGATGCCGAAGTGGGTTTTGCCCTCCTTTACTGCATCAAACAGGGCTTTGAAGGAATTGACCGGCATGGGGGTGACCTGGTCGCCGAAATACTGCACGCAGGCCTTGTGGCTGTAACTGCCGATTTCGCCTAAAAAGGCGGCTTTTTGTCCTTTCCCCTCATCCGCGGCCTCCAGGTGGCTCACCGCCCGGGCTTTGTCCAGATAATCGAAATCAAGCTGTTTGCCCACCACCGGGGCAATGACATAGATATCGCGCATCAACTGGCCGAACTGCTTGGGGTATAGGCTTTGCGCGCCATCGGACATGGCCTGGTCCGGGGCATTATGGACTTCGATCATCAGACCGTCAGCACCGGCGGCAATGGCCGCCCGGGCCATGGGGCTTACTTTTTCCCGGATACCGGTGGCATGGCTGGGGTCAATAATAACCGGCAGATGGGTTAGCTTTTTAATCACCGGGATGGCGGAAAGATCGAGTGTGTTCCGGGTATAGGGTTCAAATGTGCGGATGCCGCGTTCGCACAGGATAACGTTTTCGTTTCCTTCTGATAGAATATACTCCGCAGACATGAGCCACTCTTCGATGGTGGCCGCAAGCCCCCGTTTTAGCAGGACCGGCCGGCCGAGGCGGCCCACGCATTTCAACAGGTCAAAATTCTGCATGTTCCGGGCGCCCACCTGGACAACATTTACATACTTCATTACCAGGTCCGCCTGGGCCGGCGTGGTGATCTCGGTGACCACCTTCATTCCGTATTTTTCCCGAACCTCCGCGAGAATTTTAAGCCCCTCTTCGCCCATGCCCTGGAAGGAATAGGGCGATGTGCGGGGTTTGAAGGCCCCGCCGCGGAAAAGCACGGCACCGTATTTTTTGACTTCTTCGGCAATGGCCATGGTCTGTTCGCGTGACTCTACGGCACAGGGACCGGCAATAACGGATATCCGCTCGCCGCCGATCACTACATTGCCCACATTGACATGGGTATCCGTCGGATGCATCTGCCGGCTGACCAGTTTAAACGCCGTATTCACCGGTACAACCCGCTCCACACCGGGTAAACGTTCAAAGTAAGCCGGGTCGTTTCCAAGTGATCCGGTGGCGCCGATAACCGATTGCCCGGCATCGGTTATCTCTTTGACGATCGCGCCGCCTTCGCGCAGAAGGCTTAAAATATGGTTTTTCTGGTTCGATGTGATTTCCGGATTGAGAACAATCAGCATCAGTTTTCCTCCTTTTTTAAATTTGCCGTCAAATAAAAAAGCCCCGGGGTGCTCCCCGAGGCTTTCTATCCATAAAAAAAGCCCCGGGCGGACTTAAAATGTCCACCCGGGGCTTAAGATTATAAAATTGGCTTATGCCGCCGGATGGACGCTTCTAAAGCTAAAAAAGAAGCGTCGGCAAAAAAACTCGCGATTGATATGTCGGTAATCCGGCATGGTTTAATTCTTTGTTTCATTTGTTCAGGTTAAAAGCTATAATAGGCAGACTTTTAAATGGGTTTACAGCTAATGTCAAGCGTTCATTTGATGACGTCGCAATTTAGGTCCAATATCTTCGCGTGGGAGGCTATCTGTGGAGATTTATACCCATCAGCAGATCGATCGTCAGCTGTGCGGCGAGCCGGTTGAAATGGCGGACGGATACTGCCGGGTGCGGTTTTTGACGACTGAATCCATGATAACGGATGATTCCGGGCTGATACATGGGGGATTCATTTTTGGGGCAGCCGACTATGCGGCCATGCTTGCGGTAAATCATCCGAACGTGGTGCTTGGGGCGGCCAGCGTCAAGTTTTTAAAGCCGGTAAAGGCGGATGAAACAATTATCGCCGAAGCCCGTATCCATGAAACCGAAGGGAAAAGGCGGCTGGTGGCGGCCACTGTGTGGCGGGGTGAGGACCGGGTATTTGAGGGCGAATTCACCTGTTTCGTGCCGGACCGGCATGTGCTAACACCGTCTTAATCTTACTCTGATCCCGCAAGATCGGCTAATCAGATCTTAAAGGTAAATAGCACGCCGAGCCAGGGATCTTCGCCGGCTGCAGCGGTAAATCGGATGGCATCGCCCAGATGCAGGTTCAGGGAGAGCTCCCGATTGCCCAGATTGAACCCGGACCCCCAGCGCACATAGCGCACAGCTAATTGGTCGGCAAAGGAGAGGCGGGTATTTGTTACGGCCTTCGGGGAAGCGTCCTTTTGGGTGGCAAATTGGGCACCCAGGCTGATATTTTCGTTTACCTCAAAGCTGTTATCCGTCAGCCGCCTAACCTTTATTTCGCCGGACAGCATAATGCGCCGGGAATAGTCATCCAGGGTGCGCTCAAAATGGGTAACTGTTTCTTTTAATCCGGAAAAAAAGGGAAACCGATTAAGGGCCAGCTGCATGACCGTGCTGATTTCAGGGGATTGCTCATCGGCGCGATAGGGATCCGGGGCGAGATGGCTACGAAAATTTTTTTGGCACTCGATGCGGCGGCGCTCATCCGCATCCAGCACATCTGCGACGCCCAGCCCCACCCCGAAATTGACTGAAGAGTTCATACTTTCCGGAAAAAGATAGATGAGACGGTCATCCGCTTGAGTTGTGGCAGGGTCTGAATCAGCCGCATAAGCGGTGATGTGGCAGAGGAGGAGGATGAGGAGCAACCCTCGGCTGAACCATTTATAACGGTTCACTGGATAGAGTCCTTTCACCCCTTGGCAACTAACTTGAAATTTTATAATTTATTTAAATTATTCTATATCAATACCACAAACGATTGTCAACGGCTTTTTCAGGTTATTTATCGGAAAAACAGGAAACCCCTTTTGAATTTCGTTTCAAAACGATTAGTTTGATAAATAATCTATTGAATCATATATCACTGAGAGGGAGTCTATGGGACGGTTTACAGGGATCAATCACTTGGTCTTTGCCACGCGCGATATGGATATGACCATCAGATACTGGCGGGATCTTTTGGGCCTGCGGCTGGTTGCCGGAATCGGGGATCAAAACTACCGGCATTATTTTTTTGAACTTTCCGGACAGGATATGATCGCTTTTTTTGAATGGCCGGAAGTGCGTCCCGTGCCTGAGAAAGATCACGGGATGCCGGTAAAGGGCCCGTTTTCGTTTGATCACCTCTCCATAGGGGTGACAGCCGACGATGATCTCTGGGATCTTCAGGCGCGCCTGGAGGCAGCCGGATTCTGGGTTTCTGAGGTGATGGATCACGGGTTTATCCACTCCATCTATTCATTTGATCCCAATAATATCCCCATTGAGTTCAGCGCGCCGGTGGCCGGTGTTGATTTGCGAAAAAATCCGGCGATGAAGGATCGTCATCCGTCCGCCGCCGCATTGGAAGGGCCTGAGCCCCAACCCGGCCATTGGCAAGGGTCGAAAGGATCGGTTCCGGAGGCCGAGCGATTGATTTTTCCCGGGGAAGGCTTAGTTTTGTCAGAGTTGTCAAAAGAAGAAGATTAAATCCATATTTTTACTATCGCACGATTTTTGGTTGGGCGTTTTAGGTGCGGTGGAACTGGAAATTGCACTGGAAAGGAGCGTACGTAATGAAACTTGTAGTGATTGGCGGCGTTGCCGGCGGAGCGACTGCTGCAGCGCGGGCCCGCCGGTTAAACGAAGAGGCTGAAATAGTTGTTTTCGAACGGGGCGAGTATATCTCATTTGCCAACTGCGGCCTGCCTTACTATATCGGCGAGGTGATCAGGGAGCGGGACAACCTTCTGGTTACCACCGCGGATGATTTTAAGGCCCGCTACCAAATCGATGTCCGTTTGTTTACCGAGGTGACCGCTATTGACCGGAAAGCCGGGAAGGTCACGGTCAAGAACCATCAAACCGGGGAAACCTATACGGAAGCCTATGATAAAATTATTCTTTCTCCGGGCGCTGAGCCGGTCAGGCCGCCGCTTCCCGGGGTGGAGGCGGATAATATTTTTAACCTGCGAAATATTCCGGATACGGATCGGATCAAGGCTTATGTGGATCAGCAAAAACCCAAAAGCGCGGTTGTCGTGGGCGGCGGATTTATAGGCCTGGAGATGGCGGAAAATCTGGTCTTCCGGGGCGTTGAAACCACAATCGTTGAAAAAATGGAGCAGGTCATGCCGACGATGGACTATGAAATGGCGGGCCTGATGCATGCGCACCTGAAGGAAAAAGGCGTGGGGCTGATACTGGGAGACGGTATTGCGGCATTTGAGAAAAATAACGGGCGACTGGTGGTGCGTACGGAAAAGGGCGAAGCACTGGAATGCGATATGGCGATCCTGTCCATCGGCGTTAAACCGGAAAACCGGCTGGCCCGGGAAGCGGGCCTTGAAATCGGTGAGCTGGGCGGGGTCAAAGTGGCTGCCACAATGCAGACTTCTGATCCGGATATTTTCGCCGTGGGTGATGCGGTGGAGGTGACCGATTATTTGACAGGCCATGCGACCATGACGCCGCTTGCCGGTCCGGCCAACAAACAGGGCCGGATTGCAGCGGATAATGTCATGGGTCGGCGCTCAATTTTTAGGGGCACTTTGGGAACCTCTGTGGTTAAAATTTTTGAGCAGACGGTTGCCTCCACCGGCGCAAGCGAAAAAATGCTGCGACACTATGGTATACCGCATGTGGCCAGCTACAGCCATTCCGGCTCCCACGCCTCCTATTATCCGGGTGCCCAGATGATGGCGGTCAAGCTTTTGGTTTCGCCTTCCACCGGCAAAATTCTGGGAGCCCAGATCGTTGGCGGTGAAGGAGTGGATAAACGCATCGATGTTTTGGCTACCGCCATTCACGCATCCATGACTGTTTTTCAGCTTGAGGAGCTGGAGCTGGCTTATGCCCCGCCGTTTTCTTCAGCCAAGGACCCGGTCAATATTGCGGGTTTTGTGGCTGCGAATCTGCTCAAGGGCGATGCCCGCAAAATTAACTGGAATGA
Organism: Desulfobacterales bacterium; assembly: GCA_034520365.1. Classification (NCBI taxonomy): domain Bacteria; kingdom Pseudomonadati; phylum Thermodesulfobacteriota; class Desulfobacteria; order Desulfobacterales; species Desulfobacterales bacterium. Next base: position 212,755 of record JAXHNP010000002.1, read on the forward strand.
ATTCAGCGCGCTGGATCCGGAAAACGATGTGTTAATTGATCTGCGCAACAAGGACGAACTGGAGCAGGCCGGCGAGATCGAAGGGGCGCTGCATATTCCGCTCAATGAACTGCGCGACAATCTGCATCGGCTGGACAAGCGCAAACGCTATATCCCGTTCTGCGCGATCGGCCTGCGCGGATATGTGGGTTATCGGATTCTTGCCCAGCACGGATTTGACGCCATGAACTTAAGCGGCGGATACAAGACGTTTCTGGGGGCAAAGGAAAAAATTATGGAGGAATCGCCTTTCACCCCGATTTGGCGAGCGCAATAACCGGTGTTAAATTAATTAATAGAACGAAACAAAAAAATCCGTTTAATGCCGAAGATGGCCTTGAGCCAGCTTCTGGCCAGAATTTTTTAACCTGATTGAAGGAGGATACAATGGCCCAGATTACCTTTAAAGGAAACCCGGTCAACACGTCCGGCGATTTGCCGGAAGTGGGAGAAAAGGCGCCTGATTTTCTGCTCACAAAGACCGATATGACAGACACCACATTGGCCGATTTCAAGGGCAGAAAGCTGGTACTAAACATCTTTATCAGCGTGGAAACCCCGGTTTGTGCCGAATCGGTCCGGCGGTTTAATCAGGAAATCACCAAGCATGAAAACACTGACGTGCTGTGTGTCTCCAGGGACCTCCCGTTTGCGCACGCGCGGTTTAATATGGATGAGGGCCTTGAGAATGTGATCTCCGTTTCAGAGTTGCGCAATTTGGACTTTGGCCGTGATTATGGCCTGCGCATTCTTGACAGTCAGATGGCCGGCCTGCTGGCCCGGGCACTGGTCGTTCTGAATGAGGACGGCAAAGTTATTCATACGGAGCTGGTGCCGGAAATCGGGGAGGAGCCGGATTATGATTCCGCGCTGCAGGTGCTTGCCAGCGGCACGGTGGAGACGGAGCGGAGCGCGCAGGGCCGCAGTGCCGGTGATCCGGAAGCGTGCACCAAATCACCGGAGTTTCCCGAGCACCATCGCCTGGCGGATGAAGATGATGCCTGTGACGACGGCCGAAGCGGCAAACTCTAGCGTTAATAGCAGCAACTGAGTGAAAGGAGATTTCTACGATGGCCAAAAAAATTCTGATCGCATTTGATGAATCCGAAAATTCCCAGCGCGCGGTGGATTTTGTGGGCGCCCACTTTGCCGGTGACTGCTCGGTTACCCTGTTTAATGTACTGCTGGATACGGAAGCTATGTGCGCCATGGAGAGTCCGGAATTGACCCCGTATTTTAAATCTGAGCAAAGCGCGTTCTGCTCGCTTGAGGATAAAAAAAAGGAAGTGGTGAACCAGGCGATGGAGCGAGGCAGGCGGTGTCTTATCGAATGCGGATTTTCGCCGGACCGGGTGGAGACCAAAGCAAAAGTCCGGGAAAAAGGGGTTGCCCGGGATATCATCAAGGAGATCCAGAATGGCAAATACGATCTGGTGGTGCTCGGCAAGCAGGGATTATCCGGATTCAAGGAATTTTTCCTGGGCAGCGTGCCCCAGAAAGTTATTCATGGCGCAAAAAACGCCTCTATCCTGCTGGTTGAATGATATTTCGCTCGGAGAGTCGATATGAATGTTTTGATTACCGGAAGTTCAGGTTTTGTGGGGTCGCATCTTATCTCATTTCTGCTGGAAAGCGGATATCAGGTTATCGGGGTGGATCGAATGTCGGCGAAAAACCCGATAAGCGATCCCCGCTTTCGTTTTATTGAGGCTGATACCACGCAGCCCGGAGATTGGCAGGATGCTGTAAATGAGGCGGAAGCGGTGATCAATCTGGCCGGCGTCAGTATTTTCAGGCGATGGAGCGAAAAAGCCAAGAAGCTTATCTATGACAGCCGGATACTGACCACCCGAAATGTGGTTGCCGCCCTGCCTGAAGGCAAAGATACCGTATTATGCAGCACCTCGGCGGTGGGTTTTTACGGCCCCCGCGGGGATGAAACAATCGATGAATCCGCTGCTGCCGGGGATGATTTTTTGGCCCGCATCTCCATTGACTGGGAGGGAGAGGCGCTTCAGGCAGAAAAGAAGGGCGCCCGGGTGGTTCTTGACCGGTTTGGCATCATCCTTGGAAAAGCCGGCGGCGCGCTGGGGACCATGCTGCCGGCCTTTCGGCTGGGGCTCGGCGGACCGCTGGGAAGCGGGCGTCAATGGTTTCCATGGATTCACATGACGGATCTCTTGCGGGCGCATCGATTTGTTCTGGAGCATCCGGAGGTTTCCGGAGCGGTTAATTTTACGGCGCCGAATCCGGTCAGAAACCGTGAGCTGGCCCAAACCATCGGCAGCGTGTTAAACCGGCCGGCATTTTTTAAGGTGCCCGGTTTTGTCCTGCGAATGGCGTCCGGTGAATTCGGTGAAATGCTGCTGAACGGACAGCGGGCTTATCCGGCCAGACTCCTGGAAAAAGGTTTTGAATTTAAATATCCGGCGCTTGAACAGGCGCTTCGGGATGCATTGGCGTCTGAATAAACGGGACCGAATTTAAAAGTAACTTCTTTGAAGGAGGAGCAAATGGCGACCCAGAAATTTTCCGTACCCAATATTTCCTGCGATCATTGCGTTAACACCATTCGCAACGAACTCAAAGAGCTTGAAGGGATCAACCTAATGGACGGGGATGTGGCCAACAAGCAGATCACCGTGGAATATGAGGATCCGGCGACTGAGGAAAAGATGCGGGAAAAATTAAAAGAGATCAATTACCCGGCGGAGTAAGCCCATGGCGAATGAGCGGGTAAGCCTGCCCGTTACCGGCATGACCTGTGCCAATTGCGCGGCCAACATCGAACGGAGTGTAAAAAAGTTGTCCGGCGTTTCCGGGGTTGAGGTGAATTTTGCCTCTGAGCAGCTCTCGGCGGATATTGATGACGAGCAGGTAAATATTGATGATGTCGTCGGTCGGGTGCAAAAAGCCGGCTACGGGGTGGCCACCGCCAGCCAAGAGCTGGCGGTCACGGGTATGACCTGCGCCAACTGTGTGGCCACGGTTGAGCGGGTGCTGAATCAGAAAGTGCCCGGTGTGGTGTCTGCTTCGGTTAATTTTGCCACTGAAACGGCCAGCGTGGAATACCTGCCTTCGGTGACCAGCCCGGAGGACATGATCTCAGCCATCGAAAGGGCGGGTTACGGGGTATCACTGATTGGCGAGGATTCGGCAGAAGATGCCGAGGCGGCGGCCCGGGAGGCGGAGGTCCGGGATCAAACCCGGAAATTTTTGATCGGTGCGGCATTTACGCTGCCCCTCTTTATTCTCTCCATGGGGCGGGATATGGGGTTTTTCGGTGCATGGGCCCACGGGGCGGCGGTTAACTGGCTTTTTCTGGTTCTCGCCACGCCGGTCCAGTTCTACACCGGGTGGGATTACTATGTGGGTGGGTTCCGCAGCCTCCGGAACAAAAGCGCGAATATGGATGTTCTGGTCGCGATGGGGTCATCCGTGGCCTATTTTTATTCTTTTTTTGTGCTTTTATTTCCTATGCTCGAAGATCATGTCTATTTTGAAACCGCCGCTGTGATCATCACCCTGATCAAGCTGGGCAAACTTTTGGAGGTTCGGGCCAAACGAAAAACCGGCGGCGCCATTCGCAATCTGTTGGGCTTGCAGCCCAATACCGCAAGCATTCTGCGCAATGATCAGGAAGTTGAGATAGCGGTGGACCAAGTGCGGATCGGGGATGTGGTGGTGGTCCGGCCGGGGGATCGCATCCCTGTGGACGGCCGGGTCCGGAGCGGCTCATCTGCTGTGGATGAATCCATGCTGACCGGTGAGCCGGTGCCGGTCGACAAAGCGGCCGGCGATCCGCTGACCGGTGGTACGATCAATCAAAACGGGATGCTGCATTTTGAAGCCACGCGCGTGGGCAAGGATACCGTGCTGGCCCAGATCGTGGACCTGGTACAGAAGGCCCAGGGCAGTAAGGCACCGATTCAGGCGGTGGCGGATCGGGTGGCGGCCTATTTCGTGCCCGCGGTGATCGGGGGGCCGTGTTAACATTCATTATTTGGCTTTTGCTGACCGCCGCGTTTGTTCCCTCCATGATCCGGCTGGTGGCGGTTTTGGTGATCGCCTGTCCCTGCGCACTTGGGCTTGCCACGCCCACGGCCATGATGGCGGGCATGGGAAAAGGGGCAGAAAAGGGGATTTTATTTAAAAGCAGCGAAATCCTGGAGACCGCCGCGCGTCTTAATACACTGGTACTTGATAAAACCGGAACGCTCACGCTGGGTGAACCATCGGTATTTGATGTGCTGCCGGTTGAGGATAGTGTGAATTCGGCGGATACGCTATTGCAGATCGCCGCTTCAGTTGAGGCCGGCTCAGAACATCCGATCGGCCGGGCGATCGTGGCTGCAGCGAACGAAAAATCCCTGGAAAAGCTTTCCGCGGAAAATTTTAAGGCTCATGGCGGCAGCGGGGTCGAGGCGGTTGTTGACGGAGCGCTGATCACCATCGGCCGCCCGGATTGGCTGGAAAGAGAGAATATTGATTTTTCGCCGGTGGAAGATGATATCCGCTCACTTCAGGACAAGGGCCTTACAGTGATTTCCGTTATCCGGGAGAGCCAGCTGCTGGGTCTTATTTCCCTTGGCGATAAGCTAAAGCCCGATTCCCGGGAGGCGGTGGATCAGCTCCATGTCATGGGGCACCGTGTGCTCATGCTGACCGGCGACAACACGGCGACAGCGCAGGCCATTGCACGCCAGCTGGGCATTGATAACGTCGTCGCCGAGGTGCGGCCGGATGAAAAGGCTGCGCGCATCCAGGAACTCCAGTCCCCCGGCCAGCTTATCGGCATGGTGGGAGATGGCATTAATGACGCCCCGGCCCTGGCCCAGGCGGATGTTGGGTTTGCCATTGGCTCCGGGACGGATGTGGCCATTGAAACAGCCGGCGTGATTTTAAGCAGGGGCAGTGTGACAGGGGTTCCGATCGCGGTGCGCTTGAGCCGCCGCACCATGCGCACCGTGCGGCAGAATCTGTTCTGGGCATTCGGCTATAATACGGTATTGATTCCGGTGGCTGCCGGGATTCTGATGCCCTTTGCCTGGGCGCCGGCATTTCTGCAGCAGCTTCATCCCATGCTCGCCGCACTTGCCATGTCGTTAAGCTCTATATCGGTGGTAACCAATAGTCTGATGCTTTATAAATGGAAAATATAAAATCGAAAGGAGGCCCATTATGAATTTGGATAAAGCTGTTTTTCGGATAGCCGGAATCATTATTCTGATCAGTGTGCTCCTGGCCGCGGTGCACACTAAATACTGGCTGATATTGACCGCCTTTGTGGCCGTCAATATGCTCCAGGCCACATATACCGCTTTCTGCCCCTCGGCCAAGGTGTTTAAAATATTTGGCATAAAGCCCGGCCGGATTTTTGATTGAGCGGAACATCCGGTTTTTTGCCGGTTTAAACAAACGGGGTTGAATTTCGCCGTTAAGGCGATTTATTCCGCCGCGCCGATTCGTACTCGTACTCGTGCCCGTACTCCTAATCGGCTTTTGATCTTTTCGAGTACGATTACGAGTACGAGAACCGTCCCGCTCGCGCGGGACTGAGTAAGATTAAGTTACTTAGAAGTATTCCCCTCGGGCCGTGCGCCCGGGACCGAGCTAAAAATAACTTTAAAGGCACTGAGGCACGGTAAATTTGTTCTGTCTATTTTTCAGGCGGGCACGGTGGCCCGCCCTACGAATGGGGAAAAACCCGATCCATCGTAGGGTCGGCCACCGTGCCGACCATAAATTCTTGATTTCATTCACCTAATACTTAACACCGAATACCTAATACCTAAAACCCGTGAAGTTACTTAAAAGTGAGGACTTGGTTTGTCAGAAAAAGACATAAGCGGCCTGATCATTTACTCCATGGACGGCTGCCCTTTCTGCCAGAAGGCCACGGCCTTTCTGGCGGAAAAGGGAATTGCCTATACGGAAATACCGGTGGCACCGGGATCAGATGCCTGGGAGGAGATGAAGCGGGTCGCGGGTAGTGAGTATACCCCGCAGATTTTAATTAATGGCGATCCCATCGGCGGATATGCCGATCTGGTCAATCTCTATACCACCGGCGAGGTGACGGAGCGCCTGGGGCTGTCCCCGGCCGGAGAGCCGGTTGAACTCTATGATGTGATTATTATCGGCGGCGGGCCGGCGGGTTTAAACGCCGCCCTGTACGGGGCCCGAAAAGTTTTAAAGATCCTGCTCATCACCGAGGATATCGGCGGCCAGCTGCGCGATACCTGGGAAATCGACAACTACCTGGGCTATTCCGGCGAGGCGCTTGAGCTGATCGAAAAATTCGAATCCCACGTGGATAACTATGATATCCAAAAACGAGTGGGCAGCAAAGTCGCCTCTCTGGATCTCACCGGCCGGATCAAATCCGTTAAAACCGATGACGGCGAAATATGCTACACCAAAACCGTGATCCTCGCCATGGGAAAGCGCCCAAAGACCCTGAATGTTCCCGGAGAAACCGATTTTCTGGGTCGCGGTGTGGCCTATTGTTCCACCTGCGATGCGCCGTTTTACACGGATGCCAATGTCGCGGTCATTGGCGGCGGCAATTCCGCTCTGGAGGCGGTGATCGATTTGGACAAAGTGGCCCGCCGGGTCTATATGGTCTCCCTTACCGAACTGACCGGTGATCCGATTCTACAGAACCGGGTGCGGACCTTTTCCAAAGTGCATCTCTATACGCGCCACAATACGACCCGGATCATCGGGGAGGAAAGCGTTGCGGGCATTGAAATTGAATCCCTGGACACCGGGGAAAAGATTCGGCTCGATGTGGAAGGCGTGTTTGTGGAGATCGGTTTGCTCTCCAATTCAAAGCTGATTATCGGCACGCTTTTGACCAATCAGATGGGCGAGATCATCGTGGACAATGAGTGCCGGACCGGCATCCCCGGGGTGTTCGCCTGCGGGGATGTGACCAGCGTGCCGTTTAAACAGGTCACCATAGCTGCCGGCGAGGGGGCCAAAGCCGCGCTTGCCGCCTATAGCTATTTGCTTACCGAGCGCTGAATGAGTTTGCCTGAAATGAAAGACCGGCTGGAGGGGCTTTATGAAAAGTTCAATCAGCGCCGGTATGTGCATCCCGACCCGCTGGAATGCGTATATGAATATGATGATCCGGCGGATCGCGAGATTGCGGCATTAATCGCCGCATCCCTGGCATACGGGCAGGTGCGCCAGATTTTAAAAAGCGTCTCAGATGTGCTTTCCCGGATGGGGCCATCGCCGTACGCCTATTTGATGGATGAGCGCGCCGCCCGGATTCAGTCGGATATGGCCGGGTTTGTGCATCGCTTTGCCCGGGGGGCTCACGTGGCCGCCCTTTTAACCGGAATCCGAAAAACCCTTAAGCAACACGGTTCCCTTCAGCAATCTTTCAGAGTCTGCCTTGCAGATGATGAGCCAACCATTTGGCCGGCGCTCTGCCGGTTTAGCGAAACCCTTCGCCATGACAGCGCCTGCGGTGCCCCCGGTCATTTGCTGGCCTGCCCGGAGAAGGGTTCGGCCTGCAAGCGGCTGAATCTTTTTCTGCGCTGGATGGTCCGTAAAGACCGGGTCGATCCCGGCGGATGGCCGGATGTGCCCGCTTCCATGCTCATAATCCCGCTGGATACGCATATGTTTAGAATCTGCCGGAAACTCGGGCTGACCGCGCGCAATCAGCCCAATATGCGGACGGCCATTGAGATTACGGAAGCCTTCCGCCAATGGGCGCCTCAGGATCCGGTCAAATATGATTTCACCCTGAGCCGCTTCGGCATCCGCAAGGACCTGGCCGGGCAGGCGGATGAATATTTTGCATAGCCGGAATTTTTTATTGACCCATACCGAAACCTATGTTACTTACTTCTGTTAATTCAAATACCATAAATGTGGGGATGTAGCTCAGATGGGAGAGCGCGGCGTTCGCAACGCCGAGGTCAGGGGTTCGATCCCCCTCATCTCCACCATTGCCGCAAACCGCAGCCTGCCGTCGGCATCACTTGATAAAACTATTATCCAAGGATGCCGCAAATAATCGGAGACCTTGAAATGCCCCGCAGCGCGGAAATAGAAAGAAAGACCAAGGAAACCCAGATTCTGGCCAAGCTTGATGTGGACGGCTCCGGTAAAAGCGAGATCAGCACGGGGGTTCCGTTTTTCGATCATATGCTGGATTTGTTCTCTGTTCATGGGTTCTTCGACCTCACGCTGAAAGCCACCGGCGATGTGGCGGTTGATTATCATCATACGGTGGAGGATGTGGGCATCGTGCTGGGGGATGCCATCCGCGAGTCCCTGGGCGAGCGAAAAGGCATCCGGAGATACGGCCATGCCGTCACTCCGATGGATGATACGCTGGCGGAAGTTACCATTGATCTGTCCAATCGGCCCTATCTGGCCTATCATCTGCCGGATGCGTTTCAGCCGAAATTTGCGGATTTGGCAACCGAGTTCTTCCGCTCCATTGCCAATCATGCGGGAATGAATCTGCATGTCAACGTGCGCTACGGGCATAACGATCACCATGTCACCGAGGCGATTTTCAAGTCCTTCGGCCGGGCGCTGGACCAGGCGGTATCTCTGGATGAACGCATTTCCCGGGTACACTCCACCAAGGGAACTATTTAAATCTTTCCGGGTAGAAAACCATGATCATTATTCCGGCAATTGATATCAAAGGCGGCCGCTGTGTCCGTCTGGCGCAGGGCCGCATGGATGAAGAGACGGTCTATTCGGATGATCCGGCCGCAATGGCGATGCGCTGGGAAAAAGACGGCGCGGGTCGCCTGCATGTGGTGGATCTTGACGGGGCGATTGAAAAAAAGCCCAAAAACCTGCCGCAGATCCGCGCCATTATTGATGCCGTGGAGATTCCGGTTCAGGTCGGGGGCGGTATCCGGGATATGGAGACCCTCCGCATGTATCTGGAAAGCGGCGTGGACCGGGTGGTTATCGGCACCGAGGCCATCCGTAACCCGGATCTGGTCAGGCAGGCCTGTCAGGCTTACCCGGATCGGATCGTTGTGGGCATTGATGCAAGAGGCGGCCGGGTGGCCATTGAAGGCTGGACGGAAACCACCGACGCAAGTGCCGTGGAACTGGCCCGACAGTTTGAGCACAGCGGGGTGGCGGCGATTAATTTTACCGATATCGAGCGCGACGGCATGCGCACCGGGCCGAATATTAAAGAAACCCGCCGGCTGGCCGAGTCCGTGTCGATTCCTGTGGTCGCATCCGGCGGGGTTTCATCCCTGGATGATATCAAAGCCCTGCTGCCGCTGGCTTCTGCCGGGGTGGTCGGGGTGATCATCGGCAAAGCCCTGTATGACGGCAATGTGGATCTGCCTGCCGCAGTAAGGCTTGTAAGCGGGGCTTCTAAGTAACTTGACGGGTTTTAGGTATTAGGTATTAGGTATTAGGTGTAAAATTCAAGGTTTCAGTGTTCAGATCTGAAGCATTTTGGCTCGCTCGCATAATATTTCCTGAAACCTGAAACCTGAAACCTATCATCCATTGCCCCTGAAAATTGACAGTCTCGTAAAAAGTCGATTTAGAGATGGCAAAGCAAAATGTTCAAGATCGCGGCGCGCAAATCCCGAGGAATGCAGCGTACTTACTCGTACGTGAAATTCCGAGGGATGCAGCGCAACAAAGATATTGGACTTTTTGCTTTGCCATCAAAATTGGTTAAATCAATTTGACAGATCGTATATTAGGATTTAATTTCTTTAGTTACGGTTAATGTGATGCGACAGGGCGGTTCAGGCCTGACTGCCCGAGACTTTTCCCCGCCCATATTGTCGTCTGGGTGCACCAAACATCTGCGGAGTGCGTTTATTGGCGATTTATATCCCGGAAGATAAGCTTGCTGAGATCCGAAATACCACTGATATTGTGGATGTTGTCTCTGAGCGGGTGGCACTGAAAAAAACCGGGAAAGACTATACCGGGCTCTGCCCCTTTCATTCAGAAAAGACCCCCTCCTTTACAGTGAGTTCCACCAAGCAGATATTCTATTGTTTCGGCTGCGGCGCCGGGGGGGATGTTTTTAACTTTTTGATCCGGTTTGAGGGCATCAGTTTTCCGGAGGCAGCGCAGTCCCTGGCGCGTCAATGCGGTATTGAGCTGCCCACACGTCATATGAGCGCATCGGAGAAACAGGCGGTCTCCGAGCGGGAAAAGCTCTTTGATATCAATAAAAAGGTGCTGGCCTATTACCGGAATCAGCTGCTGCGGCAGCCGGCCGGGGAAAAAGCCCGTGCCTATCTGGAGAACCGGGGCTTTAGCCGCGAAATTATCGATCGGTTCGGATTGGGCTATGCGCCGGAAGGCTGGGACAACCTGATCCGCTTGTTTAGAAAAGAGCAGATTCCGGTCAGCCTGGCCGAAAAGGCCGGGCTGATTGTGCCGCGTTCATCCAAGACCGGCTATTATGATCGGTTCCGCAACCGCATCATGTTCCCGATCGTTGATGCAACCCGCCGGATCATTGCTTTTGGCGGCCGTGTTTTGGATGACGCCACGCCCAAGTATTTGAATTCTCCGGAGACGCCCATATACAGCAAAAGCAGCTCCTTATACGGCATCCATGCAGCCAGGGAGAAATGCCGGGAGACCGGCATCGTATACATTGTGGAGGGCTATTTCGATATTTTGGCCATGCATCAGCACGGCATTGCTAACAGTGTGGCCACCCTGGGCACGTCTTTGACCACCGGGCATATCCGGATGTTAAGGCGCGGGTATGCGAAAAAGGCAAGGCTCGTGTTTGATTCGGATACTGCCGGTATAAAGGCCGCGCACCGCAGCATCGGCCTGTTTATGAATGAATCCGTGGATGTTGAGATTATCGTGCTGCCTGCCGGTGAGGACCCGGATTCTTTTTTGTTTGCCCACGGCGCGGATGCTTTTTTCGAGTATGCGGAGGCGGCCAGGGGCGCTATTGAATTTTTGATGGAATCCGCCATTAGTGCCCACGGGCTTTCCATGCAGGGGAAAATTCGGGTTGTTGATGAATTAAAGCAGCCCCTGGCGGATATTCGGGACAGTGTGGCCCGGTCGATTTATATCCGGCACCTGGCCGAGCGTTTGGGCGTGGATGAATCGGCGATTTTAGAGCGGGTGCGGGCGGCCAGGAAACAGCAGGACAAAGCGCCGCAAAAAAAGCGCCCGATATCTCAAAATTCCGGGACTGACACCGCTGAAAAGCCGGCTCTTGTGAAAAACCGGCTGGAAGCGCGGATGGTGGCCATGATGCTTCAGTATCCCGAAATCGTGCCAAGTATTGAAAATCAGCAAATCACTGATTATTTTGAAGACATACAGCTAAAAGAACTCGCTGAACTGATTTTATCCCATCCTCCGAAATCGACAGATGATATTTCAGAACTGCTGAATCGGATACCGGATAACGCCCAAAGACAGCTTGTCGCTTCGCTGGCAATGGGCAAGGAATGCTGGGATGAAACGAGCTGTGAAAAACTGGTGGCTCAGTTTAAGGGCAGTTGGAAACGTCGCCATCAGGAGCTTTTGGATCAGATCAAGGCAGCTGAGCAAAACAAGGATCATGAGCTGCTGTTTAAATTATTAAAGGAAAAACAGAAACAGGCGATAAAAACCGGTTGAGAGCATTTTTCTGTTATAAAAGCATATCGTTTCAGGAGGTTTATCCCTATGGCAAAGAAACCCACTGATTCCCGTGGACCTGCCAATCGAGACAAAAAAAAGGAAAAGATTGATGAGCTTGTGACCAAGGGCAAGCGGCAGGGATATCTGACCTATGACCAGATCAGCCAAGTGCTGCCCCAGGAGATGATGTCTCCGGAGCAGCTTGATGAAACGCTGATGTGGTTTGATGATCTGGATATTGAGGTAGTCGAAAAGCATAAAAAGATTTCCGATGCTGAGAAAAAGAACGAAGGCGAAAGCGATAAATTGTCAGAGAGTGAGGAGGCCGATGAGGTCGCCGCCTTTGGCACGGTAACGGATCCCGTGAAAATGTATCTGCGGGAAATGGGACTGGTGACCCTGCTTTCCCGGGAAGGTGAAATTGAAATCGCCAAAAAAATCGAGGCCGGTGAACAGGAAGTGCTGCGCGCCATGCTGGAGACCACTTTAGGCATCGACAGCATCATTAATCTGGGCGAGCAGATTGCCGCCGGCACCCTGCGGCCCAAACACGTGCTCCGCGACATTGATGAGGGCGATACCATTGTCGATGAATCGATTCAGATTGAAAAGTTCCTTGAAACCATTGACCAGATCAAGCAGATCGACGAGGAAAACCAGGAGCTTCGGGAGAAAACCTTTTTCGAGGATCAGCCCCCGGATGCCCGCCGCCGCACCAAGCGGGCCATTCGACGGCGAAACCGGAAAATTTTTGAACTTCTGAAGGACTGGCGGCTTGAGACGGATGTCATCGATGAGATCGAGAAGAAAATCAATGCCCAGGTAGAGTGGTTTGACACCACCCAAAAGGTGTTCTGCCAGTGCGCGGCTGTATTTGATGCGCCTTTGAGTAATGTCCGGGAAAAGATCGAGAAAAAGGATGAGGATGAGTTTGTCGAATGGGCCTGTACTTGTACCAGTATCGACAAGGGCGAGGTCCGGACCCTGTTCTATGATATCAAAAAGATTCAGCACCAGATTGAGTACCGGGAGCGCGAAATCAAGGCGGACATCCGGTCCCTCAAGCGCATTGTAAGCAATATCGAAGAAGGCCGCATGAAGGCCAAAACCGCCAAGAAGGAACTGGTTCAGGCCAATCTGCGCTTAGTTGTCTCAATCGCCAAAAAATATACCAACCGGGGGCTGCAATTCCTGGATCTGATCCAGGAAGGCAATATCGGATTGATGAAGGCGGTGGACAAATTTGAATACCGCCGGGGATATAAGTTCAGCACCTATGCGACCTGGTGGATCCGCCAGGCCATTACCCGGGCCATTGCAGATCAGGCCCGCACCATCCGGATTCCGGTGCACATGATTGAAACCATCAACAAGCTGATCCGGACCTCACGCTACCTGGTCCAGGAACTGGGCCGGGAGCCCACGCCCGAAGAGATTGCGGAAAAAATGGAGGTGCCGCTTGACAAGGTCCGCAAGGTGTTAAAGATCGCGCGAGAGCCCATATCCCTTGAAACCCCGATCGGTGAAGAGGATGACAGCCATCTGGGCGACTTTATCGAGGACAAGTCCTTTATGCTGCCCTCGGATGCGGCGGTGAGCTTAAACCTGGCTGAGCAGACCCGAAAGGTGCTGGCTACCTTGACGCCCCGGGAGGAAAAGGTGCTTAGGATGCGATTTGGCATCGGCGAAAAGGCGGATCATACACTGGAAGAGGTGGGCAGCGATTTTGCCGTAACGCGGGAGCGGATTCGGCAGATCGAAGCCAAGGCTCTTCGCAAACTGCGGCATCCGACCCGCAGCCGGAAGCTCAAAAACTTTATTGAGTCCTCGTGATCGACTGCAGCGGCTGCGGACCAAGGTAAATTGGTTCTATGTATTTTCCGGGCAGGCACGGTGGCTTGCTCTACGCGACACAATAATGTCCACATTTTGTGGGGTCGGCCACCGTGCCGACCTTACTATGCAGTTTTGTAAAAAGTCGATGCTGAGATGGCAAAGCAAAATGTTCAAGATCGCGGCGCGCAAATCCCGAGGAATGCAGCGTACTTGCTCGTACGTGAAATTCCGGGGGATGAAGCGCAACAAAGATATTGGACTTTTTGCGAAGCCATCAGGCTTGACAAACGGATTCTGACGAGATACCAAGAGGTGGCTTTTACGTGCAGGTTTGAACGGATTTGCGGGCCCATAGCTCAGCTGGCAGAGCCACCGGCTCATAACCGGTCGGTCCCTGGTTCGAATCCAGGTGGGCCCACCACCCGGCGGGCGGGCTTTATGATGTGTCTGCATGCCGGCCGGCCGAAAACAAAAAGAGGGGACGTGGGGCCTTGCCCAAAAACAAGAAATCATATGGATTGAATCAAAGGCGTGGGAGTAAAATCCCACGCCTTTTTTTGTCGCCTGAACCTCTATGTCTGGTAAAGCATAAAACAATGATCAGGATAATCAAATGACCCTGGTATCTGATGTCATCAATTTAATGAATGAACTGGCGCCGCCGAAGCTGGCGGAAGAATGGGACAACCCCGGCCTTCAGGCCGGAAGCCCGGCATGGCCGGTTAAAAAGATCATGGTGGCCCTGGATGCCACGCCGGCGGTGGTAAATAACGCCTGTCAGCAGAATGCGGATCTTCTGATCACCCATCATCCCTTTATTTTTAAGGCCATGAAACAGCTTGATTACAGCACGCCGCTGGGCCGGATGATCGAGACCGCAATGAACCACCGGCTTTCCATATTTTCGGCCCACACCAACCTGGACTGGACCGCCGGCGGCTTAAACGATCAATTCGCCGAAATGATCGGCCTGAAGAATGTATCGGTGCTGGCGGCACCGGCGCAGGCAGCTGAGGCCTCGCCGGAAAGCGGTCAGGGCCGCATGGGGGAGCTTGAGCCGCCCTTAGATCTTGCCGGTTTTGCCGGAAATATCAAGGCGGCCTTGAAACTTCAGACCCTTCGCGTGACCGGCCCCTTTGATATGATGGTCAGCCGGGTGGCCGTTTGTACCGGCGGCGGGTCCGGTCTGATGGATGCGTTTTTTGCCAGCAAAGCCCATGTATTTGTCACCGGCGATCTCAGATATCATGATGCCCGCAATGCCGAGCTTTACAATCGCGGTCTGATCGATGCGGGCCATTTTGCCACAGAGCATATTGTTGTGGATCTGCTTTGCCGCAAGCTTTCGGACGGATTGGCGGAAAAAGGCCACGAGGTATCAGTTATCGGCTCGGACAAGGAAAGCGAGCCGTTTATTAATTTTTAGGGTTCATATTTATTGTGGTCCCTTTGGCATTTATGCTATAAGCCGGACTTCAAATTTTAGCCGGATTGATTTGAGGACAGGCCCGGTGAAAATTGAATAACCCATCAGTCGGATTGGGAAGATTGAAATGGACAGCCATACATTAAAAGAGCAGATTGAGTTGCTGATCGATCTCCAGGGCAAAGAGATCGCGGCCGCCCAAATAGACGCCGAACTTAAAAAAATTCCGGCGCAGATTTCAGAGATGGATGCCGGCCTGGCGGAGATAGAGAAAAGGTTCGAAGAAGAGAAGGCCTCACTGGAATCTTTAAAGAAAACCTATCGAACCCAGGAAGCCGATATCCAGACCCATCAATCCCGCATTCAAAAACGGGAATCCCAGCTTCGATCGGTTAAAACCAACCAGGAGTATCGGGCCATATTAAAAGAGATTGGCGGTATTAAAGCCGAAGCCTCCAGAATCGAAGATAATATGCTCCAATGCCTTGATGACACGGAGGCGGCGGAAAAAGGTATTGCTGAAATGAGCCGCGAATACAAGCAGGAGCAGGCGCAGATTTCCGAAAAAAAGGCTGAACTGGAAGCCTATGCCGAATCCCGGCGCAAGGCCCGGGATAAGCTTTTGGCGGAGCGTGATGAGATTATGCAGCATATTCATGCGGATATGCTTAAACGGTATAATTTTGTCAAGCAGCAGACCGGCGGGGTGAAGGTCATTGTGGCCGCGCGGGAGGGCATCTGCATGGGGTGTAACATGAACATCCCGCCCCAGCTTTATAATGAACTCCACCGCGGTGATGAGATGAAATTCTGTCCGCATTGTCATCGTATGCTTTATGTTTTATAATTAATATGCGGTCGACGGTGTCCAAACGCTCGCTGGATATTATATCCGGAGGAAAGTCCGAACACCGCAGGGCAGGGTGCTCCATAACGTGGAGTCACGGCAACGTGAAGGCCAGTGCCACAGAAACTATACCGCCCCGTGGTCTTCTTGTTGCCGCTTGCGCGGCAATAAGAGAACTGCCGGGGTAAGGGTGCAACGGTGCGGTAAGAGCGCACCAGGTCCCCGGGCGACCGGGGGCGCTCGGTAAACCCCACCCGGTGCAAGACCAAGTAGGGAAGCGTTTTAGGGTGGCCCGCCCGAGCTTCCGGGTAGGTCGCAAGAGATAACGGGCAACCGTTATCCGGAGATGAATGATCGTTGGCCGCGTCAGGGTGACCTGGCTGCGGCAACAGAATTCGGCTTACGGGCACCGCCGGCCGCATATTTTTAATCAGAAGGCTCTGGAAAATGTTAAAAATAGAAGATCTTGTCGTTAAAATCGGGGATAAAACCATTTTGGACCGGATTAATATGGAAATTCCCGAGGGGGAGACCCACATCCTGTTCGGTCCCAACGGCTCGGGCAAAACCTCCCTGATGATGACCATCATGGGATTTTCCGGCTACGAGGTGAGCAGCGGCCGCATCCTGTTCAAAGGCGAAGATATCACCCATATGCCGATCCATGAGCGTGCCAGACTGGGAATCGGCGTTTCCTTTCAGCGCCCGCCCACCATAGCCGGGCTTAAAACCAAGGATGTGGTTTCGCTATGCGCCCGCGGCCGGGATGTGGATGTCGAATCACTGGCGGATCAGGTGAACTTCTCCCAGTTTCTGGATCGGGATGTGAACCGCAATTTTTCCGGCGGGGAAATCAAGCGCTCGGAGATGCTTCAGTTAATGGCCCAGCAGCCGGATCTGGTGCTTCTGGATGAGCCGGAATCCGGCGTGGATCTTGAAAATATTGTCCTGCTGGGCGATATCGTCAATACGCTGCTTGAAAGAGGGATTAAGTGCCCAAGAACCCTCACCCCCACCCCGCATCGCAAACCGCGGACCAAATCCGCCCTGGTGATTACGCATACCGGACACATCCTTGACTACATTACGGCAGACCAGGGGCAGGTCCTATATGACGGTCATTTATGCTGCCTTAAAAATCCCCGGGAAATTCTTAAGTGGATACGGGAATATGGATATGAGGAGTGTGTGCGATGCGCGATAGTGTAGACAAGAAAAAATCCCTCGACGCGGATTTGAAGCAATATAAACCATCATCCGGGGGCCATGCCTATATTGAAGACCTGCAACTGGCGGACAAAGACGACTCCCAACGCTGGATTAACGTTGGCGTGGATATTTCAGAGCATAACCGGGCGGCGACTTTCATTCAAAAGGACAGCTCCGTGATCCATTCCCGGGCCAGGACCGAAGGGGTGGAAATGCTCTCCATCAGCGATGCCCTGGAAAAGTATGACTGGCTGCAGGGTTATATGTGGCAGCATCTTTCCCCGGACAAGGATGCCTATACCGCGCAGGCCACACAGATGCCGTATAACGGCTATTTCATCCATGCAAGGGCGGGCGCAAAAATCGAGCAGCCGCTCCAATCCTGTTTGTATATGGCCGAAGACGGGGCGGTTCAGAATGTCCATAACATCGTGATCGCTGAAGAAAACTCGGAAATGCACATTATCACCGGCTGCGCCACGGCTTCGCATGCCATGTCCGGCCTGCATCTGGGGGTATCGGAGTTTTATGTGAAAAAAGGCGCGGTGGTTCATTTTACGATGATCCATGACTGGGGCGCGGAGGTCAATGTGCGGCCGCGCACGGCGATCCACGTGGAAGAGGGCGGAGTTATCGTATCCAATTATATTTCGCTTCGCCCGGTGGGATCTCTGGAGATGAACCCCCTGACCATCCTGGACGGCCCGGGCGCGGTGGCCCGGTTTAACAGCATACTGGTTGCCACCCATGACTCCTGGCTGGATGTGGGCTCGCGGGTGATGTTAAACCACCCGGATACCCGGGCGGAAATTATTTCCAGAGGCATCACCGCCGGCGGGACCATCATCGCCCGCGGCGAGCTTGTGGGCAAGGTGGCCGGCTGCAAGGGGCATCTGGAATGCAAGGGGTTGATTTTAAAGGACGGCCTGATGCACGCCATTCCGGAGCTCCAGGGCTATGTGCCGGGGGTGGATATGTCCCATGAGGCGGCGGTGGGCAAAATTGATCAGGGGGAGATTGAGTATCTGATGGCCCGGGGCCTTGACGAGGACGAGGCGGTGTCAACCATTGTTCGCGGGTTTTTAAATGTAAATATCGAGGGGCTTCCGCCGGCGCTGGCTGCGGAGATTGATAAGGCCGTAACCGAAACCCAGAAGGATATGATGTAGGCGCTCTATGACGGTGGATAAGCCAAAAACCGAGCTTTGCGACATTTCGTTTGCCGAAAAGGTACGTTTTTATTCCAATGATTATCTGAAGTGTTTCATGTATCTTTCCCAGTATGAGCTGCCGGATAATATATTCACCAAAAGCTTTTTTTCCAAGCTGATCACCACTTCTCATCTGCTTGAGGACTTTCTTGATTTTCACGGGGCCAAAAACAACTCCAAATGGTACTTTTACCGGGAATTGTCCGCTGCCATCCGGCATTTAAGTCTGGGCGGGTATTCCCAGAGGCATATCGGCAATCGCCTGGCTTTCTATGACATTGACAGCAAAGAGGATTTCCGTGTGCACGGGGATTTTGTTCTTGAATTTATGACAAATTCACTGATGCAGCTGGCGCCGCTCGTTATCGAAGAGGCGGAAAGCTTAAGCATCAGCATGCCGGATACCCCTTATTCCGCAGAGGATTTTCCCGGGGTCACAACCAGTGAAGTACTGGATTATGATTTTGATGATGAGGAAAAGGATCTTCAGCGCAAGCACCTGGTATGGGTCGCAAATGAATTCCTCTCCATTGCCGATGATTTTGATGCCTATGAGTTCTATGACGTCTATGACCAGGAGGCGCTGAAAGATTTGGTGCCCAGCCGCGTGAATGAGGTGGAGATCAGGCGGTTTGAAATGCTGGTCCATAATCTTCAGTCCTCATTTGACACCTATGTGATCCACGGCGGCTATCGCTACGGCAACCGGCAGCTGAAACAGCTTCGGGCGTATTTTTCCGTGATATTCCACCTCTTGCAGATTATGGGACGTCTGCTTCATTTTTACGAACGTCATCTCATCGAGGTGGGATATAAGCAGGCCTACAAAACCGCCCGCGAAAAACTAAGCGAATTGGTGGATCCGGATATCCTGCTGGACTGTACCATCAATTACGGGCTTCACTATGTAAACCACTATTTTTCCGCCGGCCGGGCGGTAGCCCTGGAAATATTGAGCGAAAATGTCGAACGGACCGCCATCACGGCCAATATTCCCAAGGACTTAGGCTTTCATGCCCGTCCGAGCCTTCTGGTGGCCAAAATCGTTCAAAATTACGGCGGCCAGGTGGATATGATCGTAAGCGGTGACCGCTTTGATGCGAGCAGCGTTCTGGATATCCAGTGGGCAGGCGGGAAAATTCAGAAAGAAAACATCCAGCAGGTGACCTTTGAAGGCGATGCCCGGGCGCTAAAGGATATTGAGGTGCTTGCCAGCGTAAATTACGGGGAAGATCGCATGGGCAAGGGGATCCCGTTGCCCAAAAGCCTGCAGTATCTCAGATAAGCGTTTAAAACGATGAGGGGCGAGGCCATTGGAATAATCGTTGCCGGCGGCCAGGGCGTCCGCATGGATGCCGGCATGCCAAAGCAGTACCTGATATTAAACGGCCTGCCCATCCTCAGCCGAACGATTCTCGCCCTTGCCGCTGTCCATGAAATTCAAGCCATTTATCTGGTGGCACCAAAATCCGATTTTGCCTATTGCCAGCGGGCGGTAATAGCCCCAATTGCGCCCAGTCAGAACATCATGCTGGTTCCCGGCGGTAAAAGCCGCCAGGAATCGGTTTATAACGGGCTTTTTGCCGTATCCGGCGAGGAAGGCATTGCGGTGATCCATGACGGGGTCCGACCCTTTGCCGAGCCCGCCTGTATCCAAGCGTGTATTCAGGCGGCTGGTGCGCACGGGGCCTGCATCGTCGGAGTACCGGCAAGTGATACCATAAAGCAGGTGACAGAGGCCGGCTTTGTGGCAAATACGCTGGACCGGGAGGCCCTGTGGATGGCCCAAACGCCCCAGGCATTTGACTTGAAATATATCCGCAAGGCCCACGAACATGCGCGAGAAACCGGATTTTCGGCAACCGATGACGCCTCGGTTATCGAACATTACGGCGGTGCTGTTCGGATGATCCGGGGAAGTCCCTTTAATATCAAGATCACCACGCCGGCTGATTTAAAGCTTGCGCAGCTCATGCTTGATAACGATTTTTTTAATACTTAACAAACTCTACTGCCAACAAGGAGGGACCAATGCAGGATTTCATGAACGTCATCAAGGAAAGGCGAACCATTCGCAACTATGAGGACCGGGCTGTTGAGGAGGAAAAACTTAAAGCCGTTCTGGAAGCCGTCCAGTGGAGCCCGTCCTGGGCCAATACCCAGTGCTGGGAGGTCGTGGTCGTAAAGGACCCGGCGGTAAAGGAAAAGCTCAAAGAAGACGCCGTACCCGGGGCCAATCCGGCCTCTAAATCGCTTACCCGGGCGCCGGTGGTGCTGGCCCTTTGCGCGAAGCTGGGAACATCCGGTTTTTATAAGGAGCAGACAACCACCAAGTTTGGGGACTGGTTTATGTTTGATCTGGGCATTGCCACCCAGAATATCTGCCTGGCGGCGCATGCCATGGGGCTTGGTACGGTCATCATGGGCCTGTTTGACCATGACAAGGCCAAGGCGGCGTTAAATGTGCCGGACGGGTATGAACTGGTTTCCCTGATCCCTATGGGCTATCCCGCCAAGGTGCCGTCTGCGCCCAAGCGCAGGGAAATCTCCGAATTTACTCATACGGATACCTTTTAACCAAAGAGCTCATGACAACTTCTTCTGTTGAAAACAAAACCAAATCCGAGCTGCTTCGCGAAATCGCCGATCTCCGGCGGCAGGTCGCGGAGCTTCGGAGTCTCGCCCGGGACCGGGAATCCGCTGAAGCCGCCTTAAAAGAAAGCGAGGAGCGGTACCGGAGCGTTTTTGAGAATACCGGCACAGCCACCATTATCATTGAAGACGATATGACCATCTCCATGGTCAACGTCAAATTCGAAAACCTGACCGGCTATTCCAAGGCCGAAATCGAGGGCCGGATGAAATGGACCGAATTTGTGGTGGCCGAAGATCTGGAGCGAATGAAAACCTACCACCTCAAGCGGCGGCAGGACAACCGCGCGGCGCCCACAGAGTATGAGTGCCGGGTGTTCAATCGGTTCGGCGAAGTAAAGGATATGTACCTCCGGATTGATATGATAGCCGGCTCTCAATCGAGCGTGGCGTCTTTTATGGATATCACCGCCTTTAAACAGACCGAGGCCGCCCTGATGGAAAGCGAGCGAAAGCTCTCCAAGCTGATGGGGAACCTCCCGGGCATGGCCTATAGATGCCGAAACGACAGGCGCCGGACCATGAAGTTTGTGAGCGCCGGATGCAAGTGGCTGACCGGATACCCGGCCTATGAGCTGATTGACAACGCGAACCGCACATTTGTCGATTTGATGCACCCCGAAGACCGGGCGCATGTGGATGCCCAGCTCCGTGAGATTCAGGCGGCCGGCCGGCCGTTTCAGATGGAATATCGGATTGTCACCGCCTCCGGTGCGGTCAAATGGGTCTGGGAGGAGGGTGTGGGCATTGTCTCCGAAGATGGTGAGCTTCGGGAGGTGGAGGGGTTTATCTCGGATATCACCGAGCACAAAAAGGAGGAGCAGCAGCTTAGAAAAGAGAACATAAAGTTAAAGTCGTTTATTAAGGAACGCTATAAATTTGGCGATATTATTGGAAAAAATGCATCCATGCAGGACGTGTATGAACGGATTTCCAAGGCCGCGGCCACCCCTGCCAACGTGATCATCTACGGCGAATCCGGCACCGGCAAGGATCTGGTGGCCCGGGAAATCCATCGGATGAGTGATCATCATGATAAGCCCTTTGTGCCGGTTAACTGCAGTGCCATTCCGGAAAACCTGTTTGAAAGCGAGTTTTTCGGCTACAAAAAAGGGGCATTTACCGGCGCGGTTAAAGACAAGCCGGGCTATTTTGATCTGGCCAACGGGGGCACCCTTTTTCTGGATGAACTGGGCGAGATCGGCCTGGCTGCCCAGGTGAAGCTTTTGCGGGTGATTGAAGGCGGCGGCTATACGCCGGTCGGAGGAAGCGAGCTCCGGCAT
Organism: Desulfobacterales bacterium; assembly: GCA_034520365.1. NCBI lineage: Bacteria > Pseudomonadati > Thermodesulfobacteriota > Desulfobacteria > Desulfobacterales > Desulfobacterales bacterium. The sequence continues at coordinate 234,889 of JAXHNP010000002.1, forward strand.
GCAAATGTGCGGATTGTGGCCGCCACCAACCGGGATTTAAAAAAAGCGGTAAAGAGCGGGCGGATGCGGGAGGATTTCTTTTACCGGATTCATATTATCCCGATAACCCTGCCGCCGCTTCGCGAGCGAAAGGATGACCTGCCCCTGCTAATCGAGCATTTTCTGGGTATCTACAAAGACAAAGGCAATGCGCCGGAAATTAACGGCAAACTCCTGGGTCGGCTCTATAACTATGACTGGCCCGGAAACGTCCGGGAGCTTCAGAATGTGCTCCAGCGCTTCATTACCTTAAAGACCCTGGATTTTATGACATCTGCGGTGGCTGAATCCGACCCCGCCGTTCCGGCGGATACGGAGTATGATGCGGTGGCGCCTGGATTCTTAAACGAGGCAGTGGCGCAGTTTGAAAAAGATCGGATTTTAGAGCAGCTAGAAGCCAACCGCTGGCACAAGCGCAGAACTGCTGAACACCTCGGTATCAACCGAAAGACCCTGTTTCGAAAAATGAAACAACATGGTATTTCTTAGCCACGTTTTGTCCCTTTTATGCCCCGTTAATAATTTTAATTTTATATCAATTATTTAATCGTTTTTACTTAAAAAACAGGGGCGATTATGCCCCGATGTTAAGGGGTTGCCTGCCTGTCCGCTGCGAATATATGCTATCCGCTTAATGCCCGTACCGTCGAATTTCACTTTTAGTCACTTCTTAATATACTGATTTAACGTCTATTTTTTTTCTATCCGATCGCTATCCGCATAAAATCCCTTTTTATGGTATATGATTTGCATAATTTATGACCTTCTTTGATACAGGCCGCGGCAAAATATAACCGAGAGCGGCTTGCACATATGAAAGATGTGCTTAAAGTAAGCATTCCCCGGCCCGACATAGGGTCTGGAACTATAAAGGAGGGAATAATTATGTTTTTTAATAAGATGTCATTGCTCAACATAAGCCGCACACCCAAGAAACCGGACATGCTGCCGGTTGATTTCGGGGCGATGTATTATCTGTATCCATCGGAGAATCAATACTCCGGATTTGAAGTCAGCAGCTATGTTGAAAAATTGGTGGATCGGGTAAGAACCTATTTTAAGAAAGACAATGAGGTCACCTTTTATAAAAACGACTACTTTTGCTGATGCGGGGTTATTTAAACTGACGGGTCATAACCTCCATTCACCTCAACAAGCGCCCGATTGGCTGGATTTAGCCAGCCATTTCGGGCGCTTGTTTTTTTCTATCCCATTTTCATCTTAAAATTGTAGATTATATCGTGAGGCTTGCGCTTTATCGCAAGCCGAGCTTGTTTTTTAGCCCGGTTACCCTTTCAGGTAATCGGGCCGCTTCAATGGAGCCGCATCTGTCGATGCGGTTGTAACCCGTGGACGGTGGTACGGCAATCAAGGTTCCGCTGCTTCAATGGAGCCGCATCTTTCGATGCGGTTGTAACAATTACATGCGCAAATATGTGATCCCGACCAACCCACTTCAATGGAGCCGCATCTTTCGATGCGGTTGTAACGGCATAATAACCGGGCAGCCGGCAAACCAGTGATGCTTCAATGGAGCCGCATCTTTCGATGCGGTTGTAACGGTTCTGGTGGCAGCCTGCGGTCAGGGGAAACAAAGCTTCAATGGAGCCGCATCTGTCGATGCGGTTGTAACCCCCTGCTACCTCAACTACCTGAAATATATTAATATTGCTATCCGCTTTCGCGAACCCTGCTATAAACGGCAAGCCCGACCAAATTGTCAAAGAGCAAAATCTATATAAATCCCCGCATGAAAATAATCGCGAACCTACCGGGGATTTGGCGCGCTCTTCCGGTTCGCGGAAAAAAATTATACGGCATCCGGCATGGGCTGAAACATGCCCAGGCCAAAATGACATCGGGCGCCGAGTGCGAATGGCCCCGCTACGGGGGTGTCAAAATTCAGAATGCATCCATGCCCGCGAAATGGCCTCTCCCCCTTTTTCCCCCGCATAAACTGCATCCACCGGACGGGGTGCGAACCGGTCAGTGTCCATTGAATCCAGTTAACATTCACCGGTTGGGGTAAATTGTGGAACTCGCATTCGCGCATAATTTCATTTGTCAGCCACTGCTCATAACTACCCCGGCCTTTACGGTAATGGCGGGCAGTAACAAAGGGGGTTGCGCTCACCCAGGTTTTAGCCCGGGTAAAGTCTGCAGATTCTGATATTTCAGTGAGAATCAGTTCCACATCCGGTTTGCCACCGGACTGCCAGACTGACCGAAGCCTGTCCAGCGCTAACAGTTCACTTTCCTCAAATGGATTTTTTACCTTGATCAATAAATGGTCGATGCGGTTATCATTATCTTCATCCAAGGGCAGAAAAAACGCGTGGCCGTGGTCCTGAAGCGGTGCAGCAGAGTCGTCTTTACCGCTAAACCGCCTGGAGATCAAGCCGGGATCGCCACCTTGGACGTTTCGATGAATACCCATTACATGCTTTCGGATCCTTTCGGCAAAGCTGATCGTTTCCTTTACATGGGGCAGTACGGGTGAGGACAGCGCGTACCTGGCACAACGGGCAACCGGCTGGTAACCGCTTCTCCTTTGTTTGGGCTTAAAATGGTTCAAAAGGCCCGGCTTCATTTCATAGGTGGACCACTGTATTGCCGGCGGCTGATTCCAGCCCTTGCTGAGCAGATCGCGGGTGTTTGTGCAGACGGCATCCAGCCAGGAACATGTGTCCGGGAGGGGCAGATCCTTGAAAGCCGTTTCAGGCATCAAGCAGGCCACCTGTGACTGGTCCGTCACCCCGGCCGCCGCACCATTCTCTACTGGCCGGCAATTCCAATCAATATCATCCGGGAGTTCGACCAGTTTCGATTTGACCCATGACTCGGAGCGGCCAAGGAAATTTAGCTCTGAAAGAAGATCATCCAGATCCTCGGCAGCCGATCCATCAGGATCATTTTTCAGGCCCAGCAAGATACGGTCGGTTTTTTTTACGGCCACAAAGGCATCAAAAATTAACTGCTTGGCGGCTGGATCCTTTTTGTTGCTGCTCTGGAATGTTCGTATGTGGGCCGTTGCCGCTTCAGGGAGGCGATAGCATGGCGTACCGCTCAAAATGTGTAAAATCGGTTGAAACCGGCCTATGCTCCAATCCGGGCGTCTTCGTTTCCAGACATCAATCAGCGCCCGTATCAGGCGATAGGGTGACGGCGGCCATTCCACTTCCCCCTCGTTGACGTTTCGGCCCCAGGGGTTGGCATGATACCGGCCCGCCGGAAAACTCAGTTCAATGCCCAGCATGATTATTCGCCTTCTTTTTTGTCTAATTTGGCAACCGTTGCTGTATCGATGTGCGTAACCGGTGGATTTGCAAACATCGAACTGCAGGCATTGATTTTATCCTGCACAAAGCGGAGCAATTTTTCAGTTGCCGGAATGGTTGCCCCGGATGGCTCAGAAATTTTGACACCGCCGTTTTTCAACCGCAGATCACAGGCTGTTCTTAGCCTCAGACCGTCATGAAAGAATTTCTGGATCTTGTACAGCCCAAGCGCAATCAACAGGTCCGTTGCCTCATCTCCCAGTTCATAGCTTTTGATCAGCCCGAGATCCAGGTTGAAGTGGGCGATTATTTGGCCTGCGGTGAATTCAACCCGCTGATACGGGACGTTGCCGTAGACGTCCTTGTCATGTTTTTGGGCGCGGATTTTGCCGGTCGGATCAATCGGGTTGTTTTTAACCCCTCCTGATACAACCTCTCCGACATCTGATGCCTCGACAAACCCGCTTAGCGCCCGGGGAATTTTTACCCGCCCATCTTCCAGGTTTGCCAGAAACAGGCCGTGCAAGAGGGCGTTGACATCATATTTAAATACTGTTTTTGCGATCTTTCGCCAGTCCAGCGGCTTGCCTTTATAATAATCCGCCTCTGACTGGAATGCCTCTTTAAACTTTTCATCCGTGATAATGTATGGAGAATTTAGGCGATGGGCTTCAATAAGGGTGTTTGTCTCGGCATCCGATGCCCCGGAGAGCTGTGCTTTGACATAGGACAACCCTTGCAGTTCCGGGATGAGGTCGTTATCCGGCCCCAGAATAACCGCTTCCAGTCGGTTGGCCATGGACTGGGCGGATTCGACGAGCAGCTTACGGGTGCCATCGGCCAACTGGTATGTGGCCGGCCCGATATCCGGAAATCCCGTTGGCTGGAAACGATCTCCCTGAATCGGCGCCAGTTCGGCTTCCAATAAGAGCCTTTGGTTTGTTTTCATTTGATCAAGCATGCGCAGCTCCTGTTGTTTGATGTGTTTGAGATTCTCGTTTAAGAACAAGGGAAGCCAGCCGGTCCTGGTTTTTTATTGGCACCAGAAGACTTGCCAACAGACGAACAGAATCATGGTTGTCGCTATAGCTCACGTCATAAGGTTTCAATTCAGAGACCCGAAGCCTTCGGACGGCAGCTTCATAAGCTTCGTTGATTTTATTGGCGAGCAGGAGGCGGGAGATCCGCGTTTCATACTTTAACTTTTTGCCATAAACTTCATGGGGTGTATGCAATAATTTGAGAAGACACCAGGGCCTTGAAATGATGGATTGCGTTGCCGGCTGGTGCCAGGCAAAACGGATTGCCTTTAATCCGTCCTTACGCCAGTTTATTGTGGCCAGTCCCCATATCAAATCCTCAATTTTGGGGTCATCACAAAACCCATTTAAAAAGGGCATGGCATCTTCTGCATGAATCTCCAGGGCGGCTGTCAGCGGAATTTTTTCAAGGGATTTGCGTTCGGCATCCATGATCCGGTAGGCCATTAAACCGGCGAGGCGCTCGGCCACATCTTTGCCCACCCAGTGCTGCTGGTCCTTGTTTTCATCCCACCGCCAGGGCGTGTTCGGAGACACACCGGAAAGATTGCTGGTTAAAGGACCGATTCTGCCAGTCGCCTGAATGGAGGCGATTGAAGCAGCAATGCGAATCTCGGGGCTGCCGTCATCGCAATGTTTGAGCCATCGGGGAGACAAGCCCAACATCGGGCTTGTTAATTTGGGCGTTTTTTTTAGATCCCGCAGGCTGGTCAAGCGGTTCATATGCCCTACGGCGCGGACAAGCGAGATGAACTGATAGGGTTCCGGCTTCAACGTGCAGGCGAACATTGCCTCATCTATGCGGCGGCGGGCGGAGACTAGTGTCGCCGGCACATTTTTAAAGCCCTTAAAAAACCGGTCCAGTTGCGCGGTTATCGGGTCCAGCTCTGAAAAAAGTTCCATGCCGGGACGATATTTGACGGGGATTTTTCCGGCAGGCAAGGCAACGTGCGTATCCCCCCGGCGCTTTAAATAATTGTAGCGCTCAAAGGCAGCGATCCCCCGGTCCACTCCCAGGCTACCAATAGCCCGGGAAAATTCAAGGCCGCTGGCAGCCTGTTTTCGGCCAAGAGTTGACCGGCCCTCTGCAAATAAGTGGCTCAGTTCCTGATACCCGGTCGGTTGACGCCACAGGGGGAGCCAGGTCTCGGTACCGCCGGTTTCTGTGTATTCGCTGGAGGTAAACCCAACGGGAGAGAATCGGACGGAAAAGGGGCTGGTCAGGGCGCTTCGACCGACGGATTGCCTTCGGACAACAGCGCTTGCCATCATCAAGGCCCCTTCCAGCGCAAGGACATAATCCCACGGATTGGCTTTGAAATCCTTGGTCTCAACCTCCATGCCCTGGTTGTATCCCCCGGCGTGACCGGGGTCGAACTGCCCGATCTTGATTTTCGGGCTGCCGGTTACCGGTGTTCCGAATAATGCCCCGGCCAGGAACTCCCGGGTTTTTTCAGCTTTGGAGCTGATCAGCAGAAAGGCTATTTGCTTCATGAAGTTGTTGCCGAACTCTTGACGGGCATCATTGCCGCCTGTACCCAGAATTTGATGATAGGAAAGCCGGCGGTCATCGTGTATGGCGCATACAGCATCCAGCCATTTCACACACGCCTCGGGAAGACGGGAGCGGCACAGGGGAAGGATAATATCCTTGTTTTTTTGACGGATATGTTCACTATATTTGGTGACCCCCTTGCGGATGCTCGCCAACCAGTTTTTTAATGCCTGATTTTTCCTGGCTTCAAGCTGGTCAATGTCTTCAGACAAAATAACGTTGACCTCGGCCAAGTCCTGGGGGAATTCTATTGATTTTAGAAGGTTTCCTATTTCTGTCTGCTTTTTTTCGGAACCGGTTTCCGCCGATATCTGTTTAAGTCCTGAAATTACCGCGCCGGGGGTTTTTAACTCTTTCGCCCATTCAGGCCAGTTTATGATTGACTCTATGGCTTTGCGGTAAATTGCAAATCGGGAGTGTTTATTTTGGCGGATTGCCTGTATCCCCTCTTTCGAGTCATTGGGATAAAAACCGCTGCCCCCATTCCATGGGGTGATGATCGGGGTCGGCGCATATTCGCTGCAAAAGAAATCAAGCAGATCATCGGAGGTCATGGCAGTTTCGGCAACAAAGGTGTCTGCCTCCCATCGCCCCTTAATGCCCGCGTCTTTTTGTTCTGCGATCAGCCTGAGGACAGCGAGGGATTTCAGGTACCCGGCCAGTGGCCTTGATTTACATCCATTCAAAACAATATTATGCATCGCTCGTGAGCCTTTCGCTGCTTGCGCGCCAGTCGGCCACGCGGAGAATCGCTTCAAGAAAAGCAAGTCGAAAAGGGCCTATTTCCGCGTCATCTCTTAAAGCAATGCTCCTTGAAAGCCAACTCGGCCCCTTTTGTCCATCTCCGAGAGACATGTATGATAGATCCAGCAATGTTTCCGGAAGTTTTACCCCGCCGCCGAGATCGGCCTCAGGCAATACATCGCCTTCCCAGATCCCCCGGGCGAATCTGGTTTCCGGGTTTGGCGGATATTGTTCATGGGGGAGCGATCGTATGGAAAGCCTTACTTTTCCGTGATGCGCAACCGCCAAGTAGGCAGCAAGATCCGGCAATCCGTTTTCCAGCATGGCGATACCAGAGGCCAGCTCGTGCCGGAAACCTTTTCGTTCATAGGATATATTCCGATTCGCTGTCTTGCCCCAGATCTCAGAATCCGAAGCAGCGCCGTCTTCACTACGCAAAGCCTGCTGAAATACGGGATGGGCTTTGCCCGCATCGTGCCATCTCGCGGCCAGCTTCAGTGGCTCCCTCATAGCCTCATTTGAGATTTCAAGTTTTTTAAGTAAATGATTGACGGTTTGAACCACGTCTTCCGTGTGATCAGAGAGCGTTAGCCAGGCGGTTGCCGTATAGGGGTCATCATCGTTTCCTTCCGCCGGATCTGTTGGTGAGGTAACAAGATCCGGAATATCCGCCTTGTTGCCTGTCCAACCCATTTCTTTGCTATAGCCGCCGCGCGCTGAATCAAGCAGCAGAATCAGGCCGGGATAAATCTCGTCTGCTGCATATATGCGGATCCATTGCCTGTCCAGGTGATCCCAACGCCATTTGGGATAATCGCCTATCTGGCGTATCCCGTGCAGCGGCACCTTGCACAATTCATCCCGATGGGGGGCCGCTTCATCTCGTGTGGGAGCGCCCTCGGGAAGTTCCCGCCAGAAGACCTGCACGTCCATGTCGTCGGTTGATCGGATGAATCTGGAAATATCAATGTCTGCGCCGGCAAGGTCCGGTGTTGTATCAAACAACTCAATTAAATCTTTCCGTCGAATCACGTGCTGATAAACTGGCGCTGTCTCAGGGGGCGGAATGTTGGCCGGCTGAACGTCCGGGGCGATTTTTTCGAGCAACTGTCTGCTTTCTTCAAGTTCATCAGGCTCATACGGACTGGCAGCCCCTTTTTTGGTAAGATCCATATCTACCCAGACAACCGAGGCGTTTATCTCATTGCCATCCCGGTTGCAGCGGCCGAATCTTTGCACCATTGAGGACCAGGGGGCCAGTTCGGTCAGGATCATGGCTGATGAAACATCCACACCGGCTTCAATCACCTGGGTGGCGACACAGATGATGCCATCCTCCCCCGGCGTAGCCATCATTCTCGAAAGGGCGTCTGTGCGATCCTGGGGCCGGAATCTGGAGTGGATCAGCACGGTTTCAGCGGCGGGTTTTTTAGATTTTATTTCCCTGTACAAGGCCTGCGCCCGTTGAACCGTATTGACCACCGCCAGTGTGCGCGAGCCAGCCTTATGATGCTCAATGATATAGGCAGCGAATTTTTTGGCCTCCTTTGCTTCAAAAGGGGCCTTTGTCAATGGCTTGCTGGCGTAAATCCGCTTTTGGAATGTATCTGAAGCCTTGTCTGGATCAGCCATTTCCAGGACGTTCAGATTTTGCACTGAATCAGCAAAATCAACTGTTTTAAGCCAGTCAGAGCGCAAGGTGGCGCTCATCCAGATGGAGCGGGTCGGCAGGAGCGTGTTAATCGAATCGCGGAACGCCTGAAGCTGAGAAGTAGTGGCCAGGCCTTCGCCCATCAACTGAATTTCGTCCATTACCCACAGGCAGTCGTTGTTTAACAGACCGAATTGGACCGGCCAGCGGAATCGACTCATGGTGTAGCCGCGGTTGAGCGCCCGTGACAGTAACTGATCCTGCGTCCCAATAATTATTTGCTCACTCTCCGGATACATATCCCACGCCCGATCAATATCACCGCCCATAAGGACATGAACACCCGGCCGATCTTTACCTGGAAAGCATCCGGCAGCGGCCAGGTTTTCTATCCATGTGGAGGCATTATGGCTGGTCTGTTCCACGAGAACGCGCATCGGGAGGCAGTAAACAAGACGCCGGGGCGTTTTTATGTCGCCCTTGACCCGTTTATACAACCAAGCCAGTATGGTAGCTGCTGTTTTCCCCATGCCTGTGGGTATGGATATAATCTCGGGCCAAGCTTCATTGGCCAGGCGTTCCTGGTACGGGTACGGTGAAAAAGGGGAGTTTGTCGCTGTTTTAAAGAATTCGGCGTATTCCATAGGTATCTCAGCTGTTGCCATTGATTAGACAAAGGTTTGCTGTCTCGCCAGAATATACAAATCGGGAGTTGGGATTCACAGGATGATGGTTGGGATATGATTGCTCGGGAAGAGTCATAAAATATCCGCTGAAAGGATTAAGAGTAAATGCCCGAATTCATTGCTACCTGATTTGCTATTAGAAGTCAAGGAGAGGGCAGGAAAAAGCACGGTGAATTTGTTCTGGCGAACAACCCCATAGCCATGGGGTTGTTCGCATGCAAGGTCGGCACGGTGGCCGACCCTACGATGGATTGGGTTTTTCCCCATTCGTAGGGCGGGCCACCGTGCCCGCCTGAAAAATAGATAGAACAAATTTACCGTGCAGGAAAAAGCGCGGTTTCGATAAGCATATGTGAGTCTCGTGAGTCAGGTTTAACCTTTGCTCGAAAAATGTCATGATGACAAATTTAGATCAGTGAATATCAAAGGCAACGAAAGGTGTCAGCCTGGATTGATTATTGACTTCAATTTAAAATTTTATCATATCATCCTTTTATGGCGAGTGGGGCAGCCACGGTAAATTTGTTTCATTTTTTTGGATGCATTCGGATGCAGTGGATTTTTCTCTCAATTGCAATAGTTTCAGAGGTGATAGGGACCTCGTTTTTAAAGGCCTCGGAGGGGCTGACCCGGCTTGCGCCTTCAGTTGTCGTGATAGTCAGTTATGCGGCCGCCTTGTATTTTCTTTCACTGACGCTTAAAACCATGCCCGTGGGGATCGCCTATGCGGTATGGGCCGGGGTCGGCATCGCGCTGATCGCGCTTATCGGATGGCTGGTTTTCGGTCAGAGTCTGGATGCCGCGGCAGTTCTCGGAATCTGTTTGATAATCGCCGGGATAGTGCTCCTAAACGTGTTTTCTTCAAGTGTTTCTGCGGGTTGAGATGCACCCGGACGAATCAGAAAAGCAGCGGATGTATATCTGAAATCTCCGCAATTGCCGGGCATTGTGTCATGATGGAGCCAAATATTCCGAGAGTGGGCGTGGGCGTGATTGTTCTTCGAAACGGACTTGTTCTGCTGGGCAAGCGCAAAGGCGCCCATGGAGCAGGGACCTGGGCTCTGCCGGGCGGGCACCTGGAGTATGGGGAAGCCGTGGAGCACTGCGCAAAGCGCGAGGTAAAAGAAGAAGCCGGGCTTGCCATATATCCCGTCGCAAGAGGGCCCTATACCAGTGACGTGTTTGCCGAAGAAGGCAAACATTATGTCACCCTCTTTGTCGTGGCCCGAAGCGGCCCTGGCGAGCCGCGCATTCTGGAGCCGGATCGCTGCGAAAAATGGCAATGGTTCAGATGGTCGGAGCTTCCCCGGCCGCTGTTTGCCCCGCTTGAATCGCTGATCCGCACAGGGTTTGTGCCCAAAGACCCGGATAGGGGTTATGAAATTGAAAAAGATTGACAATATTCTTGATGGCTTCGCAAAATGTCCAATATCTTTGTTGCGCTGCATCCCTCGGAATTTCACGTACGATTAAGTACGCTGCATTCCTCGGGATTTGCGCGCCGCGATCTTGAACATTTTGCTTTGCCATCTCAAAATTGACCCTTTACGAGATTGCGTTGAGCGATTTATGCGGTGTCCGCTGTCGTCCGGCGGGATTTTGAGTCAACTCAGTTAATCAATCATGCGTCTGATCAAACTGTTTATCATCGGGTTTTTCACCGTCTGCGTCCTTGCGGCTGTCGGCCTGGTCGGCACGCGGATCTGTCTGGCGGTCTGGTTTCCGGAACAAGAGGCAAGGCGCATGCCCAAACCCGCACTGAAACAATCCACTGCCAGCACCGTAGTCAACATCCCGCTCTTCATTTCTTCCGATGATCTGCGCCGGGCCTTGGCAGAGTATGTGCCCGAAAGCTACCAGGATACGGACGAGGATTTCACTGACCTGCTCATCGAAGACCGGATCACCTATGATCTGGAACGGGGCCCTATCGATATTTCCATCGTGGAAAACGGGTTTGACTTTTCCTTTCGGGTATCCGGCGTGGTCAGGGCCAGGGGAAAGATCAACCTTGCCGTGGCCGAAATTCCGGCCAGCTCCCATGCCGATGTGGCCGGACGGATATCGGGCCGGATCGCCTTCAAGATTAAGCCGGACTGGCAAGTTGAACCGGAATTAAACGCCCGGGTCGAGATGGAAGAAGCCCTGATTCCCGTGGAAAACTTCGGGAATATCAGCATCCGGTCCTTTCTTGAAAAAATGCTGACCCGGAAAATTCAAAAGTCGCGGCAAAAGCTGGTCAGTAAAGTTCTGGCCAGGGACCGGGTGCGAAAAGAGGTGACCCGGGCATGGGAGCAGATGCACCGGGTGGAACGGGTCAATGACTTTCCCCTGGTGTGGGTGCGGGTGATTCCGCAGGCTGTGGGGCTTATGCCGCCCACAGCCGCGGATGACGAAAGCCTGGAACTGGGGCTCAAGCTGGTCCTCAAAACCGAAGCCGGGGTTTCCGGCACGCTGCCGGCAGTACCCGTAACGCCCCTGCCGGAGGCAAAGATCCTTGAAAAAGTCTCCAACCGGTTTGAGATTCGGGTGCCCTTTATTATTGAAACCGGGGCAATCAACGCATATCTGGCCCAAGAAGCGGCCGGCCGCGTTCATGGCGTGACAAATGACTTCTCCGTCACGATAAACCGCGCCCAGGTGCTTTCCTTTGCCGACAACCGGCTGACAGCCATTCTGTTTGCCGATTTTCGGCATGAGCCGTTTGGCCTGGAGGCTTCAGCCAGGCTCTATCTGACAGGCCGGGCGGATTATGACGCGCCGGCTGCGACCATTCGGCTGACAGACGTAACCTATGACGCGGCCTTTTCCCGCTGGTGGGCGACCTTGGTTCACTGGACGGCCGCTCCGTATGTCCGGCACCAGCTTCGTACCCGGCTGACCTTCTCCCTGGACCGGCAAATTCAAAAAGCCGACCGGGCAATCAAGGATCTGATTGCCGAACTCACCGTGCCGCCCGGGATAAGGGCCGAGCTCTCTGTAAAGTCCCCGGGAATCAGCCGTTTGGGGGCAAACCATTACGGTGTTTACGGCGGCCTGCAATTAAATGGGTCATTGGATGCGGCCCTGGATTTTTCATCGGACGAAGAAAAGTAAAGGCAGGCAATAAAGCCAAAATCATAAAATGAACCATTATCCCCGGCTCAAAATTCTTCATATTCTCAGCCAGCGGCCCGACTCAACAGGAAGCGGGGTATATCTCCAGGCAATGCTTCGGGAAGCGTCCAGGTGCGGACACGAGAATTACCTGGTCGCCGGCATTCAGTGCGACAGCCCCGTAGCGCTGGAAAATATCGAGGCGGGCAGCTGTCGCTATATAACCTTCGGCGAAACCGGGCGGCTGCCCTTTTCAATTGTGGGGATGAGCGATGTCATGCCCTATGACAGCGCCCGGTTCTGCGCCCTGTCAAAAGAAGAACTGGATTCCTACGAGGCCTCTTTTTCTCACCGGCTCACCGAGGCGGTGGAAGCGTTTGAACCGGATATCATCCATAGCCATCACCTGTGGATTGTCTCCTCTCTTACCCGTCGGCTGTTCCCGGACATTCCCATGGTCACGAACTGTCATGGTTCGGACCTCCGCCAGTTTCAAAACTGTCCGCATTTGCAGCAACGGGTCCTGTCCGGATGCCGCGGCTTGAATGCGGTGATGGCGCTTAGCGAAGCGCAAAAAAAGGAGATCATGGCGCTTTACGGAATTCCGCCGGAAACCATCCACGTGGTCGGCGCCGGTTATAACGAGAGCCTATTCATCCAAACGGCAAAAAGGGCAAGCCAGGCGGTTCAAATCGTCTATGCGGGGAAATTAAGCCGCGCCAAAGGGGTGCCGTGGATGCTGCGGGTGCTTTTCCAAATTGATGCAAAGCCATGGCACCTGCATCTGGTGGGCGGCGGCAGCGGTGCGGAGAAGGCCGAATGCCTGAGGATGGCTGAGCGCATGGGCGGACGGGTGACGGTCTACGGGGCGATTTCTCAGGAAACACTTGCCGGCCTCATGCGACGGTCGCATTTGTTCGTGCTGCCGTCCTTTTTTGAAGGGCTTCCCCTGGTGCTGCTGGAGGCCCTGGCGAGCGGCTGCCGGGTTGTAGCTACCGAACTGCCCGGAGTGGCGGAACTTTTAGGGGATGCGTGCTCGGTCGATTTTATCGATTTGGCGCCGGTGCCGCGACTGATCAATGTGGATGAGCCGGTCAGGGAAGACGAGGAAGTATTTGAGAAAAATCTGGAGAAAGCGCTTTTTCGGCAAATCACAGCTGCAAAGCAGCAGCCGGACATCGATTTCGCCCCAATCGAAGATCGACTCGCCGGCTTTTCATGGCCCGGTGTTTTCGAAAAGATTCAGAAGATTTACTATCAGGTATCTTTAGCTTGAACCGGCGGGCTTTTCGGCCGAATGCGAAGCGTCAAAAAGCCGTTGCAGTGCGGGGTGTTGAATGCTAAATTGCCGGCTTATTTATCCTATCGGTTCAGTTTTAAACTTAATTTTAAAATTCAGGAGAAAAACATTTTGCATACTGAAATTACCGTAAACGAGCTTGACACAGAGCGCTTTATCAAAGAAAAGGCAGAGGAGATTAAACGCACCGTAGGGGATGGATGGGCCATCAACGCCCTTTCAGGCGGCGTTGATTCGTCCACGGTCACGATGCTCGGGCACCGCGCCCTGGGTGATAAATTAAAGACGGTATTTATCGAGAACGGGCTGATGCGTGCGGGTGAAGCCGAACAGGTTGTTGGCTTTTTCCGCGACCTCGGAGTGCCGGTGGAAGTGGTTGACGCCCGCGATGAGTTTTTTGCGGCGCTAAAGGGGGTAACCGACCCGGAGGAGAAGCGCGAGGCCATCACCCGCACTTTCTACCGCGAGGTCTTCGGGCGCCTTGTGCGTGAAAGCGGGGCAAAGCACCTCATCCAGGGGACGATTCTTACCGATATTGATGAGACCGTGGCCGGGATCAAGCGGCAGCACAATGTGTTTGAACAATTGGGAATTGACCCCCAAGCGGCGTTCGGGTACAGCATCATCGAACCGTTGATTCAGCTTCGAAAGGACGGGGTCCGGAAGGTAGGCAAGGCGCTGGGGCTGCCCGAGGCGCTGTTTAATCGCATTCCTTTTCCGGGGCCGGCCCTTGCGGCCCGGGTCATCGGGGAGGCCACCCCGGAGCGCATCGAGACGGTTCAGAAGGCCACCGAGATTGTTGAGCGGCTTCTCTCAGATTGCGGGGCGTTCCAGTACATGGCCATCCTGCACGAGGACCGGGTGACCGGGATGCGCGACGGCCAGCGCGATTTCGGGCAGCAGATCGAAGTCCGCTGCTGGGAAAGCGTTGATGCGCGAACGGCCGCGCCGACCCGGCTTTCTTTCGACCTCCTTGAGCAGCTGGGGCAGGAAATTGCCGCCGAGGTGCCCGGCGTGGTCAGCGTTACCTACAATATCGCCTCCAAACCGCCGTCTACCATAGAGGCTGTTTAGTTGTAAGGGCTTTGAATCTGTCCTTCACATTATGGATATCCTCCAGGATCATATATCCGCAGGGGATCAAGAGCAGGGTGATCAATGTGGCAAACAGCACGCCAAAACCCAGGCTGATGGCCATCGGGATAAGGAACCGGGCCTGGATGCTTTTCTCAAGCATCATGGGGGTGAGTCCCCCAAAGGTGGTCAGTGAGGTCAGGATGACGGCCCGAAATCTGAGTTTGCCGCCTTCAATAACCGCATCATGGGCATTAAAGCCATCCTTTCTGAGGTCATTGACCCGGTGGATGAGCACCAGGGAGTCGTTAACCACCACACCGGAAAGCCCCACAATACCGAAGAGGCTTATGATACTGATATTAAATCCCATCAGCAGATGCCCGAGGATGGCGCCCACGACACCGAACGGAATGGCCGCCATCACGATAAAAGGCTGGGAAAAGGATTTAAACGGCACCGCCAGCAGCGCATAGATACAGAATATGGCGATGATGAAATATTTGCCGACATCACCGAGTACCTCTTTCTGCTCCTGGCCTTCGCCCTCGATGTTAAATCGCAGGCCGGCATAGCGGTTTTTAAGGGTCTGAAGGTAGTCGTTTTCCAGATACTGCCGGACCTCGTTGGCGTTGGTCACGTTTTCATTCACATCCGCAATCACCTTGATCACCCGGAGCCGCTGGGCGCGCTCAATCGAGGCATAGCCGCGTTCCATATTCACTTCGGCCACTTCGGAAAACGGAACTTCGCTCCCGTCCGGGGCCTGGATTCGCATCTCTTCGACGTTGCCCAGGGATTTCCGCTCCTCATCCGGGTACCGGACCAGGACCTTAACCTCGTTTTTGTCCCGCTGAAACCGCATGGCTTCGGCCCCGTAAAACGCATGCCGCACCTGGCGGGCCAGATCGGACAGCGTAAGGCCCAAACTCGCCGCATTGGGCTTTAATTTAAGTTGCATTTCCATTTTGCCGGGCATGTAGCTGTCGCTGATATCAAAGACCCCGGCAAAGCCCTCCAGTTCGTTTTTCAGCGCATCCGCCGCTTCAAGCAGCTGGTCATGGTTTTCAAGCGACAGGTGCACTTCTACCGGATTGCCCGCGCTGTGAATTTCGCTTTTAAATGTGATGGATTCCGCATCCGGAATCTTGCCGGCCCGGTCGCGCCACTCCCGGCTGAGTGCGGCCGAGCTGATATCGCGTTTTTCACCTTCCAAAAGCTGCACCCAGATCTGGGCTACATGCCCCCCGGATTCGCCGGCCCCACCCCGGCCGAACTGGGCACCGATAATTGAGGCGGTGTGATCCACGAGGGGCGGTGCATTTTCAGGCCGCATCTCATCCTTTTCAGCCAGCATCTTTTTGGCGGTTTCGGTTAAATGGTTGACCACCTCCATGGTGCGCTGCATCGGGGTGCCGGCCGGCATGGTGATCCGGCATTCCAGCACATCGCCTTCAACTTTCGGAAAAAAGGTAAACTTGATTTTACCGGCCGCCCATACACCGAAGGTGAGGAGCAGCGCGCAGAGCCCCAATGCCAGGGTGGCGTATCGCCATCGCACGCAGAACTCAACCAGCCGGCGATAGGGTTTTCGGATCACCCAGTTCAGCAGAAGCATCATCCGCTTGGGCCGGGCCCCGGTTTTCTGCACCGCCTTGCTGCGCGCCAGATGAGCGGGCAGGATAAACAGGGATTCCACCAGAGACCCCAGAAGAACGAGGATCACCACCAGCGGGATGTTCCGCATAAGGTTCCCCATGGTCCCGCCGGCCATCAAGAGGGGCCAGAATGCCACCATGGTGGTTAGCACGGAAAAAATCACCGGCCGGCCCACTTCCAGGGTGCCGTCCACCGACGCTCGCAGCCGCCCGACCCCGGCCTCCTGCTGGCGGAAGACGTTTTCGCCGACAATAATGGCGTCATCCACCACAATGCCCAGCACCATGATAAAGGCAAAAAGCGAGATCATGTTAAGGGAAACATCGTAATAGGGCAAAAGCATCATGCCAAAGGCGAAGCTGATGGGAATGCCTAAAGTCACCCAGAAAGCCAGCCGCACATTTAAGAATACGCCTAACAGCAGACTCACCAGCATCAGGCCAAGCACCATATTTTTGGTGAGCAGTTCGATGCGGCTTTTTAAAATGGTGGACATATCCTGGTAGTAGTCCGCCTGGATGCCGTGGGGCAGGGTAGGCTGGACCTTTTCCACGTAATCCCGCACTTTTTGGGCAACTTCAAGTGCGCTCTGATCCGCCACCCGATAGACATTGATAATGGCGCCGGGTTTTCCCTGAAACCTGGAATAGAGGTCCACGTCCGCAAAGCCTTCATTTAACTCGGCGATCTGGCCCAGGGTGATCCGGGTGCCGTCCGGCCGGGTGATGATGGGCACATCACGATATTCCCGGGCATAATACCGGCGGCCCTTGGTCCGGATCAGGACTTCGCCTTCTTCGGCATCAACGCTTCCGGCCGGCAGGTCCAGACTGCTGCGGGCCACCGCTTCAGCCACCGCGCCGAGGGTGAGGTTATATTTGCGAAGGGTTTTTTCAGAAATGTCCAGGTGAATTTCATTTTCCCGTATCGCAGCTATATCCGCCTGAGTAATCCCTTCAATGTTGGTGAGCTCATCTTTTACGGTTTGCGCGATATGCTTGATAGAGGTTTCCGGGACATTTCCGTAGATCGCCACGCTGATTACCTGCATGCGCCGGGTCACCTCCCGGACGATGGGTTCCTCGGCTTCCTCGGGCATGGTGGTAATCCGGTCGACCTCGGATTTCACCTCATCCAGAAGCTTTTTGATGTCCCATCCCTTCATCACCTCGATGGTCACGCTGCCCGAGCCTTCACGGGAGACGGAATCTATCCGCTTGATTCCTTCAAGCCCGGCCACGTTCTCTTCAATCCGCCGGACCACGCCTTCTTCCACTTCCGATGGCGAGGCGCCGGGATAGGCCACGCTGATGCTGATTCTATCCAGTTGGGTATCCGGAAATATTTCCAGCTTGATCCCGATGCCGGTCAGGATGCCTGCGATCAGAATAAAAAACATCAGCAGGTTGGCCGCTACGTGATTTTCGGCAAACCAGGCGATCGCTGTTTTCATGACTGCCCCCCGTTGTCTGCATTCACGTACCTGACTCGCATGCCGTCAGTAGGGGCTTTAAGCGGCGAGACGACGACGAGGTCAGATGGCTTGAGGCCGCTCTGGACGACCACGCCGCGCTCATCCATGCGGGCAATTTCAACATTTCTGAAATACAGCCGGTTTTCTTCCGGGTTGACCGCCCACACGGTATTTTTATCGTGCAGGGCTGCCCGCGGAATAACGGCTGCCTGGGTAATGGTGTTCCCGTCGATTTCGATTTCCACAAATTGCCCGACAGAAAGCGGGGGGCGGGTCGCATAGGGATCAGGCACCCGGATTACCACATTAACCATTCGGGTTTTGGCGTTGATTTTGCCTTCCACCCGATTCACCTGACCGCGCCACGTCCTTTCCCGGCCGGCTACATTAGCCCTCACTGTGGCTTTTGCGCCCCGGGCGTTGCCCTCCGTGAATCCGGGGATCGTAAACCAGTTCAAGTCTTCATTTTCCATGGGGACCACGATTTCCACCACATCCGTGGCATACAACGTGGCCATTGCCTGTCCCGTGGTGACATACTGCCCGATGTCCACCTGTTCGGAACTTACCCGGCCGTTAAACGGGGCTTTGATGGTGGTGCGCGCAAGGTTTAAGCTGGCTTTTTCCAGATTGGCCCGCCTGGCTTCAAGCCCGGCCCGGGCGGCGGAAAGCTGCGGCTCTCTGGCGACCAGGGGCGGGGGCGCCTCGCCGGGATGCATGCGCTCCCATTCTTGTCTGGCGGCCTCACTCTCCTGAACGGCCATTTCGTACTTGCTCTCCGCATCTTTTACCTCGGCTTCCGCCAGGGTCACGGCGATTTCATAATCCCGTGGCTCAATCGTTACCAGCAGGTCGCCTTTTTTAATGGTGCCGCCGTTTACCAGATTTTCAGATACCTGGATCACTTCCCCGCCGACCTGCGGGACAATCTGGCTCTCGGTCATGGCTTGCGCCGTGCCTTCGCCGGTAATGGTCATGTCAATTTCCCCCACGCGAATCGGTACGATCCGGACCAGGGGCAGGGGCACCTCCGGTTCCTGCCGGCCCAGCGCCTCTTTGCTTGATTTAAGGAGTTTGAATCCCATCACCCCGGTGCCGATAAAGGCAAGCGCCAGAACGACATGAATGATGATTCTTACTTTGTTTGACATAAAAGTTCACCTGTTATGAAATTAGAAATCAGATCCCGCACAATGGCATTAACTTTAGCTTTCCGCCACTGTCATTTCGAGGAACGACAGTGACGAGAAATCTAAAAAATTCTTGCACTGAAAAGATTTCTCGCTGGCGCTCGAAATGACAACTGAGCCGATTTTTATTTAAGTCAATTACATTTCCTTCGTATGCGCTTGTTTTGATCCATCGGCGCTTTCAAGGATATTGTCCCAGCCGCCGCCCAGGGCCCGGTATAGGGCGACCCGGTTGGTATAGATACCGTATTGCGCTTTAACCAGGCTGAGTTCCGCCTGAAAGCTTGCCTGTTGAGCATCCAGTACATTTAAGTAATCGGTAAGCCCCCGCTGGTATCGGTCCAACGCCGTCTCCAGCGTGGCGTCCGCCTCGTCGACGAATACCTGAAGCCGGCTGCGGCGCTCAATCTGCTGCTTTCGGGTTAAGAGCGCGCCTTCAACCTCGGCAAAGGCATTAAGGACCGTCTTGCCGTAAGCCGCCAGTTGTTTCTGATACCGGGCTTCCGCCGCCTGTTGGGCGGATTTTCTTTTGCCCGCGTCAAATGCCGGCTGAAAAAGACCCGAAGCAATTTTCCAAAGCTCGCTTTCCGGCTCAAACAGGGCATTCAGCTCGTTACTGGTATAGCCGAAGCTGGCGGTTAAATTGATCTGCGGAAACCGGTTCGCCTTTGCCACGCCGATTCTGGCAGATGCGGCTTTCAGGGCGGCTTCGGCAGACAGTATATCCGGCCGGCGGTTCAGCAGATCCGACGGCAGGCCGGCGGGTATCTCCGGGGGCAGCTTGAATTCAGCAGCTTCCGAGGTCTGCCCCGAAGATGTTGGGTAGCGCCCCTGAAGCACGGAAATCGCCTGTCTGGCCTTGCCAATGGCCTGCACCAGGGGCGGAATTTCCGCTTCGGATTGAGCCAGGCTTCTTCGGGCCTGCTGAACATCCAGGACCGAGGTCAGGCCACGACGGTACCGGGCTTCGACCAGCTCCAGGTTTTGATTATAGGTTTCCGTCAATTCCCTTGTGATGCGCAGCTGCTCCTTAAGGGATTGAATGTTGAAATACTGGGTGACCGCTTCCGCAATCAGGGATTGTATAATAGTCCGCCGGTTTTCATCGGCTGCCAGAAGATCCGCACGGGCTCCTTCCGTCGCGCGCGCCAGGCGCCCCCAGAGATCGACTTCAAATGAGGCGGGCAGGGTCAGGGAAAAAGAATCGGTTTTCACCGTGACGTTGTCTCCGCTCAGAGGGTCAACGATGGATTGCTGCTGGCGGGATGCATTGGCGTTAAGGTCGAGCGAGGGATACTGATCCGCCCGGGTCTGGCCGACCACGGCGCGGGCCTCCATCACACTGGCGGCCGCTTTTTGAATATCCGGGTTGCCGGCCACCACATTGGCCACCACGTGATTTAACCGTTGATCATCGAATTCTTCCCACCATCGGGAATTGGGCATATAGGGACGGATACCGCTATCTGACGTCTCATATTGCTGTAGCATCGCACTCACAGGTTCCGGGCGCTGATAATCCGGGCCCAGGGTCATGCAGCCGGCTGTGGTCAGGGCGAGCAGCATCATGGCGGCAGCAATTGGTTTCATGATATTATTTCTCCTCCATCAGCGAATTAAGTCCGTTCAGCGCAAAATTTCTGATGTGTTCGATCAGCATGGATTTAAATTCCTGGTTGTAATCCCGTCCCATTATCATTGAAACCGCGGGCCGGGCGAAGGTGAAATAAAGGGTCATGCCGATGATGCCGACGATGCTTAACCGCAGGCGTTCTTCATCGATATCCGCCGGCAGGTGGGGGCGGATCAGATCGCTTAGCTGCTGCTGGTAGGGCTTCATCACTTCCTCAACAACCATTTTAAGGGCATCACTGGGATGGGATAACTCCCGCTGCATCAGCTGAACATGCTGCTGGCGCTCTTCATCGTTTAACGGGCCATCCAGAAATGCCCGGGCCATAGCATCGACAACTTCATCAATGCCTGGATTCGGCTTATTTGCAATCTGTTTGAAAAAGTTTTCCCGCACACGCCGCGTGCGTTCCAGCCAGCGCTCCCGGAAAACCTCGAGATAGAGATTCATCTTGTTGCCGAAATGGTAATTGATGGCCGCCAGGTTGCTTTCGGCCGCACCGGTAATCTCGCGCACGCTGACTGCCTCAAACCCTTTTAGGGCAAACAGTCGTTCCGCCTGGTCCAGGATTCGCTCCCGGGTGTTGTCGATAGTGAGTTGTGTCATATTAAATTCTCATGTCAGGACTGTTTATTTTTTGGAAAAAATTAAATTCAAACGCTTGTATGAAACGAACGTTTGAGTGTCAAGAAGATTTTTTACCTTTAATCCCACTTTTCGTAAAGGGGGATTTAGGGGGATTTTTTCAATGCCACAATGCAAATCGCCCCCAATCTTTTCTTTTTCATTTGTCGGTGACTCGGGGTCATGATAGGATACGCGCGTTTTTCATTGATTGATCAAGGAGGATAAAATGGATCCGCTGGGAATCGTCGCAGCCATTGTACTGGCATTATTCTGTTTGGTCGGCCTGGTGCTAACGCCGCTGGGTTTGCCGGGGACATTCGTCATACTGGCCGGTGCACTGGTTTATAATCTGATTCAGTGGTCCATGGTGCTGAGTCTTACACTGCTGCTTATTCTGCTTGGCATTGCTCTTATCGGGGAGGTGCTGGAATACGTGTTGAGTGTCAAACTGGCCAGTCGCAGAGGATCTTCAAATCCTGCCATTTGGGGCGCTGTGATCGGCGGCATCGTCGGAGCCATTATCGGCACGCCCGTGCCGGTCATCGGCTCCCTAATCGGCCTTTTTATCGGGGTTTTTCTGGGGGCGTTCGGCGTCGAACTGGCGATCCGGAAAGATCTTTCCAAAGCTTTGAACTCTGCCATAGGGGCTTTTTACGGTAGAGTCGGGGCGATTCTGGTCAAGTCCCTGCTTGGCGTCGTGATGATTATCACGGTTTTTTCCGCTGTTTTTTAAGCCGAATATTTAATTCACCGCAATCATGTCTTCATTCTTCAATAAAAAAACCCGGTTTATTTGCAAAATAATTGGGCCGGGTTAAATTAATCGTATTCCAAAACCATTTATCCCGATCTATGCATTTGGTTTTTAACAATTCAAGGATTCAAAAGGAGAAGCAATGAGTAAAACAGAAAAGAATTTAATGGATGCGTTTGCCGGTGAATCCCAGGCCAACCGGAAGTATCTGGCGTTTGCCAAAAAAGCGGAGAAAGAGGGTCATGCCCAGGTTGCGAAATTGTTCCGCGCTGCAGCCGAGGCTGAAACCGTGCATGCCCACAGCCACCTGCGCACGCTGGGAGAGATCAAGTCGACCGCTGAAAACCTGGCGGCCGCGGTTTCCGGGGAAACGCACGAATTTAAAGAGATGTATCCGGAGATGATCACTGAAGCGGAGGAGGAGGGAAATAAAAATGCGGTCCGCAGCTTCCGTTTCGCCAACGAAGTGGAAAAGGTGCATGCGGAGCTCTACCAGAAGGCCCTGGACAACCTGGATGCAATGGCGGAAGTGGACTACTATGTATGCTCGGTCTGCGGCTATACCTGCGAAGCAGAACCCCCTGAAAAATGCCCGGTCTGCAACGCCAATCAGAATGCGTTTTTTAAGGTGGACTAGTAATGCTGATAATTAAAGGGCGCACTCAAGGGTGCGCCCAATGTTTCTTTTAACTCAATGTCCTTAGAATTCCATTTACCTCCTTCTCCCTCTGGGAGAAGGTCGGGATGAGGGTAAAAATGACTTGAGTTTATGGCACTATTCACCCCCATTGGCAAGTCAAGTGAAAGCTCGCCCACTTTTGGAGGAGCTTGCCGCGGACCGGAAAAAAGCATATATAAAAGGCAAATTCCATTAAGTTCCCTGTTCTTCAGATGATATGCATATTCATTTTTTCTATCGGCCTGGCCGCCTGCTCGGTGGTATCCAAAAATGTTCGCCAGGAAGCCGTAAGTATCTAAGTTAAAATAAAGTGTACAAATTTTATCCAGTATACATGACTTCCTGAGGCATTATTTTGTAATTCCATTCACCATGAAAACTCGCTCGCTCAATGTTTAGCTGAGCCATTTCATCATCACCAACTTTAAGACCTTTTTCATATTGCGTATCATCAATATCAGCCTCTATTTTCAGGCCTTTTTGGGTTGTGGTGTTTGAAATCAGATTGACTATAGTCCCAAGGCTATCTAATGGTCGTCCCCGCCAGTTCTTGCTCATAAAAGAAAACATTTGATGCTCGATTTTATTCCATTTGCTTGTCCCGGGCGGAAAATGACAAATACTGATCGTAATTCCCAATTCATTTACCAGAGACTGAACCTCTTTTTTCCACAAACGAACTCGGTAGCCGTTACTGCCACCGCCGTCTGCTGTGATCAGCAACCGGGTAGCGCCGGGATACCTGAAACAGCCCATTTCATTCCACCAACGCCGAATGCTTTCAACCGCAAATTGTGCTGTATCTCGACTTATACCGACGCTTACCCATCCCTCATTACGTGTCAAATCATAGATACCGTAAGGACAAGCTTTACCTTTCTCTTTGTCCGGAAAGTCATATGTGTTCACATCGGTTGGTTGCCCGGCGGGTTCCCACTCCATACCGGTGTTTTTATATTGGCCAATATTTTCTTTTTTCTTGGCATCGACTGAAATAACAGGCTGACCATCGCCTTGAAACTCTTTTACCTGCTCATATATAAAATTGAACTGTGCATCCCGATCCGGACTTTGTTTTCCCTCCTTAATTTTTCGATTGGCCTGCATACTGTAACCCATTTCCTGAAGCATCAAATACACAGTCTTCTGGGACACATTATGCCCTCTTTTACGAAGGGCTTCTGATAGTTTATAGGTACTTTTACAGGTCCATCTGAGAGGAGATTCCGGATCGCCTCTGGTAAGCGGATCTATTAGCATATCAAGGTCTTTAATCAATGCAGGATTTTTATCCACCAGACGCTTACGCCCACCCCCAGATTTACGTATGCGTTTTTTGCTTCCATCTGCTTTACCCGTCAGTTCCTTTTTTCCTTTTCCGATGGTCACACGTGACATACCTGTTGCCTGGCAAACAATGGTATCTCCTCCTCTGCCAATTGTATTGGCTTCTGATGCAGCCCATATCCTTTTGTCCTTTTCTGACAAATGAGCCGCCATCAACTCGAACCTTTTTTTCACCTGACTGATCAGATCTTCTTTCTGTTGAGTTTCCATACATTTGACTGTAGTATGGAAGTGAAACAAAAGTCAACATATTTGTATATTTTATTTTAACTTATTACCTAAGCGATGTTGTATTTAAAGCGTTAACAGCGCAAACCGATCAATATGTCGGGAAAACCGTCATTCTTGGCGGCTATATTGTCAACGTGACCAATCGACCAAAACAGACCCGCTTAACCGTGCTGCAAGCCCCCCTTGATTTTCAGGATCATCCCAAATCCAGGGAACAGTCAAAAGGCCGGTTCCTTGTGGTAACAGACGAATTCCTTGATCCGATGGTTTATGAGAAAGGGCGGAAAATCACAGTTGCCGGCATTGTAACTGGCCGGGAAAAAGTGAAAATTGATGAATATGGGTTTTCGATGGTAAAAATCCGTTCAACTGAACTGCACCTGTGGGACGAACCAAAGTATCCGTATCACTATTATGATCCGCATTATCCCTGGACGGATAATTACTATCATTTCTGGTGGCATTACCCCTATCGCTGGTGATGGGGCTTTATATCAATACGGCTCATGGCCGAGCCGGACTTGGGTCAGCATTTTATCAATCATCCGGATATGTTTTTGCTCCTCATCCCTCAGCTTTTCCAAAAGTTCTCTGAGCCCATCGATCCGGCAATCTGCGGCCAGTCTTGAATAAAATTCATAGGCCTGACGTTCTCGGCCCCGGGCGGCTTCGAGTATTTCCGTCGGTGTTTTTGGCGCGGTTTGTATCATTGTAACTATCTTTCATTCTTTCATTTGAATGGAGGGCAATGAATTAAAAAAATCCTGCATTGCTCATTCTATTCTTTAAACCTAACCCGGCCCGGAAAAATTGCAAACATTGGAGAAACATAAGTCTGGCTGTGTCTGTCTGGCACAGAAAAATTAAAACAAGAAAAAAAATGATGGAAAGATTTTTTTTAAAAGTATAAAATCCAAATCTTTTTTAAAAAGCCGGTTGTAGTATTGGCCAATGATTAATGCGGGGACAGTATGCATCATTTAAATCCCGAGGAACTCAAAGAGTTAAAAATTTTCAGCACACTGCTGCCGGATGAATGGACCGAGGTTTATCCCCTTCTAAACCGTCTGAAAATACTCGAGGGCGAGCAGCTGATCCGAAAGGGAACGCGGGCGCACACTTTTTTTGTGATTCTATACGGGCATTTCATGGTTCACTATCCGGATGGCCGGGCGCTTACCATTAACAAAAGGGGCGATATTATCGGCTGGTCTTCAGTGATCAGCCCGTTCCGGTATACCGCAGATGTGACCGCACTGACCGAAGCGGAGGTGTTGTCCATTCCGGGCGCCAGATTCCTGGAGCTTTTGCAGAGCAATGCGGAGCTTGGCGACAAGCTGGTGAAAACCATAAATAAGCTGGTTCATAATCGTCAGTCAATTGATTAAGCCATAAATCTATCGAATTATTTCAGAGGGAATTGATAAATGACAGGTCTTGACGCCATAGTCCATCATAACGGATTTGCCATGGCTGCGGTGGGCATCACCATTGTTTTTATGGCCCTGGTGACCCTGTCTCTGATTATCTCACAGCTCCATAAGCTCCTGCTTATCTGGGATGATCGGCGTACATATTTTAAAAAAGTTCGCCATGTTTTCTCGAGTGCAAAGCCGACCGAGGCCAGATCGCCGCAGGTGGATGAAGAAATCTTAGGATTACACTATTTTGATGACATCCGTGAGTCTTCCAGACAGTTCCGGATCCTCATCCAGGCCATGGGCGAGCCCTTTTCCCTGCCGGAATTAATTCGGATTGCCCAGTCTTTTGGTATCGAACATGCGTATTCAACGGTCAGCCATTTAATCGCAAGCAACTTCATTGTCCCGGATGGCAAGGGATTTTTCTGCTGGAATCAGAACGCCGACCAAAGCCTTTCAAAACGGAGCTGAGATTAAAAAATGGAGATGTTTTTAGATTTTTTCAGCAACACCGGGTTTGCTCTGGCCGATTACCGGCATTTAATCATGCTGGTCATCGGCATCGTATTTATTTATCTTGGCATTGCCAAGCATTATGAACCCCTTTTGCTGGTTCCCATCGGCTTTGGCATTCTGCTCGGCAATATTCCGGTGTTCAAAGGGCTGGGGCTGGGGATTTACGAACCCAACAGTGTGCTTCATTATCTGTACTTCGGTGTTACATCCGGGGTCTATCCGCCGCTGATCTTTATGGGTATCGGCGCCATGACGGATTTTTCGACATTATTGGCGCGGCCCGTGCTCATGCTGCTGGGCGCAGCCGCACAGGCCGGCATTTTCTTGACCTTTCTGGGGGCGCTGTTTCTCGGCTTTGCCCCGAATGAAGCCGCCTCAATAGGCATCATCGGCGGTGCGGACGGCCCCACTGCCATCTTTTTAACTGCCAAACTAGCCAAGGAATTGATCGGCCCCATAGCAGTCGCCGCCTATTCCTATATGGCGCTGGTACCGGTGATTCAGCCGCCGATTATGAAACTCTTGACCACTCGCAAGGAGCGCCTGATCCGGATGGAAGAACCCCGGCAGGTGACAAAGCGGGAAAAGATAATTTTTCCCATCATTGCCGTTTTGCTCTGCTGCTATATCGCCCCGGCCGCGCTTCCGCTTTTGGGCCTTCTGTTTTTGGGCAATTTACTGAAAGAGGCGGTGGTGACTGAAAGACTCGCTCAGGCGGCGCGGACGTCGATCATTGATACGGTTACCATCCTGCTGGGCATGACGGTGGGTGCCAGCACCCAGGCGGATGTATTTTTAACCGGTAAGTCGATCGGAATATTTGTCCTTGGGGCGCTCTCTTTTTGTGTGGCCACGGCTGCCGGCCTTCTATTTGCAAAATTGCTGAATCTTTTTCTCAAACA
Organism: Desulfobacterales bacterium; assembly: GCA_034520365.1. Classification (NCBI taxonomy): domain Bacteria; kingdom Pseudomonadati; phylum Thermodesulfobacteriota; class Desulfobacteria; order Desulfobacterales; species Desulfobacterales bacterium. Next base: position 261,785 of record JAXHNP010000002.1, read on the forward strand.
AAAAATCAATCCGCTGCTGGGGGCCGCCGGGGTGTCCGCGGTGCCGGATTCAGCGCGGGTGGTTCAGATGGTGGGCCAGGCCGAAGACCGTACCAATTTTCTGCTCATGCATGCCATGGCGCCCAATGTCTCCGGCGTGATCGGCTCAGCGGTGGGCGCGGGCATCCTCTGGAGTTTCATGGTCGGCTGATATTAGGTTATGGGTATTAGGTATTAGGTGTAAAACCCAAGGTTTCAGATTTCAGTGTTCAGGCTTCTAAGTAACTTATCGGGTTTTAGGTTTTGGGTATTAGGTATTAGGTTAATGAAATCAAGAATTTATGGTCGGCACGGTGGCCGACGCTACGATGAATCGGGTTTTTCCCCATTCGTAGGGCGGGCCACCGTGCCCGCCTGAAAAATAGATAGAACAAATTTACCGTGCCTCAGTGCCTTTAAAGTTACTTTTATGCTCGGTCCCGGGCGCACGGCCCGGGCGGATTACTTCTAAGGAACTTACCAATATTTGTTGTTATTACAGTTTTTACAAAACCTCCTCGACCGGCATGACGAATGCGCGCATACCTTCTGAGGGATAAAGCTTGGCCTGGCACTGGCGCACAGCCTCGGTAACCTCGTCTTTTTTATCATCTTCGATGACCATAAAAATAAGAACAGACTTTTCCGGCCAAATGCGGTTGCCGAATTTTTTTCCCGATTCTCCCTCGCCAACCGCATTTTCCAGTTCCGTATATGTATGGATGCCGCGGTCTTTGAGGGTGCTGCGAAATTCCGAATGCCGCCCTTCCGGGCATACAATAACTATCATTTTCATGCTGTGGCCTCCCTGGTATTTATTTTAAATCCCGCTCCCACCGGATTATCGCATCTTCCAGCCATTCATTGATATCCGCATCCGGGTTTCTCCGATGTTCATTTTCAATCAGCCGGCTGACAAGGGCCTTGTCTCCGCCGGCCATGTTCAGCAGTTTTTTGTAAAGGTATTTATTTTTGGATTGCCCGTGTCTGGCGATCAATCTATAGGCAATTGCCGCGGCAGCTATCATAAAAATGGCAAAAACGGCTGCACCCAAAGGCAGTATATAGGCTAAAAACGCGGCAATGACAAGAACGGCCGCTGCCGATTTCCAGTGGCTTAAGCCTATGGGGGCAATAACCGCGAAAAAGTTTTTCAATCGGATTTTAAATTGACTTGCGCGGTTTTCACGAATATCGATGCGGCCCCATCCGGTTTCTTCATCCGCCCCGCAGCTCGGACATTTATTGTTGCCGGAGATGGAGACGGTGCCGCATTTGCTGCATATGTGGATGTTGTTTTTCATGGAAAGAAAGGATGTCGAATTTAATTTCAGCTTTAAGTATATGGTAGGTTTTTTCAGGGCAAAACGCAACACCTGCAAAAAGGACAATCACTCTTCATGAATTCAGCTCTTTTGTTTGTCGGCGGATTATGATTACTCTTATTTGCAAAAACATTCGATTCCCTGTTCAAAATCAGACCAAAGCGCGAAAGGACGCCTTATATGACAGAGAAAATTGAAATCCGCCCCTGGGAGCAGCTGGAGAGCATTCTGGAAACCGGGGATGTGGCAGAGCTGGCCCGGTTTATTGATGAGCTGTCTTCTGATCAAGTGGCCCGCGCGTTGTCGAGGTTGTCTGGAGACGACCAGATAGAGGCTTTGCAGATGCTGGACCGGGAAGATGCGGCTGAGTTGATGGAGCAGATCCCGGATTCCCTGGCCGTGGATTTGTTAAGTCATGTGCCGGCCGAGGATGCAGCCCAGGTTCTCAATTTGATGCAGAGCGATGACCGGGCGGATCTGCTGGCAGAATTCGATGAGGAAGATGCCGAATCCATCCTTGACGCCATGGAGCCGGAAGCAGCGAGAGATGCCCGGCTGCTGACAAGCTATCCCCCGGAGGTCGCCGGTGGTTTGATGATTACCGAATACCTCTGGCATTATGAAACAGCGGTTGTGGATGATGTGATACGCGATTTTCAGGAGCATGCGGAGACCTACTCCGACTATGATGTTCAGTATACCTATATTGTCACAGATGAGATGTCCCTTATCGGTGTTTTAAGACTGCGAGATCTATTGCTCTCCCCACGTCAGCGCAAAATCGGAGACATCATGATCCGCAATCCGCTGAGCGTCAGGGATGATACCTCTTTAAACGAACTGGGCCAGTTTTTTGATGAGCATGAATTCATTGGCGTGCCTGTCACAGATGCAGACGGCAGGCTTATCGGGATTGTGCGCAATGAGGACGTGGATGATGCTTTAATTGACCGCTCTGACAGCGACTATTTAAAATCGCAGGGTATTGTCGGCGGCGAAGAGCTTCGCTCCATGAGTATCTGGCGGCGATCCTCCCGAAGGCTTTCATGGCTTAGCATCAATATTGTTCTTAACATGATCGCCGCCAGTGTCATTGCCTTTTATCAGGATACGCTTTCTGCGGTCATCGCTCTGGCCGTCTTTCTGCCGATTATCTCCGACATGAGCGGCTGCTCCGGCAATCAGGCCGTGGCCGTGTCTATCAGAGAGCTTAGCTTAGGGCTTGTCAAGCCGTTTGAGGTGTTTCGGGTCTGGATGAAGGAAATATCCGTTGGACTGATAAACGGTGTTGTTCTGGGTTTGCTTCTGGGCGCTGCCGCTTATCTGTGGAAAGGCAATATCTACTTAGGGGTGGTGGTTGCCACTGCCATGGCCATCAACACCATTGTGGCGGTCTCAATCGGTGGATGCGTGCCCCTGGTGCTCAAGTGGCTGAAATCCGACCCGGCGCTTGCTTCAGGACCGATTCTGACCACGATTACCGACATGTGCGGCTTTCTGCTGGTCTTAAGTTTTGCCACCATGATGCTGGTAAAGCTGCAATAGGCTACTTAGAGGGCACGACAAACCCATAATCCGTAAAGATCTTTCGGGCCGTTTCGGTTCTGATAAATTTAAGAAACTTTCCGGCATTCTCCGGATTTCGTCCCTGCCGCAGCGGGGCAATAAAATAATTGATCGCCTCGCTTTGATCCAGGGCTTCGGCTACCGGGATGCCTTGCACTTCCAGTCCGTCATTTTCAGCTGCCACGATTTCCGTATGCCAGACCGGCCCCACATCCGCCGTTCCCTGAACAAGCCGTTGGAGGGTCTCCCGGTGATGCACTGTGGTCAACAGGGTGGTACCGTTTACCTGTTTTTCCTGGAGAATTTTTTCCACAAAGGTCTGCCCGCCGGCTTGTTCGTACATGGCGATAATATAGTCGGCAATATTTTCATAATCCGGATTCGGCTGAGATATGACCACATCTTCACGGCCCAGATCCAAAACCGAGTGAATGGATTTAGGATTGCCCTGTCTAACCATCAGGGCCAGTTTGTTGTGCAGATAGGTGAAATAGGTTTCCGGATCAAGCAACTCCTTGGCCGCCAGGGTCTGCATGGCCTGTTCGGAGACCGAAGAGTAGACATCTGCCTGTATCCGGTAGGTGCGGCCATTGTATGCCATTCCCCCGGCCAGTATCTGCCTGAGTTCCAGTCCGGGGGGCAGGGTTTCGTAAAAAATGGTTTTTATTTCAGGATGATCTTCCTGAAAAGCATCAATCAGCTCCGGCATGAGCATGAATTGATTGCCGGCCATGAATACAATCAAATCCGCGCTATCGGCATGTTCCAGATTATGCAGGTCATCGCCCCGTTCCGTGGGGATAACCGGATATTCATTCATTCTGAATGTCATGTACTCTCGGATAAACTGTAATATAAAAATGCCAAAGAATAGGCCTGTTTTCAATTCTAATAACCGGTTCAGGATTGGTACATGGCCTCGATAATATCTGAGAAGGCCGCATATACATACTTTCGCTTGACCTTCATGGTGGGGGTGACTTCGCCGTCTTCTTCAAAGAGTTTTTTGGGCAGGATGGTGAACTTGCGGATATTTTCCACCCGGGCCAGGGATCGGTTGACTTTGTCGACTTCTTGCCGGATCAAGTCATTTATCCGGCTGTGCCGGGTCAGGTCGCGGTAGGTGGAAAACTGGATTTTGTTGTCCTGGGCGAATTTCACCACATTGTCCTCATCGATCATGATCAGGGCGGTCAGATACTTTCGCCGGTCGCCGATAATGACCGCGTCGTTGATATAGACACTGGCTTTCAGCATGTTTTCGATGTACTGGGGGGAAATGTTTTTGCCGCCGGCTGTAATAATAATATCCTTTTTTCGATCCGTGATCTTTAAATACCCGTGCTCGTCAAGCGTGCCCACATCACCGGAGAGGAGCCACCCCTCCACAAGCGTCTCCCGGGTAGCGTCTTCATTTTTATAATAGCCGGCAAATACGCCAGGGGATCTGACCATAATCTCCCCGTCCTCCGCGATTTTTAGCGCCGTGCCGGGTACCGGCGTGCCGACGGTGCCGAACCGGGTTTTGCCGATCTGAGAGGTACAGGTAACGCCCGTGCCTTCGGTCTGACCGTAGCCTTCGATCAGGTCCAGCCCGATGGACTGATAGAAATGCAGCACGTCCGGCGAAATGGGGGCGGCCCCGGAATAGGCGACCCGGATACGTTCAAAGCCCAGGCGCTCTTTGAGTTTACGAAAGATCGCCAAATGGGCGATCCAAAACAAAAAGGCGATGGAATAGGGCACCTCTTTCAGGGCCATGATAAGATTCGCCCGCTTTTTTCCGATTTTCATGGCCAGATCGAAAACCCGGCGCTTGAACCAGGTGGCCTCTGCCATCCGGATCTGGATGGAGGAATAGTATTTTTCCCATATCCGGGGGACGGCATAGCCCACGGTAGGGGAAACCTCGCTCATATTCTCCATGATGGTGTCCGGCTTTTCCACAAAATTGACCACATAGGCGTGCCGGATATGGGCGAAGACGGAAAAAAGGCGTTCAAAGATATGGCACAGGGGAAGAAAGGATAAGACCTCGTCGCCTTTCTGCATGGGGTTTTGGGCTTCAATGGCTTCGGCCATCCAGGTGACATTCCGATGGGTGAGTATGGCGCCCTTGGGCGGACCGGTGGTGCCCGAGGTATAGATCAAAACGGAAAGATCCTGGGGCCCGAGATCCCGGCTTCGCCTTTCAACGGCATCTGTTGGCTGTTTGCGGCCATGAGCAAGCAGATCATCATAGGTCATAACCATAGGGTCCCGGAATTCGCGCAACCCCTTGGTGTCCCACACAATGATTTTTTTCAGAAGCGGCGCCTCTTTCCGGAAGTGGAGCCATTTGTCCAGCTGCTCTTCATTTTCCGCAAACAAAAAGATCGAGTCTGAATGGGTGACTACATATTCCACCTCAGGCCAGGCATTGGTGGTGTATATGCCCACTGAGACGCCGCCGGCCATTTGCACGCCCATATCGATCATGACCCATTCAGGGCAGTTGTCCCCGATAATTGAGACGCATTCGCCTTTTCCAAGCCCCATGGCGATTAAGGCGGCCCCGAGATCCTGTGCGGTTTGAAAGTATTCCTGCCACGTAATGTCGTGCCAGAGCCCGTATTGCTTATAGCGCATGGCGACCCGGTCCCTGTTTTCAGCCGCTGTCCGGCCGAAAACATGCGGCGTGGTGGTCGGCGCTTCATTGTTTTCTGCTTGCGGGGTTTCTGTATAATCCATATGGCTATCGCCACACCTTTTTTCGTTTCCAGCGCTGGTAGCCCTTGGCCGATGCTTCTGAGCGGAGCCCCATGTAAAATTCACGGACATTTTCATCCTGCATCAGCTCAGCTGATTTACCCTTTAGAACAAAGCGCCCGTTTTCTAAGATCAGGGCGTTATCCGAGATCTCAAGCGCCTTTTTGGCGTTCTGCTCCACCAGGAGGATCGTGACCCCCTCCCGGTTAATGCGTTTGATGATTTCAAATATTTCCTGGACAAGGATCGGAGAAAGCCCAAGGGAGGGTTCATCCAGAAAAAGCAGTTTGGGGTGGCTCATCAATGCGCGGCCGATGGCCAGCATCTGCTGTTCGCCACCGGAGAGGGTGCCGGCCCATTGATGCGTCCGCTCGGCAAGAATTGGAAAGTAGGAAAACACCCGGTCCATATCCGAGACAATCCCCTGCCGGTCGCGCCGGGTGTAGGCCCCCATCCAAAGGTTTTCCCGGACGGACAATTCCTCAAAGACTTCGCGGCCTTCGGGAACGAAGGAAATGCCCATCCGGACAATTTTTTCCGTGTCCATACCGTCGATCCGCCTGCCCATAAATTCTATGGTCCCCTTGTCGGGCTGATCTTCGATAAGGCCCATGGCGGTTTTCAGGATGGTGCTTTTGCCGGCGCCGTTGTTGCCCAGTATCGCGGTTATGCTCCCCTCGGAAACGGAGAGGGAAGCGCCGCGGATGGCGTAAATCAGGTCGTAGTAGGTCTCAATGTTTTTGATTTCAAGCAGGGCGCTCACTGGCTGCTTCCCCTGAATTTGTCGGATTGCCCGTATCTTCCCCCAAATAGGCCTTAAGCACCTCCGGATGCTTTCGGACAATATCGGGCGTGCCTTCGGTTATGGGTTTGCCGAAGTTTAAGACCAGGATGCGCTCAGAGATGTCCATGACCATGGCCATGTCATGCTCGATTAACATGACCGTGATGCCGAGTTCATCCTGGATGTCCTTGATCCAGAAAATCATATCCTGTTTTTCCTCGGCATTCATGCCCGCACACGGCTCATCCAAAAGCAGAAGCGCCGGTTCAGCGGCAAGCGCCCGGCCGAGCTCGATCTTTTTTTGAATGCCATAGGCAAGGCCCCCGACCAGTTTATTCCGAACGGCCTGAAGCTCCAGCAAATCGATAATCTCTTCGACTTTCCGCCGGTTGGTGATTTCCTCCCGGCCCACAAGGGAGCGGCGGCCCCACATGAGGCCGCCGCGCAGAAGTCCGCCTTTCAAAAACAGGTGACGCCCCATCATAATGTTTTCCATGGTGTTCATATTGGAAAACAGTTCGATATTCTGAAACGTCCGGGCAATTCCGGCTTTGGTAACCTTGTCCGGTTTTTTGCCCCGCAGGTTACGGTCCTTGAAGACGATCCGGCCGGATGCCGGCGGGTAGATGCCGTGGATACAGTTAAACAGCGTGGTCTTGCCCGCCCCGTTGGGGCCGATGATGGCATATATCTCCCCCTGCCGGACCTTGAAACTGATATTATCCAGGGCCTTTAATCCGCCAAAAGCGATGGACAGGCCGTCGATCTCGAAAAATGCCATTAACAGTTACTCATTTTTAGGAATATATTCGGTTTCCTTCCAATCCGTCAGAATTTTGGATTGGCCGTCCGCCATGCATTCCTGCAAATAGACTTCCTGCTGGCCCAGGCGGCAGAGCGGATCTTCCGGATCAAAGGGCTTGTAGCTGATATTGCCCATAATGCCCCTGAAGTTTTTTAGCCCCTCCAGCTCCTTTACGAGTTTTTCGCGGGTCAGATCCCGGCCGCACCGGCGAAGGGCCTCGACCAAAGGTTCCGCCAGACCGAAGCCGGCACAGAAGGTATAGCCCCACCGTTCATCTTCGGCGGCAAATTTGGCATAGGCCTCTTCCTTGTATTTTTTCATCAAGTCGAGTTTTGGCTCTATTATACCCTGTACCTCGCCGATATTGCCTTCGACCTTGCCCATTCCGAAGCTTGCGGAAATCACCCCTTCGTATAACCCCTTGGTAATAGACATCATAAGGGGAAAATCGCCGCAAGTCGTGGTGCTCAGCCATTGGGGGTTGAACTGCATGGCTTTGCCCGTGCCGATCAGCCGGGCCACGGCCCCGGGGGTGACAAAAAGGAGAACCGCATCCGCATCTGATTTTTTAAGTTTCATGATGTGGGGTTTCATATCCGTATCCGTTACCGCTACAGGGGTCGTCTCGACCAGTTCCATCCCATTTTTTTCAAGCGTAAACCGGGCGCCTTCAAGCCCCTGTTTGCCGTAGTCATCGTTTTGATAGGCAATGGCAATCTTTTTCTTGCCGAGTTCATTTACCGCATAGTCGGTAAGCACCTGGGCATCGCCCAGATACAAAGGATAGACGTTGAAGAGATATTTCTGCGGCGGCTCCACCCAGTGCCGGGAACCGGTTGACGGACCGATCCATGGAATCTTTCGCTCCATGAGGTAGTCCTTAACCGCAAGACCGGGCGCGGTGCCGACGCCCGAGACCCAGGCAAACATGCCGATCTGCTCCTGCAGCTGCTTAACACCGGCCTTGGTCTTTGCCGGGTTGTAGGCATCATCAAAAAAATGATGCACGAGTTTGCGGCCGTGGATACCGCCGTTTGCGTTGATCATCTTGAAATAGGCATCGGTCCCCCTTGCCACAGCGCCCCACGGGGCCGCGGGCCCGGTCTGCGGCCCCCACTGGCCGATATGGATTTCCGTATCCGTCACACCCTCCTCGCAAATGCCGTTGCCGGTCGTGGCAGCCACAATAGTCATAACCAGAAATATGATCCAAATGCTTTGTTTCATGGTCCCCCCTCTATTTTGTTTTGTTTGTTGACAAATTGCCTTACACCTTTTTAACATAGTGCCTGGCAAACAGGCCGCTCGGTTTGATACACAACACAATGACAATGACCACAAAAGCCACCACTGATTTGAATTCAATGGATACATAACCGCCGAACAGTTGTTCAATAATGCCGACGATGTAGGCGCCGAAGACAGCCCCGGGAAGGGATGTCATACCGCCCACCACGGCCCCGGCAAACCCTTTGAGCAGCGGATCCCACATCATGTAAGGCTCCATTATCGTCGGCGCGATCAAAAGGCCCGCCACCGTGCCCACCATGGCGGAAATCCCCCAGGTGATCATTTTGACGCGGTTGGTTCGGATGCCCATGAGCCGCGCGGCGGTCTCATTCTGCTGGGTGGCCTTCATGGCAATGCCGAGTTTTGAAAACCGGAAAAAGACAAACAGGGCAATCATCAAAAACAGCGCCACCAAAAGGGTTATCAGGTCCAGCAGACTGATGTATACATTCCCGATCAGGACGCTGGCATAAGAGGAAATAGGAAAGGGCATGGTCCGCTGGTCCGCGCCGAACTTCCAGGAGACGAGTCCCAGAAGGATCATCTCCAGCCCGATCGTGATGATGATCAATCCCAGAACATTCGGTTCCTTCGCGCGGCGCAGGACGAAAAATTCAAGGCAGCATCCGAGTATCAGGGCGAAAATCAGTGCCCCGAGAAATGCGGCATAAACCGGAAGGTCGTAAGAATGGATGATCATGTAGGCAATAAAAACCGGCAGCAGGGCCATTTCTCCCTGGCCAAAGTTGGGCACTTCAGATGCCTTGTAGATCAGGACCATGCCAAGGCCCATGAGCGCATAGGAGCTGCCCACCGCAATGCCGCTTACGATCATCTGAAGGAGATCAATCATTTAATTTACTCACTTATTTACAATCAATTCGCTTTAAAATGGCCAGGTCTTCCAATACTTCTTAGTTCGAATCCAAATCCCGTATAATCCGAGGGGCTCAAAAAGTATGATAAATACCAGGATCAAACCGAAGATGATAAACTGGATATTGGAGACCCCGGTCAGAGAAAAATAACTCTTGGAAAGCTCCTGCAGCCATTGCCCGATATAGGGGATGCTCAGGATGTTACGCAGTTCAAGATCCAGCCAGCTTAAAAGAATCGCCCCCGCAATCGGGCCCATCATTGACCCCAGTCCCCCCACCACGGTCATGGTCAGAAACATGATGGACATAAACAGATTGAAGAGCTCCGGCTCGATAAACCGGAGTACAAAGGCGTAAAGGCCTCCGGCAACCCCGGCATAAAATGCACTCACCGCAAAGGCCATGGTTTTATAGAGAAGAATGTTTACGCCTATGGTTTCAGCCGCGATATCCGCATCCCGAATGGCCACAAATGCCCTTCCCACCTTTGTCTTTGTGAGATTTCGGGCAAACAGCAGCAAAAGCAGGGTTATCGGGATAACCAAATAATAGAACCCCCGGTCCGTATCAATGGGCTGGCCCAGCACAATCAGATCCGGCGCATGAAGGCCTTGACGGCCGCCTAGCAGATTGATTTTGCCGATAACCTGGGTGATGGTCAGGCCGAAACCCAGGGTGGCAATCGCCAGATAGGGCCCTTCAAGTCGGAGCGCCGGAAGACCCAGCAGAAACCCCAGAAAAGCCGCAATCAAGGCGGCTATTAACAGGGCGGCCAGAAAGGGCAGGTGGGCATGCGACATCAGGAAGATGGTGCCGTATGCGCCCACAGCAAAAAAACCCGCATGGCCTAAAGAGATCTGGCCGGTATAGCCCACCAGGAGATTTAGCCCCACCACCACGATGATGTTAATGGCGATGTAGTTGGCCACATACACGTAGTAATTTTTAAATACAAAGGGGTAGAGCGCGAGAAATCCGATCAGTATGGCAAACCAGAAAATGATGACCCCAGAGGAGAATAGCTCCACATCTTCATAATAGTCGCGCTTCATTTCCATAGGGGGCGTCCATTTCAATCAACATTCAGATAGCCGTCTTGAGCCGGCTGACATCGTGCGTAAAACAGGCAGCAAAGGGGGATTGTTCAGAGTGTTAAAAAACACTGTTTATAATAGTAAATGCAATTTATAGTAAAGTCAAACAGGATGAACCATGGAACCCATATTTTTATTGATCAACCGCTTATCTTAGACGCGATGCATGGGCAAATGCCAAAAAGCCTGAAAAGCGTTTCTTGCGTGTTTGACCATCGTTTTAACCGGCGATGCACAGCCCTCCACGATTTGCTGCGCGGTTGCGCGGTTAGGAACGTCTGTCCGTCGTAAGTATTTTAATATTCCGGAACCGGATGCGCCCGGCCGCCGACATGGATATAGAATTGGCCGGCTTTTTCATCCAAAACATTGGAAAGCTTCATTAGTGCGCGCTCTGTGAATTTGATGGTCTCGTCACCTTCTTTTAAATAAAGGCAGTCGTTTTGGGTATATAAATGGCGGGGGTTTAGAGAAAGCTTGCGGCCGGTATTCAGGATAAGGGTGATTTCCGGCGCCGGCTCCGAGGTCTCAAAAATAAGGTCAAACACAAAAAGGGCCGTATCTCCATAGGGAAAATAGATTTTTTCATATACGCCTTCACCCTTCTGCTGATACAGGAAATAGTCGTTTTCATCTCTTGAAATGGCGGCATGAAAATGGTCGACGATTTTTTTCTTTCGAAACCGGCCGCCGGCATTCCGCCAGTAGCCCCGGCTGTCCAGCCAGAAAACGGCCTCCTCTTTAGGGATGACGATTTCTTTAATTTCCTCTGCTTCTTTGTCTTGTGAGAGGTGTCGTTCAGGCTCGGGATTCATTGGCAACACAAGGAATTGTTCAGCATCCATCGGGAAATGTCTGACAGTTAAGCCGACCCCCGGTCCGGTCCGGGGGTCGGTCCATCACAAAAGGAGGATCTGTTTAGGCTCGCCTAGAAAGTGCCCAGCGGCCGTTTAAAAGTATAAAGGAACGGTTTTTTGACCAGTTCGGTAAAGCTGTGTTCGAGGTTGCCGCCCAATGCGGAGAATGGGCTGGATATAATAAAAGTGGCCGTTCCCAATATGGTGGATGCAAGCCCCACCGGCCGGGCCGCCGCAATATCGGCGGTCATATATCCGGAACTGACGGCTGTCGGGTCATGAGCCTCCTGCCCAAAGGCGGTTGCGCCGCCTGCCAGGAGCATAACTGAAAAAATAACCGCCATCACCAAAACTTTTTTGCCCTGTATCATGCCTTCCTCCTTTTTACGGTATTTGATGAAAAAATGTTTGCTGCATGCAATCAAACAGCTAATCCATGTATATTATTATTCTTTTTTTTTGCCGTATGTCAATACGCAAAATCGGTGCGCCTCTTGAATTGCCAGTCAGGGGGGGATGCCGGAAATAAAAAACCGTATAATCCTCCGGTTTATTCCCCCCAGTAAAGTGCCGGATTGATTTCATACCAGGCCAGACCGGAGGTAATGGGCCCCCGCGTGCACGGACTCATCATGCCAAGGAGCACGAACAGATCAACGGTTGCATGCAGATCAAGCGGCGGATCGATGCCCTGGTTCAGCGTGTCCAGCAGTCCGCCTTCAACCTTATAGCTGACCGCGTGGCTTTTGAGCCGGTTAAAATAGTCCAAATATTCGTTCACTGAAGCCTCATCCATTTCCGCCATGGTTTGCCGGATGGCCTGAAACGGATCAAATGTGCCGGTACTTTCCGCCAGATTGAGGAGCTGTCTGATCACCCGGGGCATGATATAAAGCGCGCCGCCTTCAAGCCGGAGCATCCGGTCCTCCCAGGCCCCGCCGGGTCTTGAAGACTGGGGCACGATTAACCGCTCCTCGTAGGCCATCAGGATATAGTCATCTTTGAGTGAATCCGGAAGGTCAATATTTTCATAATAAATGGTATCGTTTGGGCTGAAACTGTGAAGCAGTCTTGCCAGATATCCGGCTTCTTCATCGGAGAAAATCGGTTGAAGCGCAGCTTCAAGGTTTTTCAGGGCTTGTTCGGTCATCAATCCGCCTCCATATGCATTTGACCTGAATTTAGGTTTGAGTTAATGCGTGCGCCGCCTATGCCAGTATCTTACAAACCCCATATTAAGAACTGTATGCCATGTAAACAAGGGATAATTTGCCCACTTCGCCAAAAGACAAGGGGGAAAAGGTTTATTCCCAATTCCTTGACATATCTGCCGTCTTTCGTAATATTAGTGTAGATCTTAGCATGAAGGGCGTTTTTATTTTTTTACCCACCCAATCCTTCGGAGGTATCCTATGGATAAAATTCTTCGCGTCAATATGGGGTCGGAAAACGGTCCGGCCTATCAGGTGGAAGCTATGGGCGATTATGCCGGCCTTGGCGGCCGGGGCCTGACCTCAGCCATTATTTCATCTGAAGTCCCGCCCCTATGCCACCCCCTGGGGGAGAACAATAAGCTGGTGATCGCCCCGGGGATGCTAAGCGGCACCACCGCGGCCATGTCCGGCCGTCTCTCAGTGGGATGTAAAAGTCCGCTGACCGGTGGGATAAAGGAATCCAATTCCGGCGGGCAGGCCGCCCAAGTACTGGCCCGTCTCGGATACGCCGCCATTGTCCTTGAAGGAAAGCCTAAAGACGATACCTTGTACAAACTTGTGATAAACAGCGGGGGCGTCACGATTGAACCGGACAGCAGTTTGCAAATGCTTGGCAACTATGATCTGGTTGATAAACTGAAAGACGCTTACGGGGATAAGATTACCTGCATTTCCATCGGCCAGGCCGGAGAGATGAAGCTTTCCGCCGCCTCAGTGGCTATCACCGATATGGAACTGCGGCCCTCCCGACATGCCGGCCGCGGCGGCGTTGGCGCGGTGATGGGCGCCAAACGGGTTAAGGCCATCGTGCTTGATGACAGCGGCATGAAAATGCGCACACCCGCTGATCCGGATGCTTTCAAGGCGGCAAACAAAAAATTTGTCCAGGGCCTGAGAGAGCATTCTGTGACCGGCGAAGGGCTTCCGGCATACGGCACCAATGTCTTAACCAATGTGGTCAATGAGGCGGGCGCCTATCCCACGCATAATTTTACATGGGGCCGATTTGAGAACTGCACGATTATCAGCGGAGAGACCCAGGCGGAGACCGAAAACAGCCGGGGCGGCAGCGGCAGCGCCACCCATGGCTGTCACCGGGGTTGCGTGATCCGGTGTTCCGGCACGTATTACGACAAGGACGGGAATTACGTGACCAAGCAGCCGGAATATGAAACTGTCTGGGCTCATGGCGGCAACTGCGGAATTGATGATCTGGATGTCATTGCTCAGCTTGATCGGATGGATGATGATTTCGGTCTGGATACCATTGAGATGGGGGCCACCATCGGCGTGGCCATGGAAGCCGGCCTGGCTGAGTTCGGAGATGCGGAGGCGGCCATTCGACTTGTGGGTGAAGTCGGCAAGGGGACACCCTTGGGACGAATTCTTGGCAGCGGTGCGGCGCTGACCGGCAAAGTGTTCGGGGTTGAACGGGTACCGGTAGTGAAGAATCAGGCCATGCCGGCCTATGATCCACGGGCGGTCCAGGGCGTTGGCGTTACCTATGCCACCAGCACCATGGGCGCAGACCACACCGCCGGCTATGCCGTGGCCACCAATCTTTTAAGTGTCGGCGGGTCGGTTGATCCGTTAAAACCCGCCGGGCAGGTGGAGTTATCACGGAATCTTCAGGTGGCCACGGCGGCTGTTGATGCCACCGGCATGTGCCTGTTCATCGCCTTTGCCATCCTGGACCAGGAGGAGACCTTTCAGGCGATGATCGACATGATCAATGCATTCTACGGGATGAGCCTCACAGCTGACGATGTAAGCGAACTCGGCAAAAAGATCCTTCGCATGGAGCGGGATTTTAACGAACGGGCCGGGTTTACGGCAAAAGACGACCGGCTGCCCGAGTTTTTCAAAAAAGAACCCTTTCCGCCTCACAATGTCACATTCGGGGTATCGGATGAGGAACTGGATTCGGTTTGGAATTTTTAGAAGGCTTCCGCTGAAAGTGCATTGTGACGGCTGAAAACATTCCGGACATATGTCTTACGGTTGACACAGCCCGGCTGTCGGTTTTCCATGAAATTCTGGCCGCCGGGTTTCATGTTTCCGCGCAGGAAGGGGAAAGTGTCCGGGGCGTTTTGACAACCCATATCGGTCTGGACGCCCGGTATCTGGAAGCAGGGGAACTGCCGGCGGTTTTAAATGTGTCTGCCGACGTGCGGGTGCGAATCCATTCAGCCTAGCCGCCGCCCACCGGCGGAAACAGTCCGACCCGATCTTCGTGGTTTAAGGGTTTGTCTTTGGCCGCATGCACGCCGTTTACAAATATCAGTTTAACGGATTTTTCCGGAATGCCCAGATGATGGATGATATCCGATACCGTGGCATTTTGTTTAAATTCGAGCCGGCAGGTTTTATCGGCTGCGTCAGCGGGCAGAAATTTTGCCAGGGTGGCATATAGATGAACGTTCACATACATTCCGCGAATTCTTTCTCTTTCTCTGTTTCAGCTTTTTATTTCTACATTATGCATTCTTTTCGTTTTAGAAAAGGTTGAAATGACAGACGAAAACCAAAAAGGTGCCATTCAATCAGAGATCCAGAGGCAATCCGAATTCATCATTACAGACGCCGGCTTGGAATTAAGCGTGCTGTTTGAGCAGCGGGCCATGGATTTATCTGGCAAATACGGGTGCCATCTGCGAAAAATTCATGAACTCGCCATGACCCTGGAGATTCTGCCGTATCGATATCTGCGGAATCAGGGGAGCCTGAGCACGGGCGATCAATTGAAGCTCTGCCAGACATGTGTGGCGGTGGTTGGCGCCGGGGGGCTGGGCGGTTATTCGGCGGATCTGTTTGCCCGCATGGGGATCGGGGCTTTAATTCTGATTGATCCGGATATATTCACGGAATCCAATTTGAACCGTCAGTGCTTTGCCGTTACTGAAACCCTGGGTATCCCCAAGGTCAGCGCGGCGGCCCGCATGATTTATGACATCAACCCGGCGGTTGAAGTCACCGGTCACAACGAGGCATTGACTTCTGAAAACGGCGCCGAATTGCTTAAAGGGGCGGCTGTGGCGGTGGATGCGCTGGATAACATCCCGGGCCGGCTCTCACTTCAGGCGGCCTGCGAAACGCTCGGCATCCCTATGGTGCATGGGGCGATCGCCGGATTTGAGGGCCAGATATTGACCATCTGGCCCGGGGCAGCCGGGCTTAAAAACTTGTATGAATCCGATTCCATTGACTCCCCGGCCCCGGAATCCTTGCTCGGCGTGCCGGCCGTCACCCCCTTGATGATCGCGGGGTTTCAGGTTATGGAAGTTATCAAGATCCTCCTAAACCGCGGCACGGTGTTAGCCGATACCATGCTCTATGCGGATCTGGAAGCTGCAAGCATTGAAAAGTTACGATTCAACGGGCCGGAGAAATAGGGAAGGGGATCCCTTCGGGATGTGCGGCCTTGACCGAGCATAAAAGTAAGTTTACACCTGACACCTAATACCTAATACCCAAAACCTAAAAACTTTGAAGTTTCTCAAACAATCCAGGAGGTAACTATGATTCAAACACGTGTAACAGACATGCTGGGGATCGAACATCCGATCATCGGCGGCGCCATGATGTGGATATCCACCGCCGAATATGTCGCCGCCATGTCTGAGGCTGGCGGTATGGGCATTATCGCCTCGGCCATGTATCCATCCAAAGAGCAATTTGATGCGGCCATCGCCAAGATGAAGCAAGATACCGGCAAACCATTTGCGGTCAATATCAACCTGTTTCCGGCCATGCGGCAGATCGACAATAACGAGTATATCGATGTGATGGCGGATCACGGAATCAAATACGTTGAAACCTCCGGCCATCATGCACCGGAAGAGCTGGTTGAGCGGTTTAAAGATCTCGGCATGACCTGGATGCATAAGTGCGTAGGGGTAAAGTATGCCCGAAAAGTCGAGGATATGGGCGCAGACATTGTGACCGTGGTGGGCTATGAGAACGGCGGCGCCACCGGCAATCTCGATATCGGTACCCTGGTGCTTGTGCCGACGGTGGTGGATGCCGTCAAGGTGCCGGTGATTGGCGGGGGCGGCGTATCCGACGGCCGGGGGCTTGCCGCGGTGCTTTCGCTGGGTGCTGAGGCGGCCATTATGGGCACGCGGCTTTTGATTACCAAGGAATCCCCCATCCACGATAAGATCAAGCAGGATCTGGTGGATGCCTGCGAGCTGGATACCATGCTGATTATGCGCTCCCTGAATGCCACGCATCGGGTGCTGGCCAACAACGCCGCCAAAAGCTGCCTTGAGCTTGAAAGCTGCAAGGCGGATTTCATGGAAATCTATGATGTCATTAAAGGTGAGAACGCCAAAAAGATGTATGATGAAGGCGATATTGACGCCGGCATCCTGGCCTGCGGCCAGGGCGTGGGCCTGGCCCGTGACATCCCTACCCTGAGAGAACTGTTTGACCGAATCACCAAGGATGCGGATGCGGTGCTCCACCGGCTGGCCGCATGAATTTTTGGAAAACTGTCTTTTCCATGATTAAGTTAATAAAAAACTGACCACAACTCAGATTCGTACAGGAGGTTCTTTATGCAGGTACTTGTACTCTATTATTCCAAAGGCGGAAACACGCGAAAGCTTGCCGAAGCCATAGCAGAAGGCGTCAATGCCGTGGACGGCGTGGATGCGCTGCTCAAATCCACCAAGGAAGTCACTCAGGATGATTTTTTAAATGCAGACGGCGTCATTGCCGGCTCACCGGTCTATTTCGGGGTGATGGCAGCGGATTTGAAGCGGGTCTTTGACGATTTTATCGGGACCCGGAAAAAAATGGAGGGAAAGGTCGGCGCCGTATTTGCCACATCCGGTGATCCCACAGGCGGCAAGGAAACCACCATGATGTCCATCATCCAGTGTTTAATGATTTACGGGATGATTATTGTGGGCGATCCCATGTCCGCCACCGGTCATTATGGTACGGCATGTGCGGGCGCTCCGGATTCGGATGCCATTGAAAACGGTAAAAAACTCGGTCAGCGGGTGGCCGGGGTCACCAGAAAACTGAGGGGATAATCCCCCAAAGGCTTTGAGGAGAATTAAAATGAAGCGCATTATACCGATGATGATGGCTGCGGTAATGGTGTTGGGGCTGAGTGCCAGTGCGTTCGGCCATTGTGAAATCCCTTGCGGTATCTATGACGACCCGATGCGGATTGAACTGATCCGGGAGCACATCACCACCATTGAAAAATCCATGAAAACCATCCAGCACCTGCAAGGGGAGAAAGATCAAAATGCCAATCAGTTGATCCGGTGGGTGGTGAATAAAGAGGATCATGCGAACAAGCTCCAGGAAATTGTCAGCCAGTATTTCATGACCCAGCGCATCGGCCTGGATGCGGACAAGTACACGGAAAAGGTTTCCCTGCTGCATCATATGCTGATTTTCGCCATGAAGTGCAAGCAGACCACGGACCTGGATTATATTGAAAAACTAAGAAAGAGCGTGGATCAGTTTGAATCCCTGTATTTTGACAAAGAAAAGAAAAAATAGCTGGACGGCAGGGCTTTGCTTTCGGGTTTGCCGGACCATTTTTTTGTGCTTTGTTTTGATAAGCGGCCTTTTACTGACGACGGTATGGGACCTGACAAGCATAGGGACTGAAGCCATGGGCGAGGACAGGCATCTTCAAGAGCGCGAACAGATGGTCCGAAAACAAATCCGGCAGCGGGGTATTGACGATGAGCAGGTGCTGAAAGCATTTCGCAAGGTCAAACGGCACTTATTCGTGCCGGATAATTATCAGGACCTTGCCTATTCGGATCAGCCCCTGCCCATCGGCCACGACCAGACCATCTCCCAGCCCTATATTGTGGCCCTTATGACCGATGCCCTCAAGCTTAAGGAAACGGATCGGGTCCTTGAGGTCGGCACCGGCTCCGGATACCAGGCCGCTATTCTGGCGGAAATCTGCGGCAAAGTATATACCATTGAAATTATTCCGGAGCTGGGGGACTCTGCCAGGCAGCTGCTAAATGACCTGGGCTATAGCAATGTACATGTTAAAATCGGGGACGGCTATGAGGGCTGGGCTGTGCACGCGCCCTATGATGCCATTATCGTGACCTGCTCCCCCACCCATGTGCCCTGGCCGCTGAAAGAACAACTGGCTGAGGGCGGCCGCATGATTATTCCGGTGGGCAAGAAATATGCCCAGGAACTTGTCCGGCTTCGGAAAAAAGAAGGCGAGCTGGTCGAGGAATCGGTGCTGCCGGTTCGGTTCGTGCCCATGGTGGATGACGGGGGCAAGCGGTATTAGACCGGCTGCAGTACGATTGCCGTTCGGGCGGGCAGGTAAAGACTAATCACCTGACGATTGGCCGGGGGCCCGCTGTCGGGTGGAAACGCATGATGGACCTGCCCGGGGGTCAGCCGGTTGTGGCCGCCGAATTGCGGATCGTCCGTGTTAAGAATCATCCGGAACGACCCGGGCGGACAATCAATCTGGTAATCTGTATAAGAGCTGGCGGGATGGAAGTTAAAGGCGAATAGCAGACCGTTTCGTTTAAATGCCAGAATTTTATTTTCATTGTGCTCATGCAGGCGTTCGGCAGCCGGGGTGTCAAGCAGACCGGTTTCTTTTGCCATCCAGACCATCGCCCGATCAAACTGGCCCAGCTGATGATACTTAAGCGACGGGTCATCTGCCAGGTGCCATTGCCGACGGGCATACCGGTAGCTCCATCCGTTTCCCGCCCTGGGAAAGTCAATCCATTCGGGATGGCCGAACTCATTTCCCATAAAATTTAAATATCCGCTGCCGGCTGTGGCCAGAGTAATGAGCCGGATCATCTTATGGAGCGCCATGCCGCGGTCCACCCCCATTTGAGTGTCATCGACATGCATATGCTCATACATATCCGCTCCGATCAGGCGGAATATCAGGGTCTGGTCTCCGACAAGCGCCTGATCATGGGATTCCGCGTAGCTGATGGTCCGCTCATCCGCCCGGCGGTTGTTTAACTCATGCCAGAGGTACCCCATGGGCCATTCTTCATCCGGCGTGTCCTTGGTGAGCTTGATCCAGAAGTCCGGCACCCCCATGGCAAACCGGCAGTCAAACCCGTATCCACCGTCTTTCAGGGCTACCCCAAGGCCCGGCATGCCGCTCATATCCTCGGCTACGGTTACCGCATGCGGATTGACGGAGTGTATCACTTCATTTGCCAGGGCCAGATAGACCAGGGCTTCTTCATCTACGTTATTTGTGAAATAGTCGGCATATGAGGTAAATGCCTTTTCAAGCCCGTGGTCCAAATAGAGCATGCTGGTGACGCCGTCAAACCGGAAGCCGTCAAACCGGTACTCATCCAGCCAGAATCGGCAGTTGGACAAGAGAAAATGCAGCACCTGGATTTTTCCGTAGTCAAAGCACCGGGAATCCCATGCCGGATGCCAGCCCCGGTCGCCGGAATGAAAATACTGGTAGTCCGTTCCGTCAAACCGGCTTAAGCCTTCCACCTCATTGGTAACCGCATGGGAGTGGACAATATCCATTAAAACCAGAAGCCCGGCCTCGTGCGCGGCGTCAACCAGGGCTTTTAATTCATCCGGGGTCCCGTATCTGGAGGAGGCGGCAAAGAAATTGGACACCTGGTATCCAAAGGAACCGTAATAGGGGTGCTCCTGAATGGCCATGAGCTGGATGGCGTTATATCCGGCATCCACTATGCGGGGCAGCACATTGTCCTTAAACTCTGTATAGGACCCAATCCCTTCATACGACTGAGCCATCCCGATATGGGCCTCATAAATCAGAAGATCATTGAAATCGCGGGAAAGGGCGGAGTTTTGCCACTGATAGGGCGTCTCCGGCGCCCATACCTGGGCATTAAAAATCAGGGTTTCCGGGTCCTGCACCACCCGGCGGGCATAAGCCGGAATCCGGTCTCCGCTGCCCCCTGGCCAGTATATCCGCAATCGATAGTAATTTCCGTGATGGAGGGCATCCGGAGAAAGACGGATTTCCCAGATGCCATCCCTCCCGGTATGTTTAAGGCAATAGCCTGCCTCTTCCTTCCACTCGGTCATATCGCCGATAATATAGACGGCCTCGGCATTGGGCGCCCATTCCCGGAAGATCCATTGATTGTCCCGGAAATGCAGACCGAAATATTCGTGCCCGGCGGCAAAATCGGCAAGGCTGATTTCTCCGCCGGTTAACCGCTGCTTTGCCTGAAGAATTTTTTCTATCCGCCGTTTAATATCCGCCTGATAGGGCTCCAGGAAGGAATCCCGCGCCAGCCGGCGGTCTATTCGGTGCTGAATCAAATCTGTATGGTTGTCGGCTGAGACCATAAATTCTCCGCTTTATAAAATTTGGAACGCTCAATTTAGGTTTTAATTGATGAGCGGTCTTTCCAGCATGCGCTCATAGAGGTTGATGTACTGGCGAGCCGTGACATCATGGTTAAATGTTTCCCGGGCTGTTTGCATGACCCGTTTAATATGGGCCTCGCGCTGCTCGATGGGCATGGCATAAAATATCATGGCCTGCTGGATGGCCCAGAAAAGACCGTTTGAATCATAACTTTCAAACAAAAACCCGTTTCCGGTATCCGCATCCGGGTCCAGGTGGGTGATGGTGTCATGAATGCCGCCGGTGTCCCTTGCCACTGGCAGAGAGCCGTAAATCGGGGCGATCATCTGGGGCAGCCCGCAGGGCTCAAAAAGCGAGGGCATCAGGATAAAGTCCGATCCGGCATAAGCCATTCGGGAGAGGCGTTCATCAAAATCGCAGACCGCCACCCGGTCTTCAATGCCATGAAATGCCACAATATCGCGGAAAACCTGCTTGAAGCCCCC
This sequence comes from Desulfobacterales bacterium, assembly GCA_034520365.1. Taxonomy (NCBI): domain Bacteria; kingdom Pseudomonadati; phylum Thermodesulfobacteriota; class Desulfobacteria; order Desulfobacterales; species Desulfobacterales bacterium. Next base: position 283,199 of record JAXHNP010000002.1, read on the forward strand.
GTTTGCCACAAACACGATCTCCAGGCGCTGATCCCAGTAGGCCGCTATGGTTTTATAAAGGATCTCCGCCATCAGCTGGCAGCCCTTTTGACTGTTATCCAGGCGCGAGGGCCAGAAGAACAGGGGCGCATTGTCCTTTTCCACCAGCCCAAGGGATTTCTGAAGGTAGCGCTTGTTCTGGATTTTGCCCACCGGATGATCGTCCGGGCCGTATTGGCGGATCAGGACTTTATCCGTAGCCGGATCAAAGCTCGGGTCCGGCGAATTTAAAACCCCTGTGGCGCAGTCCGCACTCCATTTGTTCGTGAGTTCCCGCCGAAGCGAGGGAAATACGAAGCTGTGATGGCCGTCAACGATTTCCTTTAAGAACGTGGGGCTCACCGTGTTAACGAAATGGGCTGCAAATACGCCGCTGGTCAAAAAATCCACCGGATTTGTCTCCCGGGTGGTTTCATATTCCTCGGCCATGTTGTCATAGTACAAATGGTCCCAGAAATAGGCGGCGTCAATGCCCCGATCCTCGATATGGGCGAGCGTGGTTTTTACCGTGTGGATATTGTGCACGGTAAACAGACAGGGAATTTTCATTTGCCGGGACATGGCCGGAACAAGAGCGGTCATCCAGTCGTTGCAGTGGATGAGATCCGGCTTGACCCAGGGCACGATATGGTTCATGACCTCCCGTTGAAATGCCAGGGAGATACGAATGTTTTCCCACCCGTGACGGGAATAGACATTGTGCAGATAGAAAAACGCCCGGTCCTCTGCCAGATGGAGGCGTTCATGAGGCATCTGGGTCCGGATGATGTGACGCTGTTTGCGCAGCACCGGACCCATCTGGCTGTCAAACATGGCCCGGTAATCCGGCATGGCCACATGCACATCCGCGCCCTGATTAAACAGGGAACTGATCAGGGAGGCGGATACATCCGCCAGCCCGCCGGCTTTGGCGCCCATGGCGTTTGCCAGGTTGCCCATACCCTCCGGCAGATAGGTGGTCTCCGGGGTAACAATCAGTATGCGCGGATTTTTTATACGGCTCGGCATGGTGATTCCATCATATACTAAGTTTCCGATCGAAGTTTATTCACTCGCCCAGACAATCATGCCCGGCGAATATTTTAACAGCCGGTCGCCCTTTGGGGTTACCCGGGCGGTTAATCCATAGCGGCCGGAGATTTCGCAGGTCAGGTCACTTTCGTAGATGTAGGTGCCCTCGCCCAGATCCTCCTTAACCGTCATCTTCTCTGCCTGAATGTTTTCAAGGGCTTCAACGCTGCGGATTTTGCCGTAGCAAAGCTCCACATCCACTTCTTCCGGCAACAATTCTCCCAGATAAACCTTTACGGTCACCTCAAAATTGTCCCCCACCCGGAACGGGCCGTCGAGATTTCTTGTTGGCCGTTCAACGTAAACCTGATTCCAGTGTTTTTTCAGGCGGTCTTCCAGACGCATGAGTTCTTTGGCCGCACTTGCCTGATTGGCGGTTAATTCATGAAACCGTCTGGATGCCGGGCGGTAGCCGGTTTCCAGGTATCGGCCCAGCATCCCGTGGGCGCAGAACTGTTTCATGGCCATTTTCATGGACCCCTTCATCATCTGGATCCATGTGTTGGGGATGTCCCCGTCTTTCCGGTCATAGAATTTGGGGATAATTTCATTTTCCAGAAGATTGTAAAGCGCCTGGCTTTCGACCGAGTCCTGGAAGTCCCAATCCTCAAACTCCTCACCGCTGCCGATCTTCCAGCCCCGGTCCGGGCCATAGCCTTCGCACCACCAGCCGTCTAAAATGCTGGCGTTTAATACGCCGTTCACCGCTGCTTTAATGCCCGAGGTGCCGCAGGCTTCATAGGGCCGGCGCGGGGTGTTTAGCCAGATGTCGCAGCCCTGGATTAAATGCCGGGCGATATAGGGATCATAATCCTCTAAAAAGATAAAGCGGTGCCGGATTTTGGCTCTTCTGCCGAATTCAATGAGCTGCTGGATGACGCCTTTGCCTTCATTGTCTTTGGGATGAGCTTTTCCGGCGATAATAATCTGGATCGGCTGCTGCCGGTTGGTCAACATGGCCTCCAGCCGCTCCGGGTCCTGAAGCAGCATGTAGGCCCGTTTATAGGTGGCAAATCGGCGGGCAAAACCGATGCTTAAGGCATCATGGTCCAGTACCGCGGCTGCATCCTCCATAATCGATTTCGGTGCATTGCGTCTTCCATACTGAAGGGTCATCAGTTGCCGGCAGGTACGAATCAGCCGGGCCCGGCTCATTTCGTGTGCCCGCCAGAGCTCTTCGTCGTAAATGTCATCAATGCGATCAATGATTTCCGGCTGATGCCAGGTATGCAGATACCACTCCGGCCCGAGGTAGCGTTCAAACAGCATCGCGTTTTCAATGGATATCCATGAGGGGATATGCACCCCATTGGTCACGTGATCGATCGGCACTTCATTCTCCGGCAGGCCGGGCCAGATTTTATTCCACATTTTTCGGGCCGTATGGCCATGCAGTTCACTGACCCCGTTACAGTATTCGGCGTTTCGCAGGCCCAGCCCGAACATGGAAAAAGGCGGATGATTATCCGTCTGCTTGATCTGGCCCCAGGATATGATTTCATCCATTGATACCCCGAAGTCATTCTCATAGGGTTTAAGAAAGGGCTTGACCATATCCAGCGGAAATTCGTCATGACCCGCCGCCACCGGGGTATGGGTGGTAAACACCGTGCTGCGGGGAACAATTTCCCGGGCGGTGCCCAGATCAATGTGGTTCTGCCGCATCAACTGGGATATGCGTTCTAAAATCACAAAAGAGCAGTGCCCTTCGTTTAAGTGGCAGGTCGTAGGCTGGATGCCTAAAGCTTCCAATGCCTTCATGCCGCCGATGCCCAATAGGACCTCCTGGGCCAGCCGGTTTTTGGAATCAGCTGTATAGAGTTTGGCCGTAATATTCCGGTTTTCCGGGGTATTGGCCTGCAGGTTGGTGTCCAGTAAGAACAGGGGGACGCGGCCGACCATGATCCTTAGCACCTGTGCATGGATGTCTCCGTCCGGACCGGGCACGGCAATCTTGACCTCATTACCGTTTTCGTCTCTTGCCCGTTCGATGGGCAGCTGATACAAGTCGGTCTCCGGGTATTCCTCCTGCTGCCAGCCGCTCTGGTCGAGGTACTGATGGAAATAGCCCATGCGATACAGCAGGCCCACCCCCACCATGGGTTCGCCCCGATCCGAAGCCGCCTTCAGATGATCCCCGGCCAGCATGCCCAGGCCCCCGGCATATAAGGGCAGGCTTTCGTGAATGCCGTATTCCATGGAGAAATAGGCGATCGGCCCGATGTCCTCCGAATTTTCCACAGGCGGCTCAACCTGTTTTTCATAAGCGGCTTTCACCCGCTCCAGGTGGGAGAGGAAACTTTTGTCCCGGGCCGTCGATTCCAGCTGGCGCTGCGGAATCTGGGAGAAGAACTGGATCGGATTTCGGCCCGCGCGGTTCCAGAGCTTGGGGTCAATTCTTCGAAACAGTTCAATGGCATCCAGATTCCAGCACCACCACATGTTTCTGACCAGGGTTTCAACAAATCGGGTGGATTCCGGAACTTTTGGATATACTTGAAAGGTTTGGATATGTGTCATCTTTTTCACCAATATCTATACAGTTCACAGTTCACGGTTCACAGTTCACGGTTTACGGTTCATGGTTTACGGTTCATGGTTCATGGTTCATGGTTTAAGGCTAGCAATTAAAGGTTTTAAAACCTTAAACCCAATACCCTATAACTTTCTTTAAACCATGACAACCGAGTTTTCGCTGCCTGAAATGCCGCTTGGGACATATTTATCCGCTTCCCCGTCATTTTCCCATTTGTTTTGATCAAGGAAGTATCGAAACTGGTATTCCTGGTCAATGGGTAAATCTATGGTAACGGTGAATGACCCGTTTTTCAATTTTTTCATCCGGGTTTTTTGGGTGTCCCAGTTGTTGAAACTTCCCACAAGATAGGCTGAGTCCGAATTCTTGGCGACTTCCGGGGGCAGCCGGAAGGTGACCTTGCAAACCGGCTTGGTTTTTAAGTATTGTTTTTTCAAACTCATGATGGGTCTTCCTTTCTTGAATCAGTTAATTTCCGCCAAACGCGGAGCAATTCGCTAACGCCCCAGGCCTGGGCATCACAGCCCCGTTCGGTATGCGGGGCGTCACCGTCGATGATTTCGGGAATCTGCCCCGCGCATCCGGTATTTAAGAGCCGGCTGCTGTTGGAAAGCCAGGACAGGGCAGTATCTGTGCCCGAATCGCCATAGCTCATGGCCCAGGCTTCGCAAAATGACGGAAACACCCAGGTCCAGGCCGTACCGTTATGATAGGCGGGTTTTCGCCGGGTATCCTCATCCCCTGTGTATATCCCCTGATAAGGATGATAGGGGTCATTTAACAGCCGGTCGTTATGCCGGATCTCCAAGGGCCGGGTCACCGGACGATCTGCCAGGCTGCGGATGGCACCGGGCACTAAAAGCTCCAGGCAGTTATCCAACAGGCTGCGGACGCGCTTCGGGTCTGAAACAGCGCCCAGGGTAACGGCAAAAAGCTGGTTGGGCCGCAGGGCATCATCCGGCTCGGCCTGGGCGGCCGGTACAAATGAATCGGCGTGCCGGCAGTCCGAAAGGTAGCCTTTGGATTGTAGCACAAATAATTCTTCTATCGAGGATCTGACCTTTTCAGCCAGTGCGTCCCAGTCACCGTCGGGGTCGTCCAGTTTAGCCAGCATCCGAAGAGCAAAATGCCACAGAGCCTGAATCTCAATCGGATAGCCCTGCCGCGGCGAGCCGGCGGGATGATTGGTATCCATCCAGGTAAAATGGGCGGGAGAATAAATCAGGCCGCTTTCCTCATCCATTTTGATGCCGTTGGGCGTTCCTTGAATATAGCCACGGGCAATAGCAGCCAGCACATCAATAATCTTTCGATGCCCGACGGATTTTTCAATGAATTCGTTGCCTCCCAAGGCATTCATCAACTCATCACAGGCCACGAAAAACCATAGGGGCGCATCCGAGGTGTCCCGGTTGCTGGCATCATTTCCGCGGATCATATTCGGCAGGGTCCCGTTTTCTTCAAATGCGGCAAACTGCATCAGGATGGCTTCTGATTCAGTCAAATAGCCCGCAGCTATCAGTCCGCGGATGACGATCAGGGTGTCCCGGCCCCAATCCAGGAACCAGGGGTATCCGGCAATTATCGTATACAGGTCTCCGCGGCGGACGACAAACGCCTTAAGGGCATCTTTTAAAGCGGATTCAAACGGGGCGTACGGCTCACCGGGTATATTGTTATCCGCCAACTGTTCATTTGAACCGGCAGATGCCGGGACATCCGGTTCGGCATTCACACTTGCCGTAAGCCCCACGGTTTGGCCGCCGGTTAAATAGATGGAGAAATAGCCCGGACTGAAAAGATCTGTATGCGGATCCATGTGCCGGTCGGCTTCCACCGGCAGGTGAATCATATACTGCCATTCCGGCTCCCACACGAAATCGCCGGCAGAGGTTTGGCAGAGAAGTTTTCGGCCCGGGTCAGGGCTAAATTCGAAGCCGTTCTCCATAACCCCGCAGCTATCCGGGAAGTGATGTTCCGGCCCCATAAACGCCTTGGTATTTGCATGAAAATTACGGTCATCAATATCCGGCCGAATGATCAGCCGTACGGGCTTATCATCCGGCAGCCGGTCCGATGCGTCGCCGGCGGTCTGGCGGTTGATAGTTATTATTACCTGATTTTCATTGGGGATCATACGTGCGGTAAACAGCAGGGAAACATGCTGGCCCTGTCCGCAGGGGATGGTAAAGTGCCAAGTGCCGCCGGCCGCGTTTTGAAGCCAGAACTGTTCCTGGCATTCAATGCCCACGTCCTGGGAATAGCCCTGAAAAACCAGCCAGGCCCGGCACCGGGAGAGCATGATATGCCGGTCGTCCGGATAATCCGGATTTAAATTGGCGGCCAAAAGCCCATCATACTTACTGCTGATCTGTGACCAGGCCGCATGGGCGCGCATCATGGCGCCCCGGCCGTTAGTGCCCAGACATTTAAGCGGGGCCTGATTAAGCGTGCTTCGGTTAAAAACTTTCTGCGCATACACCTGATCCGGGGCTGCCAGATAAAGCAGACCGGATTCGGTATGGGTATAGCCGTCCCCGTTAAACATGGAAAGCTTTAAGGTTCGATGCATATGTCCATCTGCAGACGGCAGCGGGGGAAACAGGGCAAAAAACATCCCGTCTGTGCGGCATAAAGCATCCCCGGTTAACCGGGTTTTTTCGCCGTGTTTGGTCTGCTCAATGATCCTTGCGCGAAACGGCTGCGGCGCCTCAATCATCAGCAGGTGGCCCGCGGGAATCATTACCCGGCGCCGGCAGTCGGACGGCCATAGCCATGGGACCACCCGGGCCTCATCACCAGCGGGGTTCATTTGCCGGCAGAATCCTATGGGATCAGAAGCCAGGGCATCTGCTGCCGAATCCGGATCAAAACCGCCCAGGTGGCTGGTGCCGTGGTAAACCAGAAACACTTCAAGCGCGGCCGCCCGAAGCCGCTGCCTGGCGATTCTTTCCGGAAGTCCCGGCGTATTATCGGCCGGAGCGGCCTGCTCCCCCGGGCAGAGGCAATAAACCCGGCCGGGGGGAAGGGAAATCGTATAACCCTCATGATTGGAGGTATTTATCTCAATGCGTTGATCAGTCAGGAGATCCGTGTAGACGGCATCCCCGATTCCGGCATCACTCGGGGACCAGCAGGCCTCATTCGGCTGATCCGTATCCAGATTCACCAGTATCAGAAGATTTTGCCCGGAGGGCCGATGCTTTCGGGAAAAGACCAGAATATTGGCCGCGCCGGTCTGGATCATCCGGATGTCGGTATTATCAAAAAAAGCCGGATGGGTTTTAAGGAGTTTGTTGATTCGGCGGATCTGATCCACCTGATTCTCAGTGCTTCCCCAGTTAAGGGATTTGGCGTCATGGACCTCGATTTTTTCATCTGCAAACCATTCCACCCCGTTGGCAAATCCAAACGCCCCGTTATGGGAACAAAGCGCACAGAGCGCGGTGCGCATGGCCGCAAACCGCTTGGAGGTAGCTGCCAGACGGTTGTTGTCATGGGTTTCGGCAAAATGCACCATCAGCCCGTCCGCTTCGGAAATCCGCATGGGCTCGGGCAGGTAATGCGCAATCTGATCCCGGGTGTAATTCTGAAACAGTTCGGAATAGGCCCAGTCAAATCCGCCCTTATTAAGGATATCGCGGGTCACTGACATCTTTCCGCCCAGACCCTCAAGAAAAAATATGGTTTCCGGAAATTCCTGCCGAACCACGGAAACAATATACATCCAGGCCCAAACCGGGATCATGTAGCCGGCATCGCATCGAAAGCCGTCAACCCCGCGCCGGCACCAGGTCAGAAACACCTCGCCCATATACATCCACAGATCCTTATACTGGTAGTCCAGCCGGGCCAGATCCTCCCAGATGACGCCCCAAGCGCCGGGGCGCTCGATGTTTCCCGATTCGTCCCGAACCAGCCAGTAGGGGTGGGTTTCATGGATTTCCGCCGCCCAGCCGGTATGATTGGGGGCAATATCTAAGATCAGTTTGGCGCTTCTGGCATGAACCGCATCCACCAGCTCGATAAACTGCTCAAGCGGCGTGGCCTTGGGGTCAAACCGGGCGAGCGCCGGATCAATGCCGGTGAAATCCAGGGATGCGTAAGGACTGCCGAATCGGCCCATCCGGCCGTAAGTGGTGGGCGTTGGGTTAATGGGCAGCAGGTGAATGATCCGGCATCCCAGATCGTCAATAATAAAATCGAGTTCCGCAATCAAATCCCGGAAAGTCCCGGACGGGGGTATAACCGTATAGCCGGTTTTATCCAGCTGACGGATATCATCTTCTTTCTCTTCCGGCAGACAGAACGAGCCGTCCTTATTGGGGCCGAACTGACGCACGAACGCATTGTAGATGATATTAGCGCAGCAGGTATCCGTGGGCGCCACATTGATCGTCAGGTTGTCGCCCGAAGGCCACCTGGGCGTAAATTCCCCGGATGGCAGAAAGAAGCATTTGGCCTCGAAATGGCCCACTTCGCAAAGGGGGAGCTTTATTTCAAAAGACCGCTCGTCAATTGGTTGCATGGGGATATCATACCATTCCCGGCCCAGCAGCGGTTCATCATGGGTTACCGCCCGGACGATTTGCCGGCGGATGGTCTGGATCTGCCCGAGATTGGTCCGTACCCAGGCACCGCCCTTATATGACGTCGTCAGGCTAAGCGTAAGGGTTATCGTATCCCCCCGGGTTTTTAATAAATGAAGTCCCGGTTCAGGATGTTGTTGAAGGGAGAAATCCGTCATAGATATTACTTCGCTAAACAATTTGGCAAATTTATGAAAAAAGGGCGGTGCTTGATTGAAAGGCAATCCCCTGAAGCCCGTTGGGTCCGCTCTTGTGCTGTTTCAATTTCCGGCTCTGAGTTGCAAAAAAGAATTTCCGGCACTATTTACTTATACGCTGATTCATATTAGGCTGTCTATTCAAATCATAAGCTTAACATTTCCAGGGTCAAGCGATAGAAAGGGAAAAAGAATATGGATTTTTTGGTGATTGGCGGAGATGCCGCCGGGATGAGCGCAGCCAGCCGGGCCAGACGGAACCAGCCGGATATGAATGTCACCGTGCTGGAGCAGACAACGGATGTCTCATACAGCGCATGCGGCATGCCATATAATATCGCGGATTCGGAGCGGGCAATCGATGACCTGGTCGTCCGGCAGGCCCAGGTTTTCCGGGACAAGCAGGGAATCAACCTGCTCACGGGCTGCCGGGCGGAAGCCATAGATCCGGCCGCCCGAACCGTTAAGGCGGTGGATCATACCGGCAAAGAAAGGGTGTTTAACTATGATAAGCTGCTGATCGCCACCGGTGCCTCGCCCATTATGCCGCCCATTGAGGGGATCGATCTGGAAGGGGTCCTGCCGCTGAAAAGGCTTTCAGACGGCCGGAAAATCAAGGACTTCATCCAGCACAACCGCGTTCAATCCGTCATCCTCGTGGGCATGGGCTATATCGGTCTGGAAATGTCAGAGGCCTTAAAGGAGCTGGGAATCGATGTCACCGGGGTGACCCGCGGGTTTATGGACAATTATGATGAAAAGATCGCCGATGTGGTGGGGCAGACCCTGGCGGCCCATAATGTCTCCCTGTATTCGGATCATGCAGTTGAGAAGATAGAAAAATCCGGCGCCAGATTGGCCGTGACCTGCGGTGGAAAAACGCTTGAAGCGGATATGGTGTTAATGGGTGTGGGCGTTCGGCCGAACAGCCGGATTGCGGCAGATGCCGGTATCGCATTGGGTGCAAAAAATGCCATCTCGGTTAACCGGCGAACGGAAACCTCGGTATCGGGTATTTTTTCCGCCGGAGACTGTGCGGATGCCTATCATGTGGTAACCGGCGAGAAGGTCTGGGTGCCCCTGGCCTTATATGCCAATCGGGGCGGTTGGACTGCGGCGGATAATATTTGCGGCAAGGATTCAGAAATCCAGGGCATTGCCGGTTCAGCCGTTTTTAAGGTATTTGAGCTCGAGGTCGGAAGAACCGGCCTCAGTGTGAAAGAGGCAGAGGCTGCGGGATTTGAACCGGCGGCCGTGACTATTGAGGCCAGATCCCGGGCGCATGCCCATCCCGGAGCTAGCTCCATCTGGGTTCATATGGTGGGCGACCGAAAATCCGGCCGGCTGCTGGGCGCACAGATGGTTGGTAAAGAAGGGGTGGCCCACCGGATCAAGGCCCCGACCGTCGCCCTTCATGCGCAGATGACAGTCCATGATTTCAGCCAGACCGACCTAGCCTATGCCCCCCCGTTTAGCCCGGTCTGGGATCCGATGCTGACGGCTGCCAATCAACTGCTTAAGAAGCTGTAAGGTAATTGGGTGAGTAAAAAAAAGATTAAGAGCAAGAGTAAGATTAAGATTAAAACGAGCTATGAAATGCACGGTCTGTAAGGAAAGCGCGTATATAAAGATCGACCGGCATAACTCGGCCTTATTTGTGATTTAAAGGAAAAGATTTCGGCGGAGAAAGCGGCCGGCAACATTTAGCACAGGGTTGAGGAGACAGGGGCTTGACAAATTCGGATGCAACCAACGATAGACGCGGTTTGGATGAGCTAAGACAGGCAATTGACGGCATTGATGAACAGATCGTCTCTTTAATGGCCGAACGCCAGAAGGTGGTAAAGCGGGTAACGGAAATTAAAAAGGCTAAAAACCTACCGGTTTATCATCCATCCAGAGAGGAGGATCTCGTCTCCAGCCGCCGTTCGCAAGGGGCGAGTGCCGGGCTTGACCCGGATTTTATTGAAGAACTCTACCGGGTGATCCTTCGGCAGTCGCGGATTGAGCAGACCCGGCGCATGGAGCGAAAAGCGGTGCTGCCCGGCGGGATTATCCTGATTGTGGGCGGCAGAGGAGAGATGGGCCGTTATTTTGAGCGCCGTTTTACTGAGACCGGCTATCATGTCCGGATTTTGGATAAAACGGACTGGCCGGATGCGGAAAAGCTGTGTGACGGTATTCATGCCGCGCTCATCAGCGTCCCGATTGATCAGACTGATGCGATTATCCGCAAACTCGCCCCGTACTTACCGAAAGATGCGGTGCTTGCCGACATTACGAGCATCAAGGCCTCGCCCCTGACCGCCATGCTTGAAGCCCATGAAGGCCCGGTGGTCGGTTTTCATCCCATGTTCGGTCCAACCACCTCGAGTCTTGACAAGCAGATTGTGGTGGCTACCCCCGGTAGACTCCTTTCAGCATGCCAGTGGCTCCTTGATCAGTTTGCCGCCTGGGGAAGCGTCGTTGTGACGGCAGATGCCCGGGAGCATGATGAGGTCATGGATTTGGTCCAGGCGCTGCGGCATTTCGCCTCATTCGCATTCGGCCAGTTTTTATACCGGAAAAATATCGATCTGGAACGAACCCTTGATTTTACAAGCCCCATCTACCGGCTGGAACTGGGAATGGTGGGGCGCTTGTTTGCCCAGGATCCCGCGCTTTACGGGGAGATCATTTTTGCCTCAAAAGAGCGGCGGAATCTGCTTCGCGAGTATATCCAGTCCCTTCAGGACAATTTGGCCATGCTTGAGGAAAACAACAAGGAGCGGTTTGCGGCTGAGTTTTCAGAAATCGCAGAATGGTTCGGCTCTTTCAGCGAGCAGGCCATGCGCGAGAGCACCTATATCATTGATAAGCTGATCGAGCGATTCTAACAGGTAACAGGTTTTAGGAAAAATTCCCGATAGGCTGCCATCGGGTCATGACACGGGTGATGGGCGCGCCCTGTCCGTCATGATAGATGGCATGCAGGTAGGCGTGATCGGAGGATTCGACCAACGGTTGGGTCAACGCGGTCACGCGATCACCGAAAACCGCATCCCCCTGATACTGAATCGATATCTCATGGGGCAGGCAATGGCCGGCCACCGATTGGGGCACGCTTTCCAGGGCCCAAATGACGTATACGGTATTGTTGACATGCCGGTTAAAATCCAGATCATGCAGCCGGACCAGAAAAGGCCGGGTATACGTATGCTCACTAAGTTCGGGGATTGGGGAGAAATCATTTTCAACAGGGAGCTGATGGCCGTTCATAAGTTCTTCCGGCATGTGATACTTCAGGCGGACCGGCTTTTTGGTATCCAGCCGGGTTAAGACCCAGGAGCTTTTGGCGGTCATGATCAGTCGACGGGATTCATCAAATACATCAAACTGCCGGAGTTCATAAAGGTTGTTCACCGGATACCGCCAGGTATAAAGCGCAATCCGCTCCTTCCACACCGGATACCGGTAAATATGCAGCTGATACCGGTATACCACCCATGCCAGGTTTTTCGGCAGCAGGTCAAGCGCGGAAACCCCCATATCAGCACAGTGGTCGCTCGCAATATCCTGAAAGTAGTTTAGCACCATGCCGGGTTTGAGCCGGCCTTCGATCCCGGTCTCGGCATATCGGACACTTAGAGTGGTTTCGTATTTCATAGCTTTATTCCATCAAACCTTAGCATAATCAAATCCCCACGTCCCGGACGCCGGATCAAACTCCATATCCTGGAAAATATTCGGGTATTCGCGTTTGCAGATATCGGCGATCCGGCCGGCCACGATCCGGATTTCCTCTTCTGCCGCGGGGGCGGTTCGCATGCCGATAATATGGCGCCAGGCCCGGAGATTGCCGGTGACCATAATGGAGGTCCCGAGCCCGATGGGGGCCAGGCGGCGGAACATGGAGGTCAGATGCTTTTTTTCGGTAAAATCCGATGAGTCGTGGATACCGAAAATCTCTGCCAGTTCTTTCTGCGTATTTTCCAGAAAATCAATCACTGACTCAAATTTCTCCTTGGCTGCCGGGTTGTTCCGGGCCGCCTCCGGCATCCAGAAGGAGAGGTCGTCCAGCCGGACGTAGCGCAGGCTTTCCTGGCTGTAGGCCATACCGGCCCGGTGCCGGACCAGCTCATGGGTAAAGACCCGGGAAACATGGCGGCAGATAAAGGTCATGTTTACATGCTCCAGGATCGACCCATGGCCGCTTTTTAACACATTGGCCAGATAGCGCTCATTTCCGCGACGCACCTGGGAAACATTGGGATTGGTAGCTTCCGGTTTTTCCGGATCATAGGGCTGCCAGCTCCGGTAGCACATACGGCCGGCGGCTTCCGCGAGGTTTTCACCGTCCGAGACATCCGGCTCAGGTGCCCAATCCGGACTGCCGATGTCACTTAAATAGGCGTCAAGACCCTCCCGGACGAGCTGAGTTTTGGCAATCAAATAGACTTTGGGCTGTTCTATGATTTGCATGGACGATCCTTTTCGGGGTTGGTTTAACCAAATTTAGGTTTCAGATGGTCCGGGCAGGAAAAGGCCGTTTAATATGAAATCGACATGTTGACGGAGCCGAATTTCTGGTTGCCGTCCTGTTCCTCAAATGATTCCGTTCTGATCACGTAGGCCATGCTGAGCTTGACCTTGCCCATTATTATTCCCAGGCCGGTGACATAATCGGCCACCACCGGCTTTTTGTCCACGCTGTGGCTGTCTGAGAATGTATTGCCGTCTAAAAATATATCCCTTAAGACCGCTTTTCCGTCAACAGAGCAAAACAGGTGCAGACCGAAATTTTTATCCGGCGTCATCCGGGGATCGCGCGCATCAAAGGCCCCGTTAAAAGCGCTGGCCGGCCGGATGGGAAAATTTCCGAAATCATTGGGCATATTCCAGCCCAGGCGAAGCGTAAGCCCCAGGTTGTAGAAGGTCATGGCGTTGCCGAGGCCGCCGCCGGTGTCCAGAATGCACTCATAGCCAAAAGTGTTGCCGATGTCCGAGTCAACAAGCTTTTTTTGTGGCTGTATACGATGCCGAGCACCGGCTCATCATCCAGCTGATTGTCCCAGCCGTTGGGGTCCTTATCATTGAACAGGGCGTGTACGGCCTGCTGGCTTTCTTCCGCATATGAGTGGGGGCCCACCATCCCCAGATAAAGCTCCAGGGTATCCATTGTTTTCGGCGTCCGGTTGTGAAAACCAATGCTGCCGTATGTGATTCCGGCATAGGGGCGATCATCCTCGATCAAGTCCTCCTCTTCAATGTCTTGCGGGGTATAGATATTCTGACCGAGGGAGTAGGTGATGTTGTTCCGGTTTTGTTCGGAGTCTTTAAACGGGAGTTTTCTGAGTATCGGATACAGCCACCGATGCGGCCATGCCTTGGACGGATAGGCCTGATAGATCGGCGAGCTCCAGGTCAGCTTCAGCCCATTGGTGTAACCCTGATCTTCTCCGGCGAAAATATCGTTTTCAAGATAAATGGTAAAAGTGCTTAGGTCGCGCTGCAGTTTTTCCGCTGTGAGATCATCACTGGGATATCCGATAAGTGTAAAAATCAGCAGCAGGCTAAAAAATGATCTGTAAAAAATGTTTGTCCAGTTCCGCATTTTTTTCTCTGTCTGTGTCTCTGTCTGTGGTTGAATAAAATAAAAGTTAATGGTCTAGATTCGGTGTCCCGTGAGCCGGTGGTTGGCCCTCGAACGGGGTTTTTTTGCTGAACCAGGTTTTAATGACCGCATGAACCAAGGTTGCCAGGGGAATCGCAAAAAATAAACCCCAGACGCCCCACAACCCGCCGAATACCAGCACGGCTACGATAATCGCCACCGGATGGAGATTGACCACCTCGGAGAGGAGCAGGGGAACCAGGATATTGCCGTCTATCAATTGAATAATCCCATAGGCGATGATGGTATACATGAAATTCGGGCCGATCCCCCACTGGAAAAACGCCATCAACGCCACCGGAATCGTCATTACCGTGGCGCCGATATACGGCACAAGCACGGAAATGCCGATAAAAAAAGAAAGCAGCATGGCGAAATTCAGGTCGAGCACGGTAAAGGTAACATAACTGGCGCTCCAGACAATAATGATTTCCCATAGCTTGCCGCGGATAAAGTTGGCGACTTGAAGGTTGACCTCATCCCAGACTTCGGTGGCCAGATCCCGGTTTGTGGGCAGAAAGCCTTTTGCCCACTCGATGATCAGATCCTTGTCTTTGAGGAAAAACAGCACCAGGAAGGGCACCAGCACCAGATAGACCAGGATGGTGATCAGGTTTTTAACCGAAGCCACGGAAAAGACCAAAGCCGTCTGACCCAGTCGGGTCAATTCGGATTTCAAAAAATCAATAATTTGTTGAATCTGGGATTCAGAAACCAGTTCGGGATATTTTTGCGGCAGCTGCATCAATTCTTTCTGGCCGTTGGCAATTAAAATCGGCAGTTCCTGAATTAACTGGGCGATCTGACGGGACAGGAGCGGCAGCAGCCCGCCAACCAAAAGCAGCAGGCAAATGAGAAACGCGGTAAAAGCCAGCAATACGGCAATTTTTCGGGGCACCCGGAACCGCTGCAGCCGGAGCACCCCCCCTTCAAGCAGATAGGCGATGACCAGTCCGGCGAATACGGGTTTGAGCATATCGCCGAGCAGAATGATCAGCAAAAAACCAACAATGAGAAATGCCCAGAGAATGACGATCTGGGGATCGGAAAACCGTTTTTTCAACCAATCACGCAGCATGCTCAGCATAGGCCAGCCCTCGCTCAGCGGGAATCAAATAGCAAAAAATTATAGGTGGCCATTAACCCACTTTTCAAGATCTGCCAGTACCCGCTCCCGGTCTTTCGGGGCTTCATTATAGATTTCATGGTAGAGCCCTTCATAAAAATGTAGGGTCTTATCTTTCACGGTGAGGCTGTCAAAGAATTTACGGGCGGTCTGTGCCGATACCAAATGGTCATCCCCCGCCACCTGCATGAGAATGGGGGTTTTAATCGACGGGGCAGAGCGGATCGTATCGGCCATGGCATCCACATACTCCGTAAACCAGCGGGCGGTAACCCAGGGATGAACCAGCGGGTCATTGTCATAATCGGATACGACTTTGGTGTCATGACTTAAAAACCGGGAGTCCACCTCATTGTTTAAGGCCATTGCCGGCCATATTTTGGACATGATCCGGCCGGCAGCCCCCTTAATAACCGGTATTTTGTCAGCCGGGGCAAGGCCCGGAGAAGAGGCGATTACGCCGTCGATCATGTGGGGATGTTTTTCCGCGTAATTTAAAACGATCAACCCCCCCATGCTGTGGCCCAAAAGGAAGCATTTCATGTTTTCAGGCATATCCGTCCGGACGAGTTTCATCATCTGCTGGAGATCCTCAATATATTGATCAAATCTTTGGATATGCCCCCGCTTGCCCCCGCTCTGCCCATGTCCCCGGTGGTCGATGGCCCATACGGACAGCCCCTTTTGCAGCAGCCGTTCCATGACATGATGGTATCTGCCGGAATGCTCGCCAAGTCCGTGCGCGATTAAAATCCGGCCGCGTTCCGGGGCGGCCTGGATTTGGCGATAAAAAATCGGAACATCCGCTGAACCGTTGAAGGAGCCGTTGAATTCCGTATTTGTGGTCATGATTAACCTCTGCTGCCTGAGATGCTGGTTATGGTTGCCGAATCATATAAATGATTGCCGCGGTTAGCTGCCGCGGGGCCTTTTGTCAATTCAAGTCAGATACCGATTTTTGATAAAAACGTGCTAATGGAATTGACCGTCTGAACTAGTCTGGGATGGGAGGCCTCAAATTCACGGACCGATGAGGACAGACCGTCAAGTGCGATTTGAAAGAGCCGGGGGTTGATTTCCTCCCGGGTGGACTCATGGGCCGCCGCTTTTGTAAACTCCTTTACGCTCTTTGCTTTCTCGTGATCGGTCTTGTCTAATTCATTGATCTCATTGTTTAACTGTTTCAAAAGATCAAAATATTCGGTTTTTTTTTCTTCCGGTATGTTGGGGGACTGCTTGATTTTGGCTTCTATCTTTTCCAGGGTATGTTTGAGCATAGCGCATCATCCTTTCTTTTTAATTATAAAACGCTTTCCTTCTATCAAATGATTCGATAAAGATCAATTGCTTAAAGCCATGATGCTTAAAGCCATGCCCGGCTGTAGCGCGACCCGGTTTTTTAAGCCAAAAAACAGAAAGTGGATGCCATGAATCCCTGTGAAGATTGCGCGATTGAGGATAAATTGTATGAATGCTGCGGCCGGCATCCGGAAACCGGGGCGGTGGTGGATTTACAGCTAAATGATAACCGGATTGCCAGGGCCTGCCCTCATCTGTCACCCAACGGCACCTGCCTGATATATGATTCCCGGCCCTATGGGTGCCGGATGTATTATTGCGACCGGTATTTCCGTCAAACCAGAATCGGGGAGGGCTATCTTGTATTTCTGGCTGAATGGGGGCTGGATGCAGCGGAGGGGGATTGATCTATCCGGAGAGCGGCACCTTGACATCTAAATAATTAATGATCTCAGTCCATGGGGATATCTCAAGTCCCAGCATGGATTGGATCAGGCAGCCATCCAGGGCCGTAATGATGAGTGTAGAGAGCACCTTATTGTCAGCCGCACCGGAAGGATCGATTTTGGCAAATCCTGTCTGGATCATGACGTTCCAATCCCGGTATTTGTTGCGGAACCGCTCCGCCAGTTCATCATTGCCGTTTAACGCCTGCTGCAGTAGATACAGATGAAGCCGGCCCCGGGTCTCAGCCGCCATAATCCGCTCAAAGAGAATATTTAATATGTCCTTCCACTCGGCATTGTCATGATGGTTTTCAATGATATCAAACAGGTTGCTGGAGATCTGGCTGATGTGCGCTTCAGTGATATCGAAAATCAGGTCATTTTTGCTGGCATAATAGTAATACAGGCTGCCTTTGCTGATTCCGGCGGCTTGGGCGATATCGGTCAGACTGGTTTTGTCAATGCCCTTTTGGACAATGACCTGGGTGGCAGCCTCAATAATCTGCTGGCGCTTTTCAGCCTGCTTGGCGGCAATTTTGTCGCTCATGGAAACTTTCCCGTATCCCCTTATAAAAACAGCGGGCCCCGTATACAGAGAAAATACAGGGCCCGCTGGGAAAGCAATAGTTAAACCCGGCGCAAAAGCGCGGCCAGATCGCCCAGTTCCTGTTTTTCCAGCACCGCCGGATCGGGAATGCCGTTCGGATGAATGCCCCGCAGTTCGTAGAATTCCCGAAGCATCAGGTCCATATCCGGCAGGCTGCCGGCTGTTGGGCCGTCATCGAGTTCGGTCATCAGCCGGCTGGGCACCTGATCATCCTCTGCCCGGGCGCCGAACAGGTTGGTCAGGCCCCGCTTGAGATACCAGAGCCGGCGGCCGGCCTGCATGATCTCTTCAAGTGTGTAATCAAAACCGGTTGTCGCATTTATGATGGATATGGCCTGTGTGGCGCTCAATGGCACTGCACCCAGGTTACAGAAGACCGCACAGGATGAAAAAAACATCCCATAGTCCTGGCAGGCCACATTCAACCGGGCCCGATCCTGGCTGCTGAATTCCTCGTAATCCGCGGCCAGTTCTTCGATTTCCGGGATGAGCTGGGAGCCGCCTTCTACATTAAAATCAAGGCTGGCCTCGTGGCATGCCCCCCGGGGGGAGACGGCATACGCCAGTGCATAGCCGTGGGCGCTTCTCGGGTCATGCATCGGCGCTTCCATGCGCTTGATCGTGGTCAGAAAATCCGGGGCATTTCCTCCAAGCCGCCGGGCCGCGGCTTCACTGCCTTCGGCCAAAAGGGCGCCCAGACCCTCTCTTTTGCCGATTTTTTCCGTCATGGCCACAATGGCTGAGGCGTTGCCCCAGGTTAATTCAAGGCCGCCGGTATCGGATGCGGAAATCAGCCCGTTTTCAAAGCATTCAATGGCAAACGCGATGGTGGCGCCGCAGGTAATGGTATCCATGCCGTAGCGGTTGCAGATATCATTGGCTTTGGCAATGGATTCAATGTCTGCATTCAGGCACATGGAGCCGAAAGTGGCCACGGTCTCATATTCCGGGGAGGGGCCCTTGGCCATTTTAAAGGGCCCGTCTTTTACTTCCGCCTCTTTTTTGCAGGCCACGCTGCAGCCATAACAGGTTCTGTGGCCGGCATGGATTTTCTCCTCGATTTCCGTGGGGCCGATATCATCAATCTGATCCCATTCATTCATCAGCCAGTTTTTGATGGGCACATCGCCGGCCAGGCTGCCGACATCAATATGGGCCGGGGTACCGCTGGCACGGATGGCATCAATGAAAATGCTTTCTTCGTAGACCTCTTTTAGGTCCTTCTTGATCTCAGCGAGTTTTTCCGGAGCCGCGGCGTCAATTTTTCCGGTGCCGTTGACATAGATGGCTTTCAGGTTTTTGGCGCCCCAGACCGTCCCCATACCGGCCCGCCCGGCGGCGTGGCGCTTACTGTTAATAATGGATGCATATTTAACGAGATTCTCGCCGGCCGGCCCGATACAGAAGACCGTGCCCGTGCGGCCGGTTTCGGATTTCAAGTCAGACACCATGGCCGCATCGGTTTCATAAATATCTTTTCCCCAATAGGCGGCGGCATCCCGGATTTCAACCGTATCGTTATTGATAAAAACGAAGGAAGGCTTTTCCGCCTGGCCGGTGATGACAATGCCGTCATAGCCGGCAAATTTCAGCCGGGACCCAAAAAATCCGCCGATATTGCTGTCCCCCCAGACGCCGGTCAACGGTGACTTTGTGCCGACGGTCCATCTGGCAGCGCCATCCAGCTTGAAGCCGGTAGTCGGCCCGGTCATCAGAACAAAGGGGTTGCCCGGATCCAGCGCATCGATAGCCGGATCATCCTTTATCAGATCAAAATAAATCTGCGCGCCGAATCCCAGGCCGCCGATGTGTTTCCGGGCAAACGCCTTATCCAGTGGTTTTTTTTCAATTTTCCCGGATGAGAGGTCGATGTAGAGGAGTTGGCCTGCATAGCCGCCCATAGTAGCCTCCTAATGAATGTTGTATTCGCTGTATCCGTTGTTATCCAGATACTTGGGATACATTACGTATGTTGGTTTGATTGCCGGGAGGAGCTTCAGGATTTTGGGAATCGGCCCCTTGGCAACCATTTCCTTGCGGGTCAGGGCCTTGGTGAGGTTGACCTTGCCGAACCAGAATTTGTGAGCAATGTCAGCGGTCATGGACATTTCAACTGTTGCCTTGGTCTCCGTGTCATGGGGCCGGACATCGATTTTATCGCCTGAGCAGTCAACCACGATAATTAGGTCCGGATCCGTGTACTTGAACCGAATGATCAGATTTGATTTAAGCAGTTTGTCTGCAATATGGGGCGTCTCCGCCAATTCCCGGAAAAAACCGCCCAAGACCTCTTCAAATTTTTCAGTACTTTCGAATAAACCCATAATTCCTCCCTTTCGATATTGTTGAAATGTGTTTAATTATTAAAAGGCCCTTTGGATATAGGGCAATAATTCTTCCGGCTCAACTTCGCGGGGATTGTAAAAAGAGGTTCCGTCATTAACCGTACCTTCGGCGATATCCGCCAGTCCGTCTTCGGGGACCCCGACTTCGCTCAATTTAATGGGCAGGGTGCCCAGCTCGTGAAGCTTGCCGGTCAGCTTCCGGACCGCTTCAATGGCTTTTTGGGCAGCCTCTTCCTCAGGCAGGCCGGAGACGGTCTCTCCCATAACCGGGGCCAGGCGGGCGAGCTTTTCCGTAATTTCTTCGAAATTATATTCCATGCCATACGGTAGATAAATCGCGTTGGCCTCTCCATGGGGTACCCGGAAGAGGGCGCCGGTGACATGGGCCATGCCGTGGACACACCCGACCATGGAATGGGTGAATGCGATGCCGGCCATGGCGGCGGCAATTAACATGGCGCCCCTGGCTTCTGCGTCCTCGCCGTCTTCAGTAGCGGCTACAAGGTATTTCATGATCAGTTCGATGGCCCCTGCAGCAAAGGCGTCAGAAAAAGGCGAAGCTTCAATTCCCACATAGGCTTCAATGGAATGGGTCAGGGCATCCATACCTGTGGAAGCCGTGAGTTTCGGCGGCAATGAAAAGGTAACTTCCGGATCCAGTACAGCCAGATTCGGCTGCAGGAATTTATCTGCAAAAACGAGTTTTTCCTTATTCTCCTCGTCATAGATAACCGCCACCATTGTGACTTCGCTGCCGGTGCCGGCAGTTGTGGGGACAACGATATGCGGCTTTAACGGCCGGGTCAGGAGATGCCCGCCGGAATAATCCTCGACCAGATCACCGCCCTCGGAGAAGATGATATTGACCGCCTTGGCTGTATCAATGACACTGCCGCCGCCAATGGAGATGATGCCTTCGGCACCGGAAGCTTTAACCGCTTCCGTACATGTATTTACATCACTTAACCGGGCATCCTGCTTGACATCGAGGAAGGTGCCCACCATTTCACAGCCGGCTTCCGCAAGTCCGTCAGCCAGCTTCTGAACCAGGCCAATGTCATTGAGGATATGATCGGAGACAACAAAGTATTTTTTGATGCCGATAATATCAAGCTCAGGTTTTAAATCAGAAATGATACCAGGTTCATACACAACCTTGGTGGGACTGTAGAATGCAAAGAATTCAGGTAACATGACGCGCTCCTTGATTGGGATTGCAGAATTAAAATTAAGTCGGCCGACCAGCTTAGTTTTTTTAGCAGCCCTTATTTTTCCCGTCAAGTAATTTCCCGCATAATACAAGAAAAATGGGGGGTTATAAAAAAGCAGGCTATACGAAAACATCGATTATTCGTAGGATATCTGTTTCGTGCGCCCATAGGTCCTGATAAATCTCCGGCCGCCTGAGAAAGCTGGATGGAAATATGCGCTTTATTTTATTGCGCGTCGTGTGCTAAAGGTTTCAGGTTTCAGGTGTCAGGAAAGATTTGCCTTTCGAATGCGGGCAAGCCTGAACACTGAAACCTGAAACCTCTTATTTTTCATCTTACCGTTACATGCCGCCGAATGATTTTTCACTCATCTGAACCGGCGCATCATTGCTTTGCTGCACCGCATTCATCCGGCCAAGGGTCTGCGGCAGGATGGAGTGGATAAAGTACTGGGCGGTTCTCAGCTGGCCGTCGTAGAAGGCGGCGTCCTTGTTCTTCTCCGCTTTTTCAAGCCGGGCCGCATCATCTAAGCTGCCGGCAAGTTTTTCAAGTTTGGGGGCAGCCGCAACCGCCCGCCACAGATGCATCCATGCCATAATCACGTCGCCGGTGACCATGAGAAACGGATAGGCCTCGGCAAACGCGGTTTTTACCTTTTCCGACATGGCGGCTTTCCCGATGTGCATGGCCACCTCGCCGAGCCGGCTGACCGCCTCCTCTACCCGGGTTGCCATATCCGAGAGCGCCTCAATGGATTTGGCCTCGGCAACGGTTTTATGGATTTCGCCCAGAAAATCCATAAACACCTGGCCTTTCTTCATGCCGAGTTTTCGGCCGAGCAGATCCATGGCCTGGATGCCGTTGGTGCCCTCATAGATGGAGGCGATTTTGGCATCCCGGGTCAGCTGCTCAACCGGATAATCGCAGGTGTATCCGTACCCGCCGTAAACCTGGATAGCCTGAACGCAGACATCATAGCCCACATCCGTGCAGTAAGCTTTGACCAGCGGGGTCAAAAGATCGATCAGCCCCTGGGCCGTATCCCTTTCCGCATCCGAATCCGCCAGTTCTTCCCGGTCGAACAGCGAGGCCACATAATAGACGAAACTCCGCATGCCGTCCACGTAAGCTTTCATCCAGATAAGCATGCGCCGAACGTCCGGATGGGTGATAATGGGCACAGCCGGGGCCTCCGGATCGGACATCTGCATGAGATCTTTGCCCTGGAGTCTTTCCCGGGCATAATTGACGGCATAGAGATAGGCGCCTGAGGCGTGGTTCAGCCCCTGGAGGCCGACCCCGAGCCGGGCCTCATTCATCATGTAGAACATCACCCGCATGCCCTTGTTTTCTTCGCCCAGCAAAAGACCCCGGCATTTGCCCTTGCTGCCGAAGGCCAGCGCTGTGGTGGGACTGCCGTGAAGGCCCATTTTTTCCTCGATCCCGGTGGGCACCACGTCATTGGGTTCGCCCAGACTCCCGTCTTCATTGACCCAGATCTTGGGCACGATAAACAGCGAGATCCCCTTGCTGCCCTTGGGGGCCCCCTCAATCCGGGCGAGCACGGGATGGATGATGTTTTCGGTCATATTCTGGTCGCCGTTGGTGATAAAGATTTTGTTGCCGGTGATGGAATAGGTGCCGTCATCATTTTTCACCGCCGTGGTTTCAAGGTTCCCGACATCGGATCCGGCATTGGACTCGGTCAGCACCATGGTGCCGCCCCATCTGCCGTTATACAGATTATTGAGAAACATTTCTTTCTGCTGCTCAGTGCCGAAAAGCTCGATCATTTTGCCGGTGCCGTGGCCCAGCACCGCAAAGGCGGCAAACGCGAAATTGGCCCCGATCAGGTATTCATTGGCCGCCTGGGCAATCAGATGCGGCAGGCCCTGGCCGCCGATTTCGGGATCTTCGGTCATGGCGATCCACTCACCCTCACGGAAAAGTTCCAGCGGCCGGCGATAGCACTCCGGGGCGATCACCTGGCCGTTTTCATATCTGGCCCCGTTCCGGTCGCCCTCGGCATAAGTGGGCAGAATTTCTTTTACCGCAAAGTTTCTGGCTTCGTTAATCACCATGTCCAGGGCCTTTTTATTCAGATCCCCGTATTTTTCGGTCTTGGTTAATTTTTCCGCATCCATTTGTTCATACAGGACAAAATCAACGTCCCGCCTGTCTGCGATATACTGTTGTGCCATAAGACTACTCCTTCTATCCCTCGTGTTTGCCGATAATTGATATGCTGCAGATATTCTGGAACGGAAACCCGCCCAGGTTATGGGTAAGCCCAAGCCTCGGATTTTCAAGCTGGCGCTTATCCGCCCGGCCATGGAGCTGCAGATACATTTCATAGAGCATCCGAAGGCCGGATGCGCCAATGGGGTGGCCGAAGCATTTGAGTCCGCCGTCGACCTGGCAGGGGACCTGGCCGTCCAGATCATAAAACCCGTCCATGATATCATAGACCGCTTTGCCCCGTTCGGAGATATGCATGTCCTCGTAGGTGACCAGTTCTGTTATGGAGAAGCAGTCATGGAGTTCCATCATGCTGATCTCTTCCCGGGGGTTGGTCACGCCTGCCTCTTCATAGGCCTTGGTGCTGCATTTTGAGGTGGTCATGAAGTGATCCCCGTCCCATTCATCATAGCCCAGCTCCTCGCCGCTGCTAAGTGCCAGCTGCAGGGCCTTGACGGTGATAAAATCCTTTTTTCCCATTTTCTTAGCCATTTCCGGCGTCGTGACGATGGCGCAGGCCGAGCCGTCACTGACCCCGCAGCAGTCAAAGAGCCCCAGCGGATGAGCGATAATGGGAGATGCCATTACCTGGTCTTCGGTGACGGCTTTCTGCAGATGGGCCTTGGGGTTCAATGTCCCGTTGGCATGGCTTTTTGCGGAAACATGGGCCATGGCCCGTTTCAGTTCATCATCCTTGATTTTATACTTTGCCGAATATGCGCTGGCAAGCTGGGCAAAAGAGCCGGGGGCGGTCAGATTGGGCCACCACTGCCAGAGCAGGGAGCCCGAGCCGGAGCCGGCTGCCGGAAGCCCCCCATAGCCGGTATCTTTTAATTTTTCAACACCAAGGGCCAGGCAGATGTCATACGCGCCGGAAGCAACGGCGTAGCAGGCCCCGCGAAATGCTTCCGTGCCGGTGGCGCAGTAGTTTTCCACCCGGGTGACCGGAATCATGGGCAGGCGCAGGGTGGTGGCCAGCGGCATGGCGGTTTTACCCACATTGATTTCATCCATGCAGGTGCCGAACCATGCGGCTTCAATCTCGGTATCCTCAATATTGGCGTCTGCCAGGCACTCCTCATAGGCTTCCAGCATGAGTTCTTCAGCGCCCACATCCCAGCGTTCACCAAATTTGGTGCATCCCATGCCGATGATGGCGACTTTATCTTTTATTCCTGTAGCCATGGTTCATTCCTCCTTAAGTGAGGTATTTATTAAAATGAAAACAGTTTGCCGATCAACTGGGATTTCATCACATCCCCGTCAATTTTTAACTTCCCGGACGTAAACGCCTTCATGGGATCGAGCCTCCCGGAGATCATATCCACAAAATCCCCGTCCGCCATTTTCAGCGTGCAGGTGGGCTTCTCCGCCTTGCCGGGCGCCACCTCGCAGGTGCCGTCTTTGACCGTTACGGTCCAGTCGCCGCCGTCAGTACCGGAGATTGAATACTGGAAGACCACGTCCACGCCTTTGGCGGCATCCGGATTGAATGCATCCGGCATTTTATCAAACACGTCCTTTACGCGCATGCCGCTGCCGCCGGCTTCCTCCCCGCCGCCGGCTACCTTTTTGGGCTGCGGGGGCGAGACCAGCCCAAAAAGGGCCGCATTGGCGTCTTCATAGATCTGGGCGCCGTCCAGGTCATTTATTTTATCGATGTTTTCGCTGACCTGCTCGGGTGTAGGCGGGTTTTCCGCATCCCCCAGCTGAACCCCCGGGCTGGTCAGTATGGCGGCCCGGTTGTAATAGCCCATGCCGGCATTAAATATCTTGCCGCTTTGATTGCAGGCTTCGCTTGAGAGGTAGAGCACTATCGGGGAGACAAATTCCGGCTTCATTTTTTCAAAAATATCCGGGGGCATGATATCTTCGGTTAACCGGGAACCGGCAAGCGGGGCAATGGTATTCACATTGATGTTGTATTTCTGCCCCTCGATGCGAAGCGTGTTCATCAGGCCGATAAGCGCCATCTTGGCGGATGAGTAATTGCTCTGGCCGAAATTACCGTAAAGTCCGGCCCCGGAGGTAGTCATGATGATCCGGCCGTATTTCTGCTCCCGCATTACCTTAACTGCCGGGCGGGTAACGTTGTAGGCGCCGTTTAGATGCACCGCCTGTACGGCCTGCCAATGTTCCGGCTCCATCTTGACAAAGCTTTTATCCCTTAAAATACCGGCGTTGTTTATAACGATATCCACGCGGCCGAAGGCGTCCACTGCGGTCTTGATAATGTTTTCCCCGCCTTCCGGCTTGGCCACATTGTCATAATTGGCCACTGCCTGGCCGCCGAATTCCTTGATTTCATTTACCACCTGCTGCGCAGGGGTGGCTGATCCCTCGCCGGAGCCGTCGCGGGCGCTGCCCAGGTCGTTTACCACCACGCTGGCCCCGCGTTTGGCCAGTTCCAGGGCGTATATCCGGCCCAGTCCGCCGCCGGCACCGGTGATTACCGCTACCTGGCCGTCAAAGCGGACTTTCTTCATCTCTTCGGCTGCCCCGGGAACAGGCGCTGCCTTCCAGAAGTAGTTGACGAATCCGCGGTTTTTGTCCTCCGTGCGTTTACGAAACATCATGTAAACCGGCAGGCCCACTTTCAGCTCGTCCAGCTTGCAGTCCGTGAAGTCGGCCATAAACCGGCCGCCGCCCTCAAACTGGATCATCCCGTAAGTGTGCGGCGGATCCACGGAAACGGCCAGGAGGTCGCCGGTAAAGGTTTTGATTTTAGCCGGGATATTGGCAAACTCATAATCCTCCTGGGTATGCCGGGCACGGCAGTGGGGATTGACGCAGACATCGGTCTTGGGAAACTGAGGCGTCTGACACTTGGTGCATTTACCGCCAACCAGGCCCAGAATCATTTTTCGCCTTCGCCATAGGGTGGTGAGTGCGGTCTGGGTGGGGGCTTCGGCGCGAATGCCCATATCCGGCTGAATAATATCTCTGAATTCAAGGAATTTTGCGTATTTATCGATGGTTTCCTTGTTTTCCAGGGTCTTCTTAAACTTATCCCGCGGCTTAAGGTTCAGGATGTTCTCTGTGACAACAAAATAGAAGGCGCTGCAGCCCTGGCCGAAGCTCGCCATCAGAATCCGGTCGCCCGGCTTGGCATCATCCAGGGCCGCGGTCATCATCAGCATGGGGTGGGCGCATCCGGTATCCCCGCAGACCTCGTGCAGGTTATCCATCACTTTTTCCGGGGCCGCCCCCAGTTTTTTGGCGATTTTTTTATGCTCTGCCTTGAAAAAGCAGGGATAGACCAGCTTGTCCACATCATCCATGGTGATATTCAGCTTGGCAAGCAGGCCGTTGACACCTTCAGGAATGATTTTGGAATAGCCCTCGTCACGTACCCAGCGCTCCTCCCAGTTGTAGTCGTAGCGCTTGAGTGCGCCCCGGTAGTGATCAATAAAATCATAGGAGACCGAATAGGAGCCCTTGAATTCGGCAATTACATCCGTATTTCCGATTAAAAACGCGGCTGCGCCGTCGCCGAACCACATCTCATGGAAATAGGCGGGCTTGGTTTCGCGTTTATCCGTGGCTGACACCAATAAACTGTCACGCTCTCCGCTTTTGACGGATTCAATGGCTGCGAGCAGGGCGTTGGTGCCCGCTTTCTGAGAAGAGGTGAAATCTGCGGTCATGATGTCCGCCCGCAGATTAAGTGCCGTGGACAAAATGCCTGCATTCTGCCGGTCGGCAAATGGGAAGGTGGTGGAGGCCAGCATGAGGCCATCCAAGTTTTCTTTTTTATGCTGTGTCAGGCACTCTTTGGAAGCCGTAACCGCCATGGTGATGGCGTCTTCATCCCAGTTGCACATGGACCGCTCCCCCTGGGCCACCATGACAATGGCCGGGGCAAACCATCCCATGTTTTCATAGATCGCCATGCGGTTTAACCGCAGGCGGGGAATATATGCACCGTAATCAGTAATCCCAATCATTTTTTCATCTCCTGTATGGTTTATACGGGTTACATCTTAAACAGTTTTTCGATCAACTGAGATTTCATGATATCGCCTTCGATTTTTAATTTTCCGGAGGTATATGCCTGCATGGCCGGCAGGGTCCCGTTGATCATATCCAGAAAATCCGAATCCTTCATTTTAAGCGTGCAGGTCGGTTTTTCATGGACCCCGGATTCAATGGTGCACTGCTGGTCCTTGATCACGCAATACCAGTCGCCGCTGTCATCGCCGGAAATGTGGTATTGGAATATGACGTCCGCGCCTTTTGCGGCATCCGGATCAAAGGCCTGGGCCATGGCATCAAAGACCGCCGGCACCGACGTCATTTTTCCGCTGCTGTCGCCGGTTTGCTGCGAAGGCTTGGAAAATGCGTTGATCACGTCGCCTACCTGTTCGTTGAGTTCTGAATATTCTTTGCCGCCTTTTAAACTGTCAATGGCGTTAAATTGATCCATAACAGCTTCAATGGTGGGCGGATTCTCGCCGTCGCCAAGGGTTGTCCCGGGGCCGGTCACCACCGCGGCCCGGTTAAAGCTGTTCACGCCGGCATTATAGATAAAGCCGGTCTCCTTGCAGCGGCCGGAGGCGAGATAGACCACAATCGGGGCCACGAATTCGGGTTTGACCTTATCCAGCAGATC
Organism: Desulfobacterales bacterium; assembly: GCA_034520365.1. NCBI lineage: Bacteria > Pseudomonadati > Thermodesulfobacteriota > Desulfobacteria > Desulfobacterales > Desulfobacterales bacterium. The sequence continues at coordinate 311,168 of JAXHNP010000002.1, forward strand.
CTGGGGCAGCACATCTTCGGTTAGCCTTGAGGCGGCCAGGGGCGCCACGGTGTTGACCCGGATATTGTATTTTTTTCCCTCCAGTTTGAGGGTGTTCATCAGCCCGACCAGGCCCATTTTGGCGGCGCTGTAGTTGGATTGGCCGAAATTGCCATACAGCCCGGCCGCAGAGGTAGTCATAATAATCCGGCCGTAGCCCTTTTCCCGCATAACTTTAACTGCCGGGCGGGTTACGTGATAGGCGCCGTTTAGGTGCACATCCACAACGGTCTGCCAGTTTTCCGGCTCCATCTTGACAAAGCTCTTATCTCTCAGGATACCCGCATTATTGATCAGAATGTCCACGGTGCCGAATGCATCCAGGGCGGTTTTGATGATATTTTCCCCGCCGTCCGGGGTGGCCACGTTATCGTAATTGGCCACTGCCTGGCCGCCATCTGCCTTGATTTCGTTTACCACCTCGTCTGCGGGTGTTGCGGCCCCGCCGGTGCCGTCCCGGCTTCCGCCAAAATCGTTGACCACGACTTTGGCCCCCCGCCGGGCCAGTTCCAGTGCATATACCCGGCCCAGTCCGCCGCCTGCCCCGGTGATCACCGCCACCTGGTCATCAAATCGGATTTCGTCCTTGGGAACTTCACCATATTCAAAAACCCCGTTGGTAATGATCACCTCGTCCGTTCGGCTATTGACAGTCTGCCACACCGCCTGGTTATCTTCGGTTTTCCAGATCCGGGTTTTAATGGGATCACCAGGATAGAGGGGTCTTGAAAAACGGCATTTCATGCGTCGAAGTTTTTCCGGCTCGCCAGGGGTCAAACTGTTAATTAACGCCCGGCAGGCAAACCCATGGGTGCAGAGACCGTGCATAATCGGCTGCTCAAAACCAGCCATTTTTGCAAATTCCGGATCCACGTGCAGCTGAAACACATCTCCGGACAGCCGGTAGAGCAGGGGCTGATCCGGTGACGGACGGCCCTCTACTTCAAAGTCCGGCGCCCGATCCGGGAATTTTACCTCTGATTTGGGGGCCGGCTCCCCCCCGAAGCCGCCGTCTTTGCGCCCCACAAGGGTAATAATGGCGGTAAAGAGCTTTTTCCCGTTGGAATGGTATGTCTCGCTTTCACCGACAACCACCGCCCCCTTGTCCTTACCATTGTCGTAGATATGGGTGATGGTGCCTTCGGTGGTTAGGGTCCCTTCGGTGGGAATGGGGTTGTGGATAATCAGATCCTGCTCGCCGTGAAGTATGCCTGAAAGATCGATGTTGGCATTTGAGCCGATGTGGGAGAGAAACTCAAAAATCGCCGCCACTGCAAAGCTTGGGATAACCTTCAGGTCCCTTTCGTACACATACTCCAGTTCATTAAAACCGGCGCCGACCCCAAGGGCATAGAGGACAACATCCCTCCAGGTATAATCCTTGGTAACCGGCCCGATCTTTTTGCCGATGGCATCCAGGTTTAGCGCCATGTTGATTTCTCCTCATGCATTAACGAATTAGGATTGATATGAATTAATAGTTCCTTGTATCTGCGGCACTTGAAAATCGCTCAATTTCGGTTGGAGAAAATAGTTGATGTAAAAAATACAGCTTTTTTTTAGATCAGTTTATTCCAGCAAATGATGGAAAAGATTATGATGTTTTTTTACGCATGTCAAAAGTTTTTTTTAGCTTCCGCGCTTGGTGGCGGCTGGTAAATTTTATGGCTGGTAAATTTTATTGACTAAGCGTTAATTAACGGATACTTTATGTTTCAAGCAATTGATGGAATCAATCGCTTGAAACATTTAGTTCGGACGATTAAGCAATTGATTTGAAGGGGATGAATTGCAGCATTCAGGCAATCACCCTTATAAAACGAATGAATATTTTAACACCGGAGGAAGTATGAGCCCGCAGGGTGCGTTGTCAGGTATTACTGTGCTCGATTTGTCCCGGCTGCTTCCCGGCCCTTATTGCTCAATGGTGCTCGCGGATCACGGCGCAAGAGTCATTGCCATTGAGGATAAACGGTTTGCCGCCGAAGCCCTCGGAAGTGCGGCCGTCTACCGGAATAAAACCCACATGACGCTCAATTTAAAATCCGAACAGGGCCGGCGCATATTCTTTCATATGGCGCAATCCGCGGATGTGGTGCTGGAAGGGTTTCGGCCAGGGGTGACCAAGCGGCTTGGCGTTGATTACGAGGCGGTTTCCGCGGTGAACCCGAAAATCATTTACTGCTCCATTACCGGTTACGGACAGACCGGACCCTATGCCGGCATTGTCGGCCATGATGTCAATTATTTGAGCGCCGCCGGGGTTCTTGATCTAATCGGGGAAAAGGACCGGCCGCCCAGCATTCCCGGCATTCAGATTGCCGATATCGCCGGCGGGGGGATGAACGGCGTGATCGGGATTTTATTGGCGCTTTATGCCAGAAATACCACCGGCAAGGGGCAGTATATCGATATTTCCATGACAGACGGCTCGTTGAGTCTGCTGTCCCTGGCGGTCCACTTGAAAGAATTGACCGGACTGCCGCTTAAACGATCGGATTCTTTGCTTTCCCATCGGTATGCCTGTTACAATACTTATGAAACTGCGGATCATCGGTATCTGTCCATAGGGGCGGTGGAAAACCGATTCTGGCAGCAGTTATGCGATTTTTTCAAGGTCCCGGAATACGGCCCGCTCCAGTATGACGAGAAAAGACGTGAGGAAATCAAAGGGTATATGCGGGATCAGTTCAAATCAAAAACACTGGCGGAATGGGAAAGGGCGCTGGATGGGCTGGAAATCTGCTGGGCGCCGGTCCGCACGCCGGATGAAGCCCTGGCATCGGATCTGTTTGCAGCCCGCGATATGGTAACCGATCTTCTGTATCCGGACGGAAAGACGCGCAGGGCCCTGGGCGTGCCCGTTAAGATGAGCCACACGCCCGGCGCCATACAAAGCCCGCCGCCCGGTTTTGGCCAGGATACAGCAGCGGTGTTAAAAGAATTCGGCTACTCTGATACGGAAATTGATGAATTCTACCAGCAGGATGTGTTATAATTGCTTGTTTTATCCCAGATTAGGGCTAACTGCAGCAATACATAAGGAAATACGGCAAATGGCATCGTCACTTGAGAAGGCAAAACAGAATCCGGATTCCATGAAAGCCCGGATTTTAATGGCGGCCCGAAAAATATTCGGTGAATACGGATTCCACGGCACCACCACCCGCATGATTGCTAAAGCGGTGGATATCGATATTTCAACCCTTTACTATCACTGGGGGGAAAAGGGGGATTTATATGAGGCGGTGATCCGGGATATTAATGAGGGGATGCGTAAAAAACTGGTGGAGGTAGAGAAAATCATCCGGGGCCGGCCGCTTGCCGAACGCATTGAAATCGCCATTGACGAGATGTCGGAATATTTGTTTGAGCACCCCGAAATTTCCAATTTAACACTGTTCCGGTATTTCACCAAGACCCGGCACGGCAGCCAGCTGGATTTTCAGGTGCCGGAATTTATATCAGATATTGCATACTCCATGGGGCTGGCCAAGGACCGGAAAAATGTGTCGCTCGATGCCAAGATGAAGGTGCTCTCCATCATGAACGCCATCCACAACTTTGTTTCCGGAGAGAATTTTTTTCGGCCCATGCTGGAGGTTGACCGCGAAAAATACATTCGCGAGGCCAAAGAAACATTGAAATTTTTTAATTTATCCGCCTTTGTTTGATTTACCGCAAAAGTGCATAACGCGTCTTGAAACACAGACGGCCCATTTACCGGGCTTTTAAAATCCTGTCTATCCGATTTCCGCCAGCCGGTCGATAATTTTCTGCCTGGCTGCCAGGAGATCCTGCTTTAGAATCTGCAATTCCTCCATCCGCTCATCGATTTCCTTGAGTTTTTTATCCCCGTAAGCCAGACTTTTTTTCAGCTGGTCGATTTCATCCATATCGAATTCAGCCATCCCGATCATTTCAGCGATTTCATCCAGGGAATAGCCCAGCCGTTTGCCCCGAAGGATAAGCTTTAACCGCGCCCGGTCCCGTCTTCGGTAGATCCGGTGGTTGCCCCGGGTGCGTTTCGGCAGGATCAGTCCCTTTTCCTCATAAAACCGGATCGCCCGGGTGCTTATATCCAGTTCATCCGCAAGCTCAGAGATCGAAAAGGTTTTTGCCTTATCCCTTTGTTCCATACCACTCCTTTCCACTGTTATTCGGCGGGGCAGCATCTTGCTGCGCCGCATTAATCAATCAACTCCCCGATAATACCGTTTGAAAATACCGGACCGGTCAGGCGGCATTTAACCCCTGTGTTTTTACAATTTTTGGGCGCATATGTAAATACATTAAGATAGTTGGCGCTCACCCCCTTAAATCTGCCGGAAACCGGATCCGGCTCGCCCTCGATGATGACATCCATATCGCGGCCGAGCTGTGATTGATAGAAGGCCGCTTTTTTATCCCCGCTTAGCTGCCTGAGCCGGGCGCACCGCTGTTTGATAACTTTTGGATCAACCGGGTCTGGATATCGGCTGGCCGGGGTTTCGGGCCGCGGTGAAAACGGGAAAACGTGGAGGTAGCTGATGGGGAGGGATTTCAATAGATTATAAGTATTTACGAATGCGTCCGCATCCTCCCCCGGAAATCCTGCCAATACGTCCACGCCGATGGCCGCGTCCGGCATCTGGCTATGAATTCGCCATACCAGGTCCTTAAAAAAATCCGGGTCATAGGGGCGTTTCATTTTCTGAAGAATGGTCTTATCTCCGCTTTGCAAAGGAATATGGAAATGCCGGCATATCCGGGGGCTCTGGGCAGCCATTTGAATGATTTCAGCGGAGAGCTCCCTGGGTTCAATGGAACTTAACCGCACCCGATCAATCGCATCTATGGCCTCGATCCGCCGGAGCAGTTCCAAAAGACCGGATGGCGGAGAGAGATCAAGCCCGTAGCGGCCCAGGTGAATGCCGGTCAGCACAACCTCCTTGGCACCATGGGACTTGAGTTGAGTGAGTTTTTGGACAACCGTATCCATCGGCAGGCTGCGGCTCGGACCACGGGTATACGGGACAATACAGTAAGTGCAGAAATCATCGCATCCGTCCTGGATTTTTAGGTACGGCCGGGCCCGGGCGCTCACATTCGGCAGGGCGGATGTCTGAAATTTCCGAAGTCTGCGAATCGGCCGGCAGACAATGTTCGGCTGACCGGACGGGCTTTTCGGCGTCTCGGAAATGATTTCGTGGATGCGGTGCTTATCCGAATTGCCGATGATATGATGCACACCCGGCAGCTCGGCAAACACCCGGGGGTCAGCCTGTACGTAGCAGCCGGTTACAAGCACGGCTGCATGCGGAAATTCTCGTATCGCATGGCGCACCGCCTGCCTGGACTGCATGGCGGCCTTTGCCGTCACCGTGCAGGTATTGATGATCAAAAGATCCGCATCACTTTCTTTTTCAGCGCTGATCCATCCGTTTCGGTCCAGGTCAGCTGCAATGGATTCGGATTCATACTGATTGACCCGGCAGCCCAGGGTGATTGCCCGATATTTTGCGATCACATTGTTATTCAACAATCCATCCTCCGGCAACCACTTGATCCCCGTAATAGCAAACTGCGGCCTGCCCGGGGGTAACCGCTGGCTGGGCATTTGTAAAACGGATTTCAGCGGAGTTCTTTCCGGCGGGAAAAATTTTTGATTCTGCCGCCTCATGGCGGTAGCGGAGTTTGGTCATAACCGGCAGTGAGTTTTCAGGGACCTCAGAAAGCCAATTGATCGGATGGATCTTGCATGCGCTCTGATACAGATCCTTTTTGGTTCCGACGATCAGGCGATTGTTCCGGACGTCCAGCCGAACCACGTAATAGGGTTCGGGGCCGGGGCAGTTGATGCCGCGTCTCTGGCCGATGGTATAGCGGTGCAGGCCGTGATGGGTGCCGAGACGCCGGCCGTGCAAGTCGGTGATGGCTCCGGCGGTTTGATTCAATCCCGCCTGCTCGGCAAGAAACCGGCTGTAATGCATGTTTTTGATAAAGCAGATATCCTGGCTTTCATTCCCGGAAACGGGGGTTAAGCCATTGGCTTGGGCCAGATTTCCAACCTGGGCTTTCGTCATCCGGCCCACCGGAAAAAGGGCATGGGCCAGTTGATCCTGGGTTAGCATGGCCAGAAAATAGGACTGCTCCTTTGCCGGGTCCCTCCCTTTTTTTAATTGAAAAACATTTTGCTTTGATTTTTCGACAATGGCGTAATGGCCGGTGGCCAGGTGCGAGGCCCCCAAATGCCTGGCCGTTTCAAGCAGCCCTCCGAATTTGATGGCGGCATTGCAAGCCATGCAGGGGTTGGGAGTTTTTCCGGTCATATAGGAGTGGATGAAATAATCAATAACCTTTTCTTTAAACACCTCCCGGCAGTCAACAGCCCAAATCTCGGTATTCAGCTGGTCTTTAACAACTGAAAGCGGGTGCTCTGAAGGGATCCGGACCAATTTTGAGTCCGTCCATTCTAAACTTGGTTCAGGTGCAAGGGGGTCATATCCGGTCACAAAGTGTAGACCGAAGATCTCATGGCCGGATGTTTTTAAAAGATGGGCGGCGACCAGGGAGTCAATTCCGCCGCTTAACGCAACTGCGGTGGTGGGTTTCATTCAAAAAAGGCTTCTGAGGAGGGCTGGATTTTCATGGCCCGGGTCAGACAGGCCCGAACGCAAAGTTCGCACACGCTGCATTTTTTCTGATCAAAAATAACCGACATTTCCGGGCGTTTGATGGAAAGCGCGCCGGTTGGGCAGACTGCCGTACATGCCCCGCAATGGATGCATTTTGCATTATCCCGGGCGATCTCCTGGGATGCGTTTTTAACAATAACGCCCTGATTCCTCAGGTACTGAACCCCGTTTTTAAAATTTTTTTTCGAACCAGAAAGCTCAAGCACCATCACCCCTTCCTTGCGGGGCAGAATGGTGGCTTTGAGAATATTGAAAGACAGGTCATAATATTTGGTTAAGTAACAGACCACCGGCTTTTTGACTTCTCCGCTCGGAAACTGCAGAACAAGGATTTTAGAGTACAAATTAAACCTCCGCTGATCACATCGCCCAAGAGTGCGGTGCCGTTTGATGAATCATAAAACGTAAAAATAGATACTTAGAAAAAAGGCGGCGGCCTGTCAATGATTTCGTAAGCGGGATGCGGAAAAGGGAAGGGCGGATAGAAAAACTCTGACCGGGGGCGGAAAATCAACTGCCCCCGGTCAGAGTTCTTTTTGTTATAAACTTGATGGCTTCTCAAAAAGTCCAATATTTTTCGAGCTAGAACATGTAGCCAAAGGTGATTTCCCCGATGGGCACGTATTCTTCATCATTTCTAAATGGCCTTTCGGTCTGATCCCAATTGATATAGGCGGCGCCAATGCCGGCCCGGATATCCAGGTGATCCATTATATAATAGCGGTACCCGGCCAATAATCCATAGATCCGGCCGATTTCATCCACCCCGCCATCCTCGTCGTCATAATAGGCCCCCGAGAGTGTCAGGAATGGGGAATTGCCCGATGCATGAAGATAGTATGAGAGGCCGCTGGCAAAACCGGCCTCATTTGCTAAAATGGAGAATGACAAATTGGAAAAGCGCACTTCAAAGCCTATCCCTAACTCGAATCCATCATCACTTCCGGCGCCGCCAATCCGCGGACCGATCTGAAACGCTTTTTCTTCCGCCGGCTCGGCCTTGGCTTCATGCTTGGGTGCGGGTTTATCAGGTGATGGTTTTTCAGGCTTTTCCCTCTTTGCCGGAGGTTTGGTCGGGGCTCCCCAATCCGGCGGTGTCTTCTGTACATTCAGCAAAGAGCGGATATTATGGGGGGGGGCTTTTTGAATAAATTCCTCCCGGGTTCCTTCAAGGTCTGTGACCGCAGAATTGACAATGGTGGCGGTCTCAACATTCAGGAAAGTGGTCTCCAGGGAGTAAAGCCCTCCCACATGACCAAGCGTTCCGAATATGATATAATCCGCATTTACCATTTTTCCGATATTTATCGCACAGTCCTTATCCCTGCAAGGGTCAGCCGTTCGCTCAGCGCCCAGTGACTGCTCGATTTGCTCCGGCGGAATCACTTCATAAATATTTAGCTGGTCAAGCAAAATGGCATACCGATTGGTGATATAACGGCTTTCATGGAACTCTGTTGAGGCCTCATCCGGATAAAACCATAATATCCCGCAAGTGGGCTTGGCATAACCCTGGCCCATAAATGCAAAAATGAATAAAAATGTTAAAATTGCTGTTAAGAGAATCCGTCCAGCCAATCTCATAATCGATTCTCCTTGTTCGAGTGAGAGGGTAAGATTGAGATTTTAATTTACAGTATTAAACAATGTTACGTTAGGCGAATACAAATAAAATTTCAAATAACCATATCATTTAATTTGGCCGTCTGCAATTAAATAAATTTGACGAATACGGCAAGATTGCGAGTTTAGCCGGATGGAGATGTCGTGGCAGGCTTTTTACAACCCTTAATAAGTTGGTTTATGGTTTATTTATAATATTTTGAAATAAATATATATTAATGAAATATATGATATGCTGTCATAAAATCGAAAGGGCTCTCTGCCTCTCCAACCCTTTTAAGCCCTTGTTTCCCGGATTAACAGAGTAGACGGGTCAAGGAAAATATCCGGCTGGTTGGCGGTTTCTTTTTTCAAGGGCTTGACCTGGATCTGATCCTTCTCCGGAGAAAGCTGCAGGATGACATCAAAAAGTTCACCGTACCGGTCGAGGAATTTTGCCGAAAAAGCGGCCGGCGTCTGGGATTCCCCCCGATGGCCGCGAATGGTAAACCAGACGGTGACGCCATTGTTTTGGGCAAACGTCCTCAGGTCATTTAATTGTTCCGGATTGGCGTCCTCTGTTGAAAATCCGTCAATCATGATCAGGCGCGGGGAGAAGATATCCTGCGTGCGCAAATCCTCTACCTTATCCATCAGGCGGCCCAAAGTAAATACGTTTTGGTCGAAGGTCATAATGAATCGATAGGGGAGTAACTCATCCCAAAGCTGATTGGCATCGTGGATCCCATGGATTTTGGTGATTTTCTGAAAAACCTCTTTATACCAGAGATCCACCTTGTCTACCGGGTCCTTGAGGCTGATGTGGAGCACCGGTTTTTCCTGCAGCAGGCTGTTGATGGCAAGCTGGACCAGTAAAGCGGTTTTTCCCACTCCGGCCCTGGCATAAATGGCCCCATAGACGCCATTTTGGAAAGTTTGATCGGTATCCAGACCGAGAAGCTTCAGCGGATCCTGAATAATGCGGGATTTATCTAGCATAATGCGTATTCCTTTTTTTGTTTATGATCAGGTACCCGTCTTGGATGTTTTTTCATTCTTTTTTAAGATATCTTCAGTGATGGACTGCGGAACCTGTTTATAGGCAAAAAATTCCATTGTAAACTGGGCTTTCCCCTGGGTTAATGAGCGCAGCACTGTTGTGTAGCCAAACATTTCGGCCAGCGGCACCTGGGCTTCAATAATACTTGAGGTTTCCTCATCCTGGGAGCCCACAATAATGCCCCGCCGCTGGGTCAGCGTGCCCATGACCGTGCCCTGAAATTCGGCCGGTGTCTCGACCACCACCTTCATGACCGGTTCCAGCAGCACAGGCGCCGCCTTAGGATATGCCTCGCGGAAAGCCCCTTTGGCCGCTGCCTTAAATGCCATTTCGGAAGAGTCCACCGAATGGCTGCCACCGTCGTTGATGGTCACTTTGATGCCGCTTGCCGGGTATTTAAATGCCGGGCCTTTGGCCATGCATTCCTTAAACCCCTTTTCGCAGGCCGGGATATATTGGGTCGGGATAACACCGCCGGTGATCCTGTTTTCAAAAATAAATTCCTCATCACTGCACGGCTCAATAAAACCGGCCACGCGGCCGAATTGACCGGCGCCGCCGGTCTGCTTCTTATGAATGTAATCGAAACTGCTTTGCCGGGTAATGGTTTCGCGATAGGCCACGCGCGGTTCCCCCACGGATATCGATGCGTTGTATTCCCGCCGCATGCGCTCCAGGTATACCTCCAGGTGCAGTTCACCCATCCCGGAAATCAGGGTATCCCCGGTTTCCTCATTGACCGCCGTCATAAAGGTGGGGTCCTCCTTGGTGAACCGGTTCAAGGCTTTGGCCATATTGGTTTCGGATTTAATGTCATTGGGCTGTACGGCAAGCGATATGACCGGCTTGGGCACGTACATGGAGGTCATGGAGAGTCTTTTGTTCTTTGATGTAAAAGAATCCCCGGACACGCAGTCAATTCCGAAGAATGCGCCGATATAGCCGGCCGGGATCCGGCCGATTTCCTCCATCTGATCCGCGTGCATCCTCACCACACGGCCAAATTTCACAATTTGCCCGGTTCGGACATTAACCGCGGAATCGCCCTTCTTAAGCTCGCCCTGGTATACCCGGATATAGGTCAACTGCCCGTATTTTCCGTCTTCCAGTTTAAAGGCCAGCGCCACCAGGGGCGCATCAGTGGCGCAGGTTAATTTAACCGGCGCCTCATCATTTTCCAAGTCCAGGGCGATATTTTCGACATCGTTGGGTGATGGCAGGTACCGGTTGACGCCATCGAGAAGCGGCTGGACGCCTTTGTTCTTGTATGCAGATCCCATGAAAACCGGGGTGAGTCCCCTTTTCAGCGATCCGTCCCGTATCGCGCGGATCAACAGATCTTCAGGCACGTCCTGTTCTTCAAGCGCCAGTTCGGTTAATTCATCCGAATACATAGCCGCCGCATCGATCAGTTCTTCGCGTTTTTGCCGGGCGGTTTCAAGCAGGGATTCCGGAATTTCGGCTTCTCGTACGGTGTCGCCGAATTCGCCCTCAAAATAAAGGGCTTTCATGGAAACAAGATCAACCAAACCCTTATGGTCCGCCTCGAGTCCGATCGGTATTTGAAGGGCTACCGCATTGTGCCCCAGTTTTTCCGAAAGCTGATTAATTACACGGAATGGATCCGCTCCGCTTCGGTCACACTTGTTGATAAACGCAATGCAGGGAACATTATAGCGCTTCATCTGCTGATCAACTGTTATTGACTGGGATTGAACCCCGCCGACCGCGCATAACACCAAAACCGCTCCATCCAGCACCCGAAGGGCTCTTTCCACTTCAATGGTAAAGTCAACATGGCCCGGCGTGTCAATAATGTTGACTTCATTATCTCTCCACTCGCAATAGGTGGCGGCTGAAGCAATGGTAATCCCCCGTTCTTTTTCAAGGGCCATGGAATCCATTGTGGCGCCAACACCGTCTTTGCCGCGCACTTCATGAATTTTATGGATGCGCTTGGTTAAGTAGAGGATTCTTTCGGTCAGGGTGGTTTTCCCTGAATCGATATGCGCGCTGATACCGATATTTCTGACTTTTTCAATGTTCGTGTACATATCAATCTCTTCTGTTAATTGCTAAAATTATTAATTATAAATAATTATTTATTTGAAGTCAATATAATTTATTTTGGCTACTTCATTAAAATTTTAAGTATCAACAAAAAATTTTAATATCTTGAAAGGATAGGGGGATTTGTCGGAATTTGGCTATTTAGGGATTTGTAATTGGAAGCGGGAGTTATAACTTATTGTTTCAGTTGCCATTGCAATTACATCTGCCTGCTTTTTGAACCTCCATGTCTTCAGTTGTCATTTCACCATTGGAGGATCCAGGCAAATTGGTTTCGCTTCTTACCCAGACCATTACATTACCTCTAATTCGAACAGTTCCATCTAACAAAAGATGTCGACCGAATAAACTCATATTGGCAGAATATTCGTTAACGTTAACTTCAACATCAACATATCCCCAGTATGCCATTTCTACGATTTGATTGTTAATCGGTTCCCTGATATTATCGCTACCAATGAAAAATCCCGGCGGATTTAAACGATCTTGTTCTCGCAAATCAGGTAGCTGGTAAAAATTGTATTTATAGCTTTCATCAACAAAAAACTCGTTTGGCGGGTTTGTCAGGCTGGTATATTCTTTCCTAACAATGTTGTGACGACTTAGATAAACGACTTCAATGCTACTTGGAGCTTCTTGGTTTTTCAACACCATTTCAAGGTCTTCATCCCGGATCCGGTGATTGACCACTGAATAGGGATAGTTCCCATCTGCTTCAAGTTCCATGTCCGGCTTGCCGGCTGCAATAAAAAAGTCGGCCTGCTCATCATCAATATACTGATCCGCTTTGTCGGTTTCCGCCGTAAATTCATGGTTTCGCGGGGATAAGTGGAATATGCCGTTTTGTACATCGCTTAGTTCTTTGAGCATCTGCGAGCGGGCAGGCAAATAAGTAAGCATTATTACCAGGCCAATCACGGACAGGGTCCCAAAAAATATTTTTAGCTGAGGGACAAATTTGATAAGCATTTGATGCCAACCTCTTGGGGTTGCAGTTAAGAATCGACTCTAATTGTAATTATACTGAAAATAAATTAAAAAAAAAGGGAATTTTTAAATTGTCCCCAACATCTACATATTTTTAATCGCCATATTCGATCAGGCGGTCCAATATTAATCCGAAAAAGCTCTCGGTATCCGCGGATGTGAAAAACCAGCCCATATGGGTGAGGCAGGCCCGGCAAAGGGCAACCTGCCACATATAGCCGGCAAACCAGACGAATTCATCGGTCGGGGTGCCGACTGCGCCGCACCCCTCTGCTTCTTTGAAGCAGCCGATATCGAATACAATTCCGTGGGGATTGGCAAACGTGTGCTGATAGGCTCCGTTTATAGAGATTCTGGCCGATTTGGGGGTTATTGGGTTTAAGCATTGCCGGCAGAAAAAAAAAGGCGCCTCTTTTTCTTCTTCCTGCGCCTTTTCCGCTTCCTTAATATCGGCCTGAGAATTTCCATTTCTCAGGGATGTTTTAAAAAAATAAGTATTTAGCAATGCCCTGGGTCCCCGGCGCTTGAAAAATCATATAATAAGCATAAATTAAAAGAACCAATAAGGATTGTCAACCAGGGCAAGCCGTCCATTAAAGGCACTGAAGGAAAAAACGAACAATGGTTTCAGGTTTCGGGTTTCAGGTTTCAGAAAAAAACCCATTGAACTGTGAACCGTGAACTGTGAACCCCAAGTTACTTAAAAAATTATGATACGGCGACAGGGGACTCGGATTAAATGTGCGGAATCTACGGGATTGTTTCAAACCAATTGACATCCGCCCGGATTCGTTATTTGCTCGCCCGGATGCGCCATTGCCTGCGTCACCGGGGGCCGGATGATTTAAAAGAAAATGTATACCCGGTCAACAATACCGCGGTTGGCCTGGGGTTTACCCGTCTTTCCATCCTGGATCTGGATACCGGCATGCAGCCGATTCAGTGCCCCGCTGATGAGACGGCCATTGTCTGCAACGGCCAGATATATAATTATCTTGAGCTCAAACAAAGCGTTTCTTCCGAGCCCTTCGTATCCAAAGGCGATGCGGAGGTGGGGCTTCATCTTTATCGGAAAAAGGGGCCTGCGTTCTTAAATGAATTAAACGGCATGTATGCCGGTGCGATTCTGGACCCACTGAAACAACGGCTTTTACTGTTTCGCGACCGGTTCGGGATTAAACCCCTCTACTTTTGTGAAAATAACGGCCGATTTGCTTTCTCCTCCGAGATCAAAGCGCTTTTTAACGGCGCGGAAATGGAGAAAACCTTAAACCGTAAAAATCTGTTCACATATTTTACCTATCGATACGTGCCGGGCAGCGAAACCATGTTCCAGGGGATTCAAAAGCTTCCGCCCGGGGCGTTTCTGGATTATGATCTCGCGTCCGGAACATATTCGATCAAAAGATACTGGGATTACCGGCTGGATCAGGTAAATCCGGATATGGATGTGGAAGATGCGGCTGACCGTTTCTATGAACTGTTTTCAGATGCGGTTCGGATAAGGCTTCGCTCGGATGTTGAGGTCGGCTGTCTGCTCAGCGGCGGGATAGATTCCTCTGCTGTCTGCGCTCAGGCTGCCATGAGCCGGCCGCTTTTAAAGTTGTTTACCATTGGTTTTGGCGTGGATAAATATGATGAGCTGCCTTTGGTCAGAGAGTTTCTGGCCGATCATCCCCGGCGTTTCAAGGATACCCGGCTTTTTTCAGGGGATTGCCGACAGGAAATGTTAAATGAGCTGCCTGCGCTTGTGGCCGCCATCGAGGAACCGATCTCTTTGGGTACCATCCTGCCCACGGATCAGGTCTGCCGGATGGCAAGTGAGAAGGTAAAAGTTGTTTTGACAGGGGAGGGGGCGGATGAAATATTTGCCGGATACAGAAAGTTCATGATTGAGATGGCCGCCGCCCATTATCCGGAATTGCCGAAGGATCAGCAGGAGGCCCTGATAAAGGCTTACCCTGAGTTAATGGCATACATAAGCAACAGGGATTCGGATCCGGCCCGGCGCTATATCCAAACCGAGGCGCTTTTTGACCCGGAAGAGATTAGCCGATTAACCGGGATGGAGCATTCCGGTCCGTTTTTTCCGGAAGATGCCCGGCCCTGTTTAAGCGGCAGTGAGCATCCGGTAAACCAAATGATCGGCTTTGAAACCCGGTTTCGCCTGCCGGATTACGTGATACTCCGGCTCGATAAACTATCCATGCGCCATTCCCTGGAAACCCGGACTCCGTTTCTGGATTATCGGCTGGCCGAGTTTGCCGCCTCCCTGCCGGTGCATTTAAAAGTCAACCTGGCAGCGGATCGGGAAAAATATATCTGCAGCCATGCGTATTTAAAGCACGGACTCATGAATAAAAAAAACGCCTTCCGAAAAAAGCAGCCGTTTACCATCCCCGTCGCCCATTGGCTGGCGGATGCGAAAACCCGGCCGGAGTTTGTGGATGAAATTTTATCCGGCGACATGATCCGTCGGCAGGGAATTCTAAATCCAGACTTTGTATCGCAAATCGGCCGACAGGTAAAAACCGGGGGGGTTGGTCCGGAAACGCTGGTTTCAGAGGCAGATCGCTTGTTTGCCATCATTGTTTTTACCCTCTGGTACGATACATTTTTCATGTAAGGCAGATATGGCACTGAACAATCAAGGCGGCAACCCTGATTTTAATCAATTACTGACGGTGTTTAAGCGGCATTACCTGTCTGTTTTATCCGGCTTAACCGGCGGGAGGCAGCGAAGCTACGGATTTGAATATGAATTTTTGCCTGTTCGCCCGCTTTCTATGGATGATGTCGCTGCAGTTGGGCCTTGCCTGACTGAACTGGGGTTTTCGCCCAGAAAAAAGGATTTTATCCACCCGGATCTCGGCATGTGTGTTGACTTTGAACCCGGCGGGCAAATCGAGTATTGCAGTCCGCCGCTTAAAAGCGATGACCATCAAAGGTTTGCGAAGCTGATCTCGCTTATTCAGACCACCAACGCGCAAATCAAATCAAAGTTGGGCATTGAATATATTGGCACCGATTTTTTGCCCGGAAGGACTGGCGCCCCCTTATGCTTGAGTTCAGAGCGATACCGGCAGCTCCATGAAAGGCTTTCGCAGGTAGGCAGCCGGGGGCTTGAAATGATGAAGGGGACGGCCTCAATTCATCTGCATGTGGTGATATCCAATTTTGACAATCTGCTGCCGTTATTCAATGCGCTTTGCGAATTATCTGTGGATAAGGATTTTCGGATGTCATGGCACAGACGCCACATATGGGATCATACGGATGCCACCCGCTGCGGTCGTCCACCGTGCTGCTTTGCCAACCTGGAGACAGCGGATCAATTGATCCATCGATTAATCGGTTTTGCCCTGCGGGCAGAGGTGCTTGGCGAGGAGGTTCCGTTTGCCAAAACCGCCGATCAATCCTATGAGGCATTTCTAAATCATATGACAACCGTGTTTACCGATATTCGATTTAACCTGAAAGGGCCGACCCTTGAACTGCGGACGCTTGACAGTATGCCGGTATCCCGGTTCAGGGAAAAATGGCAAAAATTTATTCAAATAATGGAAGAGATCTAAAAGGAGGGATTGGTTTATGCCGGAAATCGAAATCTATACATCAAGCACTTGCGGATACTGCAAACAGGCCAAAAAACTGCTTGACGGCAAGAATGTGGCCTATGATGAAAAGGTAGTGGATGCAAATCCCCAAGTTATTGCCGAGGCGGTTAAACGCTCCGGCGGCAGACGGACCGTGCCCCAGATTTTTATCAATGGCCAGCATGTGGGCGGCTATGACGAGCTTGCTGAATTGGACAAGGCCGGTAAGCTTGATCCGCTGCTGAGTGACAATTAACCCCAATCCTGTAGAGCTAACGGGATCCCCGGCGTCTTTTTGATGAATTGCGGTCAAGGGCTGTCAGGATAATAAAGGGGAAGGTGATTACATATTCAAAAATAAACCCGATCGGTATCATGATAAAAATTAAGGGCAGTTTGATGCAGTAGAAATGGAGAGTTTTATAGATTTTGTAAAGTCTGTCGGATAAACTGCGGGAGTCCATATTTAACCCCTGTATGAGAAAAATGAGCCCTGAATAAACAAGCCTTGCAATTTGCCAAAATTGCAAGGCTTAATTTTAAAAGTGGTGCCGAAGGCCGGATTTGAACCGGCACGGGCGTAACCCACTACCCCCTCAAGATAGCGTGTCTACCAATTCCACCACTTCGGCACTATTGGGATTGCGGTGTCTGCTGGGCTGGGGCGGTTTCCTGGGCGTTTTCCCCTTCATCCCCGGTATTTGCCGCTGATTGGGAATCGGCGTTTTCAGATGTCTGTTCGGGTGAAGCTGCATCTGCCGGCAGAGTTTGGGTTTGGGTCTGCTGGGCAGCGGGTTTGACATTGGAGACCACGGATTCATCGCCGCTTTTGGATATATAGGCCAAGCTCAGGGATGTCAGCATGAAAATTATCGCCGCCACAGTTGTGGCTTTGCCCAGAAAAGTCGTTGCGCCGGTATTTCCAAAAAGGGTTTGGTTGCCGGCCCCGCCGAATACAGCGCCCATGTCTGCGCCCTTGCCGGTTTGCAAAAGCACAATCGCAATCAGCGAAAAACAGACAAGCAGATGTAAGATAATAATTAGTATAGCCATGCGTCAGGTGTCTACTGCCTAAATTTTTGATTATTGGTAATGAATAATTTCACTAAACGTTTCAGGCTTAAGGCTTGCGCCCCCAACAAGCGCCCCGTCAATATCCGGGCAGGCCATGAGTTCGGCAATATTATTGGGTTTAACGCTTCCGCCGTAAAGGATGCGGATACTTTCTGCCAGTTGACCGTCAAAGGCTTTGGCGATTTGTTCCCGGATATATGCATGGGCTTGCTGGGCCTGATCCGAAGTGGCCGTTTTGCCGGTACCGATCGCCCATACCGGTTCATATGCAAGCACCGGGGGATTATCCGCATCGAAATTTATATTCTCTAACCCTTTTTGTATCTGTTTGTCAAGTACTGAAAATGTTTTTCCCGCATCCCGTTCAGATTCTGTTTCCCCGACGCAGATCACCGGAATCAGGCCGGCATCCATGGCCGCCGGGATTTTTTTATTGATCAGGGCATCGGTCTCACCGAATAACTGCCGTCTTTCCGAATGCCCGATAATGACGTACCGGCAGCCGGCGGAGGCAATCATCGGGGCGGATATTTCACCGGTATACGCGCCTTCAGATTCCCAGAAAAGATTCTGCGCCCCAAGTTCAATCGGGGAGTCCGCGATAATTTCAGAAACCGTCGTCAGTGCGGTAAACGGCGGGGCGATCATCATGTCAACCGTTTCATTTTTCTCAACTAAAGCGACCAACTGACTGGCGGTTTCCGCAGCTTCCGGACAAGTTTTAAACATTTTCCAGTTGCCGGCGATAAGCGGTTTACGTGATGCCATGGGCGACCTCCTGGGAAGAAGACTTATTTACAATTTGGCTGCGACCAGCTCGGCCAGATCCACCATACGCTCGGAATAGCCTGCTTCATTATCGTACCATGAAAGGACTTTGACCATGTTGTCCATCATATATGTAACCTCGGCGTCGACAATGGAGGAGAGTTTGGAGCCGTTAAAATCACAGGACACCAGAGGCTCCTCGCTATAGCCGAGAATCCCGGCCAGCGCCCCTTCAGATGCGGATTTCAATGCGCTTTTAACCTCCTCGACGCTTACGCCGGATTTATTCAGATTGGCGACCAGATCGACGATTGACACATTGGGCGTGGGCACGCGGATGGCAAGCCCGTTTAATTTGCCCTGAAGCTCGGGTATCACCACCCCGACAACTTTGGCAGCGCCGGTGGTGGTGGGTATCATGGAAAGGGCGGCTGAGCGCGCGCGGCGAAGATCCTTGTGCGGGGCATCCAGCAGACGCTGGTCACCGGTATAGGAATGGATTGTGGTCATAAGGCCGGATGTAATGCCGAACTCATCATGTAAAACCTTGGCCACCGGTGCCAGGCAATTGGTGGTGCAGGAAGCGTTGGACAGAATATGATGGCTGTCCGGATCATATGTTTCCGCATTGACCCCTATGACAACCGTCAGGTCCGGCTCCTTGGCCGGGGCGGAGATAATCACTTTTTTCGCCCCTGCTGCCAAATGTTTGGACGCCCCCTCACGATCCCGGAAAAGGCCGGTACACTCTGCCACGATCTGGACCCCGTAATCTTTCCAGGGAAGCGCCGCCGGGTCTTTTTCGGCGTGCACGGCGATTGATCGGCCATTGACTTCAATCGCATTGTCTTTGGGCACAATGGGAACATCCAGGTTTGGGTGCACTGAATCAAATTTCAGCAAATGGGCGAGGGTGGCCGGATCCATCAAATCGTTGACTGCCACGATATCAATATCCGAACGATTCAAAGCGGCCCTGAAAATCATTCGACCGATTCTGCCCATACCGTTAATTGCAATTTTTGCGCTCATAAGAACCTCCTTTGAATATTTTGCCCATTATCATCGCATCCTCTCCGGAATCCGTGTAATAAGCGGGGCGCCTGCCGATTACGGAAAATCCCGCTTTCTCATACAAACGGATGGCCGCAAGGTTTGCCGGCCTTACTTCCAGAAAAGCATTATCTATCGATTCAGGAATCTGGTCCAGGCACTGATCGAAAAATGCTGATGCAATGCCTTTGCGGCGGTGGGTTTCGCTCACCGCCACCTTCAGCACATGCAGGTCCCCGGCAATCAGGCGAAAACAGAAATAACCGATGATTTTCCCCTGCACGGATTTTAACACATAGTTATAGGCATATTCCTGGGCCAGTTCGTTAACAAAGGCCAATATGCCCCATGGATTTTTAAAGGCCTGGTTCTCAATGGCCGCCACATCCGCCAAATCATGCAGGCCCATCGGCATCAGTTGTATCCGCTTCATTCGCGCTTATTGCCTTTAACCAGTTCACTGGCCAGGGAAATGCTCTTTTTGCCATAGGTTTCAATGGTTTTTCCCATGGCATGGAGGTCGGTCTCCTTTTTTCTCAGATTTACCGCCTTTATCAGCATGGGCAGATTGACCCCGGAAATCACCTCGATTTTTCCTTCTTCAAGGAAGGAATAGCTCAGGTTAGACGGCGTGCCGCCGAACATGTCGGTCATAATCAGGATGCCGTCATTTTGGCTGACTTCACTAATTCCATTATTAATCTTTTTTCGAAGCTTTTCAACATGCTCTCTGAGATCGATGGAAACAGCTGCAACAGCTTCCAGCCGGGTATCAAAAATGGTTTCCGCCGTATCAATGAGTATATCGCCGAATTGACCGTGCGTGACAATGACAATGCCTACCATAGTTCTCCTTGCATCATGCGTTCACATTAATATCGCGATGGGTGATATGGATCGGCCGGCCCGGCCGTTTGATGTTTTCGCAAATGGCCTCCGCAATCACAACGGATCGATGCTGGCCGCCCGTGCAGCCGATGGCAATGGTTAAATAGGCCTTCCCCTCCTTTTCATACAAGGGAATAAGGAAATTTAAAAGGCTCTGGAACCTGTCGATAAATTCGCGGGCGACCGGATTGTTTAACACAAACTGCTGAACTGTTTCGTCCCGGCCGGTTTTGGTTTTCAGGTGAGGGACAAAAAACGGATTTACAATAAACCGGACATCCATAATGATATCCGTATCCGGGGGAATGCCATGCTTAAAGCCGAAGGATATTACCTGGATCCGCATCGGGATGGCATCCAGACTGCTCTTGACGATATCAAAGATAATCGACTTCAGGTCATGGATATTGTATTTGGTCGTATCCAAAACGCGCGTGGCCGAGTTTCTTAATGGCTCCAGCAGCTTTTTTTCCTCACGGATACCCTCCAAAAGGGGCTTGTCCTGGGCCAGGGGATGGTGGCGCCGGGTTTCGCTGTAGCGTTTGACCAGCGCCGTTTCCTCGGCCTCCAGAAACAGAATTTCAAAATTGTAATTTTTCTGGCGGAGTTCATCAAGCACCGGCCCATAGGTGGACAAAAACCGTTTTTCGCGCAAGTCCATGACAAATGCAAATCCATGAATATCCGAATCCCGCTGAATCGGAAGCTCCAGAAATTTGGGCAGCAGCTCGGCCGGCAGATTATCCACGCAGTAAAAGCCGGCATCTTCTAAAGCCGCTATCGCCGTGCTTTTCCCTGAACCGGACAGACCGGTGATGATAATAATTTTTAGTTTTTTCATGGGAGCATCATGGGATCATATGATTTGATTGCTTGCGGCTTTTGCAGAATTTTTTGATTGACGGTTCGGCCTGCAGGGGACGGCCGGTGATGTGCGCGCTAGAATTCCTCATCGACTTCCTGTATGGTCCGGATTACATCATCTGTTTCAGCGGCTTCCAACAGCCGGGTTTTAAACCCCTCGTCTTTTAAGAGTTTGGATATTTGGGCCAAAAGTCGTAAATGAATACCGGCTGAATTATCCGGCGTCAATAATAGAAAAAAGATGTGCGTCGGTTTTTTGTCAATGGCGTCAAAGTTAACCCCCTTGCGGCTGAGGCCAAAGCCCAGGATAAGCTCAGAGAGGTTTTTAAGCTTGCCGTGGGGAATCCCGATCCCTCCGCCAATGCCGGTGCTTCCCAGATGTTCGCGTTCAATAAGTACCCGGACCAGTTCTTTATGATCCACCTGGGTGATCCGGGATACCGGCAGCGTCAGTTCTTCCAGCACGCCCTTTTTATCCGTGGCCTGAAGATCGGTGTTAATGGTTTCTTTATATAAAAAATCCAGGATGTTCATATGGCTGAAGATTTCGTGTCTGGGCAAAACAGTTGATACCGTTTGCGGGTTAAAAATTATTAGAGCGGCTGGATGAGGCCGATATCCCCGTCATTTCGCCGATAGATGACATTGATCTGATTGGTCCGGGCATTGGTAAAAACCAGAAAATTGTCCGGGATCAGTTCCAGCTGCATGCTGGCCTCTTCAATGTCCATGGGTTTGTACTCGATATTTTGAACCCGTATCCGGGGGGGCGCGTCTTCTTCAGCTTCTGCCGCCGGGCCGGGGTTGGGGGCTTGCTGCATGGCCATTTCCTTCATTTCGCCGCGCGGCCCCTGCCGGTGCTTGCGGATTTTCTGTTTATTTTTTTTGAGTTGTTTTTCCAGTTTATCAAGCGCCAGGTCAATGGAGGAGTACATGTCGTTTGACTCTTCCCGGCAGTTCAGATTCAAACGGTCGCCGATAAGCTTGATCTCCGTGATATGCCGAATTTTTTCAACAGACAGCACCACATTGGCCTCCGCCGGGTTGTCCAACAGTTTATCGAACTTCTGGAGCTTGTTCGTGACATAGGATTTAAGGTTTTCGGAAGGCTCAATGTTTTTAAATGTCACGGATGTTTGCATATTTATTCCTCCCTAGAATTGTTTCCGTTTGCTGGATGAGAGAATCCCTAAATTCTCGCGGTACTTCGCTACCGTCCGGCGGGCAATGTCGATATCCTGCGCTTTAAGCATTTCAGTGATTTTTTTGTCACTGAACGGTTTTTTCGGGTTTTCCGACTCAATCATTTTACGGATCTCCGCCTGCACGCTGGCAGACGCAATGCTTTCCCCATGGGAGCGATGGATCGAACTGTTGAAGAAAAACTTCAGTTCAAAAATGCCTTGCGGCGTATACGCATATTTGTTGTTGGTCACCCGGCTGATGGTGGACTCGTGCATTTCAATGTCATCGGCCACATCCCGGAGCACCAGGGGTTTTAGATGAGAGATGCCGTATTCAAAAAAATTCCGCTGGAATTTAACAATGCTCTGCATGACATTATATATGGTTTTTCTCCGGTGCTGGATGCTTTTGATCAACCATTCCGCTGACCGAAGCCGGTCTTTGAGGTAATTTTTGGCTTCATCCGAAATCTGTTCCCCTTTCTTGGCCGCCTTTTTATAATAGGAATTGATCTGCACCCGGGGCATGTCGTCCTCATTTAGCATGATAACGAAATCATCTTCATACTTATAGACATACACATCCGGTACAATATATATTTGCTCATTCTCGGCAAACGGGTCGCCGGGTTTGGGATTCAGGCGCTTGATCAAATTAACCGCGGCAATAACATCATCTAAATGGGTATTCAATGCTTTTGCAATAATTTTATACCGTTTATTTTCAAGATCTTTGATATGATCCGAGATGATCCGGACCACCAGCGGGTCATCAATGCCGAGATGGGCGGCCTGAATCAGCAGACACTCCTTCAGATCACGCGCGCAGATACCCGGCGGATCAAATGTCTGCATCAATTCAAGCACCGGTTTGACCTTACTCGCCGACATATCGGCCATTTGGGCGAGTTCCGCCACACTTAAATCCAGATACCCGTCCTCATTGATGCTGCCGATGATATAGCTCCCGATGGTTTCCTCTTCTCCCGTGGGTTTGGTCATCAACAGCTGCCATCTCAGATGATCGGCGAGCGAGGTCTTGCTTGCGGTAAACGCCTCATAATCCGGGGCTTCTTTTTTTTCGGATTCAAAATGAACCTTGCCGGTGGAGCTGAATTCATCCATGTAGTTCTGCCAGTCGGCAAAGTCTTCAAATTTTTCTTCAATCGAGACCTCCTGGGGGGACTCATCTTCTGCTGCTGGCGCCTCCGCCGCTTGTTCGGCATCCATCTCCTGCTCTTCTTCCAGCGTGGGGTTGGTTTCCAGCTCCTGCTGGATCGTTTCAACCAACTCCATGCGCGAGAGTTGAAGCAGCTTAATGGCCATCTGCAGCTGGGGCGTCATGACCAGCTGCTGCTGCAGACGGAGGTTTTGTTGAAGTTCAAGCGCCATATTAAAGTCTAAACTGCTCTCCCAGATAAATTTGTCTTGCGGTCGGACTGTTGGCGATCACCTCCGGGGCGCCGGATTCAATAATCCGGCCCTCGCTCAGAATGTAGGCCTGATCGCATACGCCCAGGGTTTCCCGGACATTGTGATCTGATATCAGAACACCGATGCCGCGCTCCGAAAGGTGATGAATGATATTCTGGATATCGATGACCGCGAGCGGATCAATGCCGGCAAACGGCTCATCCAGCAGAATGAAGCTCGGATCTGTGGCCAGGGCGCGCGAAATCTCAAGGCGGCGGCGCTCACCCCCGGACAGCACGCCGGCTTTTTGATGCATCAGCCGGTGAATGCCAAGCTCTTCCAAAAGCGCCTCGGCTTTTTGCCGCTGTTCGTTTTTATTTGAGGTTAGGGTCTCCAGAATCGCCATGATATTTTGATAAACCGTTAGCTTGCCGAATACAGAGGCTTCCTGGGGCAGATACCCGATCCCCTTTCGCGCCCGCTGATGCATGGGATAGCCGGTAATATTTTCTTCGTCCAAAAAAACCTCGCCGCGATCCGGCCGGATCAGCCCCACGGTCATATAAAACGTCGTGGTTTTACCCGCCCCGTTAGGCCCGAGCAGTCCAACCGCCCTGCCGCTATGGATATCCAGGTCAACGGCGTCCACGACCCGTTTGCCATTATAAATTTTTACCAGATGTCTCAGAGATAGAACCGTCATAAAAGGGGTGCCGGTATTTAATATCTGCTTTTCGGTTTCAGTTGTTTGCCTCCGGTTTTGTCTGCCGGCGCTTTTCAATTTGGCGAATTATCGCATTTACGCGCTGCTCCGGGGCGCCGTCAACGATTATTTCACCGGTTTTTTGGTTAAAGGTGATTTTGCTGCCGGACACCACGTTGTTTTCACTCTTAATTTCAACTGTTTTACCGGTCAACACCAACACTTGTTTTTCCGGATGATAGACGGCCTTGTCGCAATGCGCGGTCCGGTTTTCCATGTTTATGCGGACATTTTCTATCGCCACCACCTTTTCAATATTTTCAGCGGCCATGGCGGATTCGTCAGCATCCCCTTTTTCATAAAAAATCCTCAGCTTATTTGACTTGATGGTCGCATCGGACATATCGACTTCAACATTGCCTGTAAATTGAATATAATTCGACTCCCGCAGGGATACAAGCTTGTCCGCCCGGATATGCAGTTTATTATTGGCCGGGGCGGTTTCATCGGCCGATTGTGTCTCAGCATAGGCGACCGAAAGCCAGGCGGCCGAAATCAGCCAGCCGGTCAGCAGACATATAAAAATTTTGAAAACAATCGGATTAAAAATTTTCAGCCGCATTAATGCTTCCTTTCACATGCCCCTGGCATTCAAATTTGCCGGCTGCCAAATCCACTGTCAGGGTGTCGGCTGTCAGCTCAAT
Source organism: Desulfobacterales bacterium (assembly GCA_034520365.1). NCBI lineage: Bacteria > Pseudomonadati > Thermodesulfobacteriota > Desulfobacteria > Desulfobacterales > Desulfobacterales bacterium. Next base: position 335,850 of record JAXHNP010000002.1, read on the forward strand.
GGCCGGGCCGGCAATATTGACGCCGCTCTGGGTTGATATTATATGCGAGTCATGATTGTATTTCAAGATCTCGGTTGTCAGCAGATAACGGCGATTTTCAACAGTGACATGACCGGAAACCCGCATATTATTGGTTTTTAAGTCCAAAAGCCCCTTGTCCGCGGTCAGGGAAGCCTCTGATGCCGATGAATCCAGAAAAAAAACAACACTGACCTCCGTTAGCCGGACATGATTTTTATTCGAGAGGAATTCGGCAGATCGGGCCTTAAGCTGCCATTGGGTTTTGCCCCCCTGGGTGGCAGTGTGATGAAAATTATTAATCGAGAGCTCGGCTTTTTTCTGCGCCGGTTTATCCGGCGGTGCCGGTTCACCATTGTTTTTCGGGGAAGAAAAGAAAGATATGAGCAATATAGTTATTAAAAGAAGGCCGGCGCCGATGAAAAATATTTTAAGCCTGGTTTTCCGGTGCAACTGTTTATGTCCACTGTTTGATCAGGGGGTCCCAAAGGCCCTTGGATTTAAGGAGCATTTCACAGACTTCGCGCACTGCGCCCCGCCCCCCGCATTTTTCGGTGATGATATCCGCCTGTTCACAAACCATTGAATGGGCATCTGCCACAGCAATGGCCAAGCCGGCTTTTTTAAACATGGGCAGATCCGGCAGATCATCGCCCATAAAGGCGATGGCCGAAGCCGGCAGTCCGGTATGTTGTGAAATCCGGTCGAAAACCGCGCCCTTGTCCTTAACATTATCATAGACCATTTGAATGCCCAGTTCACGGCAGCGGCGCAAAAGCGCCGCCGATGACCGCCCGGTCACAATCCCGGTGCGGATGCCGGATTGGTGAAGCATTTTAATGCCCAGGCCGTCCCTGACATTAAATACCTTGGTCTCGGTCTGATCCTCAGTATAGGCGATGGCACCGTCAGTTAACACGCCGTCAACATCTGTCAAAAGCAGTTGGATTGGCTTAAATCGTTTGTCAGTCATGGGATTTGATCCATAAAGGAGAGCAGGGCTAATTAACCGCCTGCTGAATATTCTTGAGCCGGATTAGCAGCTTTTCAACATCATCGAGCTTTATCGCATTGGGCCCGTCTGAGAGCGCCTGATCGGGATCGGGATGGACTTCAATGAAAAGGGCGTCCGCCCCGACAGCAATCGCCGCCTTGGCAAGCAAAGGGGCAAACTCGCGCTGGCCGCCGGAAGCCGTCCCCGCCCCGCCGGGCAGCTGGACACTGTGCGTGGCATCAAAAACCACGGGGCATCCGGTTTTCTGCATAATCGGGATGCTTCGGAAATCCGAGACCAGGTTGTTATATCCGAACATAGCGCCCCTTTCCGTGATCAGGATTTGATTGTTGCCCGCATGCCGGATTTTTTCCACCACATTGGTCATATCCCAGGGCGAGAGGAACTGGCCTTTTTTGATGTTTAACGGCTTGCCGGTCTTGGCCGCCTCAACCAACAGATCCGTCTGGCGGCACAGGAAAGCCGGGATCTGTATAACATCAAGGACCCGGCCGGCGGGCGCGACATCGGTAAGCTGGTGAATATCAGAGAGCACCGGCACCCCGAGTTCCTGTCTGATCCGCGAAAGCACTTCAAGCCCTTCGGTTATCCCGGGCCCCCGGAATGAATGAATAGAGGTGCGGTTGGCTTTATCATAGGAGGCCTTGAAGATATAGGGAATATCCAGCCGCTCGGTCAATTGTTTAAGCCGGGCAGCGATTTCATATGGCGTTTCATGATTCTCAATCACGCAGGGCCCGGCAATCAAAGCAAAGGGGAGGCCGCTGCCGATGGAGAAGCCGCCGATTTTGACCGGTTGTGTCATATATGCTCCTTTGGCAAGAATTCTGATTGTTAACAAGCCTCTGTTATCCCGGGGGTTGCGAAAAGTCAAGATGCGAAAATAAGATCTTGCTTAGCATTCACATAGCTGTTAAATAAAAACAATTTTTTTAGCGCCAAAAGCAGGGAGAAAACGGCAATGCGGTTTAAACGCAAAGAAAAGGGGAAGCGGCTCAAGCTTTTTCTCGTTATTATACTCGGTGCCGCCATCATTTTGCCGGGCGGATGGTTTTTGTGGACCAAGTACGAGGGCAGCGCCCCGGAGATCGAGCTGGATCTTGAGAAAGATGTGATCGGCGCGGAGACAGAGATCTCATGCACGATCAAAGACCGTTTCAGCGGGGTTGGAAAGCTGTGGGTGGGGTTAATCAAAGACGGCGATGAAACCGTGCTGCTTGAAAAATCGATCGATGCCGGTAAGAAAGCATCCCCTGGTGCAGGCCGTACCGTAGATTTCAATATCACCATTAATACCAAGGAACTGGGGCTATCGGACGGCCCGGCGGTTCTTCGGATTGCCGCCTGGGACCATTCCTGGCGTAACTGGTGGAAGGGAAACGTCGCCTATCTGGAAAAAGAACTGGCGTTTGACACCCGGCCGCCCCGGCTGACAGTGCTTACAAACCAGCATAATGTGGCCCAGGGCGGCGCCGGCCTGGTCGCCTATCGACTGTCCGAAACCTGTGAGAAAAGCGGGGTATATGTTGGAGAAGAATTTTTTCCCGGCTATAGCGGCTATTTTGCGGATGAGGCGATTTATGTCGCCCTGTTCGCGATGCCCTATGATCATAGTGTGGACACAGACCTGTATGTCAAGGCCGAGGATGCGGCGGGCAATACCGCAAGGAGCGGATTTTATCACTATATCCGGAAACAGCAGTTTAAAACCGATATTCTTCCGATATCAGACCGGTTTTTAGAATGGAAAATGCCGGAATTTCAGGATCAAATAGCACTCTCCGAAGACGCCTCCCTGATTGACAGGTTTCTCTACGTCAACCAGAAACTTCGGAAGAAGAATAACCAGACGCTTCTTGACGCCGGCGGGCGCTCTGAGCGCGGCTTTCTTTGGCAGGGGGCGTTTGGTCGGCTGCCGAATTCTGCCAGGCGCGCCAACTTTGCGGATCATCGGGTCTATACCTATAATGGAGAAAATATCGACAGGGCCGTTCACATGGGCATTGATCTGGCCTCCATCCGTCATGCAGAAGTTCCTGCGGCCAATGCCGGAAAAGTGGTTTTTGCCGGTGAGATCGGCATATACGGAAATACCGTGGTGATTGATCATGGATTCGGGCTGTTCAGCGTATATTCGCACTTAAGCCGGATCAATTTAAATCAGGGAGAGCACGTCGCCAAAGGCGAAATAATCGGCAACACCGGCACCTCGGGTCTGGCCGGCGGGGATCATTTGCATTATGGCATGTTTATCAATCATGTATATGTGAATCCGGTGGAATGGTGGGATGGGACCTGGATTGCGCACAATATTACATCCAAGCTCGATAATATCGAATCAATGGTCAACTAATTTTATAAATACGGGAAAGGCACCAGCCAATGGCGGGGTATCGCGTCAATAAAACCTATGCCGAAATCAACGAAAAAATCCGATCCGGGGAAGTGGTGGTGGCCACGGCCGAAGAAATTATCGATATCGTCAATGAGAAAGGGGCGGTGGAGGCTGCCCGGACTGTGGATGTGGTGACCACCGGGACTTTTTCCCCGATGTGCTCATCCGGCGCATTTATTAATTTCAAGCAGAGTTCGCCCACGATCAAGGCCTCGAAGGTCTGGTTTAACAATGTACCGGCATACGGCGGACTGGCCGCAGTCGATTGCTTTTTGGGGGCAACCGAGCCCTGTGAAGAGGATCCTTTGAACAAAGTCTGGCCCGGAGAGTTCAATTACGGCGGCGGCCATGTGATTCAGGATTTGATTGCCGGCCGAACCATCCATATGCGGGCCACGGGATATGGCACTTCATGTTATCCCAACCGGGAAGTGGAGCGCGAAATCACGCTGGATGATCTGCCCCAGGCCATCCTGTGCAACCCCAGAAACGGATATCAGAATTACAATTGCGCCATTAACCTGACCAATAAAACCATTTATACGTATCTCGGCACATTAAAACCAAAGGCGGGCAATGCCAACTATTCGACCGCCGGTCAGCTAAGCCCTTTATTCAATGATCCCTATTACAAAACCATCGGCCTGGGCACCCGGATTTTTTTAGGCGGCGGCGTGGGCTACGTCACCTGGCAAGGCACCCAGCATAAACCCTCTGCACAGCGCTCAAAAGGCGGAATTCCGATGAGCCCGGCCGGAACCCTTTGGGTGATGGGCGATCTCAAACAGATGTCGCCGGATTGGATTGTCGGGGTCAGTATGCAGGGATACGGGGTATCTTTGGCTGTCGGCCTGGGTGTTCCGATCCCCATCCTTAATGAGGAGATGGCCCGGTATACGGCAGTTTCGGATGCAGATATCCATACCCAGGTGGTCGACTACGGCAATGACTACCCTAACGGCGTGGACAGAAATTACGGGTATGTCAGTTATGCGGAATTAAAAAGCGGTGTTATCCGGATAGATGACAAAGAAATCCCCACGGTTCCTATATCCAGCGTGGTTAAAGCGCGGGAAATCGCCCGGCAGCTTAAAAAATGGATTGAAAAGGGGCAGTTTTTTATCGGCGAGCCCCAGTTTACACTTCCGGTCTGTTGAGCCGGGACACTTCTAACTTGACAGGTTAAATGCCGGTGGATGAAAAGACCGAATTAAAATTGAAAACAGACAAGACGGGCAAAGCGGATACCCAAAAACAGCACCGAAAAAAGGGCAAGCTCCGGGAAAATATTGAGGCTGTTATCATTGCGGTCATCCTTGCCCTGTTTATCCGGACTTTTGTGGTACAGGCGTTTAAAATCCCCTCCGGCTCGATGCAGCCCACGCTGCAAATCGGGGATCACATTCTGGTGAACAAATTCATCTATGGGGTTAAGCTCCCCTACGTCCGCACCACGATCATTCCTGTGACCTCGCCCGAAAGGGGGGATATCATCGTATTTAAATACCCGGAGGCGCCGGATAAGGATTTTATCAAACGTGTGATCGGCATCCCCGGGGATACGGTCCAAATCAAGGACAAACAGGTGTTTGTCAACGGCCAACCCTTTTCGCATGACTACGGCATGCACACCGACTCAAACGTGATCCCAGCCCGCGTGAATCATCGGGATAATTTCGGGCCGGTAACCGTGCCCGAGAATGCCTATTTTGTGATGGGTGATAACCGGGACAACAGTTATGACAGCCGTTTCTGGGGATTCGTAAAGAAGTCTGCCATCAAAGGCGAGGCATTCATCATTTACTGGTCCTGGGACAGCCAGGATTTTGGTGTCAGGTGGGGGAGAATCGGAACGATCCTTGAATAAGGGAGATATTCGGCCATGGGGCTTTTAAAAAAAGATTTGTTAGACATTGACTCCCTTTCTGTTGATGAAATCCAGACCATACTCGATACGGCGGACGGATTGAAGGAGATCTCCAGCCGGCCGATTAAAAAAGTCCCCACGCTGCGGGGCAAGACCGTTATCCTTTTTTTTCACGAACCCAGCACCCGCACCCGTATGTCTTTTGATATCGCTGCCAAGCGGCTCTCAGCGGATTCGATCGCCATTACCGCCAACACCAGCAGCATGGTCAAGGGAGAAACCCTGATTGATACGGCTAAAAACCTTGAGGCCATGGCCCCGGATATTATCGTCATGCGCCACAGTTCGGCAGGCGCCCCCTATTTGCTGGCCAAAGCGCTTAACGCCGGGGTTATTAATGCCGGCGACGGCATGCATGCCCATCCGACCCAGGCCCTGCTCGACATGATGACGGTCCGGGAGGCAAAAGGTGATTTGGCCGGGCTTCGGATCGCTATCATCGGGGATATTGCCCATAGCCGGGTGGCCCGATCCAATGTGGCAGGGTTTACCAAAATGGGCGCCGAGGTTCGGCTGGCCGGACCGCCGACCATGATCCCGCAAGGCGCGGATAAGCTGGGCGCGCATGTGACCTATGATATGGCGGAGGCGATTGCGGATGTGGATGTGGTCATGATGCTAAGGGTCCAGAAGGAGCGGCAGAGAAGTTTTTTGTTTCCGTCCGAACGGGAATACGCCGCGCGATACGGCCTTAACCGGCACCGGCTGAAAACAGCAAAAAAAGACGCTCTGATCATGCATCCCGGCCCGATGAACCGGGGGGTTGAAATTTCCCCGGATGTTGCCGACGGCCCTTATTCGGTGATTCTTGATCAGGTGGCCAACGGGGTGGCGCTTCGGATGGCGCTGCTCTACCTATTGGCAGGAGGTGTTCGCAATGCGGATCATCATTAAAGGCGGGCGCGTGCTTAATCCCGGAGAACTGGACGGTTTAATGGACGTCTATATCCAAGATGATGTGATCGCCGGCATTGTCGAAAATGCGGACGCCACCCCTCCATTTGAGGCGGATAGCGCGGATCGAATTATCTCTGCAGACGGCTGCATCGTTTCGCCGGGCTTGATCGATATGCATGTGCATCTGCGCGAGCCGGGCGAGGAATACAAGGAAACCATTAAAACCGGCATACAGGCGGCTGCGGCCGGCGGCTTTACCGGCATATGCTGTATGCCCAACACCCTTCCGGTAAATGATAGCAAAGAGGTAACACGCTATATAATCGGCCAGGCAAAAGCATTGGCCTCGGTCCGGGTATTTCCGATAGCCGCCGTAAGCCGGGGGCTGGCCGGGGATTCCCTCTCGGAATACGGGGAGTTGAAAGAGGCCGGGGCAATGGGGATTACGGATGACGGAAAACCCGTAAAAAATTCCCAGCTGATGCGGCGGGCTTTAGAATATTCAAAAAGCATTGGCCTCCGGATGATATCCCACAGCGAAGAGCTCGCCCTTGCAAACGGGGTGATGAACGAGGGGCCGACCGCCACCCGGCTGGGCCTTTCAGGTATTCCGAATGCAGCGGAAAGTATTATGGTGATGCGCGAAATCGCGCTTGCTGAACTCACCAATACACCTGTCCATATTGCCCATGTAAGCACCCGGGAATCCGTCCGGGCGATCCGCGCGGCCAAAGCCGAGGGAATACCGGTCACCGCGGAAACCGCCCCCCATTATTTTACCCTGACGGATCAGGCGGTGGCCGAATATGACACGCATGCCAAGATGAATCCGCCGCTGCGGTCGCCGGAAGATCGGGAGGCGGTTTGCGAAGCTTTAACAGACGGCACCCTTGACGTTATTGCAACCGATCATGCCCCGCATTCGGATCTTGAAAAGCAGGTGCCGTTTGACGAGGCCGCCAATGGCGTGATCGGTCTGGAGACTTCGCTTTCCCTGGGGCTTCGGCTGGTGGATGCAGGCGTTCTCACCATCTCCCGGTTAATCGAAATAATGGCTTTAAATCCCGCCCGGATTCTCGGATTGGGCAGCGGACTGCGGGTCGGCGGCAAGGCGGACCTGACAGTGATTGATTTGTCCGTAAACTATCAATACCGTGCAGCCAACGGATTTTCCAAAAGCCGAAACACCCCCTTTGACGGCTGGGAATTTCAGGGCCGGGCCAAATGCACTCTGGTCAGCGGCCGGATCGTGCATGAAATCTAAAAATACCCAAAAACTTTTAATGACCGAGCAAGCCTTTAACATTCTGGTGGTTGACGATGAGCTCAGCATGCGGGAGTTCCTTGAGCTGATGCTAAACCGCGAGGGCTATGCCGTGACCGGCGCTGAAAGCGGGCACCAGGCCAATCAGATGCTGGAAAAACAGTTTTTCGATCTGATTCTGCTGGATATCCGATTGGGTGACATCAGCGGCCTGGATGTGCTGAGAAAGGCCAAGGCCATTCACCCGGCCACCATCGTTATCATGATTTCCGCCTATGCAACCGCCGAAAATGCGGTTGAAGCCATGAACGAGGGGGCATACGACTATCTTCCCAAGCCCTTTGACAATGATGAGTTAAAAGACACCATTGCCAATGCCCTGCAAAGAAAGACCCTGAAGGATGAAAAAAAGCATATTGACTCCGAACTTCAGGAATCTCTGCATTTTGATCTGCTCATCGGCAACAGCCCCCGGATGATACACATTTATGAGATGATCGATCAGGTTGCCCCCACCCGCACCAATGTACTGATCACCGGGGAGAGCGGCACCGGCAAGGAGCTGATCGCCGGGGCCATTCACAATCAGAGTCCGCGCCGGGATAAGCCCTTTATGGTGATAAACTGCGGGAGCATTCCGGAAACCCTGGTGGAAAGCGAGTTTTTCGGATACAAGAAAGGGGCCTTTACAGGGGCCAATCAAGACAAAAAGGGGCTTTTTGAGGCCGCTGACAAGGGCACCCTTTTTTTGGATGAAATCGGTGAACTGAGTCTTCAGATGCAGGTAAAGCTTTTGCGGGTGCTGCAGGAGCGGGGATTCAAACCGGTGGGCGGCAATGAGGATATCAACGTGGATATCCGGATTCTTGCGGCCACCAATAAAAACCTTGAGGAAGAGTTGATTGCCGGCCGTTTCCGGGAGGACTTGTTCTACCGGATCAATGTGGTCGAGATCAAGGTGCCGCCCCTTCGGGAGCGGAAAGGGGATTTGCGGGCGCTGGCCCAGCATTTTCTGGATAAGTATTCCCGTGAATCCGGAAAAGAGATTACCAAAATTTCCTCTTATGCCGTGGATCTATTAAAAAAATATGATTTCCCGGGAAATATCCGTGAGCTTGAAAACCTGATTGAAAGAAGTGTGGCGCTTTCCACCACCAATATTATTCTGCCGGACAGCCTGACTCTGTCCATCCATAAACGCCGATGGATAGAAGGCATTGAGAATCGGCGGTTTGATCTGGATGAGGTGGCCAAAGGGGTTTCGCTCGACAGCATCCTGGAGGAAATTGAAAAAGCCTATCTGGAAAAGGCGCTTGAATGTGCAAACAACAACAAGAGCAAGGCTGCCGAGCTTCTGGGAATCAGCTTCCGCTCCTTTCGGTATCGCTGCAGCAAGCTAAATATCGACTGATCCGCCGATTATCTCGTGTCCTTAGCAAATAACTTATGATCAGTGTAGAGGGTCTGACAAAAAGTTACGGGGATCTGCTGCTTTTCGACGATGTGGCCTTTAAGGTAAATCCGGGCGAACGCGTCGGTCTGGTGGGCCGGAACGGCCATGGCAAAACCACGCTGTTTCGGATTATCATGGGCGTTGAATCCCCGGATGCCGGCCGGATCGGTGTGCCCAAAAACTATCGGATAGGCTATGTGACCCAGAATATTGACTTTAGGGCGCACACGGTCCTTTCCGAGGGTATGCGCGGTCTTGCGCCGGATGCGTCCGGAGAACACTGGAAAGTTGAAAAAATTCTGTTCGGGCTTGGGTTTACGGCCCTTGACATGCAGCGCTCCCCCCTTGAATTCTCCGGCGGATACCAGGTACGGCTCAATCTGGCCAAAGTTCTGGTGTCAGAACCGGACATGCTGCTTCTTGACGAACCCACCAATTACCTGGATATAACCTCGATCCGCTGGATAAAGGGGTTTCTGAGATCCTGGCCGCGGGAGGTCTTTCTGATCACCCATGACCGCAGTTTTATGGACGATGTGGTGACCCATGTGCTGGGCATTCAGCGTCGGAAGACCAAAAAAGTGCGCGGCAACACCGAAGCCTATTACGCCCGGATCGCCCAGGAAGAGGAAATTCATGAGAAAACGCGGCTTAAAAATGAGCGCCGGCAAAAGGAGATGGAGCGTTTTATCAGCCGTTTCCGGGCCAAGGCCAGGCTTGCCAACCTCGTTCAGTCGAGAATCAAGCAGCTGGACAAGCTGAAAACCCATGAGAAGCTGGAGGGTTTTAAAAACCTTGACTTTAAATTCCTGCAAAAGCCGTTTAACGGAAAATATGTCCTTGAGGCCAAGCATCTGGCATTTGCCTATTCCCGGGAAGATCCCCTGCTGATCGATGATTTCAGCCTTACCATCGGTCCCCGTGACCGGATCTGCATCATCGGCAAAAACGGGGCGGGCAAAACCACCCTGCTGCGTCTGCTGGCCGGAGACCTGGAGCCGGTTCGCGGAACCATCAGCCGCCAGCCCAACGTAGCGGCCGGTATTTTCGAGCAGACCAACATCAACACCCTGGTACCGGAGCGAACCATCGAAGAAGAGATCGGCTGCACCAATCCGGAACTTGACCGACAGGCGGTTCGTAATATCTGCGGAGCCATGATGTTTTCCGGCGATGCGGCGCTGAAAAAAATCAGCGTGCTCTCAGGGGGTGAAAAATGCCGGGTGATGCTGGGCAAGCTCTTAGGTACGCCGGTTAATTTTCTGCTCCTTGACGAGCCCACCAATCATTTTGATTTGGAATCCACGGACGCCCTCCTGGCCGCAGTGGACGCATTTGACGGGGCGGTGGTGATGGTCACCCATAACGAGATGTTTTTGCATGCCCTGGCCGAGCGCCTGATCGTATTCCAGGAAGATGGCATCTCTGTTTTTGAAGGCGGGTATCAGCGGTTTCTGGAAACCGTGGGCTGGGAGACTGAGGCCGCAGAGGGTGGAGAAAACCAAAAACCGGCGGAATCATCTGACGAAAGCGATAAAGCCGGGCCGGTGGATCCATCGATGGATAAAAAAACTTTCCGCCGGCTGCGTTCAACGATTATCGCCGAACGGGGCAGCGCGTTAAAACCGCTGGAGGATCGGATTGCCGGGCTTGAGGAAGCGATTGTAAACGCAGAAGCCCGGCTTGAAGCCTTGAATGAACAGATGCAGGCGGCGAGCAACAACGGGGACAGCGCCAAAATTGTTGAGCTGTCCCGGGAGATTAACAAATGCCAGCGCCGGATTGATGAGGATTTTGAAACGCTGGAATCAGTCACTGCCGAGGCTGATCAGAAGCGGGCAGAGTTCGACGGCCGGCTGACGGAACTGGAAAGCAGAAAACCTTTCTAGTTTTTCTTCCAGACGATCTGGTACAGGTCCAGCCGCCGGCTGCGCACATTACGGACGCTTCCCTGCTCTCTGAGTTCCTTCAGCAGATCCAGATCCAGGTCCACCATAAGCGTCATTTCCGTGTTCGGCGTGGCCTCGGCGGAGATGGCGTCATGGGGAAAGGCAAAATCCGAGGGGGTAAAAACCGCGGACTGCGAATACTGGATATCCATGTTTTCGACGTTCGGGAGGTTTCCGACGCTGCCCGAAATCGCGGCATAGCATTCATTCTCAATGGCCCTTGCCTGGGCACAGCGCCGGACCCGCAGATACGCGTTTTTGGTGTCCGTCCAGTAGGGGATTAAGAGAATATTCATCCCTTTTTCCACCAGATACCTTGACAGCTCAGGAAACTCCGCATCATAGCAGATCAGGATGCCCACTTTGCCGATATCGGTATTAAAAATCTTGAGCTCATCCCCGCCTTTTAACCCCCAGTACTGGGATTCATCCGGGGTGATATGGAGTTTGTACTGGCAGTCCCAGGTGCCGTCGCGCCGGCACAGATAGGAAACATTATAGAGGTTGCCGTCCCGGTACTCCGGCATGCTGCCGGCCACAATGTTAATATTGTAGCTAAGGGCCATTTTGATGAATTCATCCCGCAGGGGCTCGGTATATTCGGCCAGGGAGCGCATGGCCTCAGCCGGGTTTTCCTGGTTGAAATTTCTCATGAGCGGGGCATTTAAAAGCTCCGGGAAGAGAATCAAATCCGAATTATAGCCGGCCACCGCATCAATAAAAAACTCCGCCTGCTGCATGACATCCTCAAACCCCTGAAAGGGCCGCATCTGCCACTGCACCACCCCCAGCCGGGGATAGGCTTTTCGGCCGCCGAAAAGCGGGCGGCGCTTTTCATAATAAATATTGTTCCATTCCATGAGGATGCCGTAGGAATGCGACTGCCGGTCTTCCGGCATGTATCCCCGCATGACCTTTTTGATATGGAAGTCATTGGCCAGCTGAAACGAGAGGACCGGATCATAGATTTCGTTGTTTCGGACTTTCTGAATATACTGCTCAGGGGTCAGTTCGTGTGAGTAATCCTTGTATCCGGGGATACGCGCCCCGAACAGGATGCCTTTCAGGTTCATCTCTTCGCAGAGCTCTTTTCTGGCATCATAGAGCCTTCGGCCAAGGCGCAGCCCCCGATATTGCGGATGTACAAACACATCAATGCCGTAAAGCGCATCCCCGTTGGGATCATGTGAGCGCATGCGGCCGTCGCCGACCAAGTCACCATAGGCATGACGGGTTTCATACTCATCGTGATTGACCATCAACGCCAGGGCGCCGGCCACCACTTTGCCTTTATCTTCAATACATATCTGGCCTTCCGGAAACCGTTCAATCAGGGCGGCAAATTCCTCAAAATCCCATGCCCCGCCCATGGCCGGATAGACCAGCTCCATGATTTCCTTTATGTCCTGATAATCGGAAAGCCGGAGATTGCGGAGTTCAAGTTTATGTTCATATTGTTCATCAACGCTCATGCAGTCATACTCCCAAAATAAAGTGGATCAGATAATAAATGCCCGGCTGTTTCTATTATAAGATAAAGCGGGCAGCGGTCAAGCAGTAAGGTAAATTTGTTCTGTCTTTTTTAGGCAGGCACGGTGGCCTGCCCTACGGCGACATGCGTCGTAGAGTCGGCCACCGTGCCGACTGTCTGTCCGTTAACAGGACTGTGGTTATGGGCTTTGCGGTTAGAACAAATTAGCCGTGGGTCAAGCAGAAACCCGATTGACATTTAACGATTTTTGAATGTAATATAAATAGATATTGGTCAAAGGTCTACAGCTATAGGGCAGTCAAAATGAAGGAATATCGGGATATTTTTCAAACCGTGTGGGGTGTTGCTCTCCTGCTGATGGGAATCGGCGTTTTTTTCCGCGTCCCTTATCTCATGGAACAGGTGGGGGATATCGAATATTTTGTCAGCATCCTGGTGTTTATTCGCATCTGTTTTTATCTCATCGGCATCATTTTGATCGGGGGCGGCATCAAAAAGCTCTACGGACTCTGGTATCCCGGCGGGCAGTCCAATAATGCCGGCAGCCAATAGTTCGCTTAACAAACCCTCAAACTGAACAGGGGGAGGTATGGACGCTTCCGAAAAACTCAACCAAGTCCTCAAAACCACACCTGAAGATGAAACGGATGTACATCATCTAAAATCAGAGGTTGAATACCGCACCAAGCTCCAGGAAATCAGCAACCAGATTTATGCCGCGTTTAATCTCGATGAGATACTGATCGATTTGAAAGATGATATTGTCGACCTTATCGGGGCCGAACGCATTACCATCTACTATGTGGACGGCATTAAACGGGAGTTGGTGTCAAGGTTTAAATCCGGTGAAGAAATTTCAGAAATCCGGGTGCCCATATCAGATAAAAGCATTGCCGGCTATGCGGCCACCCATCAGCGGATGTTAAACATCAAGGATGTTTATGACACCAACGAGTTAAGCGCTCTGGATGCCTCATTGAAATTCGATAACCGCTGGGATAAGCGCTCCGGTTTTCGCACAAGGCAGGTGCTGGTGGCCCCCATCCTGTTTAAATCCTATCTCCTTGGCGTTATCCAGCTGATCAATCGAAGGGGCGGCGGACCTTTTACGCGGCGGGATGAGGACAACCTGAAAGAACTTACCAAGATCATGGGCATTGCCCTTTATAAACAGAAGCGCATGGCTTCGCAGGGCAAGGGCAAATTTGACTATCTTTTGGAAAATCATATCCTTACCCAGAAAGAGCTGAACAATGCCGTCTCCAAGGCCCGGGAGAAGCGGGAGCCGGTTGAAAACATCCTGATATCCGATTTCAAGATACCGAAAAAGGAAGTCGGCGTCGCATTGAGCCGGTATTTTGATTTGCCCCTTGTGGAATATAACAGCAACATGCCAATTCCCGGCGAACTGCTGCACGGGTTGAAGGTCAAGTTCATGAAAACCAACGCCTGGGTGCCGATCCGCTCGGAAAACGGCGATATCATCATTGCCATAGACAACCCGGATGACATCCGGCGGGTGGATGAGATTAAAACGCTTTTTCCCAAAAAGAGCATTAAATTCAATGTTGCGGTCCGGGAGGATATTCTAAAGCTAATCGATCTGTTTACCTCGGAGAAGGGCCCTGCGGAGGGCTCCTCCATCGATGATATTATTTCCCAGCTCCAGGATGACGATGAGACTTTCGAAGAGGAAGCCTATGATGTGTCCGAGGAAAGCAGCGCAGTGGTGCAGCTGGTCAACAAGGTTATTCTGGATGCGAATAACCGGGGGGCTTCGGATATTCATATCGAGCCGCAGCCCGGTAAAAAAAATACCGAAGTCCGGATTCGGGTGGACGGTGCCTGCACCCTGTATCAGACGATTCCCTATAGCTATAAAAACGCGGTTATCTCCCGAATCAAGATCATGTCTGACCTGGATATCGCCGAACGCCGAAAGCCCCAGGACGGAAAAATCCGTTTTAAAAAGTACGGCGGAAAGGATATCGAACTGCGGGTGGCGACCGTGCCGACCCAAGGAGGGCTTGAGGATGTGGTCATGCGGATTCTGGCCTCCGGCGAGCCGATTCCTTTGGATAAGATGGGGTTTTCGGATCGTAATTATGAAAACTTTATTAATGCGGTAACCAATCCTTATGGGCTGATTTTCTGCTGCGGTCCCACCGGTTCCGGGAAAACCACCACCCTGCACTCCGCCCTGGCGCATATTAATGAGGTGGATCGAAAGATCTGGACCGCGGAAGATCCGGTGGAAATCACGCAAAAGGGCTTGCGGCAGGTGCAGGTCAAACCCAAAATCGGCTATGATTTTGCCGCTGCCATGCGGGCGTTTCTGCGGGCGGATCCGGATGTGATCATGGTCGGTGAGATGCGGGACCGGGAAACCACCCAGATGGGCATTGAAGCATCGCTCACCGGTCACCTCGTGTTCTCCACGCTTCATACCAACAGCGCGCCGGAAAGTGTGACCCGATTGCTGGATATGGGCATGGACCCGTTTAATTTTGCAGATGCCCTGATCGCCATTCTGGCCCAGCGCCTGGTGCGCACACTTTGCAAAAACTGCAAGGAGCCTTATCACCCGGATAAATCCGAATATGAGGCGCTGGTGCGCGAATATGACGAAAAATTATTTAAAAAGAACGTCAATATTCCGTATTCAGACCAACTGATGCTTTACCGGCCCGCGGGCTGCGAGCAGTGTAACAATACCGGCTATCGCGGCCGCATGGGCATCCATGAGCTCCTTGTGGCCTCGGATGCCATTAAATCGCTGATTACGAGCCGGGCGCCCATGTCTGAAATCCGGGATCAGGCCATTGCCGAGGGCATGACCACCTTGAAGCAGGACGGCATCGAGAAAATATTTGAAGGCCACTGCGATCTCCTGGAAGTGCGCAAGGTCTGTATCAAATAAGTCCCCGCCTTTAAAAACTTGTTTGCAGGAAAATCCTTGACATGATGTTTTTGTGCAAGTAAGTTTTACTTATGAAAATTACCACTGAAGATAATAAATGAATGATACCCCCAAACATACGGCTGACGCCAAACAGGCCAGGCCATCCGGGCGCACCAAGCTGGCTGATGCCCTTCGGCACCTGCTTGCGAAAAAGGATTTCAGCTCCATCACCACCGCTGAAATATCGCGGACCTCAGGGGTCAATGAATCTTTGATATATCGCTATTTCGGCGATAAGCGGGGCCTTCTGCATGCGGTGCTTGACGAGTACCTGGAAAATTTCGTTGAGCAGGTGGATTGGGGATTAAAGGGGATTGAAGGCGCAAAGAACAAGCTGCGCAAGTATATCTGGAGCACCATTTATTTTTATGACCAGGACCGGGTGTTTTCTAAAATCCTTCTGCTTGAAGTGCGCAACTATCCCGGCTATTTTACGAGTGAAACATACGGGATTGTCAAGCAGTATACCAACATAATGCTTGAGCTGATCGAAGACGGTGCAAAGGCGGGGGAAATCCGAGGGGACCTGGATCCCGGAACTATCCGCCAGGTTGTGCTCGGCGGCATTGAACACCTGGTCTTGCCAGCGGTTATCAATGACGGCCCGCTGGATCCGGATCTGCTTACGGATCAGTTCTGTCTGCTGATTTTTAACGGGGTCTCCGGAGAAAGAAAAAACTAGCCAAAAATGTATGTAAACCTTACTTATAACTATAGAGGTGTCCTATGAAAATATTGAAAGTCGATCATTTAGGCATAGCGGTAAATGATATCCACGCGGCCAAAGCCTTCTGGACCGACATCCTGGGCCTGCCGTTTGAAGGCGAAGAAACCGTTTCCGAGCAAAAAGTTAAAACCGCTTTTTTCCCGGTGGGCGAAAGTGAGGTGGAACTTCTGGAATCCACCGAGCCGGACGGGCCGATTGCCAAATATATTGAAAAAAAAGGGCAGGGCATTCAGCACGTTGCCTTCCGGGTGGACGATATTGCCCAGGCGCTGGCAGAGCTTAAGGAAAAAGGGGTCCGGCTGATTGATGAAACCCCGAGACAGGGGGCAGGCGGAGCGAAAATCGCTTTTTTGCATCCCAAGGCAACAAATGGCGTGCTGGTTGAACTATGTGAACGTTAGGGCTTTGGCATTGACTGGGATTATGCTATTGTCGGACAATAAATCCCGCAAGTTAAACCATACTTTACCAGAAACAGTTGATAAAATGATGATGGAGTTTAGCAATGAGTGAACATCCGGATATAGAAAAATGGAAAGAGCTTGCCCAAAAGGAGCTGAAAGGTAAGTCCATAGAGGCCCTTAACCGGCAAACCCCGGAAGGCATCACCACCAAGCCGCTCTATACCCGCGAGGATCTGGAGGAGATCTCCTTTGAAAATACCCTTCCGGGAATGGCGCCCTTTGCCCGTGGGGTTCGGGCCACCATGTATACCAACCGGCCCTGGACCATTCGGCAGTATGCGGGCTTTGCCACGGCCAAGGAATCCAACGAGTTTTACCGTAGGAGTCTGGCCGCCGGCCAGAAGGGGCTCTCCATTGCCTTTGATCTGGCCACCCACCGCGGGTATGACTCGGACCATCCGCGTGTGGCCGGCGATGTGGGTAAAGCCGGGGTGCCGGTGGATTCTGTTGAGGATATGAAGATCCTCTTCGATAGCATTCCTCTGGATGAGATGACCGTTTCCATGACCATGAACGGCGCCGTACTGCCGATCCTTGCCGGCTATATTGTGGCGGCCGAAGAGCAGGGCGTTTCCCGGGAAAAGTTGGGAGGCACCATCCAGAACGATATTTTAAAGGAATACCTGACCCGAAACACCTATATCTATCCGCCAAAACCATCCATGCGGATCGTCTCGGACATCATCGGCTATTGCTCCAAACACATGCCTAAATACAATTCGGTCAGCATCAGCGGCTATCATATGATGGAGGCCGGTGCGGATTCGGTGCTGCAGACCGCGTTTACCCTGGCTGATGGCCTGGAATACGTAAAGACCGCGTTAAATGCCGGCTTAGACGTTGATGACTTCGCCCCCCGGCTATCCTTTTTCTTTGGTGTGGGCATGAACTTTTTCATGGAAATCGCCATGTTGCGGGCGGCCCGCTATTTGTGGCATGAGCTGATGAAACAGTTCAATCCGAAAAATCCCAAATCGCTCATGCTGCGGACCCATGTACAGACTTCGGGCTGGAGTCTGACGCAGCAGGACCCATACAATAACATCATCCGCACCACCCTTGAATGCCTGGCGGCCGTTCTTGGCGGCACGCAGTCGCTTCATACCAATTCATTTGATGAGGCGGTCAGCCTGCCGACAGATCTTTCCGCCCGGGTTTCCCGGAATACCCAGCTGATTGTCCAGGAAGAATCCCATGTGACGGATGTGGTTGATCCCCTGGGGGGCTCATATTATATTGAATCTTTGACGCAGTCCATTATTGAAGAAGCCAGAAAAATTATCAATGAAGTCGAGGAACTCGGCGGCATGGCCAAGGCCATTGAATCCGGCATGCCCAAAATGCGGATTGAAGAGGCCGCCGCCAGGCGGCAGGCCAAGATCGACCAGGGCCATGAGACCATCGTCGGGGTCAATAAATATCAGGTGGATGAGCAGACGGAAATCGATGTGCGGGAGATATCCGCTGCTGTGCGTGAAGAGCAGATCGCGCGTTTAAAATTCGTGCGGGAAAACCGGGATGAAGCCAAAGTCAAAGCTGCTTTGGGAAAACTCACCCAATACGCGGAATCCGGCGGCAACCTGCTGGAGGCTAGCATTGAGGCTGTCCGCGCCCGGGCCACGGTCGGAGAAATCAGTGATGCCATGGAAAAAGTTTTCGGCCGGTATGTGGCCACCACCCAGTGTATTTCCGGCGTTTATGCCTCGGAGTATCAGGATGATGAAATCATTGCTGCCATCCGGAAACGTACCGCGCAGTTTGCGGAAAAAGAAGGCCGCCGGCCGCGCATTCTGGTCACGAAAATGGGTCAGGACGGCCATGACCGCGGAATTAAGGTGGTGGCCACCGCATTCGCGGACCTGGGCTTTGATGTAGATATCAGCCCCATGTTCCAGACCCCGGGGGAAGCCGCCCGTATGGCGGTTGAAAATGATGTGCATGTGGTGGGCGTGTCAAGTCTTGCGGCCGGCCATAAAATCCTGGTGCCGGAGTTGATCGAAGCCCTGAAAAAAGAGGGTGCAGAAGATGTGCTCGTGGTGGTCGGCGGAATTATTCCGCCGGCGGATTATGAGTTTTTGTATAACAGCGGTGTGTCCAAGGTATTCGGGCCGGGCACGCAGGTGACCGAATCCGCCAATCAGGTTTTAAACGCTCTGGAACAGCGCTGATGGAAACTGATCCGGAATACTTTATTCAGGGGGTTCGCTCCGGGGATCGGAAAATTCTGGCCAAAACCATTACTCTGATTGAAAGTTCCCTGTCAGCACACCACCGGCTGATGACCACAGTTCTTGACGGGCTGCTGCCCCATACCGGAAACGCCATTCGCCTTGGTATTACCGGTGTACCCGGGGCTGGCAAAAGTACCTTTATTGAAAACATTGGGCTTAAGCTGATCGATGAGGGGTATCGACTGGCTGTTTTAGCCGTGGATCCCAGCAGCGCGCGAAGCGGCGGCAGCATACTCGGGGACAAGACCCGAATGGAGAAACTCTCATCCCGGCCCGAGGCTTTTATCCGGCCATCCCCGTCCGGCGGCTCGCTGGGCGGGGTGTCCAGAAAAACCCGGGAAGCCATGCTGATCTGTGAAGCGGCCGGGTTTGATATCATCATTATCGAAACCGTGGGGGTGGGCCAGTCCGAAGCTTCGGTCGCTTCCATGGTGGACTTTTTTTTGATACTGATTCTGGCCGGGGCGGGCGACGAACTTCAGGGCATCAAGCGCGGGGTTCTCGAGCTGGCGGATGCGATAGCGGTTAATAAGGCGGATGGCGAAAATATCAAAAACGCCCAAAAAACCCGGAAAGCCTATGAAGACGCCCTGCACCTGCTGACCCCGTCTTCATCCGCCTGGGTGCCGCCGGTTATGACCTGTAGCGCCCTGACCATGGACGGGATTAAGGAAATCTGGGATACGGTTTTAAGCCACCGTCGGCAGATGATTGAAAGTGGCGATCTGACGGCCAAGCGAAAGCGGCAGGCGCTGGATTGGATGCACTACTTACTTGAAGAAGGCTTGAAGGAGTGGTTTTACAATACACCTTGTGTCAAACATGAGCTGCCCGAATTAAAACGGGCGGTTGAGAGAGGCGAAACCACGCCGACAGCTGCAGTAAAAAAATTGCTGGATATATTCACCCGGGGACAGGAAAGGAACGTATATGGGTCAAAATGCTGAAAAAATCGAAGAGCTAAAGAAAAAAAGGGAAAAAGCGCTTGAAATGGGCGGGGCCAAAAGCGTGGCCAAGCAGCGCGAGCAGGGCAAAATGATCGCCCGGGAGCGGCTTGAACATTTATTTGATCCAGGCACCTTCCGTGAAGTGGATATGTTTGTCAAGCACCGGTGCGTGGATTACGGCATGGATGAAACCGATATTCCGGCCGACGGCGTGGTCACCGGGTACGGGTATGTTGATGGGCGGCCGGTTTTTGCCTTTGCCCAGGATTTTACCGCTCGGGCCGGAACCCTTGGTGAGATGCATGCCAGAAAAATATGCAAGGTCATGGATCTGGCCCACAAGTCCGGGGCGCCGGTGGTGGGATTTAACGATTCCGGCGGGGCTCGCATCCAGGAAGGCGTGGATGCGCTTTGCGGGTATGGCGAAATTTTTTATCGAAACTCCATCTGTTCCGGTGTGATTCCGCAGATCTCGGCGATTATGGGGCCGACTGCCGGCGGTGCGGTTTATTCCCCGGCCATGACCGACTGGATCTTTATGGTCAAAAAAACCAGCCACATGTTTATCACCGGCCCGCAGGTCATTAAATCCGTCACCGGTGAAGAAATTACCTTTGAGGAGCTGGGCGGGGCCATTGCACACAATGAAAAGAGCGGCGTGGCCCATTTTGCCAGTGAATCCGAAGAACATGCCATTGAGCAGATAAAGACCCTGCTCTCTTATTTGCCCTCAAATAACATGGAGGACCCCCCGATCTTAGAAACCACCGATGATCCCGGCCGGACGAATCCAAACCTGGACGCATTTGTTCCCGATGACGCAAATACCGCCTATGACATGAAAAAAATCATTGAATCCATCGTGGATAACGGCGAATTTTTTGAACCCCATGCCTTGTATGCCAAAAACATGATCGTCTGTTTTGCCCGGTTAAACGGCAAAACCGTGGGCATTATCGCCAATCAGCCCAACTATCTGGCCGGATGTCTGGATATTGATGCATCGGACAAAGCCACCCGGTTCATCCGGTTCTGTGATGCGTTTAACATACCGCTTTTGACCATCGCGGATGTGCCCGGCTATATGCCCGGCAGCAACCAGGAATGGGGGGGGATTATCCGGCACGGGGCCAAGCTTTTGTGGTGTTATTCCGAGGCCACCGTACCCAAGCTCCTGTTAATCGTCAGGAAAGACTATGGCGGGGCCTATATCGCCATGTCTTCAAAGCATCTGGGCGCAGACATCGCCTTTGCCTGGCCCTCTGCGGAAATCGCTGTCATGGGCGCAGAAGGCGCGGCGAATATCATTCACAGAAAGGCCATCCAAGAGGCGGATGATCCGGACGCCAAACGCAAAGAAAAAATCGAAGAGTATCGGGAGCTGTTTTCCAATCCTTACCGGGCAGCCCGGCGCGGCTATGTGGATGATGTAATTATGCCCAGCGAGACCCGTCCCCGGTTGATTGAGGCACTTGAGATCATGTATAACAAACGGCAGATGCTGCCGCCCAAAAAGCATGGGAATATACCGGTCTAGAGACTGGAAACTAGAAACTAGGTAAAGGATTTTTATCATTTTTTATACGCGATATCTGAAAGCTAACAGCTAATACCCAAAAATTTATACCTGGCAACGGAGAGACGATGAAACCGGATCGGAAAAAAACAGCAGCCATTGCCGCGGTAACGGCCTACATTAAATCCCAGGAGGAAGCGGCAATAAGCATGGAACCCCAGCTGGAACGGGTTGAAGGCGTTGAAATGCCAGCTAAATCGGCAATTTCTCAGGCGCCCATGCCGGTCTGGCGGGTCAGCGGCCGCCAGCAGCAGATGCAGTTGCGGAATCTGATGCAGATGAAGGCGCTGCAGCGGGCGACCGGATGGCGGCGATAAACAGATATGGGCAGAATTTTTAATTCCCGGCGATACCACGCAAATGAGGAGAAAGAGATATGACCGACCATTTTCAAGTTAAAATGACCTCGATGGATTATGACAAGGATCGACCCAAGGCAAAAAATCCCGTTAAAATACAGGATCTGACCCTTAGGGACGGCCACCAGTCGCTTTTTGCCACCCGCGGCCGAACCGAAGACATGATTCCGGTTGCGGAGATGATGGATGAAATCGGATTTTGGGGTGTGGAAACATGGGGTGGCGCCACATTTGATACCATGCACCGATTCTTAAATGAGGACCCCTGGGAGCGCATTCGCACCCTGAAGCGTTACCTTAAGAAAACCCCGTTTTCCATGCTGCTTCGGGCACAAAATCTGGTCGGCTACCGCAATTATGCCGATGATGTGGCCCGGGCTTTTGTCGAGCGCTCCGCGGAAAACGGCATTGATATCTTCCGAACATTTGATGCCTTAAATGATTTCCGAAATTTTGAAACCGTGGTGGAGGTGATCAAGAAATGCGACAAGCATTTTCAGGGTTCCATCTGCTATTCGCTGACTGAGCCCCGCATGGGCGGAGAGGTCTACAACCTTGACTATTACCTGGCAAAGGCCAGGGAATTGGCGGATATGGGGGCGGACACCATCTGCATCAAGGACATGGCCGGGCTTTTGGCGCCCTATGACGCCTTTGAGCTGATCAAGGCCCTTAAGGCGCAGACCAAAATTCCCATTCATCTGCACAGCCATTTCACCTCGGGCATGGCCTCCATGACTCACCTGAAGGCGGTTGAAGCGGGCGTGGACATTATTGACACCTGTATGTCGAGCTACGCATACCGCACGTCCCATCCCGCGATTGAGCCCCTGGTTATGGCACTTCTCAGCACCAACCGGGACACCGGTTTTAACATCCAGGCGCTGGCGGATATCAACGATATCCTGGAAAAACAGATTCTCCCCAAATACAAGCATCTGCTGGATGACTCCAAGGTCTCGATCATAGACATCAACGTGCTGCTTCATCAAACCCCGGGCGGGATGCTCTCCAACCTGGTCAACCAGTTAAAGCAGATGGATGCCCTGGACCGGATCTACGACGTCTACAAAGAACTGCCCCGGGTGCGTAAAGAGCTGGGCCAGGTCCCGCTGGTTACCCCGACCAGCCAGATTGTGGGCACGCAGACAGTGAACAATGTCCTGTTTGACGATGAAAATGACCGGTACAAAATGATTACCGGCCAGGTCAAGGATCTCTGCTACGGATTATACGGCCAGACGCCGGCACCCATTGATACGGAAGTTCAGAAAAAGGCGCTTAAAGGCTATGAGCGGGGTGAAGAGCCCATTAAATGCCGGCCGGCGGAAGTGCTTGAACCTGAACTTGATAAAGCCAAAGAAGACATCAAGGATATCTCCACGGATATTGATGATGTGCTTATTTATGCCCTGTATCCGATTACCGGCAAAAAATTCCTTAAATACAAATACGGTCTGGAAACCCCGCCTGATGAGATCCAGCCCAAGACCCTGGAGGAGGCCAAAAAAGAGGAAAAGCTGGTGGCCAGGGCCAGGGCCGGGGAACTGGTAGAGAAGAAGAGCCCGGAAACCACGGAGCATGCCCGGACCTTTAATGTGTTTGTGGATGATCAATACTATGAGGTGGTCGTTGATGAGCCGGGCGGCCCGCCGATGGTTACCCGTGCGGTTCCGCCGGCCGCTCAGCCGGAATCGCAGCCGGCGGCCCAGCCGTCTGCCGAACCCGGACCGGCCCAGGCCCAGCAGCCGGAATCGCGGGCCCCCGCGCCCGAAGCGCCACCCAAAAAAGAAGCGGCTGAATCAAAGCCTGCGCCGAAACCGTCAACCGCCGCTCCGGCCGAAGGCACGCCGGTAAAGGCCCCCATGCCGGGCATGATTATCAGCTTTGAAAAGCAGGTCGGCGACAGTGTGGAAGAAGGCGAATCCGTGGTGATTCTTGAAGCCATGAAAATGGAGAATTCCCTTCCCGCCCCGGCCAGCGGAACGATTAAATCCATCAATTTCAGTGTCGGGGATTCAGTGGCCAAAAATGATGTCTTGTGCGTGATTGGTTAATTTAAACACAGTTCATATAGACCGGGAGTCGCTGATCAATGAAGATTCATGAGTTTCAGGCCAAGGAGCTGTTTAAGCAATATGAGGTGCCGGTGCCAAATGGCGGAGTGGCCAAAACGGCTGCTGAGGCCGTCCGGATGGCGGAATCCCTGAAAACACTGCCGGTGGTGGTAAAAGCCCAGATCCATGCCGGGGGCCGGGGAAAAGGCGGCGGGGTGAAGGTTTCCCAAAGCCTTGATGAGGTAAAAGAAAACGCTGAGGCCATCCTGGGGATGAATCTCGTCACCCATCAGACCGGTCCGGAAGGCAGGACCGTCAAGCAGGTCCTGATTGAAGAGGGGCTTGAGATCAAAAAAGAGCTGTATCTCAGCCTGATTATCGACCGGGAAACCGCCAATATCATGATCATCGCGTCTGAAGCCGGGGGCGTGGAGATCGAAGAGGTCGCGGCCAGCACACCGGAGAAGATCATTAAAGTCCAGATCAATCCGCTTTTAGGTATTCAGCCCTATCACGGCCGTCAGGCCGCATTCGGTTTGAATTTGCCGAAAGATGCCATCAAGCCGTTTACCCGGATGATCAATCAGCTCTACAGGCTGTTTGCGGATTACGACTGCTCCCTGGTTGAAATCAATCCCCTGGTCCTTACAGCAGACAATCAGGTGATTGCCCTGGATGCAAAAATGGATTTTGATGACAACGCCCGATTCAGGCATTCAGATATTGTGGAAAAATACCGGGATTTGGACGAGGAGGATCCGCTGGAGGTGGAAGCTTCCAAGTACAATTTAAACTACATCAATATGGATGGCAATGTCGGCAATATGGTAAACGGCGCCGGCCTGGCCATGGCGGTTATGGACACCATCAAGCTGGCAGGGGCCGAACCCGCCAATTTTTTAGATGTGGGCGGCGGCGCCACGGCTGAAATGGTTGAGAACGGATTCCGGATTATCCTAAGCGATGAAAAGGTGAAGGGAATTTTAATCAACATTTTCGGCGGCATCCTGCGATGCGACATACTGGCCCAGGGAGTTGTGGCGGCCGCCAAAAACATGGACGTCAAAGTGCCGGTGGTGGTCCGTATGGAAGGGACCAATGTTGAAGAGGGCCGGAAAATTCTGGAAGAATCCGGCATGAAGCTTTATACGGCAGTAGATATGAAGGATGCGGGCGAACAGGTGGCGCGGATCGTCGCTTAAGGCGGGAATTTCAAAGATGATGCGGAGTGATAGCGAATGAGTGTTTTCGTCAATTCAGATACAAGGCTAGTGGTGCAGGGGATTACCGGCAAAGAAGGCCAGTTTCATGCCCGGCAATGCATTTCATACGGCACGAATGTGGTGGCCGGTGTGACGCCGGGCAAAGGCGGCGATGAAATGGATGGGGTGCCGATTTTTAATTCAGTTAAAGAGGCGGTCAGTCAAACCGCGGCCAACTGCAGCATGATATTCGTTCCGCCGCCGTTTGCCGCAGATGCGATCATGGAGTCCGCCGACGCCGGCGTTGACCTGATTGTGGCTATTACCGAAGGAATTCCGGTGCTGGATATGGCCAAAGCCAAACACGTATTGAACCAATCCGGATCCCGGCTGATCGGGCCCAACTGTCCGGGCATCATCACCCCGGGCGAGGCCAAAGTCGGCATCATGCCGGGTCCGATCCATAAGCCGGGCGGTCCCATCGGCGTGGTTTCGCGCTCCGGGACGCTTACCTATGAGGTGGTATATCAGCTGACCCGCGAGGGATTGGGGCAGACCACCTGCATCGGTATCGGAGGCGATCCCATTAACGGCACCAATTTTATCGATTGCCTGGCGGCGTTTGAGCGTGATCCGGATACAAAAGGCATTGTCATGGTCGGCGAAATCGGCGGCAATGCCGAAGAGGATGCGGCGGATTTTATCAAAGACCAGGTTAGCAAGCCGGTGGTAGGGTTTGTTGCCGGCATTACGGCCCCGCCTGGCCGGCGGATGGGGCACGCGGGAGCGATTGTCAGCGGCTCAGCCGGCACGGCCAAGGCCAAAATTGAGAAACTGAAATCCTGCGGGGTCCATATTTGCGAGAATTTGGGCGATATGGGTCAGGTATGTGGGGAGGTTTTTGGGAAATTGAATTTTTAGCAAATTTATATCATCAGGAAAGATCCATGAATACATTGTCAAACGCATTTACCACCTCCATCGGCAAGAAACTGCTGATGGCTGTCACGGGCCTCGGATTCTGTATTTTTCTGCTGACCCATTTGCTGGGCAACCTGACATTGTACGTGGGACGGGAGACCTTTGAATCCTATGTGGAGCACCTGCATGCGCTGGATCCGCTGATCAGGGTAGCTGAAATCGGTCTTCTGGCTTTTCTGCTTGTCCACGTAATCACCGGCACGCTTTTATTCATTCAGAACCGCAAGGCCCGCCCAGAGCGTTATGCCGTGAACAAATCCGGCGGCGGCCGGACCATCGGCTCAGCGACCGCGCCGTATACCGGGTTTTTAATTTTACTGTTTATCATTTTTCACCTGTTGAATTTTCACTTTGTGGAACACCCCGAGGGGTCCGTCTTTAATACGGTCTCCAATACATTCTCCAATGCATACTACACGGGCATTTATATAGTCGCCATGATTGTTGTGGCCGTTCATGTCCGACACGGCTTCTGGAGCCTTTTTCAGACGCTTGGGGCGAATCATCCCAAATACATGCCTGTCATCCAGGGGGCGGGCATTGTTTTTGCCCTGCTGCTGGGGGCCGGGTTCGGTCTGATTCCGCCTTACATCGGGCTGGGGTTCTAAAACCGGGGAATGTGGCCATAGATAACTAGAGTATGCACAGTTTTTTTTATTTTCTTTTGGTGAGTCTATAAGAAGCGAGATGAAATATGACACTTGATGCCAAAATACCCGGCGGCCCGCTGACAGAGAAATGGGACCGCCATCAATTTGAACTCAAACTGGTCAATCCGGCCAATAAGAAAAAATTCGATATTATTGTGGTCGGCACCGGCCTGGCCGGCGCATCTGCGGCCGCCACCATGGCTGAGCTCGGATATAACGTCAAAAATTTCTGCATCCAGGATACCCCCCGGCGGGCGCACAGCATTGCCGCCCAGGGCGGAATCAATGCGGCCAAAAATTATGCCAATGACGGCGACAGCGTTTGGCGGCTGTTCTATGATACGATCAAAGGCGGGGATTTCAGGTCCCGGGAGGCCAATGTTTACCGCCTGGCCCAGCTTTCCACCCAGATCATCGACCACTGTGTGGCCCAGGGGATTCCTTTTGCCCGGGATTACGGCGGGCTGCTGGATAACCGGTCCTTTGGCGGCGCCCAGGTCTCGCGGACGTTTTATGCCAAAGGCCAGACCGGCCAGCAATTGCTGCTCGGCGCCTACAGCGCGCTGATGCGCCAGGTGGCCAAAGGAAAAGTGGAGATGTTCCCCCGCCGGGAGATGCTGGATTTGGTTATTGTTGACGGCAAAGCCCGGGGTATTTTGGTACGAAATCTGATTACCGGAAAACTTGAAACTTATGCCGCCCATGCGGTGGTGCTGGCCACCGGCGGCTACGGCAACGCCTATTTTCTGTCCACCAACGCCATGTCCTGCAATGTAACGGCCGCGTATCGCGCGTATAAAAAAGGCGCCTATTTTGCCAACCCCTGTTTTACCCAGATCCATCCAACCTGTATTCCGGTACACGGCACTTATCAATCCAAACTGACGCTGATGAGCGAGAGTTTGAGAAATGACGGCCGGGTTTGGGTTTCCAGGCAGCCCGGGGATAAACGGCCGCCCAACCAGATTCCGGAATCCGAACGGGATTACTACCTGGAGCGCAAATATCCGAGTTTCGGAAATCTCGTGCCCCGGGACGTGGCCTCGCGAAACGCCAAGGAACAGTGCGATCAGGGAAAAGGCGTGGGCGAGACCGGGTTGGCCGTATATTTGGATTTCGCGGATGCGATCAAACGGGATGGGAAGGATGTCATTGAAGCCAGGTACGGTAATCTGTTTCAAATGTATGAAAAAATCACCGGCGAAAATCCATACGAGACGCCCATGCAGATTTATCCGGCGGTTCACTATACCATGGGCGGCCTGTGGGTGGATTACAACCTGATGAGTACGATTGACGGCTTGTTCGTGCTCGGAGAGGCCAACTTTAGCGATCACGGGGCCAACCGCCTGGGAGCCAGCGCCCTGATGCAGGGACTGGCAGACGGGTATTTCATTATCCCCTATACCATTGGCGGATATCTGGCCGGGACAGAGCTGCCGGAAGTGAAGACGGATCACGACGCATTTGCGAAGAGCAAAACCGATGTGACCGCGCAGGCGGAAAAGCTTCTCTCCATTAACGGCCATCGCACGGTTGACGAGATTCACCGGGAACTCGGCATGATCCTGTGGGATTACTGCGGCATGTCAAGGGATATGGAAAGCCTGGAAAAAGCGCTGAAAATGATCCGGGAGCTTCGCGCCCGGTTCTGGAAAGAAGTCAATGTGCCGGGCAGCAGCGAGGATTTGAATCAGAGCCTTGAAAAGGCCGGCCGGGTGGCGGATTTTCTCGAATTCGGCGAACTGATGGTGCTGGATGCGCTCAATCGGGAGGAATCCTGCGGTTGCCATTTCAACCTGGCCTGCCAGACAGAAGATCATGAGGCCCTGCGGGATGACGAGAATTACTGCCATGTGAATGCCTGGGAATTTAAGGGCAAGGAACAGGCGCCGGCACTTCACACGGAACCTCTGATGTTTGAGAATGTCGAGCTGAGCCAAAGGAGCTATAAATAATGAGCGCGTCAACGATTAATCTTACATTAAAGGTTTGGCGGCAGAACCGAACAGATAAAAAGGGGCGGTTTGAAACCTATCCGGCAAATAATATTTCAACAGATATGTCTTTTCTTGAAATGCTGGATGTGGTCAACGAGGAACTGACGCAAAAAAATATCGAACCGATTGCATTCGATCATGACTGCCGGGAGGGCATATGCGGCATGTGCGGCGCAGTCGTAAACGGCCGGCCTCATGGGCAGGAGGCGGAAACCACCCTTTGCCAGTTGCATATGCGGCATTTTTCGGACGGTGACACCATTGTCATCGAACCCTGGCGGGCCCGGGCGTTTAAACAGGTAAAGGATCTGGTCGTGGATCGCTCAGCACTGGACCGGATTATCCAGGCCGGCGGCTACATTTCCGTAAATGCCGGGGGCGCCCCGGATGCCAATACCACGCCGATCCCCAAGGACGCCGCGGATGCGGCATTTAACGCGGCCGCCTGTATCGGCTGCGGCGCCTGCGTGGCCGCCTGCCCGAATGCCTCGGCCATGCTCTTTATCGGGGCAAAGGTGTCGCATCTTGCGCTTCTGCCCCAGGGCCGGCCGGAGGCGGCCCGCCGGGTCCGCGCCATGGTCCGGAAAATGGATGAACTGGGATTCGGCAACTGCTCCAATGAGACCGAATGCGAGGTGGAATGCCCGAAAGGGATTTCCATCCGTGAAATCGCCCGTTTAAACCGTGAATTTATGAAGGCTGAGCTAAAGTCCGCCTGATCATTGCAAGGATCTGTCACATGAATGCGCCGGCCTTATAAATTATTTTCAGAAAGATTATTCCGGCTAAATGAAAATATGATAGCATCCCGCAGCCAATTTCTGGTATAGGATAAGTCGATACTGCCATGACCGGTCTCAATCTCATTTGAATTCATGAAAACGGGAGGATAAGGCATGACCAAGACATCTTTAGCTGGCCTGATTATTTTATTAAGCGGGGCCGTGCTTTACGGGTTTAAAATGATTGAAAAAATGATGGCGGGGTCCGGCCCCGGCGGTGGGACAAAAGTCAGCGGCCATGTTTCATTTATGAATGCATTCGGCGGTCCGGAGAACTTTGAATGGATCAGCAGTCTGCCGGCCGGTTTTATGCAGAAGTGGATGGATGGCTTTATTCATCTGCCCTTGTTTCTGGTCCTGGTTGTGCTGGGCGCCTTAATCATGATTATAAACGGTATATTTAACAAGAAATAGATACCGGTGATATATCATTTTTTGGATTTCAGAGCTTCCTGGAGCTTTTCACCGAGCGACCCCATGCCTGCGGATGGCTTGGCGGCGTCATCAGATGCGTATTTTTTGATGTCTGCCTGATCCACCGCATCCGCCGCTGCCAGAGTGATTTTTTTATCCCGGGTGTCCATGGCCTCTATTTTAACAGTTATGGGATCATCGGTTTTTAGTTTTTCAATCGCCTGCGGATCGGGTGCCCGGTCAATTTTGGATTTGGGCAGCAGGCCGGTAATCCCGGGCGCCAGATTGATGAAATAGCCGAAATCCGCTTTTTTCTCGATCCGGCCGGAAACCGTCTGCCCGACAGACAGGCGGTTTTCAATGTTAAGCCAGGGATCGCCCTCGGCATCCTTCATGCTGAGCGACATGCGCTTTTGGGCCGGATCAACGGATTTAATTGTCACCGCCACTTTATCGCCGGGGCTCACTTCGTCTTCGGCTTTAACCACCCGTTTAACATGGCTCATTTCACTGATATGGACCAGCCCTTCGATACCCGGCTCAACCTCGACAAAAGCGCCAAAATCCGCACACCGGGTGACCCGGCCTTCAACCTTATCGCCCGCATGAAATCGTTCCGCCGCGGTTTCCCAGGGATCGCTGCTGACCTGTTTGGCGGAAAGCGAGATCTTAAGGCCGCCGGATTTGGGATCTGCCTCATTAATGGAAAGAATCTTGACCGGCAGGGGATCGCCCACCGACACCGCCTCAGCCGGCTCCGCCACCCGGGACCAGCTAAGCTCAGAAATATGCACCATGCCTTCAACACCGGGGTTGAGTTCAACAAACGCGCCGTACGGCATCAGCTTGGAAACTTTGCCGTTTACCGTATCGCCGGGACTGACCTGCTGTAAAAACTTCTCCCGTTCTTCGGCGAGCAGCCGTTCAAGATATTTCCGGCGGTTTACCACCACATTGCGCCCCTTTTCCTCAATCCGCTCGATTAAAAATTCCAGGGTGACGCCGACATAGGTTTCAGGCTTTTCCACGTAGGCATTGTCGATTTGGCTGATGGGACAGAAAGCTGTTTTGCCCATTACCTGCACCTTGAATCCGCCTTTACAGGTTTCTGTGACTTTGCCTTCAACGGGGATTTTGTTCTGCAGCGCATCATAGAGGAGTTCGGAACTGCCGGTGCTGCCGATGGCCTTGGAGAGCTGCAGTTCGCCGTCACCCGCGGCAACCACATAGAGCTCCAGCTGATCGCCGACTTTATAGGGGAATTCACCGTTTTCATCGATCAGCTCAGATTTATCTACGACCCCGTCGATCTTGCTGCCGGTATTTAAGAATACGCTGTCCTGGCCGATCACAATAATTTCTCCGGAAATTTTTTCTCCGACTCGTATATCCGGTCGCATATCGGTCATATAGGATTCAAAAAGCGATTCAAAATCTTCGCTTTCTTCATTCTCTGCGGAATTTTGATCCTGGGCGTCTTCCTCGGGATTTTCCCAATCTTTCTCTGTCATGGATGGTTTTCTCCTTGCTGTTAAAAATTTACATCTCTTTTATCAGTATCGATACCTGCTTGCAAGCGCTATCAAAAGCGTCAGGCCGGCGGGGTTTTGCATGATCAGACAGTGTTGTTTATATTTATGGAAAAATAAGGGATAAAGTAACTCAGCAAAGGAGGCATTATATATGAAATGTGCGCAACGCGGCGCGGAAATTATTTGTCTCTGGTAATCAATTGCCAAAAGGGGTATGTATGCGTTGATATGAATCACTGTTTTGAAAATATGCTTTCTGAGCTGATGAATTAACCCATCTTTGTATTTCACATGCTTAAAATTTCCAACCACATCCTTATTCCCGATTCAGAGCTTGCATTCCAGCCCATCCGGGCGCAGGGGGCCGGCGGGCAGAATGTCAATAAAGTGGCAACAGCTGTGCAGCTGCGATTCGATGTCAAATCCTCCTCTTTGCCTGATTTCTATAAGGAGCGGCTGCTTCAATGCAAGGATCAGCGGATGACAAAGGATGGGGTCATCATCATCAAGGCACAGCGTTTCCGGAGCCAGCAGAAGAACAAGGAGGATGCGCTGAATCGCTTGAAATCGCTTATAAAAAAGGTTTCTGTCGAACGAAAACAGCGCAGGCCGACCAAGCCCTCAAAGAGTACGCAGAAAAAGCGGCTGGAAGCCAAAACCAGAAGAGGACGTTTAAAAACCCTGAGGGGCAGAGTTAAGAATGAGTGATCGGTTCGATCCGTTTAAAATGAAAGGAAATATAAATGGGGGATAAAGTGGTTTACGGACCGGTCCCGTCACGCCGGCTGGGCCGGTCCCTGGGCGTTGATCTGGTTCCCTACAAAATCTGTTCATATGATTGCATTTACTGCCAGATCGGGCGCACACCGGCGCCGACTATTGAGCGAAAGCCCTATATTCCTGCCGATAAAGTGATCCACGATGTGCAAGAAGCTCTGGAAGAAGGCGTTACGCCGGATTATATCACGCTGGGCGGCTCAGGGGAGCCGACATTGAACAGTGACATAGGGGAAATCATCACCCGGCTTAAATCCGCCACTGAAATCCCCGTCACTGTGCTGACCAATGGCTCAATGCTTATGTTTCCAGCCGTCATGGCGGATCTGATGGCCGCCGATGTGGTGCTGCCCTCATTTGATGCCTGCACTCCCGAAATGTTTCAAAAGATAAACCGGCCGTGTCCTGAAATCGGATTTGAAGAAATGGCGGAAGGCCTGGTCCATTTCCGTGAGGCATATACCGGCCAGATATGGGTGGAGATTTTTTTGATCCAGGGGATGAACACGGCGGATGCGGATATTCAAGCCTTTAAATACTCGATGGATCGGGTGCAGCCGGACAAGATTCACCTCAATACGGCAGTCCGGCCGACGGCTGAAGCCGGCATCTCCCGGCCGTCGGATGCGCGTTTGATCCAAATCAAGCAGATGCTGGGGGATCGGGCGGAAATCGTTGTGCCATACCAGGGCGAGGCGGCCGGCGCCGCCGGATCCGCGCTAAAGGAGGACCTGATTCAGCTTTTGTCGCGCCGGCCCTGCACGCTTAAAGATATTGCCCATGGGTTGAACACGCATCCCCATGAGATCCTAAAATATCTGGAGCCGATGGTAAGTGCCGGAGCGATTGAAATGGTGCGCAAGGACGAAGAAACCTACTATCAGCGCCGGCATTAAGCGCCGCTGCCATCGCATAAATGCTTCCGGCCGGCTATTTTAAAATTTCCACCTTGACGTGCTGACGACCCCATTCCAGGGCTTCGGAATGGGATCTGTAATACAGATCAAGCCGATTGGGTCCTTTTATGGCGCCCCCGCGATCCTCAACCACGCCATATCCATATCCCGGCACATACATGCGGGTGCCGAATGGATGATGCCGGGTGTCTGCGGCAATAGTGCCGTCCCGGGGCAGCCAGAGCCACGGAAAAACGATCCGAAACGGGATTATCCACGGATGCTTGATACTATCCGCGGAAAACAGGCCGGGCCTGGGCTCATGCGGCTTGGTACCGCTTGCGGTCAGACCGGAATAGGGTTTTCCCGCATATTTGCCCTCATTGATATAACGGTTCCAGAAATCCAGTTTCAGGCATTTCCAGCTGCCCCGCTCCCAGTTGCAGCATTTGCCGCAACCGCAGTAGGCTGTCACTTCCATGGTCCGGACTATCCGCTTCTGGCCGCATGAAGGCAGACTGATAAAGAGACCGAAAAGAATCAGGCTGATTAACAGCCGTCCCTTTTTTTTGCGCTCCCTTAAACGCATTCTGAATCCGTTATGTCCAAACACCGGGAATCCGTGTGTTGCAGAATTTGCAGTGATTGCCGTTTAAATTAAATTCCGGCATATGATAGCCGCTGCGTTTGATTAAAAGTCTGCCGCAGTTATGGCAGTAGGTATGATTGCCCTCATGGCCGGGCACATTGCCCACATACACATACCGGATGCCTTCTTTCATGGCCAGTTCGCGGAATGCGGTCAATTTGGACACAGGCGTGGGCGGCAGGCGGTCCAGTTTATACCGGGGAAAGAAGCGAAGAAAATGGAGCGGGTGATCCGGCCCCAGATTTTTAAGAATCCAGCCGCACATGTTCTTGATCATCTCCGGGTCATCGACATACCCGGGCACCACCAGCGTGGTCATCTCAAAATGTACGTCCTTATCATGCAGGGTTTTGAATGTATCCAGCACCGGCTGGAGGCGCCCGCCGTTTAATTTCCGATAAAGCGCGTCGCTGAATGATTTCAGATTCACATTGGCCGCATCCAGGACTTTACACAGATGCAAAAGCGGTTCCTGATTGATAAAACCGTTAGATACCCACACATTGTAAATCCCATGCTGATGGGCGATTGCCGCTGTATCCGTCATGTACTCGAAATAGGTGGTGGGCTCGGTATAGGTGTATGAAATCGAGGTTGCCTCGTTTTCCCTGGCTTTTTTCACTATCGCTTCCGGAAACAGGTCATAGTGCCGGACCGCCTCCGGTTTTACCTGGGATATCTGCCAGTTCTGACAGTTCAGACATCTAAAGTTGCAGCCGGTGGCGGCGATGGACAGGGATTTGGACCGGGGATGAAAATGGAACAAGGGTTTTTTTTCAATCGGGTCCAGATTTACCGCGCAAGGGTTTCCATAGGCAAGGGTATAGAGCCTGCCGTCAATGTTTACCCGGGAGCGGCATACGCTGCGGTCGCCGTCAGAGAGCTCGCAGTTGTTGGGACAAATGCCGCAGGCCATATTCCCGTTTGGCAGTTTATGATAGTAATCAACTTCCCGGGACCATTTCCAAAGTTCATCCGGTGCGTCGTTTTTAAAAACAGTGCCGGAGATATCGGATGGTTTCTCCGATTTTCCGGCAAAAACCGAGGCCGGGCATGGCAGCAAGGCGGCGCCGGCCGCCAGCGTACCGGCTGTCAGAAATTTACGTCTGGATATGCAGATCATGGCCTGTTCGCATTAAAATTAGGCTTGCGGTTTTAATCCCTGCCAGAGCCGCCGCAGCCCATAGAATCCCTGCATAGGGAATTAAGAGCACGCTCGTAATCAGCGTGCCGGCGGCCGCTCCAATCAGATCGGCTGAAAATGACTGTATGGCAGCGGACTGGTTACTTCCGCGCAGATATAGGGCCACCGGAAACTGGCAGCCGCAGGCGGCGGATACCATAAACCCGAAAGCCAGAAAACTGCCTAAGGGCAGATGATCGCCCACCACGTAAACACCGGCAATAAAAAAAAGCAGCAGACCGATCAGCAGGGCATCGGTAATCATTAGCACCTGGTGGCCGTATTGACGAAGCCGCTCGCCAAAGAAAGCCCCCGGCAGGAGTCCTGCCAGAAAAACGGTGACGATCAGTCCGATTTGATAATAAATATAGCCAAAAAAGATCTGAAACGCAAATATCACCAGGGTTTCACTGCCCATGGTCAGGCATCCGGTGGAAAAAAGTACAAACTCCTCCCGGCTGATCAGAATAAAATAAAGCCCGGCCAGCGCCGCAATCAGGACTAAAAACAAGGCGGGTGAACTGGCATACTGGGTGAACCATTCGGCGAACATGATGCGGATCATGTTCGGGGCATGATCGCGGTTAACCGGTGCATCCGGCATCACCTCAGCCCTGAGGCGATCGATCCGGGTTTTGGTAATATTGCCGTAAAAATAGCCCTGAATATAGGTGGTTTCAATTCCCCTGGCAGCCAGCAGATCGGGGATATCCGGGTTTAGCGGGGCGTTTCGGCATAAGAAATAAATCCGCTCACCGGGCAGCATCAGAACATGCTCAAATTGGGTTTTGGCAGTCCGGTAAAGCGAGGATATCTTTTGCCGCTGGGCTTTGGAGAGATAATTGTTAATGCCGTCGACAGAAAAGAGGAATACTCCCTCGGGTTTCAACCGCTTTCGGGCCAGCTCAAAGAACCGGTCCGTATAAAAGCGGTTCAGCTGAAATGTATCCGGTTCCGGCAGGTTTAACAAAATGGCATTATAGGTTTTATCCGTTTCCTTTAAAAATGCCCGGCCGTCCTGATGGATCACGTGGAGCCAGGGCGGTTGTTGGAGCAGATTAAACCGGAATTGCACCTGTGTGATCCGGGGGTCGATTTCCACATAATCCACCTGTTCAGGCAGGTATTTGGCAATTTCTTTCATGATGCCGCCCTCTGCGGAAATCAGCAGGATTTGGTTGACCGCATCAAGCTGGGAGAGGGGGTAGTGGACGGTTTCTTCTGCCAGGGTTACATTCTCGCTGCTAAACAGCGGCACCCCGTCCAGAAATAGGGTCTGCTGACCATCGGCCTGATGCACTTCTATCCGGCCGTACCTGGACTCTTCGTAATAGGCCAGATCCCCTTCCTCAGGTACAAGCGAGGGACGTTCCATATAAAGGCCAAACGCCAGACAGGCCATGGCGGCTGTTAAACCGGCCGCAAACACGGTTTTCATCCGCCTTGGGCGGGGCATCAATAAAAATGCCGCAATTATTAGCGGCAAATTGGCAAAAAAAAGCGCCTGAAAGGGGGACAGAAAAATAACCAGGGCAAAGGAAAACAGCGCCCCGCCGGTCACATCGCCGATGTTATCGGTTATATAGATCCGGATTCCCGGATAATTGGGGATCAGCTTTTCCGCCACACTCAGGCTGTAGGGCAGGGCAAAACCCAAAACCAGGCAGTACGGGGCAATGGTTAAAAGCGTATAAATAAGGGTTGGGTAGAAGCCGACGGATGCGCCGTGAATAAAGAAGACATCCCGCAG
Source organism: Desulfobacterales bacterium (assembly GCA_034520365.1). Taxonomy (NCBI): domain Bacteria; kingdom Pseudomonadati; phylum Thermodesulfobacteriota; class Desulfobacteria; order Desulfobacterales; species Desulfobacterales bacterium. The sequence continues at coordinate 372,399 of JAXHNP010000002.1, forward strand.
TTCCCGGATCGCATAAACCTCCAGCGGCGATAGCGCCACCAGTAGAAGCGAGAGCCAGCTAAGCCGCACAAGCGTTGCCCCCCGCCCGGCCGTTTTGGCCAGCATGGTACCGATGCCCCCCAGCAGCAGCCAGTTGAAAAGAATCAGGGCAACGACGAATTCATTGCCGTTAAACAGGGACAGAAACTCCCGGATGACCAGCAGCTGGGTAACCACCGAGGATATACCGGTGGTGATGACGACAAGGGCGATCAGCCGATCATTTGTGCTCTTCAAAATACTGTACCTGGTAGGTCAGAACTTCCAGATCCCCCTTTTTCCATTTGTCCCCCGGCAATCCGGCTTTGAGACATAGATGGGACAAAAACGATTCTTTGTCCGGAAGCTGCTCCCAGACCTGCGGAAGAAATGTTGAGCTGTGCATGCCCTTTTTAATAATTACCCCGTCCACCTGCGGCCGAATCTTGGCCAGAAGGTCATCCGCATCCTCGTATGAGAGAGGCTGCGGTTCGGTCAGGAGGCTTACCTCAATTTCGATCTGATCAAGCTCCTCCCTGGAAAGCGCCGGGAACCGGGGATCACTGAATGCGGCATTAAGCGCGTTATCCTTAACCCCTTCTGCGAGCGGTTTATCCGGCAGCAGGTTGCCGATGCATCCGCGAAGCTGGTTGTTTTTGGTCAGAGTGACGAATGTGCCCCGCTTTGATTGGAAAACCCCATCAGACATACGGGATTCAACATCTGCTGCCGCATCCGGCTTAACACCGAGCCGGCCGGCAATGCTCTGCCGCGCCAGCCGGACCAGCTGCTGCCCTTTTTCTTCGCTCATTTCATTTGACTGTGTCATGGCATCCTCTCCGTAAAAGGCGATGGCAGCATAGCCGACAACCTGCTGGCGGGGGCCTGCCGTATCTCCGCTGTTCTCATGAAAAAGCAGCACAGGCTCCCAGTTATGCTGTTTGGACAGATTGATCAAAACCTGAAGCCCGGCCAACCCGCACGCCCGGTTACTGCCATCTGCCAAATTCTTGTCATTTAGATTTAATATCCGGTTTATGGTCTGTTGATCGCGTTTATTGGCTTTTTCATATGAAAGATAATGCGAAAGATCCGTGCTGACAACCAGCAGGGTGGTATGATCATAGATGCTGTCAATGGCTCCTGCATATTGCTCAGTATCCCCCGGGCCCATGACAATCGGCACCATCCGGAAATCCCGCAGCTTTGCCTGGAGAAACGGGAGAATGACCTCTATGCTGTGCTCTTTTTGATCCGATGCCGGAACATGCCGAAAGCAGTCAAACCGGCGCCGCAATTGATCGGCATCCGGATGCAGATCGATTCGCCCCAGCGGGGTTTCATATGAATCCGCGTTGCTGATGGCGCAATTTCGAAACCCCACGCGATGGTCGGGCCCAAGAACAATAACTTTTGAGAAGTCCGTGCCATCCAAAACCCTTGCTGCATGGGCCGCCGTGCGGCCCGAATAGATATATCCGGCATGGGGCATCACCAGCGCCCGTAAATTTTTATCCGGCGACACCTGCATATTCGTTTTTTCGGCTTCTTTCAGGAATTCTTGTATTTGCCGATCCAGCTGTTCGGGATCTTCGGGATAGAATTTACCGGCAAATATAGCCTTTCGAATGCCGCCCGCATGAACCGGAATGGCACTCAAAAAAACAAATAAACAAAAAACTGTCAGCAGGTTAAATATTAAGCTGTTGATTTTCATGATATTATAAGTAACAATAGGGTTAACATCCGTGTCCGAAAACGAATAAATTATCCAAGATACAATACAATCTTGTCAAATAAAAATATATCGGCAAAAAAGAATTATAGACCTGAGACAGGTTCATGAAAAAACGCCTGATTATCCTGAAATTCGAGTCAAGTGAGGATTTCTGCCGGTACTATGAAGAAATCCAGCAGAAACGCCTGCTTTTGCCGACGCGTACCCCTGTCGCCCACGGTACGCTGCTTGTTATCTCCCTGATTATCCCGATGGTCAATCGTCTTTTTTCTTTGGAAGGAAGTGCCGGAAAACGCATAGATTCCCCAATAACCGGCATACAGGTCAATCTGGATGATAGTTTTGATAATTTTATTTATGAACTTGACACCGAACTCTCTGCACACGATGAGTATGCGCAAAGACTTAACTGCGCGCCGTTTTATGAAGCGCCTGCAGACGACTCCGATGACGGGGAGCTTTCCCTGGATCTGGATTATGGCCGGCGTATCAGTATCGGGGAGGGTGCCGCGGCCCGTGCGCCTGAAGGCACGCCCAAACCCGCTGAACCGGAACCAGTGGAATCAAACGCGTCGATAACAGACGGGATCGAAATGCCGAATTCATCTGAGCAGCCGGATCCTTCCCAGGCCCCCGCGGCATTTGAATGGATCCGCGAGGTCGTCTCCCATCAGGAATATGAAATCGAGGCCGAGGAACCGGCCGCTGATCACGGCCAAGCCCTTCATGATAAAAAGGACCTGACTGCTGAGGAGCGCCAGCGAGTGGAGCCGGTGGGACAGTTTATCATGAATTTAACCAAGGCGATCCTGCGCAGCGGCTACTATGATCCGGATCATCCGGGCTCGGTATCTGCCAAGCACGGGCTTTACGAAGAATTTCAAAAAGTGCTCTTTGATACCCGGGAACTAATGATCACCAAGGAAGAGACCCGCGAGCATGTGGATTTTCTGATAACCGGGATTCTGGATCTGCCCGTGACCGTTCGGACCGTGGTGGGCCAGGGGAAAGCCGAACTGTTCGCCCCCAAACTGCACGAGTATTTTGCAAAAAAGGAACTGCTCAGCCTGGCTGTCAAAAAAGAGATTACCACTGATCATTTTGAAAAATTCATTGATATCATGAGTGACCCCAAAGTGGACCGCTCGGAAGACCGCAAACCCGGTCAGATTTTAACCGACGCCCTGGTGGCAGACGGGATCTCTGAAATTTCCGCCGTATTCTTTGATGACCGGTTAAACCTTGAGAAGGACCTGCCGTGGCGGGTTGAGATGGCCATGCACCGGCTGGCCAAGGACTTAAAGCTGCTGCCCATGTTCAAAGGCACGGAGTCGGATATCGTCTCCCAGATCAAGCAGCAGTCCATCCAGGATATCATTCGTCCCTTAAAGCACCCCAAACTGCTGAACGATTTTCTGGTCAACTGCTATATTATCGCCCAACACATAGAAAACATGAAGCCGCGGGAGATTGAGCAGATTATCGTGGATTCGTTTCCAATCGACATGCTGCTGCCCACCTCCAATTATACCTTTGAAGAGCTTGACCGCTTAAATGCCATGAAAGATGAGTATCCGGACAGCGCCAGTGTCGACCGGCGATTAAAGGGCATTAAGCGCATCCTTAAAATGGTGGCCCGCCGGGTCGTTTTGGACAAAGCCAAAGGCGGCCAGAACTTTCTGGCCCATTTATATGACAATCAAATCCTTAGCTTTGAAGAACTGCCGGCGGACGCCCAGTATGTCATCAATACCCGGGAAATGGCGCGGGATGTTAAAGCCCATTTTTCCAGTTATGCCGAATCTGTGCGAAGTGCGGATGATGTGGATGATATTATTGTTTTTTTAAAGTGTTTCCGGCGGATCATGCCGCTTTTGATTGAAGACAGGGATTGGCGGCTTATTGCGGACATTTCAGATGTGATCGAGGTAAGCGCCGGCAGATTGCCGCGTCCCAAAAACCAATCCATTGACGCCCTGGCTGCGGAAACCGTTTACCTGAAGGCTGATAAAAACACGGATGCCTCGGATGCAGACAAAAATGAAACCGTGCAAAGTGCGCTTGACTATGTATTCATGGATCAAGCCCATGCCCTGGCCGAGGCCTATGAACTCGTTGATCCGGAAGAACGAAAACACCTGGACCCCATTTTTGACTGCCTGGGCTATTTAGGCGTAGAAACAGTAGGCCGGATCCTGGCGAATACACCGGACCGTCAGTTGCGCGGCCATATCGTGAACTGGCTGATACAAAAAAAAGCGGCTTCCCGGAAATGGGCGCACCGGATTCTAAAAAAGCCGAATCACAAATGGTATTTGTACAGAAATGCCATGCTGATTCTTCGGGAAGTCAGCGATGACCCGGCTGATGCGGACAGCATCCGGCCGTTTTTAGATGATACAAACGCCAGGCTGCGGCTCGAGGCCCTAAATGTTATTTCCAGTCTTAAGCCCAATGATTTGGAAACACTTATCATCACAAGTTTGGGGGATTCAGACTCCCGGATCAACTGGCAGGCGGTCAAAGCCCTGGGCGAACTCCCTTCGGTCAGCACCGGCAGCATACAAGAAATTCTCGACATGCTGACCCTTGAGCCACCGGACCCGGAAAATGCATCAACACATTTCCGGCACGTATCCCTTCTGATCAGCACCATCAACGGCCTGCGCCAGATTCCCATGCGCGGCCGCATTGAATCCGATATCATCCGCCTGGGCGAACAGATCGCCTTTAAGGATAAAAAATGGCGGCAAATTCTTAAACGGGTGGTGGGCGCAGAAGATGCATCGGTGATATTAAAGGCGGCTATTCCACTGCTCGGCCGCATCGGCGGAACGGAAGCCGAAGCCTTTCTGAAAAAGCTCACCAAAAGCCGGCCGGACCTGTCCACGGCAATCAATGAGGCTCTTGAGAGTATCCAAAAGCGCGCCTAAATCAATCAGCGATCCGGTTTACGTCTGTTTAATCCATATGCTTTTCATGGATCATCATGCTCCCGGCGGGGCAATCCGTATGGGCGGCCACCACCGGACATTTGACCTTAAAAATAAAGAAAATATGCTGATTCGCGTCTGACAGGGATTCAAAGTTGCCCTGGCCCTTTGCCACCACCAGATCCGCATCTTTGAAAGCCTGCTGAAAGGATTCGCTGCACTGCTCCAAAATCGTGCCTGGTGCGTCCGATCCGTTGTCCATCACATCCACCAGTTCCGTTATACCGGTGAATTCTGCATCCGCGCGCGTGGCATCATTGATGACCGGGCCGCCGCGCACCACATAGGTGATGCGGTCCCGCTCAAGGGTTTCAATCAGCAGCCGGTCAAAAACGATTTCCCCGGTATTGTCGCCTAAGAACAGGATGTTCCGGGCAGATGCCATGGCCGCCTGAAACGCGCTGACATCTCCCTCCAGGGGTTGGGTCAGGGACTGTTCTATCACCGAGGCGACTTCCGCCTGATTTACGGATTCCGCCAGCCCGAAGTCAATGATGTTTCCGGCAATAGAGAGGCGGATGGCCGCTTCAAGGGGATTTTTCGACTGCCCGATGGTTTGTTTTAACTGCGGATAAAGCGACAGTCCAAATTCATTGTATTGCTTTTTGACCGCCGCATAGGGGTCGCTGTTGCCTGTGGCCGCCCGGATGATTTGATGGATGCGCTGGCCCATCAGGGGCGGCGGCTGATTGAGGTTCATGCCGGCGACATCTGAAAGGACGCACCGCAATACATGTTCATGCACATGGGTATCAGCGGTCGCAAGCCTTGCAGCATTTAATGCCTGTTTCAGAAAACAGGGGATACATTCGTGATAGGTCTGCATAGATGTCTTTTCTGTTGATCAGTTTTAAATCTGTACCATAGAGGTTAAAAACGCTCCCGGTAGGCAATAAACCGGTCTTTGACCGTGGCCAAGGCTGATGCATCCGGATAGTCCTTAAGGTGGTCATAACATCTTTCAAGCCGGGCATCCAGCGGCGGATGGGTGGAAAACCAGGAGCCCTTGTGCGTGGCGGCCGCCTGCTTGGCCTTAAGCATCTCCAGCACCCGGATCATGCCCCGCGGGTCATAACCGGTGCGGTAGCCGAATTCCATGCCGGATTTGTCCGCTTCAAACTCCATATTCTTGTCAAGGCCTTTATCAAAGAGCACGGTCTGAAGATCGCCGATCATCGAGCGGTATTTCTTGCCCTCCTCGCTGTCCATATTAATGGTGCCGATCTTGCCCAGGCCTTCTAAGAATTTGGCCCGTCGGATGGACTGCAGGGCATGCTTATGCGATACATGGCCCACCTCATGGGCCAGTACGCAGGCCAGTTCGGCCTCATCGGACATGGACCGGACCAGCTGGGAACTCAGAAAAATAATCCCGCCCGGACAGGCAAACGCATTGTATAAAGGGCTTTCAACAACGACAAAATAATAGTTGATACCTGGCCGGATGGAATTTCCGGCCGCTGCTTTGCCGAGAATATTGACATATTCCTGGAGTTTTTTATCCGCCACCGGCAGTCCGTAACGCTGGAAGCCCTCAAGGGCCAGAGTTTCGCCGATATGGAATTCAGTCTCGTAATCCATGCCTTTCGCACTCTGGGCGATGCTGCCCAGCCCCTCCGCTGCCTGTCTGGCCTTCTGGATATCCTCGTTTTTGCCTTCCGGATCAAGGATTTTAAAAAGATCCATGGCATAGGCCGGGCTGGCCAGGCCAATGGCCAGTGGCGCGGCCAGTTTCAGGAACTGGCGCCGGGTCTTAAATTTTTGATGGCTGCCTTTTTTACCCATAATCCTATCCCCCATCATTATTCGGCGTATTCGCCGACATGGCCGTTTTCTAAAAATGATTCGAGTTCGCGCGCTGAGATGGATATGGAAAGCACCTGATCCAGCGCTTCCCGGCTTTGCTTCGGCGTACCGGTTTTCTCCGCATACGCCTTCGCCTCAGGCGAAAGCCCCCGGATACTGCGGGCACTGTCAGCGGTCTCGGTTTCAACCGAGCTGCCCCCTAATCCGCCGAGCAGTCCGCCGATGCCGCCGCCCTCATCTTCTTTTTCGCTATCTGCGATTTCTGGTTTGGTTTCAGAAACTTTGCCCCGGTAGACCCAGCCGGTCCGGCCATTTTCCGTGGTGACCTGATACCATCTGGATTCATAGGCCTGAACCGAAAGCTCGGCCCCGCGCTGAAGTTCGGCAATGGTATCCGAAGAAATAAAGCGTTCGGCTTTTAGATCCGCGCTCCCGGAAGTCACCCAGAGGATTTCTTCGCCTTCCGCAAAAGCAAGGCCTGCCGCTGCCAGACAGAAAACGGCCAGAAAAAACATCAGTTGAATGCGTGTTTTCATTTTTACTCCTCTTTTTTATTTAAAATCCCCCACCAATGTAAACGCGCCCCAGTAGCCCGGGTGCGGGTATCGGCCCTTTACGTGACGGGCGGCGGCGCGCAGGCTGTCCGCCTTATTGTTCACCGTATACCGGCGGTAGAAGGTCTTTATCAACATGGCGGTGGATACATCGCTTACCCGCCAGAGGCTTGAAATTATCGTGTGGGTGCCGGCATAAAAAAACGAGCGGTTCAATCCGATGATTTCATCCCCGGCTTCCACTTTTCCCAGGCCGGTCTGGCACGCACTTAAGCATACCATATCCGCCCGGATATCCAAGCCGAAAACTTCAGCCGCCCGCAGATTCCCGTCGGCTGTCAGGTCGGATAGACTTTTGGCGCCCGCCGGCCGGCTCAACTTGATGGCGGACATCAGCGGATTGACAGGATCAAATTCGCCGTGCGAGGCAATATGGATGATATCAAACCGGGCGATATTTTCTACCACCCAGGCCTCGGTCGCCTTCTCCCCGATGAGGGTGGTGATCTCCGGAAAATTCCAGTGGATGGAGTTTACCTCCTGCTCGGCAAAGGGCAGTTCCAGGGCCGGGTTTTCCAAATCCGGGTTGCCGATGGCAAGGACCTGGAGCTGGAGCTTGGGCCGCTTGATCCTTCGGGGCAGAGTATAATCCAGCACACTGGCGCTTGGCAGATAAAAAAGCGAAAACTCGTCAATCAGAAAATTCTCTCCGCTTGACAGGGTGGCAAAGGAGAGATAGTGCAGCGATCCATGGGGAATGATCCCCAGCGTATGGATGCCGTCAAGGGCCTCTATGACCGGCGCGATCAGCCGGTCGTACAGCTCTTTTGAATGGGTTTCATAGGGTTCCAGGTTCTGAATGATCCGCCGGTACCTATGCACCCGGGAGTTTAACCGGCTTTGATCCGAGGGAATGCGGAAAAGCCGGACCGGGGCATCGCCTGAGCCTGAGCCCGTCTGCGGATTTTTAAGCACCCAGCAGAGGAGTTCATCATCCAGTACATAATAGGACAAAAGCCCGGCGTCGGTTTCCAGGCGGCTGACAATTTTATCAGCACTTACGGTCGGAATGGAAATAAGTGTTGAGAGACGCGGGTGTTTGGCCTGGATATCCAGCATCAGGTTCTGCCGCTCATTTTTTAAATTTTTAAGCGCCGCCTGATAGGTTTGGACTTCACCCGCGTTTTCGGCAGCCGCCAGAAGCTGCTCAGTCGCCTCGATTTCAGCGGCCAGCACGGCCTGTTTATCATAGAGTTCGGTTTCAATCGCACTTCCCAGCGAAATTCGCTGGGTGCCCAGAAGATCGATGAAATTTCTGGATCGGGAGCGTTCCGCGATTTCAAACGCCGCCTCCGGCTGCGCCATATCCGCCAAAAGGCGGACCAGATCTTTATACACATCAAGCCGGTTTTCCATGAAATTTTCCTTGAGCTCTTTTACCTTTATGGCAGAGCGCATGGATTCGATGATGTCAATTGCATCGCGCAGATAGGTTTCAGCCGCCTCCCGGTCGTTTTCAAGGGCAAGGCTCACCCGGCCCAGGCCGTAAAGCGCCCGCCAATGGGTTTCCTTTATCCGCATTTTTTTTGACAGCGAAAGCGCCTCAGAATAGGCGTCTTTGGCGGATTCATAGGTTTTTAGGGCAAGCAGCGCATTGCCCAGGCCGAGCCGGGCTTTGGCGGCATTAATCTGATTGCCGATGGCATTTGACAGCTCAAATGCCTTTTCAAATAGCGGCACGGCAGTCTCTGGCTGCTTCATTTCAAGATAGGTCAGCCCTTTGTTCCGATAATCATAGGCCATGGCCCATTTGGATTGGAGCTCTGTATCAATGGCCAGGGCCTGATCAAATGTCTCAAGGGCTTTCTCATAGTCGCCCCGCTCCCGGTGCACCAGGCCGATGTTGTTCAGGGTGGAGGCGATTTCATCCGGCCGGATATCAAGCTGCCGGGCCTGTTTAAGGGCAATTTCCAGTTCCGTCAGGGATTTTTCAAAGTTCCCGAGCGACCACCAGATCAGCCCGGCCGTGTTTTTGGAGATCACTTCAAGCAGCGGGTAGTCTGTTTGCTCGGCCAGCTCATGGCACTTTCGCTGAAGCTTGAAGGCGGTTTCAAAATCCCCCTGGAACCAGGCATTGTTTGCCTGTTCGATGATGATTTTGGCTTTAAGCCGATTTTCATTTAGGCCGCTGCCGGCAGCCATTGAAAGCGCCTTCTCATACTGGTTCTCGGCTTTGGGAAAAATACCCAGCAGGCGATAGCATCGGCCGATATTCAGGCGGGCCTCTGCGGTTTTTTCCGGGTTGTCCATCTCCTTGTACAGGGCAAGGGCTTTTTCATAGTGCTGGATGGACTCGGGGTAGCGGTTTAACCTGAGATCATGGATGCGGCCGATGTTTAGATGCTGGGCGGCCAGCATCTGGCGGTCATTGATGTCCCGGCTTAATTGGGCCGCTTTTTGAAACCGGCTTAGTGCGGATTCATAATGGGTGGCATTCTCCAGAACCACCCCCAGATCCTTCATGGCAGCGGCCAGCTTCTGATCCGCGCCCAGCATGGCGAACATATCCACTGCCGTCTCGATCACCGGCACGGCCCGGTCATATTGGCTTTTCCGGGCATGGATGAGGCCCAGGGTCAGCATGGCCTCGGCATGGGCGCGGCTGTCCGGCTTTTCGGCTTCGAGTATTTCTGTCAGTTTCTCTGCAAACGCAAGCGCCTTTTCCAGATGTCCCGCCTGATATGCGGATTCCCGGCCAAACTGGTACAAGGCCGGCAGGTATTGGCTGAAATCCGGAACCTCAGAAGCGATGGATACGGCATGCTCAAAGTTGACCAGCGCTTCTTTCGGGTTGCCCTGATCAAAGGCTGAGCGGCCGGCCTTGATATAAGCGATAAAGTTTTTTCTGGCAAACTCGGCGGATTCATCCGGGGTCATGCCGGCATCCCCGATATAAAGCGGCCGGAAAGGTTGGCCCGTCATGGCAGTGGCATCAAAGGGGGTCATCTCTATATACCCGCTCAATAAATCCGCAATGCGGGTTTTTTCCTCGGAAAACGGCTGTTTAAGCAGGATCAGGCTCGGGCACCCGTAAATCGAAAACAAATGGGCAATGCGATCGATTTCCGACTCCGGCGGATCAGTGATAACAGACAGGGTCAGGCTGGAAGTCTGCGAAAGCAGATCCGCCAGGGGCAGACGCTTTCCAGATCCCGTATGAACCGCCAGAAACGATTCGGCTGATTCCCCGGCGTTGGTGGGGACGGTGGAAACCCGGGCCAAAGTGTGAGGCATGACAAGGGTATTTGCCGCCCTCAGCACATAGGAATCATTGACAGCGGACCGGTCTGCCGCGTCTTCCCAATTCATGACCTCAAACAGTTCCGCCAAACCGCTTAAATCGAACTCATCTGATATGCTGAGAAGATGCTGTTTAAAGGGTTTTTTACTGGAAAGACAGCGATACAGATGAGTTCCGCTTAAGGCCTGCGGATAGGGTTGTTCCGGATCAAGCGCCAACGGGGCTTCATAGGCAATATAGGTCAATTTTTCAGGGTCAAATTCAGACAGAGTTTGTCTGATGGCCTCCATATTTTTAGCAATCTTAACAGAAAGGCTCTCCGGTGTGATGATGAAGACCATATATGAAGGCTCGACCCTGCCCGTGGGAAATATCCGGAGCATGGCCTCGTCCTCTCCCAGGGCATCCATCACATCCATTGCCTCGGCGGGCCGGGGGCGTAAAAAATCCATGAAATCCGCTGTTATCGGGCCATCGCCATTCTGGGTGCGCGTCGGGAGAGAGCGGGAGGTGGAGATAAGCGCCTCATAGCGCGATCGAAGCCCGGAAAGTTTATCCGGATCCGGATTTTCCAGCTGATTTTCTGCTGCCAGCTGATCAGCGATTTTCTCCGCCCGGAGGGATGCGCCCAGGATCATCATGACCCGGTGTTGGGTCTCTTTGTCTTTAATCTGCCGGATCAGATCCGGCAGATTTTCGGTCTCAGATGTTAGAAGCGACTTTTCCCGGTCAAGCCGTTCTTTGATATACGGCTTTTTATCCGGATCCGCCGCATCCAGTTCCGTTTGATAGGTGTGTATCCGCAAAAGCCGCGGATACACACTCTCATAAAACGCGGCTTCGTTTTTCCCGGCCGGCTGGATGTGCTCTGCCGTCCGGTTGAAGCGCTCCAGCTCGGCAATTTGTTCGGCCAGGTTAAAGGCGGCTTCCGGATTTTCCGTTTTAAGCGTCTTGAAAACCAGGGGGCTGAATGGGTTTAGTATCTCCATGGGCTGACAGCCGGCCCGGGCCGGGCTTATATTGTTTTGGAGCACGGAGAAGGCTGCTTCAAGCCGCCCCAGTCCGGCAAGGGCCCGCCATTTGAAATCCGGAAGGACACCTTCTTCCGCGGCGGAAAGGGCGTTTTCAAAATGTTTATCCGCTGTTTGGCTCTCTTTCAGCTGATGGGCAAGGGCTGCGAGATTCAAATTCAGCCGGGCTTGAACTGCATAAGCCTCCCGGGCCGGCTGCAAATCCGTTTGCCCGCAAAGTTTAAGGCCTGCCGTAAAATGGCCGGCCGCACGGGTGAGGCGGTTCATTTTTTTCACCGCAGCGTCGGCACCTGCCCCGACCAAACGGCCGGCCGTCGCGGCATAGGCCACGCCCATTCGATTGTGGTATTCAGCCAGGCGAAGGGAGTTTCGGGTGGCAGCCGAGGCCTCAAGCAGGTCCCGGGTCTTACCCTCCAGGGCCTCAAATCTTTTTATCCGGGTATCTGTCAATCCGCGGCCCGGCTTATCCGCCGGGTGCATGGCTTCCATTCCCGCGGCCATGTTGGTGAGATTCATGGCCGCGCTGACCGGCGCCTGCATTTTCAGACAGAGCTCAGCCGAATAGGCGAACCGGTCAAAGGCTGTCTCGGGCTCGTCCATGGCATGGGCCAGAAGCCCGGCCCGGTGATAAAGAAGGGCCACGCCGTAGCGGTCGTTTTCAGAAACAGTATCGCCCATGGGGTATTCGTCGAGCTGTTTGTCAATATGGGCGCGGGCGGCGGCCAGGTCTCCCAATTCAAGACGGATGCGTGCGATAAATGTTTCCGCCAGGCGCTTTTCCTGTACTTCAGAGAATCCGTGAGCCGCCTCAGTTGCGCCGGCTGTATCCAGGGCGGTTTGAAAGGAAATATCAAAGAGGGCCTGGTTTTTCTTTTTTTTCTCCTTCTCCGGCTTGGGCACTCCGTGGGCGTTGACAAGTTCCGGCACCTTTTGGAACTCTTCTGCAGCGGTTTCAAGAAGGCGCCGCCGCTTGGCCCCGGTAAAGGTCCGGGCCTGGTGATAGGTGTTATAGGCGACGGCCCGCCGGTTTCCGGCCAGATTTCGGGTCAGGCCCTGTTTTTGATTTAAGTCAAAGGCTTTCCTGAATGCATTCACGGCACATTCCCAATCTTCAAGTTCCTGGCAGACAAGGCCCAACCGGTCGGTCATTTCAGTTTTCAGGGTGATCAGCCGGTCAAACCCTTTGGCTGCAGCCAGGGGGTCCATGCGCTCATCAATTTTTTCAAGCGCCCGGTTATAGGCGGTTTTGGCTTGTTTTGCGGCTCTGGCCTGAAAGGCGCATTCCCCTAAGCGTTTATAGAAAACAATCTCGGTATTCGGGTCTGAGAATTCCGCCTCCCGGTCCAGGCGTTTGGCATAGAATTCCAGGCCCTTGCCGTATTGACCGAGCAGATAAAATGCGTTTCCGATGTTTAGTTCCAGGTTGGCGGCATTTTCCGGGTTTACATCCGGATCGTTTAAAAAATAGGCCATTTTATAGGATTCCAGGGCGCGTTCAAGCTGTTCGGGTTTGTCGTAAACCGTTTCCGAGACCTCATAAATATAGCCAAGGGTTTGATGGAAATATTCCACATGCCCGTTTAAACGGACCGCCTGCTCAACCAGGTCCCGGGCCTCTTCAACGGTCTCTTCGGTTTCCAGATAGGTCAGGGCAAGTCCCGTGGTATAGAGCCAAATCGGTTCGTTCGGGTGCTGTTCAAGTTTTCGGCGGTAGTCGGCCAGTATTTGTTTTATATCACCGGCAGCGGCCGCACACTTGATGTAGCCCCGATGCGCAGGGATGATGGTTTCGTCATAGTCGATCAGCTCTTTGAAGGTGTTTCTGGCAGATGGGATTTCGCCCAGCCGGTACAGGAATTCTCCGGAAGATGCGGTTTTTCGGATATATCCGTTTCTGGCCAGCTGATAAATCCGGTCTGTGGACGGCCGCTGCGAAATCTCCTTTTCATAAAGATCAAGCGCCTGTCTGAAGCGCTCCTCCTGGTAAAGAAGCTCTGCCAGCGAAAACCGGGCTGCCGCCGCCGGGGTGTTCTTTTCAGCAAAGCTGTCAATAACAATTTGATAGGCCGACTTGGCGCTTTCCCGGTCTCCGGCGGCATAATATAGATCGCCGATCCGATTAAAGGCTGCCATGGCAAGCATCGGTATATCCGTGCGGCTTTCTTCCGCCATCCGGCGCAGGCGGTTGATTTTCATCTCCCGCGAGGCATCGGAAATTTCAGCCAGCGACACGTCAAGAAGGCGCTCCACCGCATCGTCTGTCCAGGGCCGCTGGTCGGGAAAACGCCTGAGCAGCCGTCGGTAAACCGTTTCAGCGGTTTGAGCGATTCCGGCCTGCTCATAGACCCCGGCCTTAAAAAAAAGAGCCTGGGCCATATGCGCGGGCAGTGTTTGATCATTGGCAATGATCGGATCTAGCCATTGCATGATCTTCAAAAATTCTGCAGATGCCTGTTTCTGCCGGATCATCAGCCGGGTTTTGGCAAAGGCGGCCGGTGCCCGGACTGAAAGCGTTTTTCCGGCTGAAAACGCCTCAATCTGTTGAATCGTCTGATCCAAAAGCTCCATACGCCGGGTTTGAGCGGCTGTTTGCTGAATTTTCCGCAGGCCTTCCAGCCGGATTTTCCGGATATGGGCAAGCGGTCCTTCGGGGGTGACATCCGGGTATGCCTCTGCGGTATATGCATAGATTTGTCGGGCGGCGTCGTTGAAATGTAACCGCTCTAATATTTCGCCGACGGCACAGCCGGCTTCAGCGGCAAACGCCGCGTTTTCAGCAAATGTTTCCAGGACCCGGTAATAAGCAAGCAGGGCCGGGTATGGTTCGGCCGGAAAGCGATCGGCAAGTTTTCGGGCAAGTTCAAGCTGGGTCCGGGCACTGTCCATAGCGGGAATGCGGCCGGCAGCCGGCAGGGTCCGGCAATTGGTTACCCCGGCCCGGTCAGACAGATAGAACAGGCGATTCTCTCGCACCCGGGGATGTATTGCTGAATGGTTCAATTGGGTCAATGGCCAGGCACGCGCATTTTCGGCTTCCGCGGCAATCCGGCATATAACGGAATTGTCGGCAGGGCTCAGGCGGCCGTCCTGATTGGTGTCTGAATCGATTCTCGAGAAGTAGATGTGCGTCCCGTCCGGCCCCCAGGCGGGATGCCGGTCAATGGCCGGTCCGCTGGTGATCTGCCGGGTGTTTTTGGTGGTAAGGTCATGGACAAAGACATCCCCGCCCGCATCCGCCCTGAAAGAAATAAAGGCCAGTTTATGTCCGTCCGGGGACACGGCCGCGGACATACCGTCCCCGCCGGTATTGACAGGCTTTGGGGCGGCCTGCGGCTGCCCGGGATCAAGAATGGCCAGATGATTTTGGCCGTTTGATTCTGCCTGGTTGAAAAAAATCCGTCGGCCGTCGGCTGAAAACACAGGCATGTCATCCGCCGTATCCCGGCCGGTGAGCCGGACCGGCGGTGTATCCGGGGTTTTGAGGTTTAACAGAAAAATATCACCTTTGGCATCAAACCGGGTATCCACATAGGCGAGGTGTTTGCCGTCCGGAGACAGGGCAGGGGCGCGTTTGGCCGACGGGGCGGAAACAAGTTCGCGCGGCAGTCTGAACACCGCCGTATCAGCTG
Source organism: Desulfobacterales bacterium (assembly GCA_034520365.1). Lineage (NCBI taxonomy): Bacteria > Pseudomonadati > Thermodesulfobacteriota > Desulfobacteria > Desulfobacterales > Desulfobacterales bacterium. Next base: position 387,469 of record JAXHNP010000002.1, read on the forward strand.
AGCTTATCCACAGCCTGGACCTTGTGCGGCCGCCGGTGACATAGACGATATCCCCGCCGTCTGCTGAGACCGCCATATCCAGCACCGGCTCGGTTTCTGCGGTGACCTGAAGCGGCGGTATAACCGGGTTTTTATTGTCGGCCCGGGCATGGGCGAAGGGCAGCAAAGCTGCCAGAAACAGCCACACGCATGCGGTTACGCCTACAATTTTATATGATCCATGAATCTTCATCAGGACTCTTTCTTGGTTTTCCATGACCCGTCTTCCGTCTGTATCCTGACTCCGGCGGCCGCGTTTTCCGCCTGAATCCGGGCAAAAATACGCTCTACCCGCGGCATATCCGATTCCTTTAAATTCTCATTCATGTAGATCACCCGCTCCATGAGCTGTTTTCGGGCGGTGTTTACCCGGGAGACCACATGCTCAAACTCGGATTCCGAAAACCGATCGGAAAAATCCTTCAGATCTTCAGGCACATTCTTCTTTTCCATGGCAAACGGTTCAATATAGCCCTGGTTGTTCTCCCCGACCCAGCCCAGCCGCTTGAATGTTTCCAGATCGTCGGCATGAAAATCAAGGGTCTGCATGGCGGTGATGGCGTCTTTGTATTCCCGGCTGTGCCTTGGCGGCTCGCTGATTGCCCCGCTTTCATCCACGCCCCGGACCGAGGCGGCCAGAAGCATCTGGGCGTCCAGGGCGTTGTAGGTACCAAGCACCTGATTCTCCAAAGCGGTCCGCTCGCTCACCATCTCCACATCAACCCGGGCCAGCGTGCAGCCGGTGACCAGCGTCAACAGTAAAATGCAAATTACATATTTCATAGGATGTGTCCTTTCCTTTTCATCTATCAAACACCTCTTCAGCTGCCAGGGTTTCCGCGCTCGCAAGATCAAGGAGCTGTATAATTGGCGCCATGACCGAAAGAGTGTTCGCATAGGCTTGAATCCCCGGCAGCCGGGCAATGTTTAAGCGCTGAAGCGGGGGGATGGAAATCGGCACGGATTTCACCAGAACGCTTCCTTCCAGTGACAGAAACCCGTCCTTGATAGATAATTGAACCTGCTTGGGCGAGCCCATGCGAAGCAGGCGGCGCTGGGAGACAATGGCCTCATTGCTCTCATAGGGGTCCAGGGCGTAGAGGAGCCGTTCCAGAGCGCGGCTGCCGATTTTTCGGAATTCAATCACCACTTCCGCATTCTCCAGCAGATTCTCCATTTTTCGGGCCACCGGAATGTTGGCATATATGGCCCCGCTGATTTCAGATGCCCCGCTTTTCATGTCTGCCGCGGCTTCCGGAAAAATGGAGGCTGCATCCAGGCCGGTAAAATTCATCCGGGTTTCCAGAAAATATCCGCCGGATTGCGGATTGATCAGCAGATCGCCGATCAGCGTGCCGCCAAGAATATCGAGTTTCAAAGAGTCGATGGCCGGTAGGCCCCGGGAAAGCCCGATATTAATCCGGGAGGGGCCGATCCTGATCGGCACACCGGCGGCGGAGATTTTCCCGGACTGTAAAGAAATCCCCTGTTTGCGGTCTGCATGACCTGTAAGCGGGTTCATGCTGCCGCTAAAGGCGCCGGCTGCTGTCGCATCTGTCATTAAAGAGTCCCGGCTGCCCTGCATCATCTGCTGCGAAAGCCGGGTGCTTGACCTGTCGCCATCTGTCATGGATGCCGCCGGCTTGATTGTCACTTTCCTGGATAATCCAATATTGCCGTTTATGCCGGAGAAAGCAAACAGATCCCCCATTTCTGCGGAAAACTCCCGCATATTCAGTTGAACATCAGCCTCCACCGTATCCGCAGGCCGTTTCTGCACCGTAACGGAACTTTCAATGGCGCCGTTTACGTCAATGGCGCTTAAAGCCGGGAGCTTGAAATTCTTTAATGCCCGGCTCTCCTGAAGCGTAACATTTGCTGCTGCCCGGCCGCTGATTTGTTGAAAAATTTCATAGGGGGACTTTGCCCAAATATCCGGTGTTATGCCGTCCAAAGCGATCTCGATGGATTGATCAATATTGCCTGGCTGGATTTGAAGGTGCTGGGTGACATTCATCCGGTCCAATCCCTTATGCCTGAGATCAAGCATGAACCGGCCGGACACTGGATCCGCCGGCTGCATACCCATTACATCCATAACCCGATTGATATGGATTTGACTGGAGAGTTTGCCATCGGCATTCTTTCCGGAAAGCGTATAGGCAAAAAGCGGATCGCCTGAAATCCCGTCAATGGTAACGCGGTCGTCTTTATCCTTCTGATACCTGAGGCCACCGTCCGCCAGGTTGAGGGTAATTTTGCAAAGATCCAGAAAACCCAAATTTTCGTTAATCTTAAAAGCCTTCAGGTCTTCCAATTGCCTGGGATCAGGGCGCCTGCCGGCAATTTGGACACGTACGTTCGCATCTCCGGAAGCCTCCATATTCAATCGCTCTTCAAGGTGTAAGGCCTTCACAATCCGGTCTAAGCGGATGTCTGAGACGAGATCCGCATGAAAATGGTTTTTGCCGCTCTGTTCGGCAGCAGCAGTGAGATTCAGGGTGATCATGCCGCCCGCATCAACACCTAGATTCAGACCCTTCATATCCACATCCCAGGTTTCCATGTCATTGAGCTGGAATTCGGCAAGGGAGAGGTCCAGACCGGCGCTGGTTTCGGGCAGTCCATAGGCTGAATTTTCAATATGTACGCCGGGGATTTTGATGTGCACGTGATCAATGGTGCCGGCAGCTTTTCCATCCGGGTGGACTGCCATGCTTACATCCAGCGACTGGCTCGTCTCGCTTAGCGCGAGCAAATCCTCTAGTTCGAAGGAGCTCATTTTCGCGGTATTGGATAGCTCAAATTCCCCGGACACCCCCAGCGGCGAATCCTCTTCCATACTTATTTGACCGGCTTTGACACGGAGGCTGTCAAGGGAAAATCCCCGCATGGACATGCGCGTTTCCCCGGCCTCATAAGTCAGGTGTCCAATATTGACAGCGGCTCGCAGTTCGGCGGATGAGGGCATCAGATCGTCAAGCACGGCATTGACGGATTGAAACGCGACGCCCGCATCTTCAATTTTAATCCCTTCAGCCGCTTCAATGCCGGTTTGATAGCCCACACCGGATGTATTCAGTTCAAGCGCTTGTATATTAATTGAAGTTTGCCCGGCGGGCAGGCGCCCCTTTATCCGGATTTTTTCAATGGATAAATCAGTATGGCTGTCAGCTGTTTGCCCAGGGATAAGCCCGGGCGGCAGGTAATCTTTGCCAAAAGCAGCCATTTCCTTAAGGTCCACATGAACCGGTGCAATCGTAAAATCCACGGCCGGTGCAGGACTTTTCAAATCCCGGAGGCTGCCGCGGCATGTCAGGCGGGTGTTTGCCAAAAGTTTAATTTCTGACTGATCCAGTTTCAGATCAAACTTGTCGAGATCCATTTCTCCGGCTGCTGCCACGCGCATATCCCCCGGCCCCAGGCTGTTTCCGGAAAGCATTTTTCCGGCAAGAGAAACGGCTTTGCCGCTGAGTGCGGCATCAAAGCCAATGATATCCGGTGCCGTCCGGGCGGCCTCGGCTTTTAGCTCCATGTGCCCGTTTATGTCACTATTATCTAAAAGTTTTGGCAGCAGCGGGGCTGCGGCGCCGGCAAGGGCTTTAAGATCAAGCGAGACACTGGCTTTAATGCCTGTATCCGCCATATCACCCTGAACATGAACCGCAGCCCCCGGCAGATCAGCATCTATTCGGGCGGCCACGCGATTAAGCCGCATCTGCCTTGAAGAATCAAACAGATTTTGCACTGTGCCATTGATGGCAGCATGGGGCAGGTCCTGGCCATTTACCGAGATATCCGCGGCAATGGATGCACTCACCGGCTTTCCAACCACATCCGGTGCCTTCAGATGAATATCCCCGTTTTTGACGCGATAGTGCCGGCCCGCCGCTTGATCCTGGTAAGTGATAGAAATGTCCGCCAGATGAATATCCGTGGAGATATCTAAAGGCAGCTTAAAGGGCGTTTTGGATGCTTCCGGTTCAGGCGGTTTCTCCTTTTCAGGCCTTTGGGGTCCGCCAAACGCTTCCGCGAGATTCAGCCGGCCGGCTTGGTCCCGAACCAGATGGATAACCGGGCTTTCCACAAAAAACGAAAAATTCAACCGCCGCTTGAATAAATCCGAAATTTCTATTTCCAGATGGGCGCGGGGGATTTCTGCCATGGGTTTAGGGGAAAAATCCGGATGGCCTGGAATCTTTATCCCTTTAGCTGTAAATCCGCTCTTCCATGACCAGTTAATTTTCTGAATTTGAACCGGGTGGGGCAGCGCAGTATCCAGCTGCATTAATATAAATTGATTTGCGCGGTCGGTGGATACAATTGTTGGCAAAAAGGCTATCAGTAGTAAAGCCAGAATTAAGACAAGCCCTAACAGCCCGATAAGGGCTATCAGAGCCTTGGATAAGATTCGGCGTAACCGCCCGTAAGGCTTACTTGATGTCATTTGATCCTTATTCGTACGAAAACAGCAGGCCTCTTTGTTTTTTTGCGTATTCCAGGCATTTTTCCCAATCCTCCCGATAAGCTTCCTCCACCTTTCGGATCATATGAGGCGGTATCAGAGGATCTTTCATTCACTGTACCTGCATCCGTTGAATAGGCTTGATAATACCGCAGCATGGGAGCAGGCCCATGCTGCGGTAAACAAAAACGCAGGGATCAGACGATTTCCATGAGCTGGATTTCAAATGTCAGGTCTTTGCCGGCCAGGGGATGGTTGGCATCCAGCGTGACCTCCTCATCTGAGACATTGGTGACAATTACAAACATGCTGTTGCCGTCTTCCTGCTTAAGCTCCAGTTCAAGCCCCGGTTCAGGCTGAATATGCTCAGGAAATTTGTTTTTTTCCACTTCAATCACCATATCCTCATGATACTGGCCATAAGCCTTTTCCGGCGGAATCATGGTTGTTTTGTTTTCTTCCGGATTCATCCCGATAACCGCCTCCTCGACCCCGGGAATGACCTGACCGTCTCCGATCACAAATTCCAGGGGTTCGTTTTCCCCGGATGTGTCAAATACCGTTCCATCATCAAATTTTCCGGTATAATGAATCCTGACAGTGTCTCCTTCTTTTGCTTCTGGCATAAAATGTGCTCCTTTATTTACGATTTTTTTTACTTCAACCCGGCAAAAAAGCATTTGCGGCAATGCCTGTTTTATCCGCCGGCTAAATATGGATTGTCAGCTATTTCTGAGAATGCCCGAACAGATCAAGAGGGTGCGGCTGTCAATTTGCGGCAAAAATACGGGATCAGAAAAGTCATGAATGTTTTATGCTCAAAGCCTCATGGGCTTTAGGTTACCTGATAACAGTAAATCATTATTGAATATCATGCAAGGATGGATCTGCTGGAAAAAGATATAGACAGAAAATAAACGCATTAAACGATTTTTTATATTTCGAGGTGAATCTCTATCGCCGGATGACATTAAAATAGTGCAAGCATTAGCGCAAGAATTGGTTTCATATTACCAAATGTTATGGCAAAATAGATACCGGTTTTGAATGAAACCCGAATTTAGGTGAAAATCCCTGATTAACCTCTGACGCAAAAAAGCGTGCCAGCCATGAATGATCAAGAAATTGAAAACCGGGCCCGGGAAGTTGTTAACAAATTCCGCGCGGCGGTTGACGCGAAGGATCATAGAAAAAAAAAGAAGGGAAAAAGCGCTTATGCGGCTATGATAAGCGGCATCTGTGTGCTGATCTGTGTCAGTCTGCTGGTGCTTTATCTAAATGTTTCTGACAGCCCGCCGCCGGAAGTGGCCCTGCATCATTCGGCGCGCATTGCGCTGGATGCCGGAAGAGCCCAAAACGAATTACCACCCTCTGATGTACGACAACACTCCAAACCTACGGATGTTTCGCAAAAGAAGGTATCGCCTGAAACCGTCTCCGACAAGGAGACAGGAAAATCTGCCCCCCTTTTGGCGGAAACGCCTGCTGATTCAAACCAAACCGACTCAATGCCCCCGGAGCAATCCGCTGAATCCGCTGAATCCGAGGCAGAGCCGGCAGCGTCGGCAGAACCGACTGAATCTCATAAAACCCCAAGTTCGCCTGAGCCCTCTCAAACAAAGACAGAGATCCCAAACAAAGCCGCGGAACCAAAAAAAAAGGGACTTGACGGCATTCGGATCGCAAAAATCGTTGCCTGCCAAAAGGTTGAAAACAAACAGTACGTATCCCCGGGCACTGAATTTTCGATACAAGAGGGCAGTCGCCCGGAAGTCTGGGTTTGGATGGATGTGCGCTCGGATAAAAGCCGGCTCCCCTATCTGCTGCGGCACGAGTATTATTTCAATGAGCAAAAATATGCCGCGGTGGTTTTGGATGTTAAATATCCGCGCATGCGGACATGGAGCAATATCACCCTTGATCATGAAAAATATGCGGGCGACTGGCGGGTCGAGGTGGTGACAGCGGATAAACAGAAAATCACCGAGACCCGATTTACTGTAATCCCTTAGACATTGGCGCCAGGAGGGCAGTTTGAAAATATATAGCCGGCTTTATCATTATGCGTTGGGCCGCTGGATTATCCTGATGCTGGCATTAATTGCCGCACCTTTTAGCATTTATCCGCCGGCGTGGGGCGGAGAAACTGCAAACGAAACGATAAACGTGGAGCAGGCCGTTATTTGTGAGACCATCCAGGATTTACAGCCGGTGCATCCGGCCATCGCATTCTCTATCAAAATCGGCAGAGTCAGCTGCTACACGGAGTTTTCCAATATTCCCCGCGAAACGCTCATCTTTCATCGCTGGTACCGGCGGGATTCGCTGGTGACTGAGAAAAAGCTCGTCCTGAAACCTCCCCAGTGGTCCACATACAGCAGCATTCAGCTGCGTGAATCCGATAAAGGCCCCTGGCGCGTCGATATCGTCGATGCCCGCGATAGGACGTTAAAAACCCTTAGATTCAGTGTTACCGAATAGATTTGATGCCGCCTCTGGAACCTTTGACCTCTATTATCCGATGGCAGGATATCCTGGATATCCTGTTAAACAGTTATATTCTTTTCCGTCTCTATGTGCTGTTTCGCGGAACCCATGTAATTCGCGTCGTTGCCGGCCTGGCCCTGCTATGGCTGTTTCAGCGCGTGGCCTCACAGATGGGGCTGATCGTTACGAGCTGGGCCATGCAGGGCATTATTGCCGCGGCGGCTTTGATTATCATTATTGTTTTTCGCAATGAAATCCGAAATGTGCTCCAGGCCCAGAATCTTCGGGCCATCCTATGGGGATTTCCCAAAAAAAATCTTCAGACCCCGGTGGATATCCTGACAGAAAGCGTCAGCGAACTTTCCCGCAGACGGATCGGCGCGCTGATTATTCTGCCGGGAAAAGAGGATCTGCGGGATATGGTGCAGGGCGGCGTGGACTGGCAGGGGTTGATTTCCCGCGAGATGCTGCTTTCTATTTTCTGGAACGGCAATCCGGTCCATGACGGGGCTGCCGTGATTGAGGGCAGCCGGATTGCCCGGGTGGGAACCATCCTGCCGTTAAGCCAGCGGCAGGATCTGCCCCAGCGGTTTGGCACAAGGCACCGGGCCGCGCTCGGCCTGGCGCAGAACTCCGATGCCATGGTCATTGTTGTCTCTGAAGAAAGCGGCAACGTCATTATTGCCAGGGGGCATGATATTATTGATATCCATGACAATCAGGTGCTGCGCTACAATATCCGCAAACATCTGGGCATCGGATTGGCGCCGGCAAAAGGCCTAAAGCGAGAAACCGTGGAACTCTCCATTGCGGGGCTCCTGTGTCTGGTATGTATGACCGGTATATGGTTTAGCTTTACCAAGGGAATGGAAACCCTCACCACCATGGAACTGCCGGTGGAGTTTGTCAACCGCGCGTCCGGACTGGAAATTTTTGACACCTCATCCAGTACGGCCAAGCTCTACCTAAGCGGTTCCGGGGCGCTGATTAAAAATATGCGATCCGATCAGGTAAAGATCTCGGTGGATTTAAGCCAGGCGGATATCGGCGCAAACGTGTATAATTTAAACGGTGAAAATGTGAGCCTGCCCCCTGGTATCCGATTAAACCGGATTGAACCGTCCGTATTAACGGTTACTTTGGATAAGCTGACCACAAAGATGATCCCCATCCAGGTTAACTGGGTCGGGGAAATGCCCGAAGGCATGCTGCTGAAAAGCGCGGATTTAACCCCCCCGGCGGTTAAGGTGGTTGGCGCAAGTCAACGGCTGGCGGAAACCCAAACCATTTACACGGAGCCGATAAAACTTGGCCAGCTCAGGGCCTCCGGCACATTGACCGCCAAGCTGCTTTTCGAACCCACATCCCTTCAGGCAGCCAAAGGGGCGGACGACCGCGTTAAAGTCAGCTATGTAATGAAACCACGCGATCCCTGATGGCTTCGCAAAAAGTCCAATATCTTTGTTGCGCTGCATCCCTCGGAATTTCACGTACGATTAATTACGCTGCATTCCTCGGGATTTGCGCGCCGCGATCTTGAACATTTTGCTTTGCCATCTCAAAATTGCCTTTTTACGAGACTGTGATCCCTGAGACGTGTGAAGGCGGGCCGAACTCACTGGATTCCGATGATTTCCATGATTTTTCGCGATGTATACTCCCCGACATCCGCCAGGGCATCGATTGGCAGAAACAGCCCCGCGTTATTTGAAAAAAGACAGGTGCAGGAGGCGGGAAAATCCTCATCCGCCTCGTAAAATATATAGCAGAGGGCGATCTTGGGAAGCGGGTACACGAGAAACGAAAAATCCCCGCTTACTTCGGTCGGCGCATCTTCACCCTTAAGCATCTCTTTGATGCGGCCAGACGATGCTTCAATCTCTTTGACATATGGGACCAGGGGCTGCTCTGTATGCGAGGTAAAGGCCGCCACGTAGGGCATGCTGTCCGGAAAATCTTTGTATGACTTAAAGGGCTGCAGGACGGGGGGCCGGTCAGGTCTGGCATTTAATGCATAGAGTGAAATAAGGATTTCCAGAACCGTCGGATGCCCGCCATCGCCAAGTTCGATTCCCTCCGGACCAATCAGGCAGGTTTCCCCGAATGCATCAAAAATAAACTGATTTCCGTCCTGCCGGGCCGGCAGATTTTCAGCCAGATCCGCCGGCAGGGAATTATAAAGCTTCTCCAGGTTGTCTCTGGCAATTTTTGCGTAATTGTCTGTCATGCTCCCCCTCGGCTCTATGGATGTTTGCTTTTAAACCCAATAAAAATAGCATCCATAGGAAAGCGGGGCAAACAAATTGGGATGGGCGCCACGGTCAATTTGTTCTATCTATTTTTCAGGCGGGCACGGTGGCCCGCCTTACGCGACAATGCCGACATTTTGTAGGGTCGGCCACCGTGCCGACCTTAAATGCGAGAAACCCCATGGTTATTGGGTTGTTCGCCAGAACAAATTCACCGTGGGATGGGCGCAGCCTGGAATGTCAGTGGCGGTTAAAAAAAAGCGGGAGGAATTATAAACGGGCGTTTACGGGATTTGGAGCGGGGCCATTTTAAACGGTCCCGCTCCAAATGAAAAAGGTTAGTCCATCATATAATCTTCACCCAGCAGACACCAGGTATTTACCTGGGCAAAAACTTCCTTTAGCTCGGCAATGATTTCTTCATAATCCTTAATAATAATTTCTTTAATTTTCATGGCTGATTCCTCCTTTTTGGGTTTTCGGATTAAATGCGGCCTCTTTGTTTGGCGATGACTCCGGCATCAAAACGCATTTAAGAAAATCAAATACAAGGTCTGTGCCAACCTGTCGCCTTTTTTGATATTTGCCTGAAATTCATATCTATTTAAATTTTTTTGGCCGGGATGTGAAAAAAATCAAAGTCCAGTTGTCTGGGCATGGTATGTACAGGCCATGTTCATGAAAAGCATATCAACGGTAAAAGATCGAAATGGCGGGGTTTTATACGGAAGCCTGCTGCCAGTCCTGAATATATTTTTTAACCGTCCGGCGGTCCAGGCCGGTCCGCCGGGCGACCTCTTCAAATGTCTGGTGGCGCTGATAGAGGAGATAGCAGTATCCGGAGATCAATGAGGCCGCATCAATGCTGCCGTTTTCAATGCCGCTGATCAGCCGGCGGTCAAGCTCCGGTTCCCCGGAACCGGATTCTCCCGTATAGACGCCCTTTAATAGAATCCGGCGGGCGCATTGCGCAAGCTCGCGCACATTGCCGGGCCATGGATAGTCAATACCCAGCTCCCTGTCAATCACATCGCGCACCATGCTCACGAGTTCAGGCGAAGGCTTGCCGATCAGCCGCTCGATGGTGGTGGATAGAAGCAAATCCAGTTCCCTGGGTTCTTCCTGGATACGCAAGCGCAGGGGAGGAACGGTTATAATATCCGAGCACAGACGATAATAGAAATCCTCGCGGAACCGTTCTTTCTGTCGGATATCTGCTTTAGAGCGGTTGGTGGCGGCAATGACCCGGCCCTGAAACCGGCTTTGCTTCTGGCTGCCCACCGGGCTGAACACCCGCTCCTGCAAAACCTGGAGCAGTTTAATCTGAATCGGATGCGAAACCTCGCCGATTTCATCCAGAAGGATGGCCCCATAGGGGCTGCACCGGTCAAATACGCCCTGATAGTCTTCCACCGCGCCGGTGAACGCGCCTTTTCGATGGCCGAACAGGGCGGATTCAATCAGGGTTTCCGGAAACTGCGAAAGGTTCAGCGAACTAAAAGTCTGGGTAAAACTCTCCATAAAAATCTTCCGCCGCCGGTCCAGGGGAATAAACCCGGATCGGCCGATGGCCTGGGCCGCGGTTCCCTTGCCGGTACCGGTTTCTCCAAGCAGCAGGGTGGAAAAATCTTCCATCCGGTCCTTCAAATACCGGTCATAGAGATCAATATTATGTGTAAACACATTGTTCCACAGATTCCAGCGCAAAAGCTTCATACATGGGCTGTTGCCCACCAGATTTCTGTCAATAAAGTAAAATGCGCGCCGGATTTGAAAGCCTAACGCCAAGTAGCGGCGGAAAGCCTCGTCGTCAAATCCGCGCTGCATGGCCGCCGCCTGGGCGTCACTATAAAACGGGATTTTAACCGGCGTACTGCCGGCAGCGATCTGGCTGGCAATCAGCTGATCGAATCTGTCCTTGAACCGGTAGAACAGCTCCACCATGAAAACCCGTTCCATCAGAGTTTTGTCCTCCCCGGAGAAGGCTTTAAGGGTGGCCCGGTTGCCCCTTTCAAGCTCGGCAATCCGGGAGCTGACCGCACGAACAAAGGCATTGGTTCTTTTTTTCCTTGATGCGTTCTGCGGAAGGCCGCTGATCCGGGATTCAAGGGTGTCTCGTTCGTGGCTGAACGGATTGATAAACCCGGCCCGGCCCACCAAAGTAAAAAAATCTCTTTCTTCCGGGGTTAGCTGATTAGACATGGCACGCCTATATGCATTTTGGATGATTTCATTTAAGCGCCTGCTTGATGAGCTCTCGCAGATCCGTGATAACCAATTCCGGAGAAAGGCCTTTGCAGCCCGGATCATCTTCGCGCAGGCGCAGGGACCGTTTATCGCCTGCGAACAGGGCGGTTTGAAAGCCTTCGGCCGCAGCCGGCATCATGTCGTTTAACATGTCATTGCCCGCATAAAGTGCGTTTTCAGGGGCAATTCCATAATCTTGAAGCTTCCTGGCAGCCAGCTGAAAAAGATGGCGCGAGGGCTTGGCCACCCCGTATTGATAGGAGTAAAAAATCAATTCCGGATCAAACCCGATATTTTCCGGCACACCCCCCAGAAGCGTTTCAAAAAGGATCGGTGTGAAAAACTGGGCGTTTGAGACAATCCCCATCACCGTGGATGTATTCCTGAAGGCAGACAGGACAGATTCCAGATGCGGCATGGGGTAGCCGGGGTTAATGATCATTTCAAATTCAATCGCAAATTGCCGGGCTGTTTCAATGTCGGATGTCCCCAAAACCCGCTGCCAGATCTGATCAATCTGAACCTCCGGGTAATCGATGCCCTGTTGCCGCATGGACTCATGGCTGGTTTGAATCGCTTGAAAAAACGCATTAATTAACTCATCCCCCGAACCCTGGTAATCATAGGACTGGACCAGGGATGTAAGCCGGCCGGCGGTTTGGGCTTCGCGGCCGGCCATGCTGATATCTCCGGACCGGCTGATAAAAAGCGTGCCGTAGACATCAAACAATACTGCCTGCACGGGATCGCGCAAATGCCCGGCTGGCTCCACACCGGTCGGGATGGGCGCAAGGGGCGTGATATATTGTTGCATTAGATCCTTATAGGGCATGGTCACTCCATTTCAGGAGGCTGAATGTTTCCGGCCGCAAAGGAGCTGCCCGGCAGTCCAGGGTTCCAGGAAAGCAAACCCGAATCCCTCGGTAATGCTGGTGGTGATCATGCTCTCAGCCGATCGGATCAGGTCCGGAAATTCGTATTTTTGCGTGGCTTCAAAAATGACCGGGAGTTGATGTTTTTCTGCAAACGCCTGCCAGCGTTTATAGGGCGCCCAGTCCCGCGGGCTGTTCGGCGGCAGGGTGATCGCAAGGCGCACCCCGGGCGCAAAAAAACAGGCCGCAAGCATCGCCTCCCCGATATTTTTCCGCCGGATCGCCCGGACCGGATAGAGCACGAAACGCTCATCAATTGTTTTGTGCGGGGCGAGATGAAAAGGGTCCACCATGTTGGGCAGCAGATGAAGCCCATCTGAATTAAGGCCGGCTCGGCGCAGGATCTCATAGTCCCGGGAATTAATCACACAGTAATGGCAGTTTTCAGGATATGGAACGCCGGTATAATAGGCAGCGGGCCGGCCGTCTTCGGCAAAATCATGAACCTGTATAAGCAGCCTGATCCCTTGCTGCCGGAGGTAGGATAAAATCTCCGGCAGTTTTCGATTCTTGGCCAGGAGCGGGTTGTGCACATGCAGGATATCGCATCCGCACGGCCATTTATCATGAATCGCCCGGATGATTTGATCAGCAATGTCTTTTGCAGATTCAGGAGATTTTTCTGAGGCTTTTCCCGCTTGATCGTAGCCAAGTCCGGGCACTACACAAGTTTCCGGAGTAACCGGCGTCTGCGGCGCTGTCCCGGTCAGCATGAGCCTTTCCGCCTGCTCGGAGAGGACGTTTATCTGCTGTTTGATAACCCGGGATACCCCGCCCGGCTTTAAATGATAATGGAGAAACGCAATCCTCATGAATTTTATTGATCTGTATATTTTTGGGGATCTTTGAGGCCGGCCTCGGCAAATCCCTTTTTGCGAAGCCTGCAGCTGTCACAGTTTCCGCAGGCCAGTCCTTCCGGTGTGGGATCATAGCACGAATGCGTCAGGGAATAGTCCACCCCCAGGGATGCGCCCCGCTGGATAATTTGCGCTTTGCTCAGATAGAGCAGGGGCGCCTGAATCCGGACCGGCTGTCCATCTTCAACAGCGGCTTTTGTGGCAAGATTGGCCATCTGCTCAAAGGCCTTGATAAACTCGGGCCGGCAGTCCGGGTAGCCGCTGTAGTCGACGGCATTGACCCCGATAAAAATGTCTGCTGCGCCGATGACCTCTGCCCAGGCCAGGCCGTAGGAGAGAAAGATAGTGTTTCGGGCCGGTACATAGGTTATTGGAATGCCTTTTTCCAGTTCCGCATCTGATCGATGTTTGGGCACGGAAATATCCGCCGTCAAGGCTGAGCCGCCGATGCCTGCCAGATCCACCTGTATTACCCGATGCCTTTTAACATCCATATTCTTTGAAATTCTTCGGGCCGCGTCAAGTTCCAGCCGGTGGCGCTGGCCGTAATCAAAGCTCATGGCATAGCATTCCCGGCCTTGCGCGCGTGCGATTGCCAGGACCGTTGCGGAATCCAGTCCGCCGCTTACCAGCACCACTGCTTTTTTTAATCTGGTCATTGACCGTCTCTTCTAAGTAACTTCGCAGGTATTAGGTATTAGGTATTAGGTATTATGTGTAAAATTAAAGTGTTCAGGTTTCAGTGTTCAGTGTTCAGGCTTGCAAAAAATTTGGCTCGCTCGCACAATATTTCCTGAAACCTGAAACCTACGGCAATCAACGTCCGAAGGCTTCCCCAAGATGGGCGTCAAATTCGCTCGCTGCGACCCCGATGGGAATCGCAAAGCCGAGGCCCTCAAAACGCCGGGTCAGCTGTTTAAATGAGTTGACCCCCACCACCCGGCCATCCCGGGTGACCAGCGGCCCGCCGCTGTTTCCGGGATAAATTTTGGCATCGGTTTTAATAAAATCCTTTTCATATCCGGAAAAAATCCCGCTGGACACGGAATCCCGGAGGCCCATCGGACTGCCGATGGCATAGAGGGGATCGCCCTGGCTTAAGCGGCCCAGTTCGGCCGTATGGATAAACGGCGTCTGATACCCGTCCACTTTAAGGAGCGCCAGGTCATAGTCCTCGCTTATGCGCACCAGGTAAGCATAAAGCGTGCGCCCATCTTTCAGAATAATTTTAAAATTGCGTGAAAGGGCGGCCGTGCTTTTTGTATATTCGTACTCATGTTTTTTATCTTCATACGCTGCCTTGCGATGCTCATATTCGGATTTTTTGGATTCAAAATCCTGTTTTTGGGATTCATACCGGTCGCGCTCAACCTTATAGCGTCTTTGTTCCCGCCGCTTTGCCGCACCCTCCGACATCCCTGCGATGCTCCGGCGGTATTCATCCAGATGCCGTTTAAACTTTTCCAGCCGTGCCTTTTCCGCTGCAAACCGTTCATCAATTTTTTCCAGACGGCCATCAATGGTATCAAGGGCTTTGTTGGCGCTTTCAAACTGCTGGCTGTCCCCGCGGATGACATGGCGATTCGTTAGAATATGGCCTTTTGCTGAGATAAAGAATCCGGAGCCTTTGCCGATATAGGATTCAATGGTCACCGCGGCAATGGCGGCCGATTCCACCGGGGTTTCCGGGTGATATTTTTCAATAAGCGCTTTTTGGAGGTCCTCCAGTCCCGAACGCGACTGGGCGGCTTCTGCCACGGGCTCTGCCGCATGCGCCCGGGATTGCGGCGGGGTGTCTGTATAATGCCAGTTCCCGTTTTCATCCGGATATTTGTAAATCTCGGCGGCGGCCGGAATTGCCCCCGGCCCGAATAAGAAAACAGCCGCCAGCACAATCCGGATAAGCTGTTCAAAGATAATTTTGGGGATCTTTCTTTTCATCTTTAAACCCCGCGGGCAGTTTCCGGCCAGAGAATTTTATGCAGCTGCAGCTGAAGCCTGACCGGCAGATGATCTTTTAATATCCACTCTGCACAAACGGCCGGATCAAGCAGGCCTTTGGCCGGGGAAAACAAGACGGCGGCCGGCGGGCCGTCCGGCCACCTGTCAAGCAGCAGGTTTTTGGCATACTCATAATCACCGCGGTCTGTTAGCACGAACTTGACTTGATCTTCCGGCTGCAAGCGATCAAAATTGAAAAAATCGGTTTTGTCCGCTTCGCCGCTGCCCGGGCATTTTACATCCATAATCCGCACACAGCGGCTGTCCACCGCCGCTATATTAAAGGTGCCGTTAGTCTCGAGCAGCACCCTGTAATCCCGGTCTAACAGTTCGGTGATCAATTCCGGCGCCGCGGGCTGCAGCAAGGGTTCCCCGCCGGTCACCTCGATCAGCGGACATTGAAATGCCTCAAGCGCGCGGACAATATCTTCAATCGCCATCCGGGTGCCGTCACTATAGGCATACGCCGTATCACAGTATCGGCACCTCAGGTTGCAGCCGGCCAGGCGGACAAATGCACAGGGGAGGCCGGCATAAAGGGATTCGCCCTGAATGCTGTAGAATATTTCGGAAACCGATAGTTCCATTGGCTGGTTTAGGCCGGCAGCAGATCCCCGACAGCCGCGCGGTAAATTTGGGCCGTACCGGATATGCTGTATCTTTTAACGGCAGCGGGAATTAAAAATGCGTCGCCTTTGCTGATCCGGAGGGTTTCAGCGGCATCATCCCATTGGATTTCCCCGTCGCCATGGGTGCAAAGGAGGATTTCAGGGCCGATGATCTGCTCCGTGGAATAGCTGCAGTGAGCGTCCACCTGAATAACCCCCAAAGAGAATTCTTCGGCCGGGGTGGGATAAACTTTTTCACAGGCCGGGCGCTCCTGGGGGTTTAGGATTTGCAGGCCGTGGGGGTCAAAATTTAAAACCCGCATGAGCTCCTCAACATCCACGTGCTTGGCAGTCAAGCCGCCGCGCAGCACATTGTCGGAGTTGGCCATAATCTCAATGCCCGCCCCATGCAGGTAGGCATGCATTTCCCCGGAATTTAGAAAAAGCGCTTCCCCCGGCTGAAGACAGACCAGGTTTAAAAGAATCGGGGATAAAATGCCGATATCTTCCGGATAGAGCTCATAAAGCGTTTTAATCCAGCGGAACTCATCGTTTTCAGCCTGGCGGACGATGGCATTGCGGGCAGTTTCATCGATTACCTGTTGAAGCTTTGGCTTGGGAAGCGTCATCAATGCTTCGAAAAATCGATGAAATCCATTGCCGTCGGGCTTCTGCTTTAAATATGCGATGGCATCGCCAAGCGTCTTGGGGCAGGCCGCCTTTAAGAGTTCCACCATTTCACTGATCGGGCGAAACCCCTCCATTGCCCAAAAGGGGGTAAGGGCGCAAATGCATTCGGGCTTGTGCCGGTCATCCTTGTAATTTCGGTTTGATGCGGTAAGGGGGATGCCTTCATGGTTTTCCCGGTCAAATCCGTTTTTGGCCTGCTCCCGGTTCGGATGCGCCTGAATGGAGAGGGGGTGTTCCGCGGCCAGCACTTTAAACAGATAGGGCAGGGTATTGTTAAACCGCCGGGCGGTTTCCCGGCCTAAAATTTCTTCCGGATAGCTCTCAATAAGCCGGTCCAGCGCCCGCCATTCACCATTGACCTGAATCTTTGACGGGGCTTTGGGATGGGCGCCCATCCAGAGTTCGGCCCAGGGGGTGTCGGTTTGTTCAGCGCCCAGCAGATCCTGAATAAATTCGTATGATCCCCAGGCATAATCCTGAATCTCGTTTTTCAGATAAAGGGGTTTGTTTTCCATTACCGGCCTCGATTTAGATGATTGGTCCGAAAAAATGTTTTTTCCGATACGGCTGCTACATCCATAATAGATCTTTAACAGGCAAACCGCCCGTTTTCGTAAATCAGTTTTTTATGACCGGACGTCAAATGGGCAGTCACCCGTTTCTTCTCCGTATTTACGATATCCCAGTGCAGGGCCGAGTCATTAAACCCCAGCGCCGCCTTTTTCTCTTTGGTCAAATCCGACGGCCGGCCGCCGTATGTATCTGAATAGGAGGCGCCCAATGCGATATGGGAGTTGCCGTATTTGCCGCCGAAATTTTCATCAAACAGGGTGTTGGCCATAAAGCAATCGATTTTGGAAAACGTCCGGTCGGTCAGGGAAAATTCGCCGATTTTATTGGCGCCGTTATCCATGGCCAGCTGTTTTTTAAGAAACGCCTCGCCTTCTTCGGCTTCAGCAGAGACCACTTTTCCGTTCTTAAACTCCACCCGGATGCCCCGGACGTAATTGCCGCTGCGATAAGAGGGCTGATCCGCATAATAGACCCCGTTGGTCCCCCGCCAATCCGGGGATGTGAACAACTCAAAGCTCGGGATATTGTGACCGGAAATGCCGATCCACCGCCGCTTTTCCCCCGGCGTGACAAAAAGATCCACGCTGGCGGATTCCACATGATATTTTTCAACAGACAAGCGGTTTAGCCAGTTTTTAAGGGTTTGCGCCTGTTTATAAATCTCTTTCCATTGGGCGATCGGGTCTCTGCGGTTTAAAAAACAGGCCTTGATGATCTGCCGGGCGTATTCTTCCGCTGAAATGCCGGCATGGGCGGCCAGCTCTTCGGTCGGGTACATGGCAAGGGTCCAGCTGAAATGGCCTTCCTCTTCGCGCTGATCGAGAATGTCCCGAAGGTATTTCCTTGTCTTTACCGGTTTGCTGATTCTTGTGGGATCCACGCGGCTTAAATGGGTAAGGGATTTAGGGGCCAGAAGGGCGATGCTCCCATTTAAATTCCGATACAATTCCTCCTCGCCCGGGGCGATAAAGGTCAGCTGCCGGTTATTTGAAAGGGTGTAAAAAGATGTCTCCATGGCCGGGGTCTGAAGCAGCCGGTGCAATGGGTGAACGCCCATCTCAAGGAGCTTGGCGTACAAAGTTTCCGCCAGCTGGAGCGCCGGCAGATCGTATCGGATCATGATGACATCGCCCTTTTTGATTTTTCCGGTCCGGGCGGTCTCAAGGCCCCATAGCAGGACATCCGCATAGCGCTGAATCTGTTTTTCTGGAAGCATAGCCTCTCCTGTCAGGAAAATAAGCCGGGCAGCCTATGGATGCGGCTCCTTAAGAAACAAACGGTGGTATTCCCCGTCATTAAGGTGCGTTCTAAGCAGCCGGTTAATTAAGAAATAGATCTCCTCAATTTCCTCATCTTTTAAACGATGACGGAGTTTTTGCATTACCGCATCATCGGAAAACATCTGAAGATAACAGATCATCGTGTTTTCGTTGGTTTCGCGATCCCACCCGAATGCCATTAATTCATTACCGGCTTCGACAAAATCGTGTGTATATCGAGTCATATAAAAACGCCAAAGGTTCATGCATTTGATAATTCATTGACAGCAAGGGCGATATGATACATGGTAAGCACCATACGGGATCATTGCTGGAGTAACCATTACCGAAATTACAATAAAGAAAAAAAACGTCAAGGTCAACCCGGCTTTCCATGGCATCACGCGCCAGTTATTTTCAGACGCAGGACAATCTATCCATCCGGTATGCCAGTTATGCGCCTGACGGGCCGGCCGCTGCCGCCACCGTCATACTGCTTGGCGGGCGGGCGGAGTTTATTGAAAAGCACCAGGAAACGATTGAGGACCTGACCCGCAGACATTTTGCGGTCTATACAATGGACTGGTGCGGTCAAGGCTTGTCCGACCGCCTTTTGAAGGACCGGCAAAAAGGGCATGTGGATTCCTTTGACCGGCATATTGATGATCTTGATTTTTTTGTAGAAACCATTGTCCGGCCGAATGCGGCCTTTCCCCTTATCTTCCTCGCCCATTCCATGGGCGGCCATATTGCGCTGAGATACCTTCGCCGGGCATCCGCCTATTTTGCCGGAGCCATCCTTGTCTCTCCAATGATCGATATCCGGACAAATTCGGTGCCGTATCCCTTTGCCCGCAAGCTTGTCCGTCTGGCCAGCCGACACAACTGGTCGGAGCGCTATATCCCCGGCGCAGGCTATTACGATCCGGAGCAAAAACCGTTTGAAAACAATCCATTGACAAGTGATTCGGAACGATTCATGGATGAAAAACAAAAAATCGCAGGCAACCCGGCGCTGGCTATCGGCGGCGTGACATATGGCTGGTTATCCGCTGCATTTGACTCCATAGACGCCATGTTTGCGGCGGATAGCTGGAAAAAACTGGCGGTGCCGGTACTCATGCTGGGCGGCTCCGCGGACCGGGTGATTTCGATTTCCGCCATGCAGCAGATGTGTCAGCGCCTGGCGGATTGCCGATGTGTTCTTATACAAAACGCCAAACATGAAATACTCAAGGAAACGGATTCAATCCGCCGGCAGTTCTGGCTTGAATTCGATCAATTTATTAAAAAAATCATGTAAATCAAATCAGGAGGCTTAAACATGGACTGGAAATCCGAGGTTGATGCGGAAAACGAAGAGTTGTACGAGAAACCGTATTCAACATTTTCTAATGAGGACCCACAGCGCTTTCTGGCGCGGTCGAAATACCCCTATGTGCTGGTGAGCGCCGGCCTATTGATTCTCATTGTTTTGCTTATCGTTTTTTGGCCCAATAATCCGGAATCCACCAAGGAAGCAAGCGATGAAAGCAGACACGCCGCCCGGCCGGCAGTAAACGATGAGCTCATGCCCCGGCTGGATCGGATAGAAACCCGGATTAACGAACTGGAGGGGTTCCAGGAACGGGTGAATCAACTGGACAATCGGATTGCCGGGTTAGAGGAAAACTTCCGCCTTATCAGCGAAGGGGAAATTTCGACTGATTCGGCAGCTTCGGATCAGATGAAGGCCAACGCCGAATTGATTCGAAACAGCGCGGATCGGCTCAATGCTGTGGAAAAACGGCTGAATCAGGTGGAAAAACAGGTTGCATCCAATAAAGCGCAGTTTGATAACCTACAGACATCCGATCAGTCACGGTCTGAGCAAACATCGAGCGTCCATGAGGTTAAAAAAGGGGATACGTTGTATAGTATCTCACGAAAATATGATGTCAATCTGGATAAACTGCGCCGGGCCAACGGGCTGGGGAATCAGACCATGATTAAGCCGGGCCAGAAGTTAAAAATTCCCAAATAATGACGTCTTCGCAAAAAGTCCAATATCTTTGTTGCGCTGTATCCCCCGGAATTTCACGTACGAGCAAGTACGCTGCATTCCTCGGGATTTGCGCGCCGCGATCTTGAACTTTTTTCTTTGCCGTCCCAGATATGGATGACCTTGTCTAAAGCAGCCGCCATGCGTGTTGCTCCGGCAGGCCGGCCTTATAGATCTTTTGAACCGTATCATTAATGTCGTAGGCCACAAAGCGAACGGTCAGCTCACGGGTGCTGTCGTCCCATATGACGTACTTGGCCTTGTGGTCCCCGTCTCTGGGCTGGCCGACGCTGCCCACATTAACGAGGTATTTTTTGTCGGAGTTCAATCGGGTGGTTCCCTGGGGCAGGGGGTCGGTTTTAATGGTTTCACCGTTTGATTCGATAATCAGGAGTTCGTGGGTATGCCCGATAAATACCAGCCATTCCGCCAGGTTGTTAAGTGTATCCCGGATAGGGTCCGGGGCCATCTCAAACAAATAAGTGGTGGGCGAGTCCGGCGGGAATCCATGAACGAGCCGGAAGCCGTCAATGATCATGCTGGAACTGAAATCGGCGATATGGGCTTTTGCCGTCTCAGATAGGAACTGGGCGGTTTTTTCAAGTGAGCGGCGGGCCATGGGATTAAACCATGAAAGCATTTGCGGTTCATTGATGGCAAGCTCATGGTTTCCCAGCACGGACGGTATTTGCCGCTCCATGAGCATTGAAATGACTCGTTCCGGTTCCGGCCCGTAGCCGACATTGTCGCCCAGACAATAAATCGCTTCAACCCGGGCGTGGGCGTCAATATCCGCCAATACGGCCTCAAATGCCGTGGCATTTCCATGAATATCTGAAATTATGGCTGTACGCATCATTCATCCATAAGCGGGGAGGTATGCACCCGAACCGGAACACGGTGCCCTGATTTATGATGCAAAAACACCTCTAAAAGGGAATTCATATGGCCCATGCCTTATTGATCAGCCCGCCAGATCCTGAAAATAAATCGGATTGGTGGCGTGCAGCAGTCCCTCGTCAAATGGAATCCGTCCGGCTTTGACATGTTTGGCCAGCCCCACATCCATGGGCACGAATTCATCCGCCCCGGTTTCCATCTGGGAGCGGATATGGTGGATTCTGTTCTCCCGGATGAAGTTTTTCACCCGATGGGAGGTGGCCAGTTTTTCATAGGCGAGCAGCATGCCGGTGCCTTCCTTGTTTTTGACCAGGCGCTGGGAAAAGGACAGCAGCAATGAATCGGCCAGCATCAACCGGATCAGATCCTGCTGCTCCACCGGGAACATATTGATAATCGTCTGAATCACCGCAGTGGAATCAAAGGCGTTCATGGTGCTCAGCACCAGATGCCCGGTCCGGGCGGCCTTGATGGCGGTTTCAAAAGTGGTTTTATCCCGCATTTCCCCGATGACGATTACATCCGGGGCCTGCCGGAAAATGCCGCGCAGCCCCTCTTCAAAGGTTGCCGTATCCCGGCCCACTTCCCTTTGGTTGACATTGCTTTTTTTATGCTTGTGCAGAAATTCAATGGGCTCTTCCAGACTGATGATATTGCAGCGCCGATGGGTGTTAATAATATCCAGAATCACCGACAGCGTGGTCGATTTTCCGCTGCCGGCCGGACCTGAAACCAGGATCAGGCCCTGGGGGGACAGGGCGAAATCATGCAGCCATTCCGGGAGGCTTAGCTCCTGCAAAGACGGAATTTTATCCGGCAGGTGACGGATGGCAATGGATATGGAATGGCGCTGCCGATAGCAGGTGATACGGAATCTGGCCTTATCCTTATAAGTAATGCCGGTTTCGAGTTCATTTTCCCGGTTAAACAGGTCCCATTCATCGGTGGTCAGTATATTTCTGGCGTATTCTTCAAGATTGGCGGGCGTTAGGGAAACCGTGGCCAGGCGCTTTAGAATGCTGCCGATTTTAATAGAGGGCGGGACGCCGGCGGTTAAAAGCATATCACTACCGCCGGATTTGATGAGATAGGTAAAGAGCTTTTCAATTTCCGGCGGCTGCTGGGTGTCCTTTGATTCATGCATGGACAGTTTTTCAATATCCGAACCATTAATCCCCCCCTCATAGTTGTCGGAGAGCAAATTCAGCGCGGCTTCCATCATGAAAAAGGGCACCACCACGGGCTTTATTTTTTTGCCTATGGTAAATTCCAGATCGCTTATGGTCATAAAATCCTGCGGTGTGACCATGGCAAGCGTCAGAGTGTTGTTTTCCTCAGAAATCGGAAGGATGCGAAACTTTTTCATTTTTTCCCGGGGAATGAATCTCAGTACCTCTGGTTTGATATCGACTTTAAACAGATTGGCAGAAGGCACCCCGAATTTTTGGGATAAGAAGGCCAGCATGTTATCAACCGTAACAAACCCCATCTCAATTAGAATGGAGCCCAGCGGCATATCCACCTGCGTCCGACGATGCAGGGCTTTTTCAAGCTGGTCATGATTGATCAGGTTGTGGCTGACCAGTGCCTCTCCGAGCAAATTTTTTTGCGCGCCACGTTTGGTTGGCTTATTGTTGGCTTCGGCTGGCATCATTCCCTCCCCAGTGAATTGATTATTTAATTGATAAAGGTTAGATGCTTATCTCTATCCTAAAAATTGTGAAAACTCCAGTCCAAATTTATGGATTGACAATAAAGTCAACTGCGCCTGGCAATTGACAGAAAATCACAATCCGATTATGACAAGCTATCGATGCCACTAAACCCAATGCAAATATTTATGCATGGGAGACAATTTGATCCGGGGCATATCGACAACCTAAATGGCGATTTCAAGGAGGGAAAGTTGAAGTTTGCAGTTATTGGAACCGGTGCCGTTGGGGGGTATTATGGCGGACTGCTCATGCGCAGCGGATTTGAAGTTCATTTTCTTGTGCACAGTGATTTTGCGCATGTGCGCGAAAACGGCCTTTTAATTGAGTCCAAGGATGGGGATTTTCTATTGGAAGCGATCTACGCCTATGAAAATGCATCTGATATGCCCGCCTGCGATGTGGTTATCGTGGCGCTTAAAACCACCCAAAACCATCATCTGAGCAATATGCTCCCCCAGGTCGTCAAGGAAAACGGTATTGTCGTTCTTTTGCAAAACGGGCTGGGGGTAGAGCGTGAAATCGCTGAAATGCTGCCATCGGCCACTGTTATCGGCGGCCTTTGTTTTCTGTGCAGTAATAAAGTAGGGCCGGGTCACATCCGGCATCTGGACTACGGCAGTATCCGGATGGGACAATTCTCCCGCCAGCATACAGCCGCCGGCATTACGGATAATCTGAAATTTGTGGCCGATGCCTTTGGCAAAGCCGGCATTCCGATTCATTTAACCGATAACCTCGGCCGGGCACGCTGGGAAAAGCTTGTCTGGAATATGAGTTATAACGGCATGTCCGTAGTACTTAATGCCAACACCGATCAGCTGATGAATGATCCGGCCGCCAGGGGGTTGATTGAGCAGTTGATGGGGGAGGTTATTGTCGGCGCCCGGGCCTGCGGTTTCGAATTGGCTGAGGGTTTTGCCCGACAGATGCTTGCGGCCACAGAAAAAATGGTGGCCTATAACCCCAGCATGAAACTTGATTTTGAAGCCGGAAGAGAACTGGAAATAAATACGATTTACTGGCGGCCCATCCAAGCGGCCGCGGATAAGGGCTATGAAATGCCGCGGGCTGCGATGCTGGCCCGGCAGCTGGAATACCTGGATCGTCATAATCGCCGACATATAGCGAACTCAGACTAAATCTCTTTTTTAGTAAAATTTTTTCTTGACGTCACTGATTATCCATTTATAATGCGTCAAAATTTATAGAGATAAGGAAAATTTTAGATTTTCCTTAACGTAAACGAAAACTTTTAGTCGCGCATCAGAAAAGGAGGCAGTAGATGGTTCAGAAGAGTGTGAAAAAGGTTATTGTATTGGCTTTAATTTGTCTGTTAGCCGGGTTTGGCGGAAGCGTAATGGCAGCAGACCACAACGGCAAAATCAATATTAACACCGCAAGCGTGGATGAGCTGACCCAGCTTAAAAATGTAGGCCCTGCTTATGCTGAGCGGATCGTCGAATACCGTGAAGCAAATGGCGGGTTTGATAGCGTTGAAGAACTCACAGAGGTAAAGGGCATCGGCCCCAAGACCCTGGCGGACAACCTTGATCGGATCACGGTGGGTTCGCCGGCGGACGAATAAGGAGCCGCTCAGCCTTTACGATCAGGAAAAAAGAGCCTGTGCCGCATTGGCACGGGCTCTTCCTGTTTTAATGACAGGTTCCGGGTAATTTAACAGGCCCTGCTACTGGGCATTATAGGTGCCGGAACAGGATATTCCCCTAGCCAGAAAAATCCTGATCTCATCCATTAACCGGCACTTATCCGAACAATGCGGCAGGTTTTTCCGGTAGACACACCCCCGGCACGGGCTTTCGCCCAAATAGCCGATTTCAAAATCAAATTTATCCCGTTTAATTGGCATAGATCGTTCCTTTTCCTGTTCCTTTACCTGTCTTAATATAACACCTGCCCATATCCCGGCAAGACCAATTTCATACCCCCCCCCCATTGTGAGTCAAATCCAACGGATGTTATTGCGAAGCCATCAAAAGTTGCTTGACAGCTAAGTGGTATATATTTAATTAAATGCCTTCAACAGCGCATTTGATTAATAGTCTTTGTGGACAATGCAAAAGCAATCCTTATTTTTGGTGCCAACCAACGTTTTTTTATTCGTCCTGCGCATTCTTAAATGACGTGGGGGACCATACTGAGGGAGGAGCCCGGTCATGAACATCGTAAAATCCTTTTCCCGGCGAAGTCTGGCCTGGATTATTTTTTTCATGCTGATCCTGTCAGCTTTACTGAACACTGCCGGATATTGGGGAATTTGCCTCTTAACACGCTTCATCCCCTTGCGGTTACTGCAGCAGGCGGCTAAAGAGACCCCGGCGCTTCAAGCCGGCCTTAATCGATTGCAGCCCTGGATGGATTTTTTTAATCCCTATTTTATTCCGATCTCCACGGGTGTTTTAGTGTTCATGGGATTGATTCTATGGCTTTTCCTACGGGGGTCGCTGATTCGGCAGATGCGTAAAAACGGCTTGATTGAAGCCAAAAAATCCGCCAAAAAGCCTAAAAAAAGGGAAAAGCCGGCGAAAAAGGCCAAAAGGGCCGAAAGCCCCCCGGTCAAAACCGAGGAAAAGCCGCGGGCGGATAAAAAGGCGCAGCACGACTTGAATCAGCGGTATTACCTGCATTTGCTGTCCGTGCTTCAGCGGGAAGGCCGCTTGGTTGATTTCTTTGAAGAGGATTTGAACCTTTATGAGGACGCACAGATTGGCGCCGCCGTGCGAAGTATTCAGGACAACTGCAAAAAAACCATCAATAAATCCCTCGCCCCCCAGCCGGTACTTGAAAAAAATGAGGGCGACACTGTAACGGTGCCGGCGGATTTTGATTCAGCCGCCATTAAGCTGACCGGCAATGTCAGCGGGGAACCCCCGTTTAAAGGCATTCTCAGGCACCGGGGGTGGCGGGCGGCAAAACTTGAGCTGCCGACCCTTTCTGTTACGCAGGATCCCCGAATCATCGCGCCTGCGGAAGTTGAAATTCAGTAGCCAAAAAACAGGCTTCAAACAAAACTTAACTATCAGGAGGGTTTTTTGACAGACCCGGCATATATTATCGGAATTGATTTAGGAACGACCAACAGCATTGTCGCCTATACGGAAGCCGACTCTGAATCTGCCGCGGATATCCGCATTTTCCGGATTCCGCAGCTGGTGGATGTGGGCGTGGTTGAGAGCCGTGATATCCTGCCCTCATTTATCTATGTGCCCGGCCGCCATGAGATGGCGGACGAGGCACTGACCCTGCCATGGAACTCGCGAAATCATTTGATTGTCGGTGAATTCGCCCGCAACCGCGGGGCCGAGGTCCCCAACCGGCTGATTGCCTCGAGCAAATCCTGGCTCTGCAATACCCATGTGGATCGGAATAAACCGATTCTGCCCTGGGATGCGCCGGAGGATGCGGAGCGATTATCCCCCATCGAGGCATCGGCCATGATTCTTTCCCATATTCGGGATGCCTGGAATTACGAAATGGCGGATGCGGATGATCGGCTTTGCATGGAAAACCAGGAAATTCTTCTGACTGTGCCGGCGTCCTTTGATGCCGTAGCCCGGGAACTCACCGTACAGGCGGCCGAATCCGCGGGTATCCCAAATATTACCCTGCTGGAAGAGCCTCAGGCGGCTTTCTATTCCTGGATTGAGGCGGCCGGCGATCAGTGGCGGAAGCGGGTGGAGAGGGGGGATCTGGTCCTGGTCTGCGATATCGGCGGCGGCACCACGGACTTCAGCACGATTCGGATTTCCGAAGCCGATGGGGAGCTCATCCTTGAGCGGATCGCCGTTGGCGAGCATCTGCTGGTGGGTGGCGACAATATGGATCTAACCCTGGCTTATGCCATCGCCCGGAAACTGGCCGAATCCGGCAACAAACTCGATTCCTGGCAGATTCGGGGGGTAGTGCAGAGCTGCAGAAATGCCAAGGAACAGATCCTTTCCGATCCGAATGTCAGTGAATACCCGGTCACTGTGCTGGGCCGCGGCAGCAGCCTGATCGGCGGCACCATGCGCGCCTCTCTGGTCCGTGATGAACTGGAATCTGTGATCGTGGAGGGTTTCTTTCCCGTTTGCGAGGCCTCCGCCGCGCCCCAACGCCAGCAGAAAGTCGGGCTTCAGGAGGCCGGGCTTTCCTATGAGTCCGATCCGGCCGTGACCCGCCACATGGCCAAATTCATAAGCCAGCACCAGGCCGGCCCCTCACCGGATGCCCGCGAATTGCCGACCGCCATTTTATTCAACGGCGGGGTGATGAAGCCAAAGGCGATCCGCCGGCGCATCATGGAAGTTCTAAATTCCTGGATGCCAGCCGCATCCGAGTCTTCCATCCGCACCCTGGATGCCGAATCCTTTGACCTGGCCGTCGCCCGGGGCGCGGCCTATTACGGGCTTGCCCGCCGGGGAAAAGGCATCCGGATCCGGGGCGGACTGAATAAAACCTATTACGTGGCTGTTGCCGCCTCAATGCCGGCGGTGCCGGGTATGCCGGCCCCGGTCAAAGCCCTTTGCGTGGCCCCGTTCGGTACAGAAGAGGGCACGGATTTGTATGTTTCCGATCAGGTGTTTACCCTCGTTGTAGGGGAACCGGTGCGCTTCGATTTTCTGGGCTCCATCGTCCGGCAGTCGGATCCGGCCGGCAGCATCATCGAGGACTGGCAGGGCGAAATCGAGGAGATCACCACCATCGAGACGATACTCGATGGCGAGCCCGGCACGGCCATTCAGGTGACCCTGGAAATCAAGGTTACTGAAATCGGTACCCTTGAACTCTGGTGCGCCGATGTTTCAGGCGACCAGCGGTGGAAGCTGGAATTTAACGTCCGGGAGCAGGAATAACCCTATGGCTGGCGAGCAGCGCTATATCATCGGCATTGATCTGGGAACGACCAATTCCGCGGTCTCATATGTGGATCTTGAAGCTGAAGAATCCAAAAACCGGGGCATCAAGCTGTTTAAAATACCTCAGTTGACCGGACTGGGCGAAGTAAGCGCCCTGCCGGTCCTGCCGTCTTTCTGTTATCTTCCCGGCAAGTACGATATTTCAGAGGATGCGATAAAACTTCCCTGGCAGGCGGATGATGACCATTTTGCCGGCACCCTGGCCCGGGACCATGGGGCAAAAATCCCATCCCGGCTGGTATCCTCTGCCAAAAGCTGGCTCTGCCACAGTCAGGCCGACCGCCGGGCCCGGATCCTTCCCTGGGGCGCGGGCGAAGAGATTCCCAAAATTTCGCCGGTGCAGGCTACTGCCGCGTATCTCAAACATATCCGACTGGCCTGGAACAGCCGGCAGGGCGACAACGACGACCTGTATCTGGAAAATCAAATGGTCATGGTGACCGTGCCCGCCTCATTTGACGAGGTGGCCCGGGACCTTACCATTGAAGCCGCCAATATGGCGGGGATTAAACATATTACCCTGCTTGAGGAACCTTTGGCGGCCTTTTACAGCTGGCTGATCAAGCATGAAAAAAAATGGCGGGATTTCATTCAGCCCGGCGAACTTGTGCTGGTCTGTGATGTGGGCGGCGGAACCACGGATTTCACCCTGATCACCCTCAGAGAAACAGAGGGCTCGCCGCGGTTTGAGCGGATCGCCGTGGGCGATCATCTGATCCTGGGCGGTGATAATATTGATCTGGCCCTGGCCCGGCATGTGGAGCAGCAGTTTCACAGCCGTCAGCCGCTCTCCAATGAACGCTGGAAGACCCTTTGCCATTTATGCCGACAGGCCAAGGAAAATATTTTAGATCAGGGTACGGAGACAGAAACCATCACCATGATGGGCGAGGGCACGGGTTTAATCGCCGGGACCCTCACCGCCCGGCTGGATCGGCCAACTCTTGAAAAAATTTTGCTTGAAGGGTTTTTCGCAAAGGCGGCCCCCGCGGAAAAAGCCGACCAGCCCCCCAAAAAGGGGATTTCCGAATTCGGGCTGCCCTATGAATCCGACCCCGCCATTACCCGGCATATCGGCATGTTCCTTGAGAAACACAAGGATGACATCCGTAACTTCCTGGGTGAGCGATCCGCGTTTCCGGATTTAATCCTTTTTAACGGCGGAACCCTTAAATCCAGCCTGGTTCAGGAACAGATCCGGAAAACCATTCGTCACTGGTTTGACATAAAGGACCAGCAGGGACCGCGCGTCCTTGAAAACCCCAATCCGGACCTGGCGGTAGCACTGGGCGCCTCCTACTACGGTCTGGTTAAAACCGGAATCGGCGTACGCGTGGGCAGCGGCAGTCCGCGCTCATATTATCTGGGATTTACCCGGACAACCGATTCCGTGGCAAAAGAGAAAGCCGCGATATGCCTGGTAGAGCGGGGCGTGGATGAAGGATCCACGATTTCCCTGCCGGAAGACCGGAAATTCGAAGTGCTTACCAACCAGCCGGTCAGTTTTGAGCTCTACAGTTCAAGCTTCCGCTCAGGCGACAGGTGCGGAGATGTCCTGCCCATCGACGAAACGCTGACCCCTCTGCCGCCCTTGCAAACCGTGATCCAGTTCGGTCAGAAAGGCAAAAAAACCACTCTGCCGGTGGCCATAGAGGCAGAATACACGGAAATGGGGGTTCTGGCCCTGTGGTGCCGCTCGGTTTCCACCAATCACCGGTGGCGGCTTCAGTTTCAGCTCCGGGATACGGATGCCGCAAAGACGGTCGGAGAAACCGAGGTGTTTGAAGCCGAACGGGTGGACCAGGCGATTCAGGCGGTTCGCCATGCCTTTGCCAAAGATACGGCCGCGGCCGAGCTTTCCGGCATAATAAAGCGCATTGCCAAAATCGTGGAACGCCCCAAGGAAAAATGGCCGCTGGGCTTTATCCGGCAAGTGGCGGATGAGGCGCTGGCAGTGGCGGCAGCCCGGAAAAATTCGGCGGAACACGAAATCCGGTGGCTGAATTTGAGCGGCTTCTGCATGCGTCCCGGGCTTGGGGACGGTATGGACGGCCAGCGGATGAAGTCCTTGTGGAAGCTCTATAAACCCGGGGTGACATTTAAAAAAAATGCCCAGGCCAAGGCCGAATGGTGGATCCTGTGGCGCCGGGTGGCGGCAGGGTTGAACTCCGGCCAGCAGCGGCAGATTTTTCAGGACATACGGCCGATGCTGCTGCCGAAGAAAAACACAAAGGTACGGCTTGAGGCCCAGGAGCGCCTGGAACTCTGGATGGCGGCGGCCAATCTCGAGCGGCTGATGGTCAAGGACAAAATCGAACTGGGCCGACAGCTCTTATCTGAGCTTCACCCCAAAAAAACCAAACCCCAGCTTTTCTGGACCTTATCCCGGATCGGGGCCCGGGAAATGCTTTATGGCCCTGTGGATCGGGTGATTCCGCCGGATGAAGCGGCCGGCTGGATTAAAAAACTTTTGCAGACGGAATGGAAAAATCCCAGGCCCATTGGATCGGCGCTGACGCTCATGGCCCGAAAAACCGGAGACCGGGCGCGGGACATCCCGTCCGATTTTGAAGAACAAGTGGTCGATTATCTGACGCGGCATGAGATGACCGGGCAGATTCAACCCGTTACCCGCGTCATCTCCCTTGAAAAGCAGGATGAAACAGAAATCTTCGGGGAATCCCTGCCCAGCGGCATTGTGCTTCAGGCGTAGGGAAGCCGTTTATTTGAAGCGATACTTTAAACAATCAATATATAATATTTTTTTGGACTTTTTTGACAACAAATTGCTAAAGAAAGGAATCCGGTTGTGGCTTCCGCTGATGAGATGATTAGGATAAATGCAACCATTGATATACCGGCGGCTGCCCTTCAGGCAGTGGTGGACAATGCCAAACAGGCGGCAGGCAAAGATGAGAAAGGTGCTTATCGGGTGGATACGCATGAAAAATTATGTGAAATGATCTCCGCCTTTTTATCAGAAAAAGATTTTCTTGCCTATGTCCGGGATATCAACAACTACTGACAGGCAGCCGCCTGGCGAGTGGATTGACCGCGGGGCAGCGTTTCCCTGGCTCATCGCGCATCGCGGGGCCATGACTGAGGCGCCGGAAAATACCCGGGCGGCATTTGAAAAGGCGCTTAGCTACCCTGTAGACGGCATTGAACTGGATGTGCAGCTGAGCCGGGATGGCGTGCCCGTCATTTTTCATGATGCGAGCCTTAAAAAAATTAACGGCGCCCGTAAACCGGTTTCCGCCTATACATATTCCGAGCTCTGCCAAATGGACTGGGGAGGCTGGTTTTCGAATGCCTATGCCGGGGAACCCATCCTTACCCTGGAAGATACGCTCAACCAGTTCGGCCGTCAGAGCCGGCTGCTGATTGAGATTAAAGCTGACAGGGCCAATGCCGGGCAAACAGAGAATTGCGCGCTGGCGCATCAAGCGGTCGACCTGATCCAAAACATCATCCCTGCTGAACGGTTTGAAAAAATAATGGTTCTGTCATTTGATACGGATATTATTGCCACGGCCATGCGGCGCGCCCCGCAGTTGACCTATGGGCTGAATCTGAAAACTGAAAAATTTTTACCATGGAATGGCCCGGTAAATCTTTATGCCGCCAGCCTGCCGATTCATAAAATATCTGCACGATTTGTGGCGCATTGCCATTCAAATGGATTAAAGGCCATGACCTATTCGTGCAACACCAAAGCTACTCTGGATAAGGCACTGGGCATGGGGACAAATGTCATCATGACCGATGATCCCGGCAGCATCTGTTTATATATGAACCGACAAAAAGATGAAGAAACGGTAAAGGAGGCTTAACCGATGAACAGGCACATGATAGCCGGCATTCTGAGCGGCTTATTTCTGATGATTCCGGTTATAGTACATGCAGCGGATGTGCCGGAAAATATTTCGCTTTCTGCAACCCGAAATACCATAACAGTTAATTGGGATGGCGACTCTGACGCAGATACATATAATATTTACTGGGGTACCAGTGCCACAACCCTCAATCAAAGTGCATCAGTGGAAGATCCGAGCACCGAATACACCATTTCCGGGCTGGAAGAGGGGACGGAATATTTTATTGCCGTATCATCCGTTGATAATAATGTGGAAAGCAACCGCTCGCCGGTTCAATCCATCAGCACTGGCGAAGACGAACAGAGTCCGGCCGTGCCCACCGGGTTTACGCTAACCAACATTATTGTCACTGCCCCTGAAATGACAAATGACATGGAGTTTCAGTGGGACGCCAATACGGCATCGGATCTGGACCACTATAATATCTACCACGGCACCACGGCCGGCGCGCACAGCAACAGTATGGATGTGGGTGACAGCACGGCGGCGACAATAGAGATTCAGGCCGGCGACACGACCACCCGATATTACTTCACCATCACCGCGGTGGATGAGTCGGATAATGAGTCTGATAAAGCAGAGGAAGTGATTGTGGATACACTGCCGGACACCCGGGCACCGTTTAAACCGGACGGCATTTCCGGGGCTCTGGCCGGACCGGATGGAATTAAAATATCGATTAATTCGGCTAACGAACAAATGGCCGATTTTGCCGGTAATAACATCTATTACGGAACGGCCTCCGGTCAATATGATTACTCCGTAGACATCGGCAAAGCCGGCTCCCATGTATTTACCGAACTGCCCGAAGACGCCGATACCTGGTATTTTACCGCTTCAGCCTATGACAATGCCGCCAATGAGAGCGCCAAAACCGATGAAACATCGGTTAGGATTGAAGATATCAGCCTGTTTTTAAACGAATCCGGCGATTATGACGGCGGCTGCTTTATTGCCGGGGCCGGCAAGTCTGGCAGATTGCCAGGACTATGGACAATTATCGGCAGCCTGCTCGCTGCCGGACTGGCCCTATCCCTTGGTTATTTAGTAAAGCGGCTGCCCGCTGCCGGACTTATTTTAATTGTTGTGGTTGTGGGCGGCGGATATTCCCATGCCGAACAATGGCAGCCCACAGGCAATAATACGGTGGGCCTGACCGGCGGATACTATGTGGCGGCTGAATCCGATTACCGCGATGTGTATGGAAAAAACTCCTATCCGGTGAGCATTTTCTATGACCGATTCATCACCGAGCATATCTCAATTGAAATTGAAAGCGGCTATTTCCAGGATTCCGGTGATTTATTGACCGCATCCGGGGAGTCCACCGATATTTCAGCCAAAATCGAAATGGTCCCCACGGCCGCCTCCATTAAGTTCCATTTTCCCATCGCCGATTATGTGACGGGTTATGTGGGCGTGGGCCCGGATTACTGGTATGTTAAGGAGGAGCCGGATGACAGCTCTCTCATGTCCTCGGTTGAAGAATGGGTCGGTGGATATCACGGCAAAATCGGATTTAAATTCTATAACACAGACGAAGATTTTAAAGGCACCGGCGCGCTCATTGAAACCGGATACAGCAGTGTGGACCGGATGGGGGACAATGACTTGGATATTGGCGGATGGATAAGCGAATTCGGTATTTTCTGTCAGTTCTGAATGCTTACAAGCGCTTAAGGAGGCCCATATGAAGGTTGTTTTTGACCAGGCATTTTATACGGTTTATACATCCGATCCGGCAGCCGAGCCCGGCCGTATTCAAGCCATTGTCAGGGCTTTGCCAACTGATATCACCTTTGTTGAGCCCAAGCCGGCGACATATGAAGAGATCAATCTGGCCCATACGGCTGACCATATTCGCATTATTCAGGAGCAGGAACTCTATGCTATGGCGGCCCTGGCTGCCGGCGGTGGGATTGCCGCCGCCCGGCTCGGCCTGTCCGAGCCCGCTTTCGGACTGATTCGGCCGCCCGGCCATCATGCCTCAGCCGATGCTGCCTGGGGATTCTGCTTTTTTAATAACATGGCTATTGCTTTGCTCGCCCTTAAAACGGAACAGCGCATCCAATCCGCCTATGTACTGGATATCGATCTGCATTACGGTGATGGAACGGTTAATATACTGGGCGATGCGGACTGGGTCGATATTTTAAACCCGGCCAAAAGCTCCCGGACTGCCTACATTTCGGAAATTGAAAGTGCTTTGGCGTCGGTGGATGCGGATATCATCGGTATCTCCGCAGGTTTTGACAACCATATAGATGACTGGGGCGGCCTGCTGGCCACAGAAGACTACCACACCATCGGCCGGCTGGTCAGGGATCGGGCAAAACAGAATAACGGCGGCTGCTTTGCCCTGCTCGAGGGGGGCTATAACCATTCGGTCCTGGGACAGAACGTGACCGCATTGATCAACGGCATGTCCCAGTAGCCGGCCTGATTAATGGTCCGGGACGGATGAATTCACTCTCTGATGTATGCAGAGAACTGACGTGGGGGCAGCTTACGGCCTGGTCCAACAAGGCAGCCGTGCTAAACGGACGGAAACTCCAGCAGAAAGGGGCGGTCAGTGAGCTTTCAAAAACCAGCCGGGGCAGCGGCCTCCTGGCCTGGGTAACGGAAGAAGAATCCTTTGCCGTGCTGGTTGAATTGGAAGAAGGGGATTTGTTTGCGCAGTGCGGATGCAATCCGATTATCAGTCCCTGTGCGCATGCGGTCGCGGTAATTATCGACTATATTGTCCATTTAAAACGGGGGCAGACCATTCCTGCGGCCAGGCGCAATGATCCGAGACTGTATTTGATATAGGCGGGGGGAGGGCGGTTTCAGTGTTCAGGTTTCAGTGTTCAGGATATGAGGAAAGGTTGGGCAGGTGAAAATCGGGTTGGGCTATGATGTCCATGCGTTTGCCGTGGGCCGGCCCCTGATCCTTGGGGGTATTAAGATCCCCTATGATAAGGGCCTGGCCGGTCATTCGGATGCGGATGTGCTGGTGCATGCCGTATGTGACGCACTGCTGGGCGCGGCCGGAATGGGGGATATCGGCGAGCATTTTCCGGACAGCGATTCCCGTTATAAAGATGCCGACAGTTTGAATCTGCTCAAAGAAACCTGGCGGCGCATCCATCCCCACCATCAGACAATCATCAATATGGACGCCACCATCTTTGCCCAGGCGCCCAAGCTGAGTCCCTATAAAACGGCCATGCGCGAAAAGCTTGCCGAGGTGCTGGCCTTGCCCGCGGACCGCATCAACATCAAGGCCACAACCACTGAAAGGCTGGGTTTTATCGGCAAAGGAGAGGGGATCGCCGCCATGTGCGTTGTGTTGATTGATTGACAAAAGCGCTACATCATCGTTATGAGAATAGATTCGCATGAATTCATAATTTTACATGATATAGAGGAGTAAACACCTTTAATGACAATCCGCGTTTACAATACCCTGACCCGGCAAAAAGAGCCTTTTGAACCCATGACACCAGGCCGCGTTCGCATGTATGTCTGCGGCCCCACGGTTTACGACTCTTGTCACATCGGCCATGCCCGATCCATTGTAGTCTTTGATGTGATTTACCGCTACCTCATGCTGCGGGGCTATGAAGTCCTCTATGCCAGAAATTTTACGGATGTGGATGATAAAATTATCAACCGGGCCAATGAACTGGGAATATCCCCTGCCGAGCTGGCTGAAAAATATATTGATGAATTCCATGCGGATATGGACGCGTTAAATGTCAAGCGGCCGGATTATGAGCCCAAAGCCACCGAGCATATTGATCAGATCATTGCGGTGGTAGAGCGCCTGATCGAAAAGGGATACGCCTATGATGCGGGCGGCAATGTGTTTTTTGCGGTTGAAAAATTTGCGACTTACGGCAAATTGTCCGGCCGAAAACTATCCGAGATGGAAGCCGGCGCCCGGGTGGAGATCGACAAGCAGAAACGCAATCCCATGGATTTCGTCCTCTGGAAGGCCTCTAAACCAGATGAGCCGGCATGGGACAGCCCTTGGGGCAAAGGCCGGCCGGGCTGGCATATTGAATGCTCGGCCATGAGCGCGGATTACCTGGGCGAGAGCTTTGATATTCACGGAGGCGGCAAGGATTTGATCTTTCCCCATCATGAAAACGAGATCGCCCAGTCAGAGGCCGCCTATGGGCAGTCGTTTGTAAAATATTGGATCCATAATGGGTTTGTGGATATCAACCATGAGAAGATGTCCAAGTCATTGGGCAACTTCCTGATGATCAAGGATATTCTAAAAACCTGCCATCCGGAGGCGATTCGGCTCTTTCTGCTTTCCAACCACTACCGTTCCCCGGTGGATTTCACGGACCAGGCTATAAAGGAGGCTTCGAGCGCGCTGGACAAAATCTATACCCTGCTGGAGCGGATTGAATCAACTTTTGCCGAACTGCCGGCAGCCGCCGGCCCCGGGGAGGAAACCGCATTTAATGGCACGGATTTCTGGCAGTCCTTCTGCGAGGCCATGGATGATGATTTTAACACCGCCCAGGGCCTGGGGGTGATTTTTGATGCGGTCCGGCAGGCCAACCGCCTGCTTGATGAAGCCCCTGAAGATCTTGCCGCACAGGACAAAATCCGCGCCATATGCCGGGATATGCTGAATATTGGCAATGTGCTGGGATTGCTTGCGGAAACCCCGGCCCGGTATTTTGAAAAACAGCGGGAAGTGGTATTGGAACAGACGTCCGTGGATGTTGAGACCATCGAAAAACTGGTCAAAGAGCGGGAAGCCGCCCGAAAGGCCAGAGACTTTCAAGCCGCCGACCGCATCCGCGACCAGCTCAAGGAAATGCATATCCAACTGGAGGACCGCCCGGACGGCACCATCTGGCGGTATGCCAAATAGACCCCATCCACTGAAATGCTGTTTTTAAAGGTTTATGCCTTTTACCGGGTTTGCATTTCCATATCCTGATTTATATTTCACCCATATGACACATTTTAATCTTCAAACCGAAATGGTTCCCAAGGGGGATCAGCCAAAGGCGATTGACACGCTGTCCAAAGGCTTAGAGCAGGGCAGGGCCCATCAGGTGATGCTGGGGGTGACCGGATCAGGAAAAACCTTTTCCATGGCCAATGTGATTGAGCGCATGGGCAGGCCCACGCTGGTAATCGCCCCCAACAAAACCCTGGCCGCCCAGTTGTATAATGAGTTCCGGGCATTTTTCCCGGAAAACGCAGTGGAATATTTTGTAAGCTATTATGACTATTACCAGCCGGAAGCCTATATTCCGGTGAGTGACACATATATCCAGAAGGATTCCTCCATCAATGAGATGATTGACAAGATGCGCCATTCCGCCACGCGTTCGGTATTATCGAGGCGCGATGTCATTGTGGTGGCCAGCGTTTCCTGTATATACGGACTGGGCGCACCGGAAGATTACCTGGCCATGCGCCTGGATCTGGAGACGGGCGCAGAGGTTTCAAGGGATCAACTGCTAAAGGATCTGGTCGCCATCCAGTATGAGCGAAATGATACGGATTTTTACCGGGGCGTGTTCCGGGTACGCGGCGACCGGGTGGAAATTTTTCCGGCCCATGAGGATGAGGTGGCCATCCGGATCGAATTTTTCGGCGATGAAATCGATGCCATGGCAGAGATCGATCCATTGACCGGCAATATTTTGCTTTCCCTGGACCGGGTGACCATTTTTCCGGCCAGCCATTATGTGACCCGGCAGCGCACCCGCAAACGGGTGATCGATGCCATAAAGGCGGAGCTTAAGGAGCAGATCAGACATTTTTCAGATAACAGGAAATACATCGAAGTTCAGCGTATCGAGGAGCGCACCAATTTTGACATCGAAATGATCCATGAGCTGGGCTACTGCAACGGCATTGAGAACTATTCCCGCCATCTGACGGGCCGTTTAGCAGGGGAGCCGCCGCCCACCCTGCTGGATTATTTTCCGGATGACTTTTTGGTATTTATTGACGAAAGCCATATAACAATCCCGCAGATCGGCGGCATGTATAACGGCGACCGATCGCGGAAGCAGACGCTTGTAGAATATGGCTTCCGCCTGCCCTCTGCCCTGGATAACCGGCCGCTGCGCTTTGATGAATTCGAGGCCCGCGTCTCCCAGGCGATCTATGTGTCCGCCACCCCGTCCCATTATGAGATGGAAAACAGCGGCAATGCAGTGGTCGAACAGATCGTGCGGCCCACCGGCCTGGTGGATCCGGCTATTGAATTCAAACCGGCCGCCAACCAGGTGGATGACCTGCTCGATGAAATCCGCCCCCGCATTGAGCGAAATGAACGGGTGCTGGTGACCACCCTGACCAAGCGCATGGCCGAGGACCTGACGGAATACTATGCGGACCTTGGGATTCGGGTCAAATACCTGCATTCGGATATCAAAACCCTGGAGCGCATTGACATTATCCAGGATCTGCGCATGGGGGAATTTGATGTGCTGGTGGGCATCAACCTGCTGCGGGAGGGTCTTGATATCCCCGAGGTTTCCCTGGTGGCAATTCTGGATGCCGACAAAGAAGGGTTTCTGAGATCCACCCGGTCGCTCATCCAGACCTGCGGCCGGGCGGCCCGTAATGTGAACGGTACGGTATTGATGTATGGGGATGTGATCACTGAATCCATGAAAAAGGCGGCGGATGAAACCAACCGCCGCCGGGAGATTCAGGCCGCATACAATAAAAAGCACACCATTACGCCCGCCACCATTGACAAAAAAATTGCATCCGGGTTTGAACACATCTATCAGCAGCCGGCCGGGCAGGAAAACGGGCAGGTGGCGGAACCGATCGCGGATTATACCTCACTTGATAATCTGGATAGCAAGATCAAGCGCCTGGAAAAAGAAATGCATGAGGCGGCCAAAAATCTGGAGTTTGAAAAAGCGGCCAGGCTCAGGGATCGGATCAGTGATCTCAAAAAACTGATGGTTTTTGATTTTGCGGCAAGCCCGTAATCTTTGAAAAAAATATATCTGCCATGACTGCCTCCCTTAAAGAAAAAGCAACGGCCGCGCCATCCGGACCGGGGGTCTA
The DNA here is from genome assembly GCA_034520365.1 of Desulfobacterales bacterium. Classification (NCBI taxonomy): domain Bacteria; kingdom Pseudomonadati; phylum Thermodesulfobacteriota; class Desulfobacteria; order Desulfobacterales; species Desulfobacterales bacterium. The sequence goes on from JAXHNP010000002.1 coordinate 426,379, forward strand.
TATTATGAAAAATGCCCGACAGCGGATTATTTATGTCGGCAAGGCCGCCAATCTCAAAAACCGGTTGAGCTCATATTTCAGCGACAGTCCGCATATGGATGTCAAGACAGGGGTGTTGGTCCGACAAATCGTTGCCTTTGATATCATCCAGACCGGTTCTGAAAAAGAGGCCCTGATATTAGAGTCCAACCTGATTAAAAAACACCGGCCCCGCTACAATGTGATCTTAAAGGATGATAAGCGGTATCCTTCGCTGCGGATAGACATGAAAAGCGACTACCCCTGCCTTCAGGTGGTCCGCAAAATCCGAAATGACGGGGCGGCCTATTTCGGCCCGTTCGCCTCCGCCGGCGCGGTCCGCCAGACGCTTAAGCTTATAAACAAAACATTCCGGCTGAGAAAATGCACGTCCTCCCGAATCAAGCCCCGCAGCCGGCCCTGCCTTTATCACCAGATGGATCTTTGCCTGGCGCCCTGCTGCAAACCGGTGAGCCCCGCGGTATACCATGAAATCGTCAATGAGGTGCGAATGTTTCTAAACGGCCGCACCGCTGAATTAACCGCCAAGATCAGGTCGGAGATGGCGGCTGCGGCCGAGCGCCAGGAATTTGAAAAAGCCGCCGGCCTAAGAGACAAGCTGTTTGCCATTGAAAAAACTGTTGAAAAGCAGGTGGCGGTGACCCCGGATTTCGTGGATCGCGATGTGATCGGCATAGCCAGTGATCCGCCATATGCCCTGCTTTGGGTCATGTTTGTAAGGAACGGGTTTATGCAGGGGGCAAAGGATTTTCGGGTGGATGAGGACACGGCAACGGATGCCGAGATTATCGGCGCGTTTTTAAAACAGCACTATGAAGCCGCCCCGGAAATTCCTGAAGAAATTCTGATTCCCTGTGAGCATGAAGATAAATCCCTGTATGCGGAATGGCTCTCCCAGAAAAAGGGCAAAAAAGTCCGGCTTCATCACCCGAGGCGCGGGGACAAAGTCCGGCTGATCCGAATGTGTGAAGAAAACGCGAAAACCCGGCTTTCCCAGCGGATCGAGGCGGAAATGGCCAATCAGTCCATGCTGGAGGGACTTCGGCAGCAGTTCCGGCTGGATGGGCTGCCCAGGCGTATTGAATGTGTGGACAATTCCGGAATTTCCGGGCAGGAACTGGTCGCCGGCATGGTGGTCTATGCGGACGGCGTGCCGGATAAATCCGAATACAGGCGTTATATCATCCGAAATGTGGGCCAGGCGGATGATTATGCCTGTATGGCCGAAGTGCTGGGACGGCGGTTTGATCCAAACCATACCGCCACTGAAGAATTGCCGGATCTGCTGGTTATTGACGGCGGCAAGGGCCAGTTAAATATCGCGGTATCCGTGCTGGACAGACTGGGGCTTGGGGATAAATTTCCGGTCATCGGCATTGCCAAGGCGGATACGGACCGGGGGGAGACCAGTGACAAAATCTATGTTCCCGGCCGGCGTAACCCGCTCAATCTGGCTGGCCGCAAGGATGTATTGTACTTTATTCAGCGAATACGGGATGAGGCGCATCGCTATGCCATTACCTATCACCGGCAGAAGCGGCGTAAGACGGCGATGCGTTCGCGCCTGGACGGGATTCAGGGTATCGGCGAAAAGCGTAAGGCTTTGCTGCTGAAGCATTTCAAAAGCATCCGCAAAATCAGGGCCGCCTCTGTTGAGGAACTGGCCGGGCTGCCCGGAATGAACCGCCGGGCAGCCGAAAATATTCAAAAAGCGCTGAATGCCGATTGAGCTGAAGCGTAAGCACAGGGGGATCAGGTCAGCTGCCGGATTTCCGCCATAAGGCTGTGGACCGCTTCGGCTGAACCGTTTAGATCGGTTTTTTCTTCTTCGGTCAGCTGGATTTCAATGATATCCTCAATTCCCCGGCTGCCGAGCTTTACCGGCACGCCCATGAAAATATCCGAAATCCCGTATTCACCCTCCAGGTAGGCGGCACAGGGAAGTATCTTCTTTTTGTCCTTTATAATCGCCTCGGCCATCTCCGCCGCCGCTGATGCGGGTGCGTAAAAGGCGCTGCCGGTTTTTAAGAGGCCCACGATTTCCCCGCCCCCTTTACGCGTCCGGTCCACCAGGGCCTCGATCCGCTCTTCGGAGAGAAGCTCCGTAATGGGAATGCCGGCAACGGTTGAAAACCGGGGCAGGGGGACCATGGTGTCGCCGTGGCCGCCCAGAACAAAGGCATGGGTGTTTTCCACTGAAACATTGAGTTCCATGGCGATAAAAGTTCTAAACCGGGCGGAATCCAGCACGCCCGCCATGCCCATAACCCGTTGTTTGGGAAACCCGCTGGTTTCCATGGCCACCTGGCACATGGCATCCAGGGGATTGCTGACGATGATCAGGATGCTCTCCGGCGAATGCTTGGCCGCCTCAGCCGCAACCGATTTCATGATGTTGGTATTGGTTTTTAACAGATCATCCCGGCTCATTCCGGGCTTTCGCGGGATGCCCGCGGTAATGATCACAATATCGGAACCGGCAGAGGCCTCATATCCATTGCTGCCAATAATGGCCGCATCATGTTTTTCTATGGGGGCGGCTTCCAAAAGATCAAGGCCTTTTCCCTGGGGCAGACCTTCCGCCACATCGATCAAAACCACATCACACAATTCCTTTTCCGCAAGCCGCTGGGCAGTTGTTGCCCCCACATTGCCCGCGCCGATAACCGTTACTTTTTTATCCATGGCCGACTCCTCGCTTTAAGATGTGAACAAGTGCTTTCTCTCAACTAATTTTTCTAAGCTATGAATAATGGCAATATCTGTCAATAAAAATTCAAGATCCAAGTATAGGCATATCAAACTAAATTTATTGTATTTTATTTTTACCTGCATAAAAAATAATCCGGCCTGATGATTCGTAATCTTTTGACCGAAGGCATGAAATATTTTAGGCTCGCTTTTAATTGGAAATACTGATAGATAAAGAATTTTCTTGAGAAACCGTTTAAATAAGGATACCATGGATACTAATTATCAAGCAGATATTATTGGCTTTATTCCATCTGACGGTGAATTAAACGGATACGTCATGTCGATGGCGGGTTCATTTTTCTGGATAACGGATTGTGGCTTAGGGCGAAGATGAATTTTGGGGAAAAAGTCAAATCTTTGATTAAAGAAGCGGAATTATACAAGTCCCAGGGGCTCTTGAATGAAGCCCTGGACACCTACAAAAATGTTCAGACATTGATCGAATCCACCCAGAACATTAAAAACAAAGACAGCCTGCTGAGAAAAATCGCCAACAAAATCGATGGCCTTTATACCCAAATGGAGACCGAGTTCGCTACGCCCGAGCCGCCAAAGGTCTCTGAGGACGCCCGATCGGTCATCAAAGAAATGATTACAGAGGATGACCCCGAAGCCAAAGGGTCCTCATCCCTGGCCGGCGCGCTCGCCTTGGCGAAGTTCGGGCAGTATGATCAGGCCATTGAGGAATTGACCCGACTTCTTTCTTATGATTCACTGAGGCTTGAGGCGGCCAGGAATATTATCTGGTGCTGGGTGCAGCAAAACGAAGTGGATAAGGCGCTGGGGCGCGTGAAACAATGGATGTCCGGCAACGTATTAACCCTGGATGAGGTCAACAGCGTGCGCGCTTATTTTGAGGAACTCGTTCAAAACGCCGGACTGGACGCCCGGATTTCATCGGACAAGATCCATAAGGATCTCGAACCGGAATCCCAGGTTGATGATGAAGAAATCCTGGATATCAATGCCACCCGCTTCACTCTGCCCAGAGGCGCGCGAAAAGGCGAGGCGGTCGAGTTGGAAGTCAGTTTTCAGGCGGGTAAATACCTCAAGATGCTGGTGCCCAGAAAGGATCAAAAACTTATCGAAAGCTTAAATGTCGGGGATCAACTGAACGGGATGACATTTTATTCGCCCATGGCGATTTTTTCCGGAATCGGCTATATTTCTTCCAAAGTGACCATTAATGCCGGACCGAAAAAAGGGGACTACAGCCTGGAAATAAAGATCCTGAGCATTCAAACTTAGATGCCACTGGATGCGATGCCAATTATTCCGTGTACATACATTGACCGGAGATCATTTTACTTATGGCGGTGCTGAATCTTAAAAATCGGGAAATTCAATGCAAAATCGTTTATTACGGGCCGGGACGCAGCGGCAAGACCACCAACCTGGAATTTATCCATAAAAACTATACCAAGCAGGTCGCCGGCAAAATGATTTCTATTGATACCCATGGCGACCGTACGCTGTTTTTTGATTTTCTGCCGCTTGGACTCGGCAAAATCAGAGGATGTGAGATTAAGGCCCAGCTATACACGGTTCCCGGACAGGTGCAATATCGCTCTACGCGGGAATTGGTCTTAAAAGGGGTGGATGGGATTGTTTTTGTGGCGGACTCTTTAAAAGTGCGAAGAGAAAAGAATATGCTTTCATTAAAAGACCTCCATGAAAACCTTAAAAACCTGGGGATGGATATCAGAAAAATTCCACTGGTCTTGCAGTATAATAAACGGGACCTTGAAAAACAGGGATTGCCATTGATGCCGGTTGAAAAGATGGATCATGAGCTGAATCGACAGTTGAAAGCCCCGGGCTTTAACGCCAGCGCATTGACCGGGGAAGGCGTGGGCCACACGCTGTCCCGGATTATGAAGTTGACGCTGCAGCATCTGCAGAAAGAATTTCAATGGGCGCAAGATAAATAATTATGGAATCCAATGTTGTATTAAAGGGCAACCTTAAATTTATCGGATTGGGGGAACTGCTCCAATTGCTGGGCGGCAATGCCAGCACCGGCATTTTGAAACTGAACTCCCATAGTGTAGCCCATCCCGGGCGTATCTATATTATCGACGGCAATCCGGTGAATGCGGAAGCCGGCGAATATAAGGGCCTTGATGCGTTAAATCGGCTCTTCGGCTGGCTCGATGCGGACTACGAGTTCATCAATGAAGCCGTCCGCTGTGAACGGGTTATCAAAAAAAGCCGCATGGAAATTATCCTGGATGCCCTGCGAATGTTTGATGATGGAGAAATCGAAATACTCGGCGGTGACGGGGATGATGTGAAAAGCGGGTCTGGCTCGGATGAGGCTTCTGATCTGCCGGTTATTAAGGGGCCGCTCGTTGATTATATCTACATCGTGGATGAAGAAGAATTTCCTGCCGGCAAAGAGATTGTTTTCCAGGAAAAATACGGCAACTGGTTCTGGGTCGTACTGCAGGGCAAAGTGGAAGTGATTCGAATGCTGCCGGAGGGCCGTGTCCCGATTAATCAGCTTTCCGACGGGGCGTTTATCGGCAGTATCGGCTCATTCATGCGCAAAGGCAGTGTTCAGCGAAGCGCCACCGTGGTAGCGATTACGGATGTGCAATTGGGGGTGATGGATTATGACCTTTTATTTAAAGAGTTTTCCGAGTTGTCCCCGGTTTTCCAGTTGATCCTGGCTTCTCTGGATAACCGTCTGCGGCAAGTTACCACGAACTGCGCCCGGGCCCTGCTAAACATGGTACAGGCTCAAAAACGGATGGATGACTTTCAGACATTTACGCACCAGAAAAACGAAGAGGCGGTATATCAGATACAAAACGGAGAGGCCATTGTGGTTCGCAGTCTGAATAAGGGCTTTATCGAATTGTGCCGACTCGGTCCCAGCGATATTATCGGGCACATTCCCTTTTTAAATACCGCCCATGAACCGCATTCAGCAGCTCTGTATGTGTCTCCGGATTTTGAATATGCGCCCCTGAATCTCAACCCGGTGAGAAAAGAATTCAACCAACTGAGTCAGACATTTAAAAATTTAATTCAGCACACCGCCGCTTCCATATCTGTCACCACCCGGCGGTTTTTTGACACCATGAATGTGGGACAGACGGATCAGTAACAGTTTATCAGCGAAGTGAAATTTAGTTTTTAATGCTTAAATTTAAATGCGGGTTAGGGGTAACTAACTAATAAGGTGAGGGGTTTTCCAATGGGAGAGAATAAAAGACGACACGAGCGTTATGATTCCCTGAATCTCATTTCCTATGTATGCCTGGACGCAGACGGCAAAGAATGGACACAGGGAATGGGCCGGACGCTAAACATCAGCGAGACCGGTCTTCAACTGGAAACGCATGAAGCCATTGAAAGCAAATACGTGGTTTTGCTTTCCATCGGTATTGAAGATGATCTCGTCGATATCCGGGGCAAGGTGGTATACTGCAATCGCGGCAAGGAAAACAAGTTTGAGTCAGGAATTGAATTTCTTGAAGTGCCGCCGGAGGCATATACCATTCTGAAGCGCTATATCAGCGAATTTAACAAGCAATATAGCAAATAGCCGGCACCTTTTTTAGGTGCTTAAAAATTCTAAATTAAGGGTGGATAACGGATTTTTTATGGGACAGGCAATATTTCAGACGGATTTTTCAGATCTTGAGCTGACGCGACAGGGAAAAGTAAGGGATATTTATGAATTGAGCGATCAGCTGTTAATGGTGGCGACGGATCGCATCTCCGCATTTGATGTGGTTATGCCCAATCCGGTGCCGGATAAAGGCAGGATACTGAATCACATCTCCCTTTTCTGGTTTGATATCATGACGGATATTGTCGCCAATCACGTCATAACTAGCGATGTGGATGCATACCCGGCCGCCTGTCAGCCTTACAAGGATATTCTAAAAGACCGAAGCATGCTGGTCAAAAAAACCGAACCATTGCCCGTGGAATGCGTCGTAAGGGGCTATATTTCCGGGTCCGGATGGAAATCCTATCAACAGAACAGCGAGGTTTGCGGTATCAAACTGCCCGCCGGCCTCAAAGAATCGGATCCGCTGCCTGAGCCGATTTTTACCCCCTCCACCAAAGCGGAGTTTGGTGAGCATGACATCAATATTACATTCGAGGCGGTGGTGGATCTGATTGGCCGCCGGACCGCGGAGCATATCCGGGACTTGAGTCTCTCCATTTATCAAAAAGGCGCGGCCATCGCCGAAGAAAAAGGGATTATAATTGCTGATACGAAATTCGAATTCGGCTATGACGGGGATCAATTGATCCTGATCGATGAGGTGCTAACCCCAGATTCATCAAGATTCTGGCCAAAGGCCACCTATCAGCCCGGCGGTCCCCAGCCGAGCTACGACAAACAGTATTTAAGGGATTATCTGCTCTCCCTTGACTGGGACAAAACACCGCCTGCCCCGATGCTTCCGGAGGAGGTCATCGCCAATACCCGACAGAAATACATGGATGCCCTGAACTCCCTGGTCGGCCGCACGCATGAATTTTAACACCGCTTCAGTTCGGCTGTCTTTGATCGATCAAGGGGATAATACGTATAAAATCTCAACGCGTCCATCCGATTCGCAGCTCGCGTCCTCAATAAAGGCTCTCGGATGCCTCAATCCGCCCATTCTGTATCCGATTAAGCCCGCCGGGTATTTAATTGTCAGCGGGTTCCGACGCCTTGCGGCAGCTGAGCAGCTGGGCTGGTCCCGCATTCCGGCGCGTATCATGCCGTCGGATATCGAAACATACGATATCGCGGGGATTGCAATTGCGGATAACGCTCAGCATCGGGAACTCAATCTCATTGAACAGGCCCGGGCGGTTGAAAAACTGGCGCCATTTTTTTCTAACACAGCAGAGCTGATCAATTTTGGCAAAAATCTCGGCTTGTCTTTAAACCAGCGGCTCATCTCCCGCCTTAAGCGGCTGCGTCGCCTTTCGGATTCGGTCCAGGCGCAGATTCTGTCCGGGGCCATTCCCCTGACCATCGCCCTTGCCTTAGAAAAACTGGAACCTCCGGCAGCCGAGGCTTTGGCTGATTTTTTTGATGGGCTGCGGCCGACTTTGAATCAGCAAAAGGAGATGCTGGAGTGGATCCAGGAAATCGCCGGGGCTTGCGATCAATCCATACCCGATGTTCTTAAAACCACCCCGATTCCGGAGATACTTGCGGACCAAGATCTCGATCGGCCGCAGAAATTAAAAAAAGTTCGGAACGTTTTGAAAGAGCGGCGGTATCCGACGATCTGCCGTTTTGAGGCTGTGATGGAAAAAAACCGCAAGGCCCTTAATCTGCCGGCCGATATTAGGCTTTCCGCCCCGGCCGGTTTAGAAGACGACCGGTTTTCAATGACCATAACATTTCGCTCGCCGCTTGAATTCAAAGAGCGAATTGAAGCCCTGTCGAATATGGCCGATGATCCCCGCTTTACTGCGATTGTAGATAAGCAAATTGACGATCAAGCACCTCTATATTGACAAAGACGTGGCGGATTTTCCGCTCACCCGGCAGATTCAATCCCGGCTCAACATCCCCGCAGAAGTCGTCGATTCGGCGGAATCCGTATTCCGCGCCATTGCCGGCCTGCCCGATCCGGTAAGTGCCGGCAAACAGCGGCTGTTCGTCACCCATAATAAGGGCGCGTTTATCCGGCCCTGCCCGGGCACCCGCTGCTATACCTGCTGCCGCTACATGATCCTTCATATCGGCACCTTTTGTTTGATGGATTGCGCCTATTGTATCCTTCAGTCCTATTTCCACCCCCCCATGCTGCAGTATTATGTCAACCAGGCGGCCATGATGGCCGCCCTTGATCAGGCCTTCGCCCAAAGGCGGTTTCGGCGCATCGGTACCGGCGAATTTACGGACAGCCTGATCTGGGAATCCATTGATGCGATTTCGGAAAAACTGATTAAAAAATTTTCCACACAATCCCAGATGGTATTGGAGATAAAGACCAAAACCACGCGGATTGATCATTTGCTGGATTTGGCGCACAACCGGAAAACCATTATGGCCTGGTCTTTAAACACCGAAACGGTGATAAAAAGAGAGGAACGACGAACAGCCGGTTTAGAGGCCAGACTCAAGGCGGCTTACCGGTGCCAGCAGGCCGGTTACCCCCTGGCCTTTCATTTTGACCCCCTTATTCTTTATCCCGGATGCGAACAGGAGTATGCGGATGTGTTGGACCGGCTTTTCACCCGGATCAATCCGGATCAGATCGTCTGGATCAGCGTCGGCAGTTTTCGGTTTATGCCGGATTTAAAACCGATTGTTGCCCGTCGGTTTCCGGATTCCAAGATTATTTACGGCGAGTTTATTAAAGGCCTGGACGGCAAAATGCGATATTTTAAACCCCTGCGGCATGCCCTTTATAAAAAATTCATCGATGATATCAAAGCCCGGGCCCCGGACCTATGCGTCTACTTCTGCATGGAAGATGAAAAAACATGGGAACATGTATTTGGATTCCGGCCCGCGGATCACGGGGGGCTGCCGGCGATGCTTGACAATTCGGCCATCAGGCACTGCGGTCTGAGCCCATAAACGCTTTGCCCGGAAAATAAGCATCCGGCCGGCATCGGGGCTCTACGCCGTCATTTAGGAGTAATTTATTTGACTTTTGAACGGGGTTCAACTAAAGTTTTTACCGAGTTATCATCCCATAAGGCAATTTAACTGCGTTCAATCGATTGAGGAGAAACTCATGAAAAAACAACGTTTGGCTTTATCCTATCTAATCATCTTCTGCCTTGCCAGCCTCGTTTGCGCACAATCCACTTTTTCCCAGACCAGTCAGCCGCATGCGGATGCCGTGATTAAAATCGTGCAAATAGACAAAATACTGGAAACGGTAGATCGTATTTCAGCGGCGGTGCCTGATCAGTCCCAGTCATCCCCATCCACCTTTGTTCGCTCCATGCTGATGGGCACCTCCTGGATTGATCCGGATCGCGCCATTGTTGGCGGGGTATTTTTAAAAAATGACCCGGCGCAACAGCCGGATGCCGCTGCCCTGATTCCCTTTCGAAAGCCCAATGACGATTTTCTGATGAATTACAATGCGGTTGCCGGCAGTGACTACTATATCATCAGCCTTCCGCCCGGCCAGGGCGGAATGGTTTCGGATCGGATGGAAGAAGCCCTGGTGGCCGCTTCCCTTAAACCGCCGGATGGGTTGATCTCCCTTGATCTGGCCGCAAGCCAGATCATTGCCAAAGCGGAGCCGCAAATCCAGAACATGCTTGAATCCTTAGAGCAAAAAGTACCGCCTGAGGATTCGGATACAGACCTGTCGCCCAAACAGGTGAAGCAAATGCTGGCCAATTTGATTGAAACCGGCAAACAACTGGAAAGGGTCTCCATCGGCCTGGATATGACTGAGGCGGAATTCGCATTTTTCTGTAATGCCAAGGCTCTTGAGGATTCCGGTTTGGCAGCCACCTTTGATGTGGAAAAAGCCAGGGAACCATTGATACTGGCAGATTATCAGCCGGACTATCCCATAAAATTTCGCTCGCAGCCCTATGATATCAACGCGGTAATGGATTTTTTTGATCAAAACTTTGCCCCGGTGTATGAACAGATGGGGGTGGATTTCGGTAAATTAAAAGAAATGACCCGGTATTTTTCCGGTGAGATGGCCGGTGGGGCATCTTTTGGAAAAGACAGGCTGGATCTGGAGGTTATTGCGGTCTTTGAAGACGCCGGTGAAATCCCGGATAATTACCTGGACGCCGTATATTTGCCATGGATCCTGAATTACGGCAAAACTATGGCTGAATATGTCAGCCGGCTATCCCCTGATGTCCAGGTTGAAAACTTTTTCGAACGAACGCCGGACTCAACCGTGGCCGGACAATCCGTTGCAGGGCTTAAGGGAAAAATGCCGGTAGACATGCAAACCGGTCAAAATACGTTATCCTTTCAACTGCGCATGACCCGGCTGGGCAACATGCTTTTAACCGCCTCGGATGATCAACAGCTGAAAACGCTGATTGAAAACGCCAAGGGATTGGAAAAAGCCCCGGCGGGCGGGCCCTTGATGCAGATGGATATCGATTTGGCGGCTTATTTAGAGGCCATCAGTGAATTCATGCCTGCCCAGTCACAAATAGATGCGGGGGAAATTCAAGATATCGGCAGTCTCTCTTATACGCTGGACCTGGCAGACGGCATGCTCAAAACCCGCTATTCCATGCAGCGGGATGCGATCCAGAAAATGGCCGCCTATTTTAAAGAACTGGGGCAGGGCACTGATGCGGCCGACACCCAAGGGGGGCAAGCCGATCAGGCCCGGCAACCGGGGGACTCGAAAGGGCCGGAACAAAGTAGCGCCGCCCGTGCCAGGCAGGCTGATGTTGAACCGGATGAAGACAGCCCGCAGTATTGGCTAAACAAGGGTGAGCTGTTTGCGACATACGGCAATCAGCGCCGGGCCATTGAACATTATGAGAAAGCTTTAAAAATCGACCCGAATAACAGCAAGGCCTATTTTCATTTGGCCGTCAGCTACGGGGAGGTCGGCCAATATGAAAAAGCGCTGGATGCCATCAATCGCGGCATTGCGCTACAGCCGGAGGATGGGGATTATCATTATGCCCGCGGCTGGATCCATTCCCTTGCCGGCAGCAAGGATAAGGCCGAACGGGATATGCAGCAGGCGGCTGAACTCGGAAACCCGGATGCAGAAAAATATCTACAGTCAATTCGCAAGCGGTATCCGAATAATTAGGGGTGCCCCCCCCATTGTTATTCGGATGTTTATATTAACGGATTAATCTGAAACACTTTATCCAATGCCTAATGCCTCGTCCAAAAAGGAAGAGCCTTTATATAACAGCCGGATTATAAACTCCTATATCAAGCTGATCAAGCGGAAATACCCTTCTGTAAATATACGCGAAATGCTTGACTATGCCGCCATGAAGCCGCAGGAGGTTGATGATCAGGGGCATTGGTTCACCCAGACGCAGGTTGATCGATTCTATGAACAGGCTGTCGCCCTGACGGGAAATGAAAATATCGCCCGGGAAGCGGGGCGCTATGCCGCTTCTCCTGACTCCATCGGGGCGATGCGTCAATATGTTTTGGGTTTGTCCACCCCGGCAAGAGTATATGAATTAATCGGCAAGACAACACAGAATTTTACCCGCTCTTCCAAATATGAGTCCCGCCTGATTTCTCCCAACAAAGTCGAAATCATTGTCTCTCCCCATGAAGGCACAGTCGAAAAGCCCTTCCAGTGTGAAAACAGGAAAGGGTTTTTTGAAGCCATACTCATGGTTTTTAACAACAAGCCCCCTCAAATTGAACATCCTGAATGCATGTTTCGGGGGCACAAGGCATGCCGCTATATTATTACATGGGAAAAGAATTTTAATGCCTATTACAAAATTCTCCGGAACTATCTAATTCTTTTAATGCTGATCGTTGCGCTGGTATCCATAGCCATGCTGCCATTGAAAAGCTGGGTCCTGCTGGTAGCTGCTTTGACGATTGCAATGCTCGGCACCACGCTGATCGGCGAATACCTTGATAAAAAAAGTTTAAAAGCCGCCATGCAGAATCTTCAAGAGGCAAGTGATCAGCTGGTCAATCAAATTGAAATTAATTACAACAATCGACTGGTGACCAGAGAAATCGGTCAGATCATTAACCGGCGCTATAACCTTGAGGATGTACTTAAAGAAGTGGTGGCGGTTTTAAAGCATCGTCTTGATTTTGACCGCGGTATGATTATGCTGGCCAATCCCCAAAAAACCCAGCTCAAATTCTGGGGCGGATTCGGCTACACGGATGATCAATTGCAGTTTTTAAGACGCCTTTCGTTTCACCTGGACAATCCATCCTCCAAAGGTGCTTTTGTTATTTCATTCCGCGAACAAAAGCCGTTTTTAATTAATAATATTAATGAAATTCAGGATACCCTGTCCGAACGAAGTGTAAATTTTGCAAAAAAAATGGGCGGCAAATCCTTTATTTGCTGTCCAATTATTTGTGATGAGGAAAGCATCGGTATTTTTGCTGTTGATAACATCCGATCCAAGCGATTGCTGGTCCATAGTGATGTCAGTCTATTAATGGGGATTTCCCATTTTATCGGAATTTTTATCCGTCATACCGAGCACCTGGAAGCCCGGCAGAATCAGTTGAAGTCGATTTTAAAAGTATTGGTTTCCAGCATTGACGCCCGAGATACAGTCACAAAAGGGCATTCCGAATGGGTGGCTGAATATTCCGTCGGCATATGCGATCAACTCGGACTGAACAAGGACTACCGGGAGATGATTCGGATTGCCGCTTTGCTTCATGATTACGGCAAACTCGGCATTCCGGATTCCATGCTGAAGAAAGCGGATAAACTGACCGAATACGAATACGAGTATGTGAAACTGCATGTTGATAAGACCAAAGAAATCCTGTCCGAAATCAATTTTGAGGGATCTTTAAAGGAGGTTCCGGAAATTGCCGGTGCCCATCATGAAAAGATGGATGGGTCTGGCTATCCGATGGGCCTAAAGGGCGAAGAGATACCTTTTGGCGGCCGGATTATTGCGGTTGCCGACTATTTTGAGGCATTAACGGCCAACCGCTACTACAGTGAACCCATGCCACCGGCAAAAGCATTGGATATGCTTATCGAAAACAACGGCACTTTCTTTGACAAGCAGATTGTAAATGCGTTTATTCAATATTATATGAGGGTTTATGGCGATACTGTGCGCTCAGTCAGAACCAAAGTGTCATGAAAACTGTAAAACCGGTTTTCGACCGCAGCAGGCGATGACCGGTGTATAGGTAAATCGGCGGGGATCCGTAAAGAATCGCTTGAATGATGCGTAGAAACCGTCAAAACCGTCTTTAAAATCCTTATAAAAATCGTATCCCGAGTTTTTTCCAGCCACCATTACTTTTGTTATCCAGTTAAACTCATCCTTTTCCTGCAGTTTTCCATAAATCATATGATGGGCTTTGATATCGATGTTGATATGGGTGTAGTTAAGATCATATAAAAAGGAGTATAATTTACGGCCGGCATAGGGATCAAAATCCCGTTCATCCTCTAATGCCTGTATCATACCGTGTAGGCTGTTTTCCAGATTTTGCGGCAGTGCATAATGATTCATTGAGTTCAAATCCAAATCAATTAAACAAAGGATGCCGCCGGGTTTCAAAATGTCGGTAAGCTTTTTGACGATATCGAAGCTTGTGGATTTATAGTATTCCAGTACGAATCGGACCCAGATAAAATCAAATTGTCCGATGTCTGTTAATGGCTCATGGACATCCCGGCAGATAAAATCGATGTTGTCACCTGAATAGTGTTTTTTTGCGTAGGCGATGCGCTCGCCGGAATTATCCAATCCAACAGCCGTTCCATGCGGAATAATCAACCGGCTCAGGTAATAGGTCGTCTTGCCCGGGCCGCAACCAATGTCCGCGATTCGCATATTCGGCTGAATACCTGCCCTCACGGCCTGCTTTTCGATCACCACGGGATCGGTTTTCATGTCCATGCGAATGGCTTCTTTATCATTTTCCATGAGATATTTGTAGGCAAGCATGGGTTTAAATTTCATCTTAGGATTAGTTTTAATTTGTTGATACAATATCCGTATATATATTTCAATACAATATTTTGTTTTTTATTACAATAATTATTTAAAGCATAATATCAGTAAGATATTAGACCATTTATAAGTACCTGTTATTATATTAAATATTTTTATTGAAGGGGAAAAATTATATCAGATGATTGAAGTTTCTAAAATAGTCATCCGAATGATCCATGCTGAGCGCCCACAAATTATATATTCGTTCATATTTAAATGGCTGCTCTTCAATATAGGATACGGGATAAATTAATATGGGGAATGTTTTTTGAGCGTATTTTTCAGAAATTTGGGCAATTGCGGAGTATAGGATGGGCAGGGAGAGTTCATCCCCCTCTAGAACAAAAACGCTCACTGAATTCGTCAGATCGGATAGGTTAAGGGCAAAATCCGAAATATTGGCCATCAGGACCGCTTTTAAAGAATGCCTTCCTTTTAATGAATACAATCTTCGCTGACGTTTCATGTTCAGGCTTTGATATTCATTTGATAGATTATGCCGCTCACTCATATCCTCATCAGGCAACAAATCCAAAGCCTGGAGCATCAAGCCGCCGGCAAGCTGTTCATAAAAATCGAAAAGTTCCGACAAATCTTTATGGGTCGATTTGACCAACTGCCAGTCCTCCGGCAACTCCGGATTGACATGCTTATGCTTTCGATAATGCAGATAGGCAAACTGATCAATGGAGCAGGCTTTTGGATTTTCAATATGCTGTTGGATCCCACCAAAAAAGTGGTTGGTAAATTTATTTTCCGGACGGAAATAACAGATCAAGTAATCCATATGGCTGGAGAATAGGCGATGGGAATCATAGGTAAAAGCGCCGATTTGTTTTAGTATATCAATACCCACCCGCCGTTCACTGGATGCCAGCGCGGCCAAATGATGAATCAGCCAGGTGGTTTCATAAAATCGGAGCATGGAGAGATGCCCCTGAATAACTCCCTTTTTTTGCCATGTGAAATACCGTGAGATATTTGAATTCTTAGTATACAGGCGCTCATATGTTTTTCGAATTTTTTCTTTGGTCGCCTGTATGAATTTATATTTTTGCGGATAAATAAAACCGGTTTCAAAGAAAAATTTCCAAAGTTCATCCAGGTCTACTTCATTACAGATATAAAGATTTTGATTCTCAGCCTGATGCAGCAGGGACAAAAAGCGCATGTGATCATTGCAATCCATATCAAGAAATGCAATGCCGCACTGAACGACAGCCTCATCAGCCTCATTATGCCTGTTTATATTCCTGTATACGACCTGGGCCCGACATTTAAACTTGAATGCATTGGCCAGGTGTATGGATAATTCGGGAATCACCATCCCGGAAATCAGTACAGAGTTATCCTCATCATCTTCCACGGAAAGTCCTGAACCGGATACGTCGATAGCATTTAAGGTGACCAGTTTCGTTGTAAACGGGTGCATGAAAACAATATGGGGTGAGGGCGACAAGTGAATCCGGTTGCTGCGGAATTCTTTGGGGGTAAATCGTTGAATGTTTGATTTAAGGGGCTCCAATATGAGGTTTTTTTTTCGCTTCGCTGTCTCCTGTTTTATTATTGCGCATTCACTGGAATATACGGTTTCTGAATTTTTAATGACCGCCAGGTTGATATGATCTTTGGGGTTGAGCCACTGATAGGCTTCTTTTGGGGACGAATTGAGTTCGACCCGAAATGAGAATGCACTAAAATCCCGCAGAAGTCCGCTAAAGACAATGCCATTTTGTGTTAAATGGACCTTTATCGAATCACAAGTAAACCTTCTTGCTTTTCGGATGCTGCTTTGAACCGATTTGTCCGGCAGTCTAACGCAGATGCCTTTTGGGCCGATTGCCCGGATGGATGCATCAATTGATATGTAATCCCGTCCATCGTTGATTAGAATATTTTGCAGCAAATAGGATTTTTTGATTTGATCAATATCCGGCGATTCGCCCCAGAGGCAGACAAGGAATTTCCCAAAGCAGGGCTGGGGGAAAACATCAAAAGAAATCATGCGTCCGTCTTTGTAATGCTTGAAATTAAGCCGGATGGTTTCCGTATTAAAATGAATCAGGTTTAATTTGTTGATTAATTTTTTCTTACGAACAGTTTTTTCTTTTTTTCTGGATGGGGGGGCGGGAGCGTTAAGATCGGTATCAATAATTCGAAGGTTGGCGCGGGTAGTATTTAACTCATTTGAAGGGCTCTGTTTGTTGCTGTTTTTGTCCTCTTCAATATAATCCATATTATTTTAAACATTAATAGAGGGTTAAAACGGATCGATAAGATAAATTACCGCCATTTCGTATCAAATAACGTGAAAGAAATATAAGTGTCAATCATTAAATAATAATTTTTATGTTTGCGTATAAAAAATCTTGCAATAAAAAGAATTAGTTGAAAATTCAAACGAACCTCTGCTAAACAATATTTATCTTAACTGCCTAATGATGCGGAATACATGCAATTAATCACCACACACCGAAGTACCGATTTTGACGCGTTTGCCTCGCTGGTGGCGGGCACCCTGCTTTACCGGGGGGCGATTCCCCTGCTGCCGAAATTTATCAATCCGAACGTCAAGGCCTTCTCCTCCATCCATAAGGATCTGTTTGAGATGCACAGCATTGATGATGTGGATTTCAGCGCAGTTGAAAAGCTGATCGTTGTGGATACCAACCGGTGGGGTCGGCTTGAAAAAATGGATGGGTTAAAGGATCGGCCGGATCTGGACATCGACATATGGGATCATCACGAGGAGTCGACTGATCTGAACCCAAAATGGACATGCCAGGAGCAGACCGGCGCCACCATTACGCTCATGATCCGGGAAATCAAAAAGCGCCGCATCAAGTTAACCCCCATGCAGGCAACCCTTTTTCTGATCGGGCTTTATGAGGATACCGGCAGTTTAACTTTTACCTCGACCACGGCCGAGGATGTGCATGCAGCCGCCTATCTGTTCGATAATAATGCGGACTTAACGGTTTTAAATACATTTCTGCAGCCTGGATACGGCATCAAACAGAAAGACATCCTGTTTGAAATGTTAAAATCCCCGCCCCGGGAAAAAATCGGCAACTGCAGCGTAAGCATCAACACGGTCCATATAGCCGGACACATCAACAACCTTTCCCTGGTGGTACACATGTACCGGGAAATTTTAAATCTGGATGCCGCGTTCGGCATATTCGTACACGATGATAACGACAAGTGCATTATCATCGGCAGAAGTGCGGTGGATGCCATTGATATCGGCTCCATCATGCGCAGCATGGGGGGCGGCGGCCACCCCGGCGCGGGTTCGGCCATGCTGAAATCCGTAAACCCGGATGCCTTGTATGAATGGATCATCGAGCTGCTACAGGGCAACCAGCAGGGCAGCGTTCAGGTCAGCGACCTGATGTCCTATCCGGTGATCACCGTGGCATCAGATACCCCCATGGAGAAAGTCGCTGAAATACTTGGCACCGAAGGCTGCACCGGTGTGCCGGTGGTTGACAATGATCAACTGGTCGGCGTGATTTCCCGCCGGGATTTTCGAAAGGTAAAAGGCGAGACACGAATGAAAAGCCCGGTCAAAGCCTTTATGAGCACCAAAAACATCACCATCGCCCCTGAAAGCAGCCCCATCGAGGCGGCGCGGCTGATGGTAAAACACGACATCGGACGGCTTCCGGTCGTGAAAAATGATCGGATTATCGGGATTATTTCAAGGTCCGATGCGATGCTGTATTTCTACGATATTTTCCCCATGACTGCCGGATAAGATCATGGGGTTCGCTGCTTAAGCAAGCTCCAGCACGGCATCAACGAGCTTTTCGATGCCTGCCGCGACCTCCTTAATGCCCGGGCCGAGCATATAAGCCGGGGTGGTCACGATTTTATTTTTTCCATCAATGTGGATCTGATCCACCGTGCAGGCCTTGTGAACCCCGCCCATGCCTTCGATGGCGTCGGCTGTGCCCAGATCGCTGCCGATGGTGACTTCCGGATGTTTCTGTGACAATACACTGACCACCACCGCCGGTGAAATGCATATGGCCCCAATCGGTTTGCCGGCATCCGCCATTTCAGAAATGATCCGCGATACCTCGGGCAGGGGCTTGGCATCCTTGCCCTTGTTTGCAAAATCGCTCAGGTTTTTGGCCGCGCCAAATCCGCCCGGCATAATCAGCGCATCCAGTTCGGAGGCCTGAACGGATTTCATGTTGCGGATTTCCCCCCGGGTGATCCGCGCGGATTCAATCAGCACGTTCCGTTTTTCCTCGGTTGCCTCACCCGTTAAGTGATCAACCACATGATACTGATCAATATCCGGCGCCATGCAAACAACCTTAGCCCCTTTCCGATCCAGCGCCAGAAGGGTCAGCACGGCTTCATGGATTTCCACGCCATCATATACGCCGCATCCGGACAATAAGATCCCAATCGTTTTCATGCTCTGCTCCTGTGGAAAATAAGGGTTAGGGGTTATCGAACCCGGTCAGAAAATATATCCGCCACTGGTTGGCCGTCTTTGTAACGAAAATAATCCGTCAATATGGTTCGATGATCAAACGCAATGGTTTCGGGAAGCGCATCCCGGGTGAAGAGGCCGGCATTCTTGGCATCATCGCGGGCCATGGGCTTTCCCTCGGCCCTGGCCAGAAAAACGGTGGAAACCATTTTTTTAATAACAATGATAGATGTCCGGGTCAACAGGCAAAATACCCGACCCCCCGAAGCCTACTGAGAATCCCCCTGAATTTTGGCCGGATCAATCTTGTTCAGGATCTTAGCGTCCTTGTCCAGAATGAATATCAAAAACCCATTGACCGCCGCATCACGGGCGAGGTCCTCAAAAATCACTGCCTGGATTTCATATTTTTTGCCGGCCTCTCGGGGCATATTGATAAAACAGGCCTGAGCCTCATCTTTGGTCGAGAAAGCCGGGATATAAGCAATTCCGGATTGCTCATCCGCAAGCCCCACAAAACTTTCGCTTCCGCCGGGATTTTCCACCGCCACATACACCCATGATTCTTTTTCCGGTTGATTTTCCATGAAATGCTCCCCCTATGCGATATGTGCTTATGTTTCGTTTTCGAAAATAAATATCAGGCATCCCGGAATGCTTGTCAAGCCATTACCGCCGCCTCATAATTTTACCGGGACTTGCTGGCACTTAATTGACAGAATTTCCCAGTTTAGTTAAATTGTTTCCTTAATAAGACCATGTTATACTGCCGATTCTCTATGAAAATATTTGGTATCTCTTATGAATACAGAATTATCAAGCATTGAACCATTTGAAATCGCTTTTATCCGACCGCCTACGGAGAATCAGAGCCTGGCCTTCCGGTTAACCAGGAATTGTTACTGGAACCACTGCGCATTCTGCCCGGTCTACAAATTTGGCTCCCGATTTTCAAAACGGACTTTCGAAGCGGTTCAAAAAGATATACAGCATGCAGCCAAGCTGGACCAATTGCTTGATGCACAGGGGGGCTGGGATGCGGATCTATTCCCCAAAACGGGGCGGGCCGGGTATCAGGATGCTGCGCAGTTGATTGACCGGATCAACGCGGCCCGAAAGCAGGCCGGCCGTGAGGCAGCCCCGACGGCCAATGCGCCGCATCCATCTGTTGCCGGTGATCCTGTTCTCTCCTGGTTTCTGCAGTGGGTAAAAGAGGCGCCCACCATCGAAGACGCGGTTAATCATCTGCTGGCCTGGCGCATGGCCGGAAAAACAAATTGTTTTCTGGGGGATGCGGACGCCCTGATTTTAAAACCCCGGTTTGTGGATGCGGTGATATCCGAGATCAAAACGCATTTCCCGTCTATTGAACGATTTACGGTTTACGGCCGGACCGCCACGGCCGCCCGGTTAAGAAGTCTCGATGACCTGGGGGCTTATCGGAAATCCGGCCTGGACCGGGTGCATTTCGGGATTGAGAGCGGCGCCGACCGGGTTTTAAAATTCGTGAAAAAAGGCGAAACCCGCGAAGACCATATTGAGGGCTGCCAGAAAACCAAATCCGCCGGTCTTTCCTGCTCGGTTTATGTCATGCCGGGCCTGGGCGGGGTGGAATGGTCAGAAGAAAATGCTCGTGAAACGGCTTCCGTGCTCTCCGAGATTGAACCTGACTACATCCGCTTGCGGTCCTTGGAGATTTTTCCGCAAACCCCGCTGGCCGAGGCCCGGGATAACGGTGATTTTACCGAAGCGGATGAGGATCAGGTGGTTAAGGAAATCCGTACCCTGGTTTCAGAAATTCAGGGAAATACCATGCTCTTAAGCGACAGCGCCTCAAACCTGCTCGACATCAATGGGCATCTGCCGGCGGACCGGGAGTCTATGCTCAAACGGATCGACGCATATCTCGATATGCCTGAGCGTGAACGCCGGCTTTACAGTTTCAAATCTCGAATAAACGCGTTTGAAGGCCAATACGGCGGGCTGTCCGAGGACATCTACAATGCGTTAAGCCCATATATCAAGGGCGGCGGGCTGGATCTGGATGAAATCCCAAGCGGCGAGGTACAGCGCATCACCAAACACATCCGGGCGAAGTTGATGCCTTAGCGGATGATGAAATCGCTTTCCGGCAAAATAGGCCTGCTGGCCGATTCCCACGGCAATCTGCCGGCAACTGTCGCCGCAATCCAACGTCTGCAGGAAAACGGGGCCGATCAACTCTATCATCTGGGGGATTTGTTTGATTCCGTCAGGGATAACGATTTTGTGACCATCTTAAACACACTCTGCAACAATTGCGTGATAAGTATTAAAGGCAATAATGACCACCAGGTGGCGAAGGCACTTGCAAAGGACAAGGGTTCCGGTTTGTCGGACGCAGACCACGCCTTTGTTGTCCAGTATTTGCAGAAAATGCCAATAATTAAAAAAATCGGTAACATATGCCTCGCCCATTCTCTGCCGTATGAGAATATCCGCGCTCTGTATGAACCCATGGATGACGGCACCACGAGCCGGGCGGAACAGGTTTTCCAAGATACGGATTATTTTTTAACCTGCTGCGGCCATTCTCATCAGCCGGTGCTTTTTCGGTGGCGGTCCGGTGAAGTTCATCGAGAGCCGATGGGTGAAAAATATCTCATTTCATTTTCCGCTGCAGATCGCTATATTCTCATCGTGGGGGCGGTCGATAACGGGGAGTGCGGTCTGCTGGATGTTGATCGATGGATTTACCAGCGATTTCGGATTGATGAAAATGGTAACGGGCAAGCCCATAGCGCAGGAAAATCAAATAATGGAGAATAGCACTGGCACGACCATTCATGTATTAGGCATCTGTCTGGGGGCATCAACCGTATCCCTGGTACACATCAAAGGATCTGAGAGCGGCTCATCGTTAAGTAATCTGGCGGATGCGGGCGCTATTGAAGTCATCGATTACGCGCTTTATCCCCATGGCGGCAATCCAAGGGATACCCTGTACAATGCCCTGAAACAGATCGATCTAACCCGTTTTGATCGAGTCGTGGCCACCGGGCGGCGATTCCGCCATTTCGTGGATCTGACCTCCATATCCGAGCCCGAGGCGGTAGAGTATGCCTATCAATTCGTCAAGCCGCCGGATGTGGACTCCCCGGCCATTGTCTCCGCCGGGGGCGAGACGTTTATGGTCTATGCTTTAAACCGGCACGGCCGGATTTCCAATGTTATGACCGGCAATAAATGCGCGTCCGGCACCGGCGAATTTTTCATACAGCAGCTGCGGCGGATGGATGTAACCCTTAAAGATGCCGAACGCTGGTCGGCCACCACGGAACCGTACGCTGTCTCCGGCCGCTGCTCGGTCTTCTGCAAATCCGACTGTACGCACGCCATTAACAAAGGCATTCCCAAAGCCCGGGTGACCGCCGGGCTCTGCCGTATGATGGGCAATAAGATCCTTGAGCTCCTCAAAAAAGTGGCGCGTCAAAACATCATGATCGTTGGCGGCACCAGCCAGAACCGGATGATGATCGAATATCTCAGAAAAGAAATCCCCGGCCTGATCGTCCCGGATGAGGCCCCTTATTTCGAGGCCCTGGGTACCGCTTTATGGGGGCTTAGCCATGAGACCAAATCATGCCCGGATCTTGATCATCTCTTCCACGCCCACGCCGCATCTATTGATACGCTGCCGCCGCTTTCGGATTTTAAAGATCAGGTGACTTTTAAATCCATGAAAAAGGAGACGATAAGGGCAGGGGATGTCTGCATCCTGGGTCTGGACGTGGGCTCGACCACTACAAAGGCCGTGCTGTTAAGAAAATCCGACAATGCCATGCTGGCCTCCATTTACCGGTTAACCGAAGGCGATCCAGTGGGGGCCTCCAGAAAATGCTATGCCAGCATTCTGGCGGAGATTCAGCCAGTTGTGGACCCCTCGGAAATTTCCATTATCGGACTTGGCATTTGCGGCTCCGGCCGTCAGATTGCGGGGCTCCATGCCCTAACCGACGGCATTATCAATGAAATAATTGCCCATGCCGCAGCAGCCGTCCATTTTGATCCGGAGGTGGATACCCTTTTTGAAATCGGCGGCCAGGACGCCAAATACACCTATATCACCGCCGGCGTGCCCTCCGACTACGCCATGAACGAGGCCTGCTCCGCAGGCACCGGCTCGTTTCTCGAGGAGTCGGCCCATGAGACCCTCGGGGTTAAGGTGGATGAAATCGCTGATGTGGCCATGAAAGGCGAAAAACCGCCGAACTTTAATGACCAGTGCGCGGCCTTTATCGCCTCGGATATAAAGACCGCCATTCATGAAGGCATTGACCACAATGATATTGTGGCGGGCCTGGTCTACTCCATCTGCATGAATTACACCAACCGGGTAAAGGGAAACCGGCCGGTTGGCGAGAAGGTCTTTATGCAGGGCGGGGTCTGCTACAACTATGCCGTGCCCCTGGCCATGGCCTCCCTTTCCGGAAAACCGATCATTGTACCGCCGGAGCCCGGGCTCATGGGGGCTTACGGGGTGGCCATAGAAATCAAGAAGCGGATCGATATGGGATTGATGGACACCGGCGCCTATGACCTTAAGACCCTGTCAGATCGCGAAGTCAAATACCGTCAATCTATTACCTGCAAAGGCGGAAAGGAAAAATGCGACCGCGGATGTGAAATCAACGTGATCGAGATTAACGGCAAGAAATACCCATTCGGCGGGGCTTGCAACCGGTATTACAATTTACGGTTCAACCTGTCCTACGATGTGACAAAGCTGGATCTCATCCGGACCCGCGAACAACTGATATTTGGTAAATACGGCGGCACCGGCATGCCGAAAGAGGCAGAGTCCTTCAAAGGACGGGTAGGGATCAACAAGAGCTTTCTGGTGAACACCTATTACCCGCTGTATGCCACGTTTTTTGAAAATATCGGGTATCAGCCGGTGCTTTCCCCGGATGCCACCCATGAAGGCATTGACCAGCGGAATGCGGCCTTCTGCTATCCGGCTGAGCTTGCGCACGGGTTCTTTGATGCCCTCCTGAATGTCGATCCGCCGGTGGACTTTCTGTTTCTGCCCCATGTCAAAGGTATTCCGGTTGAAAACGGGTATCCCATATCCCAGGTATGTCCGTTTGTTCAGGGCGAACCTTTTTATCTTCAGACGACATTCAAACGACGGCTTGACGAATTGAGGAAAAGGGGCACGCAGAGCCTCAATCCCTATATTGATATGACCGAAGGACTGGATAAGGCCAAAACGGCGCTCATTGATATGGCCGATCAAATGGGGGTGGACCGGCTAACCGCGGAAACCGCCTTTCGCAAAGCCATTGAAATGCAGCAGCGCTGCTTTTCCGAAATGAAGGAGCTCGGCAAGGCCGCGCTTTCCGAGCTTGAAGCGGATCCGGAACGCGTTGGCGTGGTAATCTTTAGCCGTCCCTATAACGGCATGGTGGAAGAGGCGCACATGGGAATTCCGCACAAACTGGCCTCCCGCGGGGTGCAGGTTATCCCCATGGATTTTCTGCCCATCAAGGAGCAGCCGGTCAAGGATCACATGTACTGGGGCATGGGCCAGCTGATCCTAAAGGCGGCGCATTATGTAAAACGTCATGACCAGTTATTCGGCACCTATATCACCAATTTTTCCTGCGGCCCGGATTCATTTGTTATCGGCTATTTCAGAAGCATCATGGGACGAAAGCCCTCTTTAACCCTTGAATTAGACAGCCACACGGCGGATGCGGGCATTGAAACCCGCATTGAGGCGTTTCTGGATATCGTCGCCCAATACCGACAGCTGATCAGCAGAAAGCAGCTGCCCAAAAAAACAGAATCCTTCACCCCGGCGCAAACCTTTATGCAGAAGGGCACGCCAAAGGTAAAATCGTCGAGTGGGGAAGTGCTTCCCATGACGGATCCGCGCGTCACATTTCTGATTCCCTCTATGGGCCGGATATCGACCGAAGCCATTTCAGCCGTATTCCGGGAGGCAGGATATCATGTGGCCCCCCATCCCCCGTCAGATGAGGCGGTATTAAAGCTCGGCCGGGCCAATACCTCCTGCAAGGAATGCCTGCCGCTGATACTTACCACCGGCACCCTGCTCAATTACATCCACACGCAAAAGCATCCGGACGAGGTCCTTGTATATTTTATGCCATCGGCCTCCGGGCCTTGCCGATTCGGTCAGTACAACGTGTTCATGCGCGAGCTGATTGAGCGGCTTGGCATTCCGAACGTGGCGATATTTACGCTGACCTCGGATAACACCTATTTCGGCATGGGAAACGGCTTTAACTATTATAAGGCCTGGTGGGCGATTCTGATCTCTGATCTGATGGAGGATGTGCGCTCCATGATCCTGGCCAATGCCGGAGATAGGAGCGGGGCCATGGAAATTTTCAACGAGGAGTGGCGCTCCATTCTCAATTCTTTGGAAAAGGGCAATTTCGATGATTTAACCCGGCAGCTGGACCGGAGCATGACCCGTTTTTCGAGCATTGATTTAATCCGGCCCGCCGAAGAGGTGCCGGTGATCCTTTTAACCGGTGAGATCTTTGTCCGGCGGGATGCCCTGTCCAGGCAGTATCTGACCGAACGGCTGGCTGAGAACGGATTTGCCGTTATCTGTTCGCCGGTATCCGAGTGGATCCGGTATTCGGACTACATGATCAAAGTCGACGGCGAGTGGCATGCCATGTCTTTCTGGGACAAACTGCGGTTCTATCTGCGCGAGAAATTCATGGATCGATATGAAAAGCGCCTGCTGTCCGTGGTTTCCAAATCCGGCCTGCTCTCCGCCCGGCCATCCCATCTGGAAACCGTCATCGATAACGCCCAGCCCTTTATATCCAAAAAATTAGGGGGGGAGGCCATCCTGACGGTGGGCAGCGCCATCACCGAAATCGCCAGCGAGGTCTGCGGCGTCATTGCCATCGGGCCTTTCGGCTGCATGCCCAACCGGCTGTCCGAATCCATATTAAATGAGGTCATGCACCGGGATGTTAAAATTGAGGCGGCCGCAGGTAACGGCCGGATGCGCACTGTACTCTCGGACTTTGAGGACCTTCCGTTTCTGGCCATCGAAAGTGACGGCTCTCCGTTTCCGCAATTGATCAATGCCAAAATTGAGGCCTTCTGCCAGCAGGCGGAGCGTCTGCACCGGCGCATGATGGCTTCGTAACATCTCGCCCCCTATGATTCAGACTGCGATTTGCTGATCCGGGATCAGGCCGGCCGGGTTCTGGCTGAGGTGAAAGAAATCATCAGTCAAAAAACGGAAGCATCATTTCGGTCGACCCACCGGCAGGATGTATAGCGGTGTTTCCGATTCCGGCAGGTCCATCAATCGGCTGACCGCCTGATTGTCAAATGCGCCGATGGGAACCGCCGCGAGCTTAAGGGAGACCGCCTGCAAAAGCACATTCTAAGCGGCATGGCCCGCTTCCATGAACACATACTGCACACCGCGCTTGCCATACTTCCCCGTGGTCCGCTCAAATACGCCAGCCATCACAACGGATAACGGCGCGCTGCGAATGGCGGACTGGGAGAGTCCGGCGCTGCAAAGAGCCTTTCGATGATCGCCGGCTTTGACCTGCTCGAGCTGATGGGACTTTGGCTGATAATGATAGATGCCGGCCTCTATATTTTCAGCATGGCCGATGACCGCATAGATTTCCAACGGATAAAGGGCGCCGGCAGACGGGGCGGTCCGAAATCCGCGTTCATGGGTAACGCCTTGTGCGGCCCACAGGAAATGTAGAATTTTTCTTGACAGATGAGCCGATTTATTGGAAAAGATTAAACTTTGCGCCAAAACTTGGGGCATGATTTAATCAGGCCCGGATGGTTATCCATTTCTGATCCAATCCCTTATATACGCGATGAAATTCAGTAGCAGCAACCGATTGGAATTATGGGGAAGTGGTTCGGCGGCCGGTAATCCGGCCCGGATCGCCCGTCAGCATTCCCTGTGGCAACAGGATATTCATGATTTCGGCCCGTGGACGCCGGTATCCATGGAGCCCAATCAGCTGGCAGCGGACACCATCTGGCGGTCCGCAAAAACCCATGGCGACGAAAAAGTCATTATCTGGGGACCGTGTGATTCGGCGCTGGATGTGGCCTGGGCGTTATCCCAGGGGGGATATATGGAGGCCTGGGATTCAGTGGTCGCCGTCTCCCAGGCTGCCGGAAGAGGGCAGCGGCATCGCAATTGGACATCACCGCCTGGCAATCTTTACGCGGCATGGCGCTGGCCCGGCCCGGACTCGCTATCAACTCCCGGATGGGAAGGGCTTTTGTCTCTTTTGGCCGGATACCTTCTGGCCGAGACCCTGATTGCGAAAGGGCTTTCGGTTTGGATCAAGTGGCCCAATGATCTGTTGGTCAAAGACCGAAAAGTCGGCGGCATCCTCCTTGAACAAAAACACGGGCAGACCATGGTTGGCATCGGAATTAATATTGCAGGCCATCCGCAAGCCCATGTTTTAAGAGAGGCCTTGGCCATTCCGGCCACCAGTCTATACAATGAAGGGCTGATGACAACCCCTGTTTCCTTATGGCTGGAAATGGTGGAAACCGGAAAAAGAAAATTTTATCAAATAGTTGAATCTCTTTCACCGGAGGAGTGGACGGCCGCTTTGAACCGCCGGCTGGCATGGCTTGGCAAGCGCGTGCGGGTATGTATCGGCAATCAAGCCCCCTATGAAGCCACCATTAAAGGGCTGGCCAAAGACGGCGGGCTTGAGCTGCAGGCCGGAAGCAATACCCATAAGATTTATTCGGGAACGCTTTTACCCACTTGAACTTAGAATAATAAAAACAACCTATTTTCATTTAAGGATGTGATGACATGTGCCCCAAAACATTTGAGGACATTCGGCAGGAAATTGAAGGCAAACCGATCCTGATCGCCAACCGGGGCATCCCGGCGCGCCGTATCAGCCGATCCATTTCGGAATGCCTGGAAGCAGTGGCCATTATGACGGCCACGGATGTGGACAAAACTTCGCCATCCACCTTAGGCGCGCATGAGCTGCTCCTGCTTGGAGAAGATCCCAATGCCTATCTGGATATGGATTTAATTATTAGAAGGGCCAAAGAGCGAGGAGCTATAGGCATCCATCCGGGCTGGGGGTTTATCGCGGAAAATGATAATTTCCCGGCCAAATGCGAAGCAGCCGGCATCACTTTTATCGGTCCGCCGGCTGAGCCCATGAAAATTTTGGGCAACAAGGTGTCCGTGCGCAAGGTTGCCCAGGAGTTGGGCATTCCGGTTGTTCCCGGCTCGGAAACCGCGGTCACCATCCCGGAGGCAGGGGAGGTGGCCCGTCAGATCGGTTTTCCGATTATGCTTAAAGCCGAAGGCGGCGGCGGCGGCCGGGGGATTTATGAGATTTACTCAGAGGACCAGCTTGAATCCGCTTTTAATAAAGCCTCGGTCATGGCTGAGGCCTCATTCGGCAACCCCCGCCTCTATGTGGAAAAATATTTGACCTCGGTCCGGCATATTGAAATCCAGGTGATCGCCGATCATTACGGCCATGTATTTGCCTTTGACGAGCGTGACTGCACGGTTCAGCGACGGCATCAGAAGCTCGTGGAGATCACGCCTTCGCCCTGGTCAAAAATGACGGACGGTTTAAGGGAGCGGCTGAAATCCTATGCCAAAAAGCTCATTTCCGCGGTGGGTTATTATTCTCTGGCAACAGTGGAATTTCTGATTGATGCAGACGCAAACCCCTATTTAATCGAGGTCAATACCCGGCTTCAGGTGGAGCATGGTATCACCGAATGCCGATACGGCATCGATCTGGTAGAAGAGCAGGTGGCCATCGCGTTCGGCGCAGAGCTCCGGCTCTCTGAGGCCGACACCATACCGTTTCAGCATGCCCTGCAAGTCCGCATTAACTGCGAGGATCCCCAGAACGGCTTTGCCCCGAATGCGGGCATGATTACCCGGTATGTCTCGCCCGGCGGGCAGGGCGTGCGCCTGGATTCCTGCTTATCCGAAGGTTATGAGTTTCCATCCCAGTATGATTCCGCCGCATCGCTGCTGATTTCCTACGGCAACTCATGGATCAAAACTGTCAAGCTCATGCAGAGGGCACTTCGTGAGTACATGATCGGCGGGGTAAAGACCACGATTCCGTTTCACCGCCAGATCTTAAAGCACCCGCAATTTGTGGCCGGCGAATTTGACACCCGCTTCATCGAGCAGAGCCCGGAGCTGATGTATTACACCGACCAGGAGCCTGAAGCCCTGCGCCTTTCCCGGCTGGTGGCGGAAATCTCCGCCCGCGGGTACAACCCTTTTGTGGGCTTAGGCGAATACCGGGGCATTTCGGATAAACGCCTCGGCCGGGTGGAGGTGGTGACCCCGCGGCAGAAACCGGTTCCGGAATCCTATCGCTACCCCCGCGGCGACCGGGATGCCATTCTGGACTTCGTTCGCGATTCCGATTATATTCACTTTACCGATACCACCACCCGGGATATCACTCAATCCAACAGCGGCAACCGGTTCCGCTTGGCCGAGGACCGGATGATCGGGCCGTATTTAGACGGCTGCGGCTTCTTTTCCCTGGAAAACGGGGGCGGGGCCCATTTCCATGTGGCCATGCTCGCCAATATGACTTATCCGTTCACCGAGGCCAAAGAATGGAATCAGTTCGCCCCCCATACCCTGAAGCAGATCCTTATCCGATCCACCAATGTTTTGGGGTACCGGCCGCAGTCCAGGGCCATGATGGCAAAGACCGGAGAGATGATCTGTGAGCACTATGATGTGGTGCGGTGTTTTGACTTTTTAAACCATATTGAAAACATGCGGCCGTTCGCGGAAATTGCGCTAAACTCCTCGCGCAACATTTTTGAGCCCGCCATATCCCTGTCCTACACGGACGGCTTTACCGTGGACCGGTATCTGACCGTAACTGAAGACATTCTGCGGATGGTTGCAGATATCGCCGGAGTGGATACCCGAACGGTCACCCGACGGATTATCCTGGGCCTAAAGGATATGGCAGGCGTCTGCCCGCCCCGGTTCATGCGCGAATTGGTGGGGGCTTTGCGTAAAAAATATCCGGATCTCATCCTGCATTATCACAGGCATTACACGGATGGGCTGTTTGTCCCGGCTGTGGGCGCGGCGGCCGCCGCCGGCGCGCATATCGTGGATACCGCCATAGGCGCCTCTGTCAGGTGGTACGGCCAGGGCGAGGTGCTCTCCACTGCCGCCTATATTGAGGATGAACTGGGTGTGAAAACCCATTTGAACAAGGATATGATCCGGGAATGCGGATTTCTCCTAAAGCAGATCATGCCGTACTACGATCGCTACTGCTCCCCGTACTTTCAGGGGATTGACTATGATGTGGTGGAGCACGGGATGCCGGGCGGGGCCACTTCATCTTCCCAGGAAGGGGCCATGAAACAGGGGTATATCAGACTTCTGCCCTATATGCTGCGCTTTCTGGCCGGGACCCGGAAAATTGTCCGGTATCACGACGTCACCCCCGGCTCTCAGATCACCTGGAACACCGCTTTCCTGGCGGTCACCGGCGCGTATAAGCGGGGCGGGGAGCGGCATGTGCAGCATATTCTGGATGTTCTGGAAACCGTGTTCCAGGTTCCGGAGGCGGAGCTCTCCGATGAGATCCTGTGGGACCGGTTAAAACTTTACCAGGACAGCAACGATGCTTTCCGGGATCTTTTGCTGGGCAAATACGGGAAACTCCCGCTGGGATTTCCGCCGGAATGGGTGTACCAGAGCGCGTTCGGCGCGGACTATCAATGGGCTTTGGAGAACCGGACCGAAGCCTCTCCGCTGGAGTTTATCACGGATATGGATTTTGATGCCGAATATGAGAGCCTGCGGGCGCATATCGGCCGGATGCCCACGGAAGAGGAGTTCGTCCTCTATCTCAACCATCCGGGAGATGCCATCAAAACCATTGAGTTTCAGAAAAAATACGGGGATCCCAATCAGATTCCTCTGGATGTTTGGTTTGAGGGGCTGGAGCGCAAGCAGGAGCTTCAGTTTACGGACAGTCAGGGCAAACCGCATAAAATGCAGATTCTCGATATTTCCGCGCCTCGAAAAAGCGGGGTAAGTGTTGTTCGGTATCTTTTGGACTCTGAAATATTTACCTGTCAGATCCAGGTGAAGACCCGGGAAGCAGATGATTCAGCGTCGCTCGAGATGGCTGACCCCAAGAATTCCTATCATGTGGCCTCACCCAGTAACGGGGATCTTTGGGTCATGTATGTCAGCGCCGGAGATTTTGTGAAAGCCGGTGAGGAAATATTTAATATTTCGATTATGAAACAGGAAAAAACGGTGACAGCCCCTGTGGACGGGGTGGTGAAGCGGGTGCTGAAAACCGCAAACTACAAAGAGAATAAAAAAATGGTGCCGGTCACCGAAGGTGAACTCCTGGTTGAGCTGGGTCCGGCGCCCAATATCTGCAATACCTGCCATAAACCCGTGGCAATGGAAGAATTTAATTATTGTCCGTTCTGCGGGGCCGGAGCGGCCAATTAAGTGGTACAGGGTAAAGTGTTCAGGTTTCAGGTGTCAGAAAGGAAAGTCGGTAGAGCCATTCCTGAAACCTGAACACTGAAACCTGAAACCTGACCTTAGCCATCCCAGGCGGTCAAATCCACAAAATGACCGAAGGCCGCCAATTGGGCCAGGGTCGCGGCGAGATCCCTGACCCCGGATTTTCTCCCGGAAGAGGCGTCAAGCGCGATGGCCGTATGATCGCGGCCCTTTAAAACGGACCGGACCAGACCGGTGAGCACGGCTTTCGGGCCGACCTCGATAAAGGTATCCACCCCCTCGGCATACATGGCCTCGATATCATCGATAAAATGAACCGGATTCATCAAATGCCGGCCCAGAAGCGCTTTGGCGGATGCCCCGTCCGCCGGGTAGGGCCGGCCGGTGGTGTTTGAATAAACCGGGATGGACGAATTCAAAAAGGAAATGGGCTCAAGCGTGTCTTGAAAGGGATGGGCGGCGGATTCCACCAGGCGGCTGTGAAATGCAGCGGCCACCGGCAGCTTGATGGCGCGGATATGCCGGGCCTTAAAAACTTCGGCCATTTTTTCGATATCCGCGGTAGGCCCGGAAACAACCCCCTGGTCCGGGCTGTTCCGGTTAGCCAGAACAATATCCAAACCATGTTCGGCAATCAGTTCAGGAATTTCATCAATCGGGGCTTTAACCGCCATCATCGCGCCGGGATCGCCGGCCTGCTCGCCCGCCTCAGCCATGAATCTGCCCCGGGCCACCGAAAGCTTGAAAAAATCTTCGCGGCTAATACGCCTGGCCGCATGAAGAGCCGTCAATTCCCCGTAGCTGTGTCCGCAGGTAGCATTCGGAAACACGGAAAACCGGCCCAAGGCGGAACACATGACCAGGCTGACCGCGCCGATCGCAGGCTGGGCCGCGTCTGTCTGTCGCAGCCGGTTTTCCTGAAGGTTTCTCTCCGCCTTGTCCTCAGCAGGCCCGGGAAAAATCATTCGGGATAATTTATCTTGTTGGCCAAACGCCATGTCCGCCTGCTCCAGGATCTCACCGGATTCGGGCATCCAGTTGACCAGGTCCGCCCCCATTTTCAGGTACTGACTGCCCTGACCGGGAAAGACCCACCCGAGCTTTCCGCATTTTTCGGTTTCAGCAAAATAAATCTGTTTCTCGTTCCAATGGGCCGCATGCGTGTTATCCAGATGATACCAGATGCTTTCCTTTACTGCCGGAATATCGGTTTTCGGGTCAAACACCAGGGTCAAACGGCAAGGGGCTTTTTCGGAAAACGCATTCCGGGAAAACCGCGCAGCTTTTCGAATGGCTTCGAAATCAAAGGCATTTGATTGAAAAAATTTTTCCAATTCCGCCTTTAATGCAGTCCGCGTTGGGGCTGAAAAAGCCGCCATTTCCATTGGGCAATCAGAATTTACTGAAATTTCAGGCATAAAAAATATTTCAATATAAACTTTTATAACAATAATTTATAATTTAAATTTAAGATTTTACTTAAAGTTTAGCTCTCTATTTTTCTGAAATTATATTTTAATTACATTTTTATTTTGAACCCCATGCAAGGGGTATGCTAATATCATATAAACATTGGAAATGCAAAATATTAGCTGGGTATCGACAGGCGATGAGGACTATCGGCAAGTATCAGATCAAGGGGCTTTTGGGAAAAGGCGGTATGGGGCGGGTGTATAAGGCAGTGCTGCCGGAAGTCGAAAAAATCGTCGCCTTAAAACATCTAACTCCGCATGAGCATATGCAGCAGCTGCTCGGAAAAGAGCAGATCGATAACCTGTTTTTTACCGAAGCACAGGTGCTGGCAAATATTAATCATCCCCATGTGGCAGGGCTGCTTGATTTTGACTATGATGAATCCGGCCGCCCCTTCTTTGTCATGGAATACCTGTGCATGAACCTTGGCGACCTTATCGGCGAGACCTATGATATTGAACAGCCGACCCGACTGCTGTCGCCCGAGCGGGCCACCCGGTACATGGATCAGACCCTGGCCGGTCTTGACCGCCTGCACGAAGCCGGGATTATCCATCGGGATATCAAGCCCTATAATATTCTCTTAACCGACGATGACCGGGTCAAAATCATCGATCTTGGCTTGTCGCGGCTAAGAGGCGAAGTGAAAGATCTGCCGGAAACATTTAAAATCGGGACCCCGTATTACGCCCCGCCGGAACAGGAGAGGAATCCGGATCAGGCCGATGAACGGGCGGATCTTTACAGCGCGGCGGTTATGGCCTGGCGGATGCTGACCGGCACGCTCCCGCCGGAATTCGATGAACCTGCACCCCCGTCCAGCGTCAATCCCCTGCTGGGCGATGTGTGGGATGAAGTGCTGAGCAGAGGAATTGATGCAGATCCGGCCAGGCGGTTTCAGAATTGTGCGGAAATGCGGGTGGCGATAACTGACGCCTTTGCCAAATGGCAAAAAACCATCGAACAGACCTGCCAGTGGACGCCGCCTGAATCCGCCTATCAAAAGCCCGCCGCCAGCCAGTCTCCACGTAAAGCCCCCTTAAAAGTCCGGGGGAATAGGGCGCTATCGGTTTTCGGGCTAGATGCCCGGCACCGGCCGGCCGCCCAGATGACCGGAAAGTTTCAAAAACTTGATGCCCATAGGGTGCTGGATAATGCCATGGGGCTAATCTGGCAGCCCTCCGGCAGCCCTTATCCACTGGACTGGTATAGCGCCCAGGCATATATAGATCGTTTAAATAAGAAGGATTTCGGTGGAATTGACAGATGGCGGCTGCCTACAGTGGATGAACTGCTCACCCTGCTCGAGCCGAAGACCGTGCTGGGCGACTTTTGCCAGCCACCGATTTTTGACAACCAGAAAAACCGGCTCTGGAGTTCGGACAAAAAGTCTTTTACCGCGGCCTGGTATGTACATACGGAAATGGGGTATGTGGACAGCCAGGACCGGACGTGCCGCTTTTATGTGCGGGCCGTGGCAGATGCCTGAGCCGCAGACGTTTGATGATATTGAAGTGGTTTTGCTGCGGCATGTCCTGTTTCCTTAATTATACTTATCTTGACAAAATATCAAAAATCCTTCAAACAGGAACCTGACTTCTGTATGAAAAGACTTGAACAGAGGCATCTGTTTGGGTAATAAAGCCTCATAAGCTAAATATAAATTGAGGGACTATGAAATCAAATTTCAAAACACCACTTCTTAACCCATTATCCTTAAGAACGCCCGGCCAGGTTAAAAAACAAGCTGGTTTTACGCTGATCGAGTTGATGGTGGTTATCGTTATTCTGAGCATCCTGGCGGTTTATGTGGCGCCCAAGCTTGTCGGCCGGGAAGAGCAGGCCAAGCAGGTGAAGGCCCGCGTGGACATTCAGGGCCTGGAAACCGCCTTAAAGCTCTATAAGCTTGATAACGGCCGGTATCCCACCACTGAGCAGGGCCTGGAGGCCCTGGTTAAGCCGCCGGATACCGGAAAAGCGGCGGAAAACTGGCGGAAAGGCGGCTACATTGAGAAAGGCAAAATTGCCAGTGACCCCTGGGGCAATGACTATATCTATTTAAGCCCCGGCAGCCATGGGGATTATGATATTATTTCCTATGGCGCAGACGGCGAACCCGGCGGGGAAGATGAAAACAAAGACATCAAAAGCTGGGAGATCGAATAGCGTATCCGCAGCCACTCTTTAACATTTCTTGTAAGTATCCATTGACGCACTGCATCCCATTTCGTCCCACAGCGTATCGAAATAAAAAGGGATTTACCCTTATTGAGCTGATCGTGGTGATCACCTTGATCGGTACCATGATGTTTTTCGCCGTTCCGCGCTTAAACACCAACCTCTTGTCCTCAGACAAGCGGGAGGTGTCCAAGTGGCTTGTGCTCACGGTTAAAACATTAAAGGAAAATGCGGTCAGGCAGCAGACCCGCCACATTCTTCATGTGGATTTTGATAACCATAAATTCTGGACCTCAGTGGATGCGCCGGCGTCGGCGGATATGCCGGAGATGGATGAACTGGCGGAAATGGCAGAGAGCAAACAAAATGAATTTCAGATGCCGGATGGATACCGGCTGCTTGATGTCCAATACCGGGGGGATCAGAGAGAAAGCAGCGGCGTGGCCGAGATCCGATTCTACAAAAAGGGCTATTCCGATCATGCGATGATCCATGTGGAGAATGCGGAAGCCAACCGGTTCACATATGAAATTCAACCATTTCTTCTCCAGGTGCAGATTCATGAAGATCATGTGGAATTCTGAATACTGCCCGCCGAAATCCGCCAGGGGATTTACCCTTCTGGAGGTCATGGTGGCGCTGGCCATTATCGCCATTGTACTGGTCAGCGTCCTTCGGATGCAGGGCCAGACCATTTCCATGAATGAGTCCTTTCGGTTTTATACCGTCGCCCCGCAACTGGCCGGGGCCAAAATGACGGAAATCCGCCAGGACCCGGAATCCGCTGAATTAAACAGCAGCGGCAATTTTGACGAAACGTTTTCCGGATACAGCTGGAAGGCCGCGGTTGAAGAGGTCGTAATTGAGACTGAGGAGGCCCGGGAAATGAAGCTCAACCGCGTGGATGTAATTGTTTCGTATATGGATGATGCGCATTCTTATTCCATCCGGGAATACATGCCGGCGGAGGCCGATGAACTCTAAATCCGGAATCAAAGGGCAAACCGCGGAGCGTTCGGAAAAAATCCCATTTCCCGCTCAACAGGGGTTTACCCTGCTTGAAATCCTGATCGCCATTTTCATCTTCGCCGTTGTCATGACCACCATTTATTCGGCGTTTAACGCCGTGGTATCGAAAAATGAGGCCATCAATGAGGGCCGCGGCCTCTATGAGATGACCCGCAACTGCCTGGATCGTATGGTGAGCGATTTTTCGGCGATTTACGTGGAGCAGCCCCCCCTATATGAGCCGCCGGATTTTGACGACCCGCCGGACCCCTACCGGTTTGTTTGCACGGAGGAAATGGTGGGCACGCAAAATTTTTCCCGCGTCCGGTTTGCCGGCAACGCCCATTTACCCCTGGGCAGGGATAAAAATACCGGTATAGCGGAAATTGTTTATTATGTGGACGAGCTGGAACCGCCGAAATCCGGGTATGTACTCCGCCGTAAGGACCGGGCCTATCCCTATGAGACGGAAGACCGGTTTGAAGAGACGGACGATGATCCGATCATCTGTAAAGGCATTCAGGCGTTTTCCGTAGTCTGCTACGATAATGAGGGCGAATCCCAGGCGCAGTGGGATTCTGAAGAAGATATGGGAAAATATGCCACGCCCCGCTCCGTGGAGATTCAACTGACGGTATCAAACGGCGAAACCAAATATCCGTTTAAGACCGCGGTTAGTCTGCCGGTTTACCGGGAAAAAATGGAAGAGGGGAGGCAGGGCCCTTGATGGGGAAAGCCCCAAACAGACATAATAAAGGGATTGCCCTGATCGTGACGTTGACGATTATTACGCTTCTGGTCACCATCTCCCTTGAGCTCAATCGCCAGGTGCGCAGCGCGGTGACGGATTCCGCGGCTTTCAGGGATCGCGCCACTTTGCGGCATATGATATGTTCGGGGGTTGCCATGGCGGAAACCATTCTTTCGCGGGATAAAAAGGATACGGAAGTGGACTCTGTTCAGGAGGACTGGGCGAATCCCGAAAAAATTGATGCCTATTTGTCGCAGCTCGCCTTTGATAAGGGCGAGCTATCAATCCGCATCAGCGATGAACTGAGCCGCATTCAGGTGAATTCGCTGGTGAAATTTCCCAAGGGCCGGGAGTTCAATGAGAATCAGCAGAAGCTCTGGTATCGGTTTATCACCCTGATGCTGGAGCAGCAGGAAGAATCCGAAGAAACCTTTTTCAACGAGCCGATCGAGCCGGCAGGGATCATCAATCCGGTCAAAGACTGGCTGGATTCGGAGGATGACGATGCGATTAGCGGCTTAACCGGCGCAGAGGATGACCATTACCGGGATCTTGATCCCCCCTATGCCTGCCGGAACGGCCCGATCCGCCACATCAATGAATTGCTGCGGATCAAAAACATATCGCCGGAACTCTTTTACAGTACCGAAGACGCCATGGCCGGTATTGCCCAGTTTATGACCGTCTATGGAATGGAAAAAGGCAATAACGGGTTTACCTATCCGGGAAAAATCAATATCAATACGGCTGAGATGCCGGTGATTGCCGGCATACTGCCGGCTGGCCGGGAGTTTCTCGCCCCTGAAATTGTCTCCTATCGGGAAGAAAAAGAGGGGGATGAATACCTCCATGAATTATCCGAGCCGAACTGGTACAAACAGGTGCCCGGATGCAGTGATTTGGAAATTGAATCCGATTTGATTACAACCCAGAGCGATATTTACCGTATCGAGTGCATGGGGGAACTACACGGCATGACCATGGCGGCCCGGGTCATTGTTGAACGGCAGAAAGAAAGCGAAAGCGGCCGATGGGTTTGCCGGCAGTTAAGCTGGCGCTTTTTGTAGGCGCGCGAAAATCGGTTTGACATAACGTATTGCGGCGCATAAGATAAGCGCCGATATCTTTTTCGCTTTATATTAAAATATTTGTTTTTGCTTGAAATCTTAATTATATGAGCAGACCGTATCTTTCCATAGACATCCGGGATCACGCCATATCCGCGCTTTTGGTCAAAAGCGGGTTAAGGGGCAATGTGATTGAAGGCCACGTCCATGTTCCGCTTGAAGCCGCGGGGGGAGCGGATACCCTTGAAGATAATCCCTGGTATGCGGCCATTGCCCAGGTTGTCGAAAAGCTGGATGCAAGCGGGGCGACGTGTTTAATCTCCCTGCCGCCCGCCCTGATATCCTATCGCAACCTGCGGGTGCCCTTTAAAGAAGATCGTAAAATCCGGCAGGTGTTGCCGCTCGAGATCGAGCCCTTGCTGCCGTTTCCGCTGGACGAGGTAATCCTTGATTTCCAAACCGTCCGCAAAGCCGAAGGCGCGGATCTGATCGCCGCAGCGGTTGAAAAGGAAAAGCTTAAGCCTATACTTGATGCATTGAATGCCTTTCGGCTGAGCCCCCAGATCATCATGCCGGGCGGTTTTCCTGTGGCCCAGTGCCTCGCGCGCCAGAAAAAGGAGGAGAATTTTCTGTATGTGGACATGGATGAGACGTCAACCACGCTCTTTGCGGTGGTATCCGAGCGGGTTCATCTGGTGCGGTCCATATATACCGGAAATGTCACCCAAAAACAGCGCCTGCGCACGCTTCAAACCAATATCCGGCGATTTCTGGTGGCCTTTGAAAACATTTACGGGTTTGAGTTTCAGCCCGGGGCCGCCTATTTCTCAGGCAATGGCCCGGTCCACGCGGAAGCCGTGGAAACCATCGGCACACAGCTCAATATCCGGACCGAACCGGTCCGCATGGAGGAAATCGGCGAGTTCAACTTCCAATGGGAGATGGACGGCGAGAGAGCCTTAACGGATCAGGCCAATAATCCCCTATGCCTGGTGAGCATTGATCTGTTTCGGATTTCAGCGCTTAACTTTTTTCAGGAGCGCTATGCCCTCTACCGGTATTGGGAGGAATATAAATCCGATATCGTTAAAACCGGCATTATTGCCGCACTGGTCTTGATCATCGGGATGTATGGCCTAATCTTCCAGGCCCGGCATCTGAGCCAGCAGGTCAACCGGATGGATCGCCGGATTGTCGAGATTTTTCAATCCACATTTCCGGAGGTATCGCGGATAGTGGACCCGCTTCAGCAAATGCAGGTCAAGGTTCGACAGGCCAAAGGCAGAAATGTGTTCGCCGGCAGCCTAAACGAAGAGGTTTTGAATATTGATATCCTAAACGATTTAAGCCGCCTGATCCCCTCTTCGATTGATGTTATCATTACCCGGTTCGTCAGAGGGGGCGGATCGATTTTAATCTCCGGACATACGGACACCTTTAATGCGGTGGATGATATCAAGGGCGCCTTGTCCCGTTCCGAATATTTTGATGAAATCACCATTAGTTCGGCTAACATGGACAAAGCCGCCAATCGGATCCAGTTCAAACTTAAACTGGGCATATCCGAGCCTTCAAACCTATCCGGGTAAACGGGTCTTGATCCATGATAAATATTAACTTAAACCAGCGTGAAAAAATCATTGTTTCCGGGGCTGGCCTGTTCATTGCCGCATTTGTCCTGGTCCAGCTGATTATCATGCCGGTGTTTGAAAAACGCGATGAGCTTCAGCGAAAACTTGATGCCAAACGGCAAACACTTTCCGAAATGCAGCAGCTTCGGGCCGAATATCAGGAGCTGCAGCAAAAGATCACCGCCTCCCGGACCCAGTTCGACAGACGACCGGCCAATTTTACCCTGTTCTCATTTATGGACCGGCTGGCCGGGCAAACCGGGATCAAGGAGCATGTGAGTTATATGAAGCCCTCGACCACAGTAAACGATGAGACGGGCGTGACTCTGTCCCGTGTGGAAATGGAGCTTCAGGGCATCTCCCTGAAGGATCTCACAAAATATCTTTATAATGTCGAAACATCGGAGAATATGGTGATGGTAAAACGCCTCTCCATTTCCCGGACGGGGCGGGATAGCGCTCTGATCGATGCGGTACTGCAGGCGGAAACCGTAGAGACCTGATACTAAAGGATTATTCGTGCTGGGGCATCATACAATTAAAAGAATGTTTAAATGAAAAAGTGGATCGGCTACATAGGCTACGGGCTCATCATACTGATCGCATTTTTGTATCTGCTGTTTCCGTCCCGAGAGATCCGGGACTATCTGATTCAAGAGGCGGAAAAGCGTGTCCCCGGCTTATCGGTGGGCATCGGTGCGCTTGCGCCCAGCCTGCCGCCCGGCCTTAAATTTTCCGAGCTGGATGTTTCACTTCAAAACCGACCGGTTTTTAATGCCAGTCAAATGATTGTGACGCCCCGGTACCTATCGCTTTTTGCCGCTGACAAGTCTTTTCGATTAAAAGGAGAGGTCTACCAGGGGACGCTAAGCGGCGATGCCGCCGTGGCAACTGCTTCAAAACCACAATATTCTGCGGATATTGATTTTGAAGGCATTCAGATGAATGCGATTGACCCCTTAAAAAAACTGATCCCGCATCAGGTTTTTGGCGCCGCTCAAGGGGAGATCAAATACAGCACCCAGGGCGGCCCTTGGGGCAAGGGTCATGCGGAAGTTACTGTTTCCGGATGTCGGGTGGTACTCAAGCCTTCTTTCTTCGGGATTCAGGAGTTGCCCTTGGGCAAAGTTAAGGGCGTCATTGAAGTTAAAAATCGCCAGGCTGCCATCGAAGAAATAACGATTGACGGCAACCAGATATCCGGCAATGCCCACGGTACCATAGGGCTGCGGCGCCCGCTTTCCCAAAGCACAGTTCAGCTGGAAGGCACACTCAAGCCGCATCCCTCCCTCATCAAGGAACTGGGCCGAACCGTGCCGTCACAGCTGTTATCCCAGCGCGATATTGTGGACAAGGGGATTCCGTTTCGTCTGTCCGGCACGCTTGACCGGCCGAATTTTTCGCTTCGATAGTCGCATATTAAATATATG
The DNA here is from genome assembly GCA_034520365.1 of Desulfobacterales bacterium. Taxonomy (NCBI): domain Bacteria; kingdom Pseudomonadati; phylum Thermodesulfobacteriota; class Desulfobacteria; order Desulfobacterales; species Desulfobacterales bacterium. The sequence continues at coordinate 467,350 of JAXHNP010000002.1, forward strand.
ATCAGACGCATATTTATATTAATCAATCTCGGGCTCCTTACTTTGGGTCTTTATTTCGGGGTCCAGCTCTTCTATCAGGTGGTGACCGCGGAGCTGCTGACGGTCGGCGCAGGTGCCGGAATCATCGATGGCAGCCTTTCCGCAGGCCGAACAAAGGCCCGCCATTCCCGGGGCGGCAATGCCCAGCCGGATTTTTCCGAATATCGGGCAATCGTTAACCGGGATCTGTTTAAAACCATTGAAGCCCCTGAAGCTGAGCCTGAAACCGACGCGGTTGAACTGGACAAGCTGAAACAAACCCAGTTGAACCTTAAACTATGGGGCACGGTCACCGGCACTGGAGAAAAAGCCTATGCCGTGATCGAGGATAAAAGCAAAAACCGCCAGGGGCTGTACCATAAAGGGGATGCGATCCAGAATGCGACCATTAAAATGATTCTGCGCAAAAAAGTGGTTCTGCGGGTTAGCGGCGAGGACGAAATCCTGGCTATGGAAGATGAGAAAGACCCCACGGATCGGATGGATACGGCGCGAAACAGCAGAGGCCGTGAATCCTATTCCTATGCAGGCGGTAATCGGGTGATGATTGATAGAGATGAGATCAACTCAGCGCTAAATAACATCAACCAGCTCATGCAGCAGGTCCGGGTGCGCCCCCACTTTAAAAACGGAAGACCCAATGGGTTGATTTTAACCCATATCCGCAACGATTCGATCTTCAATGAGTTGGGCCTAAAAAGCGGAGATATCGTCAAAGGCGTCAACGGCCAGGAGATCGAATCCGTGGATGATGCCTTGAAATTTTATAACAATCTGAAATCTTCCTCCTCTGTGCAGCTGCAGATCGAACGCCGGGGGCAGGAAAAAAGCATCAGCTATCAGATCAATTAATGGTCAGAACCGCCAATCATGAATGAGGAAAGTGGGCAGCAGTTATGCAGAATTTGCTAAAAATGGCATTCGTTATCGGGTGCGTTGGGCTTATTTCCTTTTTTTCGGTTTCTTTAGATGCATATGCACAGAATGGTGAAAATGCCGCGGCTTCGCAGGCCAGCTCTGAAGCCCCCGCATCGGGCCGGTATGTATCCATTGACTTTAATGACGTGGATATCGAGGTGTTTATCAAGTTCATCAGTGAACTGACCGGCAGGAATTTCGTGATCGATCAGCGGGTCAAAGGCAAAGTCACCATTATTTCGCCGACCAAAATTTCGGTGGATGAGGCCTACAAAGTATTTGAATCGGTTTTGGAGGTCCACGGCTATACCACCGTGGATGCCGGCGAGGTCACCAAAATCATTCCATCCCCCTATGCACGGACCATGAATATTGAAACCCGCCTGAAAGAGGAGATGGACTCGCCCGAGGATAAAATCGTCACCCAGCTGATCCATCTCCGATACGCCGATCCTAATGACGTTAAGCAGCTGTGTGCCCCCCTGGTATCCAAAAGCAGCGTCGTGCTATCCTATGAGCCGACCAACATGCTGATCATCACCGACGTGTATTCCAATATTACCCGGCTCATGAAAATTATTGAGGCCATTGATGTCACCGGCATTGGCAAGGAGATCTCAGTGATTCCGGTCGAGCATGCGGATGCCCAGGAGCTGGTCAAAATCATTGATTCGGTCTTTAATGAACAGCGCCGTCAGCGCAAGCGGCCGGAGCAGACCATCAATCTGGTGGCTGACCAGCGCACCAACATAATTGTGGTGATGGCCAGTGAGGGGGATACCGACCAGGTGAAAAAACTGATCGGCATGCTGGATAAAAAAATGCCCAAAGGCAAGGAGCGGATCCATGTGGTCTATCTCCAGCACGCCAAAGCCGAGGAGTTGGCACAGGTACTTCAGGAACTCCCCTCAAAATCCGGGGGAGAGGCGGAGCCGGGTAAAAAGGTAGCCCCGATCGTCTCCCAGAATATCCAGATTTCAGCGGATAAAGCGACCAACAGTCTGATTATCCGGGCAGAGAAAGATGATTACCAGACCCTCAAGAATATCATTGATCAACTGGATATCCAGCGATCCATGGTTTATATCGAAGTGCTGATCATGGAAATCAACAAAGAGAAGTCTTTGAATATGGGTACTGAGTGGATTGTCGGCGGTGAAGCCGCTCATCAGGATAAGGAGGGTGTCTATGGCGGCGGCTTTACAGGGGGGGCGGCCATTGGCGGAGATCCTGGATATTTGTCCACCACTGCCGCCGCCACCGGTACTGCCTCCGCGGCATCAGCTCTGCCCCCGGGCTTTTCTTTGGGGGTGTTCGGGGAAAACATTACCGTCGGGGATGTATCGTTTCCCACCATCCAGGGAATTATCCAGCTTTATAGAAAAGATAAGGATGTCAATATCCTCCAGACCCCCCAGTTGTTGACCACCGACAATGAAACCGCCAAAATCACGGTGGGTAAAAACGTGCCCTTTCTGACCAAATCCGCCTCCGGGGACACCAATTTCAATAATTTTGAATACAAGGATGTGGGCATCAGCCTGGAAATTACGCCCCAGATAAACAAAAACCGGCAAATCCGGCTTGAGATTTTAGAGGAGGTGAACACCCTTGAATCCACGACCGCCACGTTTCAGCCGACGACACTGAAACGGACCATTGAAACCACCGTCGTGGTGGATGATAAAAATACCGTGGTCCTGGGCGGCTTAATCGATGAAAGCCTGTCCTCCACCGAATACAAGATGCCCTGTCTGGGCAGCATTCCAGTGATTGGCTGGCTGTTTAAGTCCATGGGCAAGGGGAATCAAGAAACCAACCTGTTTGTTTTTCTCACTCCGCACGTGGTGCAGGGCGCCGAGGATGCAAAAACCATTTATGACAGCAAGAAAAAGCATATTGAAGATAAAGTTGAAGAAGGCAAAATAAAGCTCTATGATGAGCGCATCAACCCCTTTGCACCGGAGCAACTCCAACGCAAGCCGGAAAATGCTGAATAGACCATTTAAAAAAAATAACGCCAATGATCGCAAGTCGTTTAACAGAAATTCTGCAAAAAGATTTCGGCGTCTCTGAAGCCTCCATTGAGGAGCTGCAGGCAGAGCCGACCGCAACCCCGGCTGAGACGCTGATTAAAAAGCAGGTGGTCTCGGAGCCCCAGCTCCTGGAGGCCTACAGCAAGCTCTATGATATCCCGTACGTGCCACACCTCCCGGTTGAAGAGTTCAACATGGAGTTTGCCCGCAAGGTGTCCATTCAGTTTTTAAAAAAATTCACCCTTATTCCCCTGGCCTGCCAGAGCCCCTTGACCGGTCTGGGCATTGATGCCGCTTCGGATGAAGCTTTGGACGAGCAGCCGACAACCGTTATCGCCATCAATGATCCGACGGCCTTTCAGCCGGTGGATGACCTGGTCCGGATTCTTGAGCTGGACAACTATCAGCTGGTCTTAACCGCCCGGGATACCATATTGTCGCTGATCAACATGGCCTATGACAGCAGCCGGGATACCGCGCAGCAGCTGGTGGCGGATATGGAGGAAAACGGTGCGGAAATCATCAGTGAAATCGAAGAGACCGCGGATCTCCTGGATGATACAAGTGATGCCCCGATTATCAAGCTGGTCAACCACATCATATCCCAGTCCGTTAAAATGGGGGCCAGCGATATCCACATCGAGCCCTATCAGAATACCTTCAAGGTCCGCTACCGGGTTGACGGCGTGCTTTATGATTTCCTTTCCCCGCCCAAATGGATGCAGTCCGCGCTGCTTTCGAGAATCAAGGTGATGTCCAAAATGAACATCGCCGAAAAGCGGCTGCCCCAGGACGGCAGGTTTGAGGTAAAGATCGGGGATCAGGACATTGATATCCGGGTCTCCAGTATTCCCATCACCCACGGGGAACGGATCGTGCTGCGGCTGCTCAATAAATCCAGCGCCCTGCTGAAACTGCCGGAACTTGGATTGGACCAGGAGAAGTTGGACCAGGTCAAACGCATGCTCCGTTATTCACATGGGATTATCCTGGTCACCGGCCCAACGGGAAGCGGCAAAACCACCACGCTGTATGCGGTCCTGTCCCGGATCAACTCCCCGGACATCAATATCATTACCATTGAGGATCCGGTGGAATACCAGTTAAAGGGCGTGGGGCAAATTCAGGTGAATCCGAAAATCGATCTCACCTTTGCCCGGGGGCTTCGCTCCATTGTCCGGCAGGACCCGGATGTCATACTCATCGGGGAGATGCGGGATCTGGAAACCGCGGAAATCGGCGTACAGTCCGCATTAACCGGCCATCTGGTCTTTTCCACCCTTCATACCAACGACTCTGCCAGTGCCATCACCCGACTGGTGGATCTTGGGGTTGAGCCGTTTCTGATATCCTCCTCGGTTATTGCGGTCATTGCCCAGCGCCTGGTCCGCGTGCTCTGCAATGAGTGCAAAGAAGCGTATACAGCGGATGAGGCCACCATTAAAGAGATGGGGCTTAACCCGGATCAGCCGGAAGATTTGGTCTTATACCGGGCCAGCGCCTGTTCCAAGTGCTTTCACAGCGGCTATAAAGGCCGGGTGGGGATCTATGAGATCATGGAGCTTAAAAGCTCCCTGCAGAACCTGATACTCAAAAATTATGATTCCCATCAGATTAAACGAGAGGCCGTCAACCAGGGGATGACAACGCTTTTCCAGGACGGCATCCGAAAAGTGCTAAGCGGGGTGACCACCATCGAAGAAGTGCTGCGCGTGACCCAGAACTGATGGTTTAATCCGAATTGGCCGCTCAAAAAAACCCATACCCGCCGCGTCTGCTCATGGCATTGATTGTCACAGTGGCGCTAATCCTTTGCGGACACAGCGACTTATGGGCAAACGCGAACCAGTCAGAAAAGCTGCGACCGCTTCCCGGTGCAGACGCCTTGTTTGACTATGCCTGGTTTAATTTTGAAAACAAGGATTATGAAACTGCCATCATCGAATTGAAGCGGTTCCTTTATTTTTATCCGAACGATCCCCGGGCGGCCAGAGCTTCTTATCATCTTGGCATCTCTTATCTCCGTCTTAAAAAATATGACCAGGCGGTCAATGCTTTCCAGAAAACGATTGAAACTTACCCGGACGATGAATTTGCCATTGAATCCAGATTTCAGATCAGCCGCTGCCAGCTGCAGATGAATAATCCGGATGAAGGTGCCGGCGGGTTGATCAATTTGATTAAAGAAACAGACCAGCCGGCGGTTAAAGACCGGGCCCGCTACAGGCTTGGCTGGATTGCAATTGAAACCGGCCGGATCGGCCAGGCCAGCACCTGGTTTAATCGTATATCCCCAAACCGCCAAACCGACTATCAAGTGGCTGAGCTTCAAAAAGACATGGCGCGGATTAAAGACCTGCCGCAAAAGCGCCCCTTTCTGGCCGGTCTCTTCTCGGTTATCCCGGGCGGGGGGTATCTGTACACCGGCCGGTATCAGGATGCGGCGGTGGCGTTTGTGGTAAACGCGGCGCTAATGGGGGCGGCGTATGAAAGCTTTGACAATGATTTGGAGGTGCTTGGCGGGCTGCTTGCCCTGATTGACGCCGGGTTTTACGCAGGCAGCATTTATGGGGGGATCTCAAGCGCCCATAAATTTAACCGATCCGCTTACAATCAGTATATAGAGAATTTGAAAGAAACCCATCAGGGCGGGGCTTTCTCAGCTATACCCGCGAGATCCGGCATAAAGATCGCCTTCACCTGGCGATTTTAGAGAGTTGCTGCCTATCGGACCAATTGATTCATTTCAAAAATCGGCAGGCAGATGGACAACACGATGAACCCGACGATTACGCCCATGACCAGAATAATGGCCGGTTCAAGCAGTGAGGTGAGGCTTAGGATCGTGTTTTCCACCTCGCTTTCATAAATATCCGCCACTTTCCCCAGCATGTTTTCCATCTCCCCGCTTTGCTCGCCCACCTGAACCATTTGGATGGAAATATGCGGAAAAATGTTTGAGGCAGCCAGCGCCCGGGCCAGGCTGTTGCCTTTTTCCACCTCATTGGCCGCATACTCTATGGTATCTGCGACCAGGCGGTTGCCCACCACATTTTTAACAATTTTTAAAGCAACAAGAAGCGATACCCCGTTATCCAAGAGCGTGCCCAGGGTGCGGGAGAACCGGCCCACTGCCAGCTTGCGGACCAGATTGCCGATGCCCGGGAGTTTAAGAATGAATTGATCCATGCGGTATTTACCGGCATCGGTTTTCTTAATCTGCTTAAAACCCGCAAAGACGACGATCACCCCGAGCAGCACGATCCACCAGCCGGTTTTCATGAATTCGCTGGCGGCTATCAAAAACCGGGTGGGCGCCGGCAGGGTTTGCCCCATATCGGTAAAGATGGCTGTGATGCTCGGCACAATATAGGTTAACAGCACAAACAGCACGATCACGCCGATAATAAACATCAGTATCGGGTAGGCCATGGCCGAGCGGATGCGGTTGGTCAAGGCCTGCTGCCGCTCGCTGATATCGGCCAGCCGCTGAAGCACCAGTTCCAGGGTACCCGAGGATTCACCGGATTTAACCATATTGATGTATATGGGTGAAAACGTATCCGGATAGAGGGCGAGGGCCTCGGCAAAACTGCTGCCTTCCTCGATGGCATCCTTTATCTGGGACAGGATCCGCTTAAAGGCGTTGGAAGAGGCCTGCGGGATCAGGGTGTAGATGGCTGAAACCAGCGGGAAGCCGGCGCCCAGAAGAGTCGCCAGCTGCCGGGTCATCATGGCCAATTCCGCGGGCTTCACCCGGGCGGAGAGCGGCTTGGTCAGAAAGGCGGAAAGCCGGCTTTCCCTTTTAACCTCCCGCTCATAGACCTCTTTAATCGAGATCGGATAGATATTTGCCGAGCGCAGCTTTTGCCGCGCCGCTGCCGTGCTGTCGGCATCAATGATATCCGAGACGCTTTTGCCCTTGATGTTTAATGCGGTGTATTCGTAAATCGGCATAAAAAATCTTAAAAATGCTTTGGATATGGTTTCGCCTCTCTGCCGGCAGGCCTTAGGTGATGATTTTCAGGTAATGGCGAACGCCGGGCCGAAAAGGCTGTCTCTGTTTTTAAATGCTACACTATAAAGCATCCGGATGGCTTTCTCAATACCTATATTGGCACACGGTGAATTTGTTCTGGCGAACAACCCCATAACCATGGGGTTATTCGCATGTAAGGTCGGCACGGTGGCCGACCCTACGATGGATCGGGTTTTTCCCCATTCGTAGGGCGGGCCACCGTGCCCGCCTGAAAAATAGATAGAACAAATTTACCGTGTATATTGGCAATGTTGGTGTTGACAAATATTGATGAATCTTTTTAGGTTAGTAATTCATCGGCGTCATTGCGATTCAGCCGCAAAGGCCGTCATCTTGATTAAACCAAAATATTTCGGATTAAAAGATATGGAAAGGAAAACAGCATGCTAAAGGTAGGATTTGTCGGCTGGCGGGGAATGGTCGGCTCGGTTCTGATGGCGCGGATGCGCGCTGAAAATGATTTTCAGGGCATATCCCCCCTGTTCTTTACAACTTCGCAGATGGGGCAGAAAGGCCCGGATATTGGAGTCGACCTGCCGCCATTAAAAGATGCCCATGATACCAGGGCCCTTGCCGAAATGGATATTATTCTGACCTGCCAGGGCGGGGATTATACAAAGGCTGTATATGAAAAACTGCGCGCCGCCGGTTGGCAGGGATATTGGGTGGATGCGGCATCCACCCTCCGAATGGCTGAGGACAGCATTATCGTACTGGACCCGGTCAATCAGGCCATTATTGACGAGGCGTTCTCAAAAGGGATCAAAAACTTTATCGGCGGCAACTGTACGGTCAGTCTGATGCTGATGGCCATTGGCGGCCTCTTTAAGGCCAACCTGATTGAATGGGTCACCTCAATGACCTATCAGGCCGCATCCGGTGCGGGCGCCAAAAATATGCGTGAGCTGGTGAGCCAGATGGCGGCCATCGGCAACGCAGCCGGAGATCTGCTTGATAATCCGGCCTCCGCGATTCAGGATATTGACCGCCGGGTGATCGAGCATATGCGGGACAGCCGATTTCCGGTGGACAACTTCGGTGTGCCTCTGGCCGGCAGCGTAATCCCCTGGATTGACAGCGAAGTGGAAAACGGGCAGTCCAAAGAGGAGTGGAAGGGATATGCAGAGACCAATAAAATTTTAAATAATGATCCGCCCGTTCCGATAGACGGCATCTGCGTGCGCATCGGCGCCATGCGCTGCCACTGCCAGGCGTTGACCATAAAAATGCCCCGGGCGGTGCCGTTAGATGAGATTGAATCCATGATTCGCGAATCCAACGACTGGGTCCGGGTGATCCCCAATACCAAGGAAGAAACCATGAAGCGGCTGACACCGGCGGCGGTGACCGGCGAACTCGATGTTCCGGTGGGCCGGCTCCGTCATCCGAACCTGGGCCGGGAGTATCTCACCCTTTATACGGTGGGGGATCAGCTCCTGTGGGGGGCGGCTGAGCCGATCAGGCGGATGCTAAATATCCTGAAGGAAAAATTGTCCTGAACCCTGAAGGATCTGGCGGTTACTGTGCGGAAGGTACTGGAGCGGCGGAATTAATGAATCGAAAACGCCCTGGCTGATAACCATTTATCAGCCTCTATTTAGGTCAAAACAGCTGATCGATAAGCCCCAGCATAAAAAGCGACAGATTGCCCGAAACATGAATGATCATTGGCGTGATAAGGCTCTTTGAAACTTCATAGGAAAGAGCGAAAACGACGCCGCCGACAATCTGCGGAACCGGTATGCCAGCGGCCGGCTGATGGGCCAGAACAAACAGGGCGGTGCTGCCGATAAGCGCGGCCAGCAGCCCCCAGCGTCTTAAAAAACTGTAAAATAGGCCGCGGAATACAAACTCTTCAGCCACGGGACCGATGACACCGCCGATGATGATAAAAAGGATTAATCGGCCGGCATTCTCAGGCACTTGAATCTGGATCAACGAAAGGGGGGATATACCGAAAACATACAAAATTCCTGAAACGACAAGCACCAACCCCCCAAAACCTCCAGCCCACAGCACTCCATGCCAAATGCCAGAAGCGGCGGTTTTGAGCGATAGGCCGATGATGCTTATCCGGCGATGAAATATATAGATAATCCCCAAAACCAGGCAGATATCGATCAGCCGGATGGCGGCAGTTACCATCAGCGGGTCGGCATTGATCCACTGGGCGGCTGCTTCCAGGGCGATTACCGCGCCAGCGCAGAGAAGCAGAGGGATTAAATCGATTCCGGCTGAACCCATCCCAATTCCTTTAGCGCATTATAGGCATACCACTGAACATACCAATGGTCTGAGTTCCTTAGCACATGCTTTATTTCTGAAATCGCCCGCTCCGCATTCCGCTGGCCCAGGCTGTAGAGCGCCATGCACGCCACATTGGGATGCGGATCATGAAGGCGTTTAAGGAGGATCTGGTAAGTCTCTGTTGAATCGCTGTTATCCATGGCTTTGACGGCCCAGTAGCGTTCCGCGACTGCCGAACTTTTAGCAAGCCTGATTAACGCCGTTTCATAATCGGAAATCGGCACATCCTTATCATCAATTATTTTCAGGGCCTGAATTCTCTGCTCCCGGCTGTCAGACTTAAGTTTTGAGGCAAGGCCGGCCGGATTCGGATCAGGCCGGGTATTTGCCTGAACGGGGTATAAGGCAAAAGCCCCGGCTGCCGCAAAAAACACACAAGCAAAAGCGGCAAACGCCTGACGCCTGAGCGGTCTCCGGATCCAGAAAAATAAGCCAAAAACCAGCGCATAAACAAAAAAATACAGCAGCAAAGGGGAGGCAATAATCAGGCTGAAAAAAGTAAACTGCCGAAGAAACTGCATCTGATCGGTCTTTTGGGAAAAATTTCTTAACGTTTCCCTGGGTGAGCGCAAAAACCGGGAAACAGAAATCTCTAAGATATTTTGGGCCTTATGCGCAAACAAAAGCCCCTCGTTCGCTTTTCTGACGGTTAGATCCGCCGGAAAATCCGGTGGAATCCTCAGATAGTCCTTACTGCGAAGGGCGGTTTCAATCTCTGCAAACAACCCGGGCTCGCTGATTTGAATGTGTGCGGGGTTTATCTGTTTCTGGCTGAGCGATTTAAACGCCTCAGCCGGATACAGGGTATAGCGGTAATAAAATGAATTAATTTTCTGCCCCACGGGATTACTTAAGAGAATCTGATCCCGGATGTTGATAAATACCTCCGCATTGAGGTTCGGCATCCAGATGCCGGCAATAACAAGGATCGCCAGCAAATGGGGCAGGGCCAATCGCCAACCCGCAACCCTCTCAGACGCCTTGGTCCATTTAACCATCAGGGCCAGAATCAGCAAGGGGAGGCCGGTAAAGGCAGTGGTCAACAAAATCGGAGCGCCTGTCCGGGCGGCTTTATAGATGCCTATCTCCCATAGGATCACCATAATCAGAAAAATTTCCGGCCGGCCGGCAAGAACAAACCGCCAGAGGTAAATCAGAATAAAAGAACCCAGCACAAGACCCGCCCCTGCGGTCAACGTAAAAAAAAGCCCGCCGCAGAATGCCGGCAGAAATGCATCCAGCGAGGCCATGATCCGGGTGTTGGGTACAACCAGATATCCGGCCCCGGCAATTGCTTCAAGGCGATTTAGAAGAGCTGTATTGGACTGGTAGACAAAAAAGGTGAAAACGGCCTGGGCGGCAAACAGGCCAATTGCAAAAATGGCGGCAAAGGCAGGGGGACGCTTCATTTGCTACCCATCCGCGGCCATTAAGCGCCGGCATCGGAAAGCAGCTCTGCCATGGCCGTGATTGCCAGCACATAGCCGTTGGCACCGAATCCGGCAATCTGGCCGGTAACCACATCCGATATCAGGGACTGATGGCGAAAGGACTCCCGCTTGTAAATATTAGAGATATGCACCTCGATGACCGGCAGATCAGTGGTCAAAATGGCATCCCGGATGGCAATGCTCGTATGGGTATAGGCCGCGGGATTGATGATAATCCCCTGGTAAGCTGCGTCTGCTTCCTGAATGGACGCCACCAGTTCGCCTTCATGGTTGGATTGCATGGCGGTTACGGCCATATCAAATTGCCGGGCATGCGCGGTAACGGCCTCGTTGATCGCTTGGAGCGTTTTATCGCCGTAGACACCCGGCTCTCTTTTGCCGAGCATATTAAGGTTCGGCCCGTGCAGAACAAGGATTTTTCGCGGCATTTTCAGCCTCCCAGGAGATCCCTGAATGTTTTAATGGTGGCAGCGTAGTCATCGGTACCGAAAATCGCCGAGCCGGCCACAAACACGTCAGCGCCGGCACCGGCAATATCCTGGATGGTGTTTTTGTTCACGCCGCCGTCGATCTGGATCCGCACGTCCTGGCCGGTTTCTTCGATCATGGCCCTTAAGCGGCGGATTTTATCCAGTGTGTTCGGAATAAATGATTGCCCGCCGAAACCCGGGTTAACACTCATTAAAAGCACAAAATCCAGGTATTCCAGCGTCCACTCAAGGCTCGCAAGCGGTGTGGCCGGGTTGAGCACCGCGCCGGCCCGGCATCCGGCGGTACGGATTAAATCGATGGTACGATTCAAATGGGGACAGGTTTCCACATGAACGGAGACCAGATCCGCGCCCGCCTTGATAAAATCCGGGATATACTTGTCCGGATTTTCGATCATTAAATGCACATCCAGGGGCAGGCCGGTGACCTGATTCACGGATTCCACAATCATGGGGCCCAGCGTAATATTGGGGACAAAATGCCCGTCCATTACATCCACATGAATCCAGTCCGCACCGGCGGCTTCCACTGCCCGGATTTCCTCGGCCAGCCGGCCGAAATCCGCCGATAATATCGAGGGGGCAATCAGCTTTTCCATTCCATATCCTCAAATACAGCTAATAGATTTCCGTTCTGATCAACTTCTCGTTCTGATACAAAAAAACCGCCGCATCAAAATGCCGGGGCACCATGACCCATATCTCCCGGCCGGGGGCCATTAATTCATCATAAATAACACTTGAGGTGCCAAACGCGTTTAACTCAACCCGGATATGCTGCTTTAAAATACCGGGCGGTAGCTGATGGCGGAAAAGCACCTCCCCGTTATCGCTATATGACGAATCCGGCCCCTTTTTGCGGTGCCAGCGGTTAACCGACAGATCAACTTCCTGATCCGGCTGCACATGATAGCCTGAAAAGGGTTTCTGATCAATAATGATATTGGCCGCCTGATCCTCATGGTAAACCGAACGGATTTCACCAAGGGTCAAGCCGTATTGTTCAATGATCTGAACCGCCTCCTCAAGCCCCATGCCTTCTATATCAGGCATGACATATTCCGTCGGCCGCGGTCCCAGGCTGATCAATAGATCAACCGGTTCGTTCCGCTTAACAGGTCTGCCGGCAGCCGGCGTATGGGCGATCACATAATCCTTCTTGATGGTTTGGCTGTAGGTGCGGGTGATTACGCCGGATTCAATGCCGTTGTTTGCCAGAATCACTTCCGCCTGCTGCCGGGGAAGATCCGTCAGGTTCGGCATAGCCAAAGTCTGCGAGCCTTTGGAAAGCACCACCTTGACATCCCGGCCCTTTTTAATCATGGTGCCGGGCTCCGGGTCCTGATAGATCACATGATGGCGCGGTACCTCAGGGCTGTATTCCGAGCCCCTGACTTTTGTGTTAAGCCCCAGATCAGACAACAGTTCCAGAACATTGATGGCATTTTTACCTTCAAGCTCCGGCACCACCACGGTCTCTTCACTTTCAATCACCAGGGTGAGCGTCAGATAGGCACTGATGCCGGCAATACCGAAAAAAACAGCCATCAGGAAAAAAAATTTAAGAATTGAGCGCGTCATTATCGTCTTTTCAGCCTGGCGGCAAAAAAACCGTCCATATCGTGAATATGCGGCAGGCTTCTGAAAAATCCGCTGCCGTCAAAAATAGGCTGAATGTTTCCCAACTCGCCCTGATCCGGGGCCTGCAATTCAAATTGCGGATGCTTTTCCAGAAAAATTTCAACCACCCGGTCTGTCTCTTCAGGTTCCATGCTGCATACCGCATACACCAGAACACCGGACGGGGCAACCCATTGCGATACCGCATCCAAATACCGCAGCTGCCGGTCCGCAAATCTCTTTAACTCTTTTTTGCGGGCCGCCCATTTGATATCCGGATTGCGCCGAATCACACCGAGCCCGGAGCAGGGCGCATCCAGAAGAACCCGATCAAACCGTGAATCCTGTGGCGGGCGGTCAGGTTTGTTCAGATCCATTCGGCATACGCTCACATTGCGAATTTCAAGCCTTGCCATCTCATCGGTCAGTCTTTCAAGCTTTTCAATGTCCTTGTCAATGGCCAGAATACGACCGGTATCTCCCATCAGTTGGGCAATATGGCCGGTTTTGCCGCCCAATCCGGCACATGCGTCAAGAATATTTTCATTCGGTTTCGGGCCAAGAAGATGGGTCACCACCTGTGCGGCTTCATCCTGAACAGTAAAAAACCCCTCCTGAAACGGCGGCAGATGATCGATGGGCGCAGCAGGGCCAATAAAAGAAAGGCCGGCGGGCGCGTATTCGGTTTCAAAAACCCGCTCACACATCCCGGAAAGCGTGTTGCGCAATTCATCCCGGCTGATTTTTAATGTATTGACCCTTACGGTTACCGGCGGGATCTCGTTCATGGCCGCACAGAGCCGGCGGGTTCTTTCAAGCCCGTATCGATTGGCCCAGCGGTGGACCAGCCAGTCCGGAAAAGACTGGCTGATGGCCAGGGCTGAAACCGGATCCGCCGGCAGGATCGATTGGATATCTGCCGGCCGGTTCCGGAGCGTGTTTCTTAAAAGCCCGTTGACAAACCGGCTTGATTTAAGGGAGACGAATCGCTTGGCCATCTCAACCGCGGTATTGACGGATGCGAAATCCGGCACCCGATCCAGATAAAAAATCTGAAACAGGGCAATGCGCAGGATATTTCGGATTTCCGGCGATATCCTGGCCGGGGGCAGGGCGGCATGCTGTTTAATCAGCTGGTCGAGAAGGCGGCGCCGGCGCATCACCCCGAAAACAATGGCATTTGCCAGGCGCCGGTCTTCGGCTGAGAGATCCGCCTGGTCGCCGGCAAATCTTTCCATGACCGTATCCAGCATATCATCGCTTCGCGCCAGATGATTTAAAATATCCAGGGCGAGTTTTCTGGCGGCTATGTCATCTCCTGTTGGCTCAGGCATCATAAGCTGCTGATTATTTGAGTACGGCGCCTTCAGGTATATGCATGCCGCTTAAAAAATCGCCGACTGGCAATCGTTTGCCCCCGGCGGCCTGAAGTTCGAGAAGGGATAGGGCCTCTTGGCCTGCGGCAATGCGAAGTTCCTTTGAAAAGCCGGGAATCACGGTGCCGGGTACGGCCGCGCGGGTGGCGGGCCGCACTTCTGCTTTGAATATGTTCAAACGGAGGTCCTCATAAAAGCAGTGCGCAAGCGGCCATGGATTCATGCCGCGGATCTGCCGCTCAATATGCTCGGCCGGCTGCGACCAGTCAATCCGGCCGTCTGCTTTTTTAAGCATGGGCGCATAGCTCGCTTCGCCGTGATTTTGCGGCACAGGCTGCAATGTACCGGCTTGCAGCGCGGCAATGGTTTGCTTGAGAAGCGCGCCCCCGGCTTGCGCCAGGCGGTCATGGAGCGTGCCTGCCGTGTCATCCGGATGTATCGGCGTCTCTGATGCCATCAGGATCTCGCCGGTGTCAAGGCCGGCATCCATTAGCATGGTGGTTACCCCGGTCTTTTTCTCCCCGTTTATGACCGCCCACTGGATCGGGGCCGGCCCCCGGTATTTGGGCAAGAGCGAGGCATGGACATTGATTGCCCCGTATGGGGGAATCTCAAGGACGCGTTTGGGCAGGATGTGACCAAAGGCCACAACAACCAGTATATCCGGATGATGCTCAGCTATCGCCTGATAAAAGGCGTCTGACTTGGTCGCCTCCGGCTGCAATATCTGCAAACCCAAATTTTCGGCGGCTTTTTTTACCGGGGGGGAGGTTAGCTTGCGCCCCCGGCCTTTGGGCCGATCCGGCCGGGTAACCACGAGCGGAATCCGGCAGCCGAAATCAGCGAGGGCGGCAAGGGCAGGGACCGCAAAATCCGGCGTGCCCATGAATATGATGCTGGGTTTATGCTTCACTGTGCTTTAAGGCCTTTTTACGCTTCTTTTTATACAATTCCCGTTTTAACGGGCTGATCCGGTCAATAAACAGGATGCCGCGCAAGTGATCGATCTCATGCTGAAGAATCACCGAAAGCAGGCCATTGGCATTGATTCGGACCGCTTTTCCGGTCCGGTCAAGCCCTTCGACCACCACACTTTCCGCCCGCTTTACATCTGAGCGAAAATCCGGAACGCTCAGGCAGCCTTCATTCTCCGAAACGGTTTCGCCCTCGCTGGAAATAATTTTTGGATTAATCAAGGTTTTATAATTTCTTTTGTCGGGATCCGCGTAAGGATCGTAGACGATGATGCTCTCATCAATACCCGCTTGAATCGCGGCAAGCCCCACGCCCGGCGCCTGGTACATGGTTTCAGCCATATTTTCAATGATTTCCTGAACCCTGTCATCTATTGTTTCCACATTTTGGGTCGGCTGGCGCAGAAAATCATCGGGATAAGTTAAAATTTCAAGGATCATAATGCTATTCCCCTGCGTTTATATCATGCCCAGATCAGAGATCAGACAGGATCTGTCTGGCATGGTCACAATCTTTGCTGATCTGATCGTGCAGCTCATCAATGCCGGCAAATTTCTTTTCATCCCGGATGCGCCGGATGAAATTCACCCGGATGGCTTCGCCGTAAATATTCTGCTTAAAGTCAAATATATACACTTCAACCGTGAAGAGGTGATCATCAAAAGTGGGCGCGTATCCGATGTTGGCCACACCCTTGTATTTGGTTTTCCGCCATTCCACGATGACAGCGTATACCCCCGTCTTGGGGCAGAGTTCGTCAATCAGCTTAATGTTGGCGGTAGGAAACCCTAACATCGGGCCGCCGCGCTGGCGGCCGGTGACCACTTCGCCGCGAATCTGGTAATACCGGCCAAGCAGGTGCCTGGCGTCTTCCACCCGGCCTTCTGTTACAATCTCGCGCACCCGGGTACTGCTGATCCTTTCCAGATATTGATGTGAAATCGGGATCCAGTCGGCAACGATCACTTCAATGCCATACTGATCGGCCCGCTGTTGCAAAAACGCCACACTGCCTTCCCGGTTTATGCCGAATTTATAGTCTTTGCCGATGACAATCGCCTTCATTCCGATTTTTTGAATCAACAGGTCCTCGACAAATGTCTCAGCAGTGATTGCGGCAAACTCCCGGTTAAACGGGATACACACCAGCACATCGATGCCGGTCTGCTCAATCAGTTCGATTTTCTGCTCATATAGTGTGATCAGGGGCGGAGAGCCGTTGCTGCTAAGCACCTTCATGGGATGGGGCTCAAAGGTAATGGCAACAGATGTTCCGTTAATCGTTTCCGCATGCTCAATAACCTGGTGGAGAATGGCCTGGTGTCCCTTATGCACCCCGTCAAAATTACCGATCGTAATCACCGCGTTCGGGTAAGGCGCTTTTATCTCATCCAGGTCTGTAATCAGTTCCATGGTCAATTTATCCAGTATTTTTTAAAATTATGATATTGACAGCCGACGGAAAAAAATATATATAAAAAAACTTAACTCAAATCAATCCCTGATTTGAGTGCTCGTGCCGAAGTGGCGGAATTGGTAGACGCGCTAGGTTCAGGGTCTAGTGGGGGTTACCCCGTGGGAGTTCAAATCTCCCCTTCGGCACCATATTCCCTTCAGATCAAGCCTTTTAACAACTTCTTTCACCTGTGATGCGGGGATAGATGCCTTAATCAGAAGGATCCGGTCAAAGGCTTTTTCTGCTGCAAACCCGGAATCCTGGGTCAGCAAGATCCAACCATCTTTATTCAACTGTTCAACATCTTCTTTCGAAGTTTCCCGCGAGCGGCTAAGCACATCAAATCCCATGGATCGAAGCCCCTCGGCCAATCCATTGAGATCCTGATCAGTTATGAATTTAGGGCGCCGCAGGGGCGAGCGACGGATTCGGGAGGCGTTGGATATGTCCAGGGATTCAAAAACCGGATAAATCGCTATCCGGTCTCGGTTTTCAAGCAAACGGTCAAGCGCCGCCGAACGACCGTTCACCAGAATCAAATCCACCTGAGCTTCCGGAATTTCAAGCCGCGAAAGAAGACATCGGACATCGGCGCCAGCTTCCAAATTCACCGAGAAATCCGTTTTCCGGTGGACTGCGGGCAAATAGGCATTCAACTCCTCATAAGCCCTTACTGTGACTGAAATATGTTGCTTCATAGGGAGAGCCGCTGAATTTTAAAGAGGAAATAATTGTCCGGATATGTCCAGTATGCTATATGTCTAACGTGCCATATACAGGCTTGGAAATAAAAAACGGGGCCTGGTGCATGACCGTACCCCGTTTGTTTTTTGTGGCGCGCCCGGCAGGATTCGAACCTGCGACCTACGGATTCGTAGTCCGGCACTCTATCCAACTGAGCTACGGGCGCTTAATGTTTGATTGCATATACGTGAATGAAAAAATGATGTCAATATTAACTTTTGTGTATTAACTTTTGTGCTGTTGCCCCTTGACGCTTTATTTGAACGATAATATGTCACTCGCCGGCTTTTATAGTATAAATTATACGTTACCAAGCAAGTCATGTTAATGTCCCATGAAAACTATATGAAACAGGCGCTTGCCCAGGCTGAAAAAGCTTTTAAAGCGGATGAAGTCCCAGTCGGGGCGGTTTTGATAGACGCTGACGGCGAAATTGTTGCTTCAGCCTATAACCAAACCATCCAGCTTTGCGATCCCAGCGCCCACGCGGAGATTCTGGCTTTGCGAAAAGCAGGCCAGCGGCTTCAAAATTATCGATTGCCACACACGGCGCTCTATGTCACTATTGAGCCCTGTGTGATGTGCATGGCGGCGCTGATTCATGCCCGGATCAAGCGGGTGGTTTTCGGCGCAGCGGATCCCAAATGGGGGGCTGCAGGCTCACTTTACCAACTGGCTGCGGATGAGCGGCTGAATCATCATCCGGAAATTATTGCCGGCGTGTGCGAGCCCGGATGCAGACAGCTGATGCATGACTTTTTCAAGCTGAAACGGCGGAATCAGAAGAGCGGATTTCTTGATGATCAATAACAAAAAAGGAGATAACATTGGCAAATATCGTCATTGTGGGAACCCAATGGGGGGATGAAGGCAAGGGAAAAATCGTTGACCTATTGGCAGAATATGCCGACATTGTTGTCCGTTTTCAGGGGGGCAATAATGCAGGCCACACCATGGTAGTGGATGGGGAGCAGTTTATCAGCCACCTGGTCCCCTCCGGCATTCTCCAGGGCAAAACCTGTATTATCGGAAACGGCATGGTGGTGGATCCGGAGGTGCTGATTTCGGAAATCGATTATTTAATCAAAAAAGGCATAGATGTCAGTCCGGAAAAATTAAAGATCAGCGAAAAAGCCCATGTTATCATGCCGTACCATAAAAAACTGGATGCCGCCCGGGAAGCCGCCAATCACAAGCAACGGATCGGCACCACCGGCCGGGGCATCGGACCTTGTTATGAGGACAAGGCCTCACGCCGGGGTATCCGGTTTATTGATTTAGCCGATGAAGAGATATTTGCCGAAAAAGTGAAATCCGCGGCAGAAGAAAAAAATTTCACCCTCAAACAGTTTTATTCGGCTGACGGGGTATCTGCGGAGGATATTATTTCCGAGCATGCCGGATATCGGGAGCGGCTTGCCCCGTATATCTCCGATATATCGGTCTTTCTTGACCAAAAAGTCAGGGAAGGCGGGCAGGTGCTGTTTGAAGGCGCCCAGGGCACCCATCTGGATATTGACCACGGTACATACCCCTATGTGACCTCCTCAAATACCGTATCCGGCAATGCCTGCTGCGGTGCCGGCGTCGGGCCGAAACAGATCAGCGATGTGACGGGAATTGCCAAAGCCTATACCACGCGGGTGGGGCAGGGGCCATTTCCCACTGAACTGTTTGACGAAATCGGTAATCAGATTCAGGAAAAAGGCGCTGAATTCGGGGCGACCACCGGCCGAAAGCGCCGGTGCGGCTGGCTGGATACGGTGATGTTGCGAAATGCCGTCCGTCTAAACAGCCTGACCGGTCTGGCCATTACCAAGCTGGATGTGCTGGGCGGTCTGGATGAGATAAAAATCTGTACCGGCTATACCTGCGGGGGAAAGTCGGTTACGGAATTTCCGGCGGATTTAAAAATTCTTGGCGACTGCGAGCCGGTCTATGAAACCCTTCCCGGGTGGAGCGAGGATATTTCGGGCATCCGAACCTATGCAGACCTGCCGGAAAACACCAAGTCTTACTTAAACCGTATCAAGGCCCTAACCGAGACGCCCATTGATATTATATCCATAGGACCCGGACGAAAGGAAACCATTGTGCTAAAGAACTCATTTGCCGGGATCTGATTGTGACCTGACAATTAATTTTGACATCCTTGACAAGCGGGATTAGAATTAAATTTTTAATTGACAGTGGGAATTTTATGCCATAAAAATGGCTACCAAATGTCGGGACGTGGCTCAGTCTGGAAGAGCACAGCGTTCGGGACGCTGGGGTCGCAGGTTCAAATCCTGCCGTCCCGACCATTTTTATTCACACATCCTGTCTTCCCATTCTATAGTCCACCACCATTATGTTTTTTTCGGATCCATAATGCCTGATGGGCTGTAGGTCACACACAGGCGATGTATGGATTCGGAGAGTTTGGTGCTTTTCCCCAGAAAACGCCGTCACACACGGATTTGCCAAAACATAATAGTATAATAAGATTTAAGATTAAGGAGGATGTTTTATGCGGATCATAGCCAATACAGTGATCATTCTAAGCCTTGCGTTTCTGCTGGCCTCGCCGGCCTGCACGGCAGATGAAAAAGAGGCCAAAACAGAAGAGCAGTCGGGCAGCTATATAGCTATCGTCAACGGGGAAAAAATCCCTCAGCAAACACTCGACCAGAAACTTGAGCTGATCAAAAAGCGGGCCGCCAGCTCCGGCCAGCAGCTGGATGCACAGCGTCTGGCCAGCATCAAGGAGGATATGGTTAATAACATTGTCGAAAAGGAGCTGCTTTATCAGAAAAGCCAGGAGCTTGGCATGGAAGTTGACCCAGGCACCATTGACTCCCAGATGGACCAGTTCAAGCAGCAGTTTCCGGATGAAGAGCAATACAAACAGCAGCTCTCCGCCCTGGGCTACACCGAAGAGCTGCTCCGCAGCGAAATCAAAAAAAACATGGCCATACAAAAATTGATTGAGCAGGAAATTGCGTCCAATATCAATATCACTGAAGACGAAATAAAGGCTTACTACGAAAACAATCCGGAGCAGTTCAAAACTCCGGAGCAGGTAAAAGCCCGTCATATTCTGATAAAAACGGATGAAAAGGCGGATAAAGCCGAAAAGCAGGCAGCCAAGGAAAAGATCAAAGAGCTTGAAGAACGGATTGAAGGGGGCGAGAAATTTTCAGAAGTCGCCAAAGAAGAATCCGAATGTCCGAGCAGCGAGCGGGGGGGCGACCTCGGCTATTTCAGCAAAGGCCAGATGGTCAAACCCTTTGAAGAAGCGGCTTTTTCTCTGGCGGTCGGTGATGTCAGCGATATCGTGGAAACCCGGTTCGGCTACCATCTGATCAAGGCAGAGGACAAGAAAGAGGCTTCCAAGAAAACCTTTGACGAGGTAAAAGATCAAATCAGACAGCAGCTTGAACAGCAGAAAGTCAAAGAACAGCTGCCCAGCTATGTTGAAAATCTTAAAGAGGCCGGCGATGTTGAAATCAATATGCCCGAAACCAGCAGCCCAAGCCCGGAGATGACCGGCTCCATGCCCTCTGTAGAGTAAACGCCGAGGGCATTTAAGGGGACTCAGAAAATTTTAGCCCGTAGGTTACTTAAAAGCGCCGATATTCAAATTAAACGGAATATCGGCGCTTTATTATTTTTTCTTTAAGTATTACATGAAATTTTAAGGTCATGCTGCGCTTACCGCAGGGCTTAAAATACCTTGCAAAAAATGCCGGTTGATTTAAAATTTGACCTAAATTGAGCGATTTTCAAGTTCGCCGCAGATACAAGGAAAATGACGGCGAGCTATAGTTGCCTATGCGAGACATTATTTGACGCAGTAGATGCGGTGAAATTGGAAATCCCGGAAGGAAGGAGTCGCGACATATGACAAGAGCAGTGATTAAATCCACAGGCCGTTGTTTACCGGACAGGGTGGTCACCAACCATGATTTAACCCAGTGGATGGAAACCTCGGATGAATGGATTGTGCAGCGGACCGGCATTCAAGAGCGGCGATGGGTTCCCGAAGAAGGCAATGTCGGGGCCTCCGACCTGGGGCTTGAGGCTTCCAAAATCGCCCTTGAGCGGGCTGGCTGGACGCCTGAAGACATTGACCTCATCATCTTTGCCACGCTTAGTCCGGATATCTTCTTCCCCGGTTCCGGATGCCTGCTTCAGCATAAGCTGGGCCTTAAACAAACACCGGCCCTGGACATCCGGCAGCAGTGCACCGGATTTTTATACGGCCTCGAAATCGCGGACGCCTATATCCGAAGCGGCATGGCCCAGCGGGTCTTGCTGGTGGGCGCGGAAGTGCACAGCACCGGCCTTGACCTCTCCACCGAGGGCCGGGATGTGACCGTAATTTTCGGGGACGGCGCAGGCGCCGTGTGTGTGGAAGCATTAGAAACGGAAGAACCGGTGGGTGTTCTTTCCTCCTGCCTGCATGCCCAGGGGGAATATGCCGAGTCTCTGATGTTGGAACTCCCGGCTTCACGCAACAATCCCCGGATTACAGAAGATGGCATGAAAGAGCGGCGGCATTACCCCACAATGGACGGCTCCCGGATTTTCAAACTTGCGGTCAAACGGCTGCCTGAGGTCACCATGAAAGCGCTGGAAAAAGCCGGACTCTCTTTGGCTGATGTGGACATGATTTTTCCGCATCAGGCCAATCTCAGAATCAACCAGTTCTACCAGAAGGCCCTGGAACTTCCGGATGACAAAATGTTTAACAATATCCAGCGCTACGGCAACACCACCGCCGGGACGATTCCGATAGCCCTTGACGAGGCATTGGAGCAGAATCTGTTAAAGAAAAACGCCACCCTTGTCTTCTCCGGCCTGGGCGCGGGTGTGACATGGGGCGCCATGATCTACCGCATGCCTTAAAGCCCGCCGCCAAACAGCTTTTCCAGATAAAACTTGCGGATGGGATCCCGGTTATCAATTTCATAATCGGGATCTTCATTTTTCCGGGCGATTTCATTGCGGATATCCGAGGCCATGGTTTTTCCCAGTTCCACCCCGTACTGATCAAATGGATTAATATCCCAGACAAACGCCTCAAAAACTGTCTTTGCCTCATAAAAAGAAAGCAGCCGGCCGATACTTTCCGGCGCCAGGCTGTTTAAAAGAATGGTTGAGGAGGGGCGATTGCCGGAGAAGGCGCGCGCCGGATTGCCGTCAGCTTTGCCCACTGCAAGGGCCTGGGCCTGGGCAATCAGGTTGGCCCACAGCTCCTGATGGTTGGTAACCCCCTTGGAAGTGGCATTATAGCTGCTGTTTGCGGGATTTATGGCACCGATAAAATCTATAGGAAACGGCCGGCCCTGATGCGCCAGCTGAAAAAAGGAGTGCTGGGCATTGGTGCCCGGCTCGCCAAAAACAATCGCCCCGGCATCCACTTCCAGGGGCTCTCCATGGACGGTCACCGCCTTGCCGTTGGACTCCATGTATAGCTGCTGGATATGCGGGGCAAGCCTTGAAAGCGGCGAAGAATAGGGGATGATGCCCTGGGCCTCATATCCCAGAAAATTATTGTTCCAGATGCTTATCAGGGCGGCGATTAAGGGCCCGTTCTGCTGGGGCGGGGCCTCGGCCGCATGGCGGTCCATTTCCGCCGCGCCTTTTAAAAATCGCTCAAACCGGTCGTACCCCAGGTACAGGCTCAATGGCACCCCGCCCACGGCGGAGGTCACGCTGAAGCGGCCGCCGATATAGTCGAACATATAGAATGTGGCAAGCGCCGGATTTTCCGGGTCATCCCCGGGACTTCCCTTGCTGGTGACCGTGACCAGATGCGATTCCGGGGCAACCCCCTGAGCTCTCATGAACACTTTGGCCTGGTTTAAGTTGGCCATGGTTTCAGTGGTGGTATAGCTTTTTGATATCACAATCCAGAGCGTGGTTTCCGCGGAAATCCGGGCGGTGATCCGGCTGAAATTATCAATATCCACATTTGAGAGAAAATGTAAATGAATCCCCTGATCCGCCTGATCAGAAAGCGCGGTGGCCGCAAATTCCGTGCCCAGATAGGAGCCGCCGATGCCGATCACCACGATATCCTTAAACGGCAGACCGGTTGAACCCTTTATTTGCCCGTTATGGACCGCCTGTGTAAATTCCCGGATCTGTTCTTGCACCGCCGTCAGATCCGGTATAACGTTATGGCCGTTATCATAGACCGGGTCTTGTGAAAACTGGCGGGCCGCGGTGTGAAGCGCCGCCCGGTCTTCGGTGACATTGACATGGGCGCCATTCATCATTTGATTGAACTTTTCGCGGATCTCCCGGCTATCGGCCAGTTCAAACAGGTAGCCCATAACCTGCTCGTCCACCCGCTGGCGGGAATAATCATAGAAAAGGCCGCCCCCTGAAACCGAACACTGCTCCAGCCGGCTTTCCTGCTCAACGAGATGCTTGAGGTGATATTCCGGCAGTTCCATTTTTTCCGCACTGGACGCGAGTTTCTCCCAAACCGGCAGGCTGGTTAACGCTTGATGGCTCATTTTATAATTTTCCTTTTTTACGTTGGCTGTCCGGGTTCATCGGCTAATGCGGCGATCAGTTCCTGGTAAACCGCATCTGCCCGCTCCAAGGCCACATGGCAGGCGCCTGCGGCCCGATGGCCGCCGCCGCCGTAACCCAGCATGATTTCCCCGATATTTTTCTGCGACGTGGGATTGATAATCGACTTTCCCACGGAAAATGTAATCTGATCCTTGTCCGTATCCCGCCGGATCAAAACCGAAATATTCGCGTCCGGAAACAGCGCATAAACAATAAATCGGTTTCCGGGATACATTAGCGGCTGATCCCGGAAATCCAGGACCACAATATTGGAAACCATGGAGGCCCGGGCTTTTAGCTGCTCCTTATACTGCTTTTCATAGGTGAAGTAGATTTCGGTCCGCTCTTTTACGTCCGGAACCTCAAGGATTTCATTAATTTGCATTTTCAGGCAGTAATCGATAAGATCAAGCTTGAACTGTTGTTCTGAAATCCGGAACTTCCCCCAATCCTCAATACCGGTGCGCTGATCCACCAGAAAATTAAGAAGCGGCCAGCCATCAGGGTGCAGAATTTCATCCCGGGTGAATTGGCCTGAATCCGCTTTATCCACCGCGGCCATCATTTCATCAAAAAACGCCGGAAAGGTTTTGCTGCCCCCATAATAATTATAAACCACCCGGGCGGCTGAAGGGGCATCCGGATCAATCACATGCCGGGGATCTTTCCTGTTTCTTAAGGTCTCGGACACATGATGATCAATGGCCAGATGCACGCCCGGCACATAGGGCAGATTGGTGGTGATGTCCCGCTCCGTGACGTTGATTTCATTGGCCTGCATCTGACTCGGATGATCGATTAATTGGATCTCATCCACAATATCCAGATATTTGATCAGCACCGCGCATATCAACCCGTCCAGATCACTTCGGGTTAACAGGCGGTATTTTTTTGACGTTTGGCTCATTGATAGCATCCTGTATACATATAATAATTTATGAATAATTTGGACAATAGCAAAAAATCAGCTAAACGGCAAGGCGGAATTCGGTTAACAACCTGAAATCCTGAAGGTTTTAAAATCAGTCTTGACATCTGACCGCGGTTACTGGTTTAACCTAAAGGGTTTTGGATAGTGGGTATTAGGTATTAGGTATTAGGTATTAGGTATTAGGTGTTGGGTATTGGGTGTTGGGTGTTGATGGGATGTCTTAAAAATAAACGGTCACATGTCTGATCATCAGGTCAAGAAAGGCTTATGAAAAATTTAAAATCATGCTTGCTGAGCAAGGGCGTGCAGATGCCGGTGCCGGAGTCCGTGGAACTGGGCCCGGACATTGATCCGGAACGGATCTCCGGTGATAATGTGACCATTCACGCGGGCTGCAGAATTTTCGGGCAACACACCTTTATCGGCGCCGGCGCTGAAATCGGCCTGGAAGCCCCGGCCACCATTGACAATTGCCAGGTGGGGCCGAATGTCCAATTAAAGGGCGGATTTTTCAGCCAGGCGGTTTTTCTGGGGGGCGCCGCATGCGGCTCCTGCGCCCATGTGCGGAGCGGCACCATCCTGGAAGAAGCCGCAAGCATCGCCCACAGCGTGGGGCTTAAGCAGACCATCCTGTTTCCATATGTTACACTGGGAAGCCTGATCAATTTCTGCGACTGTCTTATGGCCGGTGGTACCGGTAAAAAAAACCACAGTGAAGTGGGCAGCGCCTATATCCATTTCAACTTCACCCCCCAGCAGGACAAAGCCACCGCATCTCTTATCGGCGAAGTGCCCGGCGGGGTGATGCTGGATAAACCGCCCATATTCTTAGGCGGGCAGGGCGGACTGGTCGGTCCCTGCCGCCTTACCTACGGCATCACCATTGCCGCGGGCACCATCTACCGCAAAGACGAGTTAAGGCCGGACCGCCTGATTTTCGGGGGCAGTGAAAAATCCGGCAACATTTCATATAAATCCGGGGCATACCGGAACGTTAAAAGAATTTTCCTGAACAACCTCATATACATCGGCAATCTGCTGGCGCTTGGCAAATGGTATCAGACGGTGCGATCCCAATTTATATCCGACGCATTTCCCCAGCCCCTCTACGACGGCCTGACCGCCCGGCTGGATCAGGCTGTTTCTGAGCGGATCAAGCGGCTTCATTCATTTTTTGAAAAGCTGGCCGGTGCTCCGGAAAACGATACATCCATTCCGGCCCGGCAGAAACAGGCGCTTTATGAGAGGCGCACGGAAATCACTGAGGCGCTTGAAAAGAAATTGGATTTGGAGGGCTCAGACGGATCGGATGCCAATGCCGCCCGGGATCAGCTGCTTGAAGCGGTTAGATCCGGAATTTCAGCATCCGGAACCGATTATCTTTCGGTCATCAAAAACCTTTCCGCAGATGACCGGGCCTCCGGCACCCGGTGGCTGCAGGCCAGTGTGGACGCAGTGGTCGCCGAAGCCCTTGACATCGTTCCTGAATTTAAAACAGAGAAAGGCTGATTGATATGCCGCAATTATTTGGCACAGACGGCATCCGGGGCAAAGCCAACCATTATCCCATGACCCCGGAGGTGGCGCTTAAGGCCGGCAGATCCCTGGTTAAAACATTATCGTCCAAGAAAAAAGCCAAAAACGTGCTGATTGGCAAAGACACCCGGCTTTCCGGGGATATGCTGGAATGCGCCATTGCCGCGGGCATTTGTTCCGCCGGAGCGGATGCCCATATCTGCGGGGTTTTACCAACCCCCGGCATTGCCTATCTGACGGCCTCGGAATCCATGGATGCCGGCGTGGTGATTTCCGCCTCACACAATCCCTATGCGGATAATGGCATCAAAATTTTTAATTCATCCGGCTTCAAGCTTTCCATGGAAATGGAGGCGGCTATTGACCGCATGATTCAGGATGCGGATCCGGACATGTTTATGTCATACAAGGATGCCATCGGTACGGTCCGGCCGCGCCCTATGCTTGAAAACCAATATGCTGAGTTTTTAATCCAAACCCTGTCTGGGGCCAGACCTTTATCCGGGTTTCATGTGGTGCTTGACTGCTCAAACGGGGCCACCTACCGGGTAGCGCCCCAGGTATTTGAATCCCTTGGCGCGCGCGTGAGCACGATCTGTGCCGCACCTGACGGCAAAAACATCAACCAGGGCTGCGGCTCCCAGGATACGGCCAAATTAAAGGAAATGGTGACAGCGCAGGGGGCGGATATCGGCCTGGCATTTGACGGTGACGGGGACCGTCTGATTGCGGTTGATGAAACCGGGCGCAATGCGACCGGGGATCAGATTCTGGCCATCTGCGCGAAATATTTAAAAGAGGGCGGCAGGCTTCCCAACAACCGGGTCGTCAGCACAGTGATGAGCAATGTCGGCTTTCACAAGGCCATGGCGGAACTTGGCATTGAGCTCATTATTACCGATGTGGGCGACCGCTACGTGTTAGAGCAGATGAAGGCGCTCGGTTCGGTAATCGGGGGCGAGGATTCCGGGCACATGATATTTCTGGAGCGCCACACCTCCGGGGATGGGATTTTAACCGGACTTCGGCTGATTCAGGTAATGCTTGAAACCGGAAAATCTTTATCCCAGCTCTCGTCGGTTATGGCCGTTTACCCCCAGGTGCTCATGAATGTGAAGATCAATGAAAAACAGGATATATACCAGATCCCGGAAATAAAAGGGGTAATTTCAGATATCGAGCAAAAACTGGGGCAGCAGGGACGGGTGCTGGTCCGATACTCGGGCACCCAGCCCTTGTGCCGGGTGATGGTCGAGGGCCCGGATGCGGAGCAGACCCATAAGTATTGCGCGGAAATTGTGGATGTGATTCAGGCGAAAATAGGGGTTGGGGAGTAGGTATTGGGGTTTATGAAGGCTCTGAGTGTTAGGTATTGGAGTTGATGATTTAGTGCCAATCACCCAATACCCAATACCTAACACCTATAAACCTTCTTATTCCCTGCCGCCCATGATATAGAGCAGCATCAGGAACAGGTTGATAAAATCCAGATAAAGTGACAGGGCGCCCATTATAGCGCCTTTGCGGATTACGCCGGCTTCGAGTCCGGCCGGCTGGGTCATGGCCATGTTCTTTAGCTTCTGGGTATCGTAGGCGGTGAGGCCCACAAACACCAGCACCCCGATATAGCTGATAATGGTGGTAAGGGCTGAGCTCTGAATAAAAAGGTTGACCAGGGACGCGATAATGATGCCGATCAGCCCCATGAACATGAAGCCGCCAAGGGATGTGAGATCCCGTTTGGTGACAAATCCGAATATGCTGCACGCGACAAATGTGCCCGCGCACACAAATAGCGTGGACACGATGGATGCCGGTGTATAGGCGATAAATATAAAGGACAGGGTCACCCCGTTAAGCACCGAATATATTACAAACAGGGCTGTTGCCGTACTGGCTTGTATTTTCTGGACTCTGGCGCTCAGATAAAATACCATGCCCAGCTCCGCAGCAATAAGCCCGAAAAAGATCAGGGTATTGCCGAATATCAGCTGAAGCATGGCTTCGCTGCTGCTGACATAGAGGGCCATAAGAGCGGTCAATCCCAGCCCGATGCCCATCCAGTTGTAGACGCTTCGGATAAAGCTGTTGACCTGTACCTGTGCGCGGGTATCAGCGGTCGTTTGCGCTGACTGAACGTTTGCCATAGTGTGTTAACCTCCTGTGATTGTTTGTGCACCGAATAGGTTGCAGTCTTGCGTGTGAGTAACCTTTAAGAAATATATATTAACACAAAAACCATTATTTGCAAGGTTTTGACGACGTGAAATCGACCCAGCTTTATCAGCACTTAAAAGAGACGGCAGAAAAATTAGATATCACGGTTTCCGAACAAAACCTGCGCGCCACGGGGATAAACGCCAGAAGCGGGCTTTGTACGGTTAAAGGCAGGCAGCTTTTCATTATGGAAAAAAACCTGCCGGTCCGCCAAAAGGTTGAAGTCCTGGCTGACTGCCTCCGCCAAATGCCGCTGGATAATATTTACCTCGTGCCGGCGGTCCGCAATTACCTTGAGCGCTCCTGAAAGGCACTGAGGTACTAAGGCACTAAGGCACTAAGGCACTAAGGGGAAAAAGGAATAATAGGTTTCAGGTTTCAGGTGTCAGGAAATATTGTGCGAGCGAGCGAGCCAAAATTTTTACAAGCCTGAACACTGTGAAACCTGAAACCTTTAATTTTACGCCTAACACCCAAAACCCAATACCTAAAACCCAATCCCCAAAGTTACTAAGAAGGGCCCTTAACGCACACACCAACCCCCGAATTCTTTGGCTTGAATCAAAAGTTTACATAATATTTCTTATCAGACGTTATAAATTTATTGCTGGCAGGGTCAGCTACGATGCTGACCGGCTATACGAGCAAATCAATCAGATTCATAAAAATTGATGGCCACCAAAAATTAAATTTGTAGCGTCGGCCACCGTGCCGACTTCACCACTGTGCCGTCCTCATGGTGCGAACGGCCCATGACTGCGGTTGTTACCGCCAAGGCCAATTACCCTGTTGAATGCCGGCTTGAACTGTGCTAGTTTGAAATTTTAATGGAATGGCTTGCATTAAAAACTCGGCTGTCATTTCGAGCGCCAGCGAGAAACCTTAAGATTCCTCGTCGCTGTCGCTCCTCGGAATGACCGCTGAGGAAGACTGTCGCTCCTCCAATGGCAGATCGATTTTGAATTTTTCGAGCACAACATCGTCCTGCTGGCGCGGCACCTCATATGAAGAAGGGTCTTCGGAATGCGTAATGACAAAAATTGAACGCAACATATATACCGTCAGCGAACTGACGCAAAAAATTAAAGCGCTGCTTGAAGAAAAATATCCATTTATTTGGATTAACGGTGAAATTTCTAATTTTAAAATCCCGGCATCCGGACACTATTACTTCACCTTAAAAGATGATGCCGCACAGATCAGCGCGGTCATGTTTCGCGGCCAGAACAAGCGGCTTAAATTTTTACCCGAGGACGGCATGAGTGTGACCGGGTACGGCCGGGTCAGCGTGTATGCCCCGCGCGGCGCCTACCAGATAATCCTTGAGTACCTGGAGCCGTCCGGTGTCGGCACCCTGCAGGCGGCATTTGAACAACTTAAAGTAAAACTTTCAGAAGAAGGCCTGTTTGACGCAAGTTTTAAAAAGCCCCTGCCGTTTCTGCCGCAAAAAATCTGCCTGATCACCTCAGCCACCGGTGCGGTGGTCCATGACATGATCCGGGTGATGGGCCGGCGGTTTCCGAATATCCATATTGAAATCATTCCGGTCAGCGTTCAGGGAGATGCGGCCGTGGATGAGATTTGCGCCGCCATTGATCTTATAAATTACCGAAATGATGCGGATCTGGCCATTCTCGCCCGGGGCGGCGGCTCGCTGGAGGATTTGTGGCCCTTTAATTCCGAAAAAATGGCCCGGGCGATATTTGCCTCTGGCATCCCGATCGTGTCCGCAGTCGGCCATGAAACCGATTATACGATTGCCGATTTTGTGGCCGATCTTCGGGCGCCCACGCCCTCGGCTGCGGCTGAAATCGTGGTTCCGGTTAAAACCGAGCTGGTAAACCGCGCCCATCAGCTGACCCGGCAGCTTGTATCCGGCTTTTCCGGGTTTTTGAATCAACAGCAACGGCACATTCAGCAGTTGACCGACCGGCTCGTACATCCCCAACGACGGCTGGATGATTTAAAGCTCCGCCTGGATGATTATTCCGAACGGCTTTACGGCGCATTTAAGCGAGCGGTCCGCCGGGAAGCCGAACGGCTGCAGTGGCGAACCGACAGGCTTTATAAAAACACGCCGCAGGCCATGATTCAATTGCGGCGAAACCAGTTAATACAGTTAAGCAGCCAGATGCGGGCCGCAGCAGAGACACACGTCACCACCCGGGCATTGACGCTAAGGGCCCTTAATGGCAGACTGCACGCTTTAAACCCGGCAGCGGTGCTGGACAGGGGATACAGCATTGCCCGCCGGGTTTCGGATCAGTCGATTATACAGGATGCCGCCGCTGTCCAATCCGGAGAGCTGCTTGAATTGCTTTTAGCCAAGGGAACCATTATCTGCCGTGCGGAGGGAAACCAGGAAGATGGCCAAGAAAACGTTTGAAGACGCCATGACCCAGCTTGAAAAAATCGTTCAGGAACTTGAATCCGGGGACCTGCCCCTGGAGAAGGCGCTTAAAAAATTTGAGGAAGGGGTAAAGCTCTCCAAGTTCTGTTTTGACAAACTGGAGGAGACCGAAAAGAAAATCACCATGCTGACCGCAGACCCGGAGGGCAATGTGAGTGAGGCCGGGTTTCCGGCCGATCGCGACGAAGCAGAGGATGATTAATCCGTGTCCGAATCCTTTGATTTTAATAATTATCTGGATGAAAAACGCCAGCAGGTCAATCAGTGGCTCACGGATTATATCAACCAGCGGCTTGATAATCGCCGGCCGCTCTGCCAGGCCATGAGCTACTCCCTGATGGCGGGCGGAAAACGCTTCCGCCCCATTCTCTGCCTGGCGGCGGCTGAGGCCGCGGGCGAAACCAATCATCCGAATGTAATCATGTGCGGCGGCGCCCTGGAGATGATCCATACCTATTCCCTGGTTCATGACGATCTGCCGGCAATGGACAATGATAAGCTGCGGCGGGGCCGGCCCACCTGCCATGTGCAGTTTGACGAGGCCACCGCGATTTTGGCCGGCGATGCCCTGCTTACCCTGGCCTTTGAAATTATGGCGGATCTGGCCGCTGACCACCCAATGGGGGCGCGGGTCATGCAGCATGTTTCCAGGGCGGCCGGATACCAGGGAATGATAGAAGGCCAAATGCGCGATCTGGCGGCAGAGGGCAAAACCCTTGACCTGGATGCCCTCAAGCAGGTGCATGAGTTTAAAACCGGCGCCCTGATCGAGGCGGCCGTGGTGTCCGGCGCACTGCTGGCGCGCGCCGGTTCAGCCCAAATTGATGCGCTTTCCGAATATGCCAAAAACATCGGCCTGGCCTTTCAGGTAACAGATGATATTCTGAATGTGGAAGGCGACCCGGATTTGATGGGTAAAGCCGCGGGCACGGACCTTAAGCGTAAAAAATCCACTTACCCGGGACTTATGGGGCTTGAGGCATCCAAATCCTTTGCCCGCGAACTGGTCAACAATGCCTTGCAAGCGATTGCGCATTTTGATACCAAGGCAGAGCCTCTGGTTGCGCTGGCAAAGTACATTATCGAACGGAAACGCTGATTATTTAAAATGAATTTACTTGATTCCATCATATCACCGACAGATTTAAAAAACATTCCCCGGCAGGATCTGCCCAAGCTCGCCCGGGAAATCCGCCAGCTGATTGTGGATGTCGTTTCCAAAACCGGGGGGCATCTGGCCTCCAACCTGGGGGTGGTGGAACTTACCCTGGCGCTCCACTATGTATTTGATGTGCCCAATGATAAAATTGTGTGGGATGTGGGCCATCAGGCCTATACCCATAAACTTTTGACCGGCCGCAAAGAGCGCTTTCACACCCTCCGCCAGCATGAGGGGCTCTCCGGATTTCCCAGGCGAAGCGAAAGCCCCTATGATGCGTTTTCCACCGGACACAGCTCAACATCGATTTCCGCCGGCTTAGGCATTGTTTGCGCCAAGCGCCTGAGTCAGGATCCGTCAAAAGTCATCTCTGTGATCGGCGATGGGTCCATGACCGCAGGCCTTGCCTATGAGGCCTTAAACCAGGCGGGGGGCCTGAAAAAAGACCTCATCGTGATCTTAAATGACAATGAGATGTCGATTTCCAAAAATGTGGGCGCCCTCTCCTCTCTTTTAAGCCGGACCTTCTCAGCCAAATACCTGCAGGATTTGCGAAAAGAGGTGGGCGAGCTGATCCGATCGCTGCCGGGCATCGGAAACGATGCCTACCAGTTTGCTAAGCGGGCCGAAGAATCGGTCAAAGCGTTTGTTACGCCGGGGATTTTGTTTGAAGCGTTTAATTTTGAATATTTCGGGCCCATCAAAGGGCATCGCATGGACCAGCTGATCGATATGCTGGAGAATATCAAAAACATTGACGAGCCGGTGCTCCTGCATGTGGCCACGCAGAAAGGCCGGGGATATGAGCCGGCGGAAAAAAATCCGGTCTATTTCCACGGCGTGGGCTGTTTTAAAATCGACACCGGAGACAAGCTGGCCAGCCAGCGATGCGCGCCATCATACACCGAAATATTTGGAAACACCATGGTGGAACTGGCCGCTACAGATGATAAAATTATTGCAGTCACTGCGGCCATGCCTGAGGGCACAGGGCTGGTTGAATTTTCAAACCAGTTTCCGGACCGCTTCTTTGATGTGGGCATTGCCGAGCAGCACGGGGTGACCTTTGCCGCCGGCATGGCAACGGAAGGATATAAACCCGTGGTGGCCATTTATTCCACATTCCTGCAGCGGGCCTATGATCAACTGATCCATGATGTCTGCCTGGAAGCCCTGCCGGTCACCTTTGCCTTGGACCGCGGCGGTATCGTGGGAGAAGACGGCCCCACCCACCACGGGTTGTTTGATTTTTCATATCTGCGATCCATGCCCAACATGGTGGTGATGGCGCCCAAAGACGAAAATGAACTGCGCCGGATGCTAAAAACCGCTGTCGATCATCCGGGCCCCGCTGCCTTTCGCTACCCCCGGGGGCCGGGTATCGGGGTGGATCTTGAGGGGCCTCTCACCCCTTTGCCAATCGGCCGCGGGGAAATCCTGGCCCACGGGGACGATCTGCTGATTCTGGCCATTGGCCTGACAGTCAGCGAGGCGGTTACCGCCCGGAAAACCCTGGCCGAAACCTATGGAATAAATGCCACGGTGGTAAACGCCCGGTTCGTAAAACCCCTTGACATCGACCTTATTTCTGAATTGGCCGGCAAAATCCCCAATATTTTAACCGTCGAGGAAAATGTCTGCCAGGGCGGATTCGGCAGCGCTGTTCTGGAGGCCCTGCATGATGCCGGAATCCAGGGCTTTCAGGTAAAACGCCTGGGCATCCGGGACACATTTGTTGAGCACGGCTCCCGGGAAGTGCTGCGGGCCAAATACGGTATTGATGCGGACGGCATTGTGAAGGCCGCAGTCTCCTGGTTTTCCCTTAAGACCCGTCAAACCGGCTCATGACCGCCCCCCGGAAAAAACGGCTGGATCTTTTGGTGGTCGAACGGGGGCTTGCCAAAAGCCGGGAGACCGCCCAAACATTGATTATGAGCGGAAATATCCTGGTAAACGATCAGCCCATGGATAAACCCGGCATGCAATTGGCTGAAGATGCGCGCATTGTCAGCCGAAAACCCGACATGCCCTATGTGAGCCGGGGCGGACTTAAACTGGCCCACGCCATCACCGAAATCGGGATCGATATGCGCGGCTTGATGTGTCTGGATGTGGGTGCCTCCACCGGCGGATTTACGGACTGTATGCTCCAATCCGGCGCCGCCCATGTCTATGCGGTGGATGTGGGATACGGCCAGCTGGACTGGAGGCTCCGGCAGGACGAGCGGGTGACCGTTGTCGAGCGCACCAATATCCGCTACGTTACCCCGGAAATCCTGCCGACGGATTTTGACTTAATTACCATTGATGTCTCATTTATATCCTTAAAAATTGTCATCCCGGCCATCGACCCTTTTCTCAAGCCGGATGGGCACATACTGGCTTTGATCAAGCCGCAGTTTGAAGTCGGCCGGGAGCAGGTCGGCAAGGGCGGCGTGGTTCGGGATGAAAACCTGCATGAAGCGGTTATTGCTGAACTGAAAAGCTATTTTGAAGAATTTGGCCTGGTTTCCGAAATAGTCATCCCCTCCCCTATTCTCGGGCCGAAAGGCAACCGGGAATTTCTGATGTATCTGGGGCGCTAAACAATTACAACCATTCAGGTTTTTGGGGTTGATTTTTTTTGACAGAATGAGATATGAGAGAAAAATTATCCCTAAATTGAGCGTTCCAAACCTTAAATTGGGTTATCATTTTCCGGATTTGAAAATATTTTACGAGAGAGGAGTTTAATGGCAGATATGGCTGAAAATCTGAGAAACATTGCCCTTATCGGGCACGGCGGCAGCGGCAAGACAACCCTGGCTGAAGTCCTTCTACATAACGCCGGGGTGACCAAACGACTGGGAAGCGTCGATGAAGGCAATTCAGTCATGGATTTTGAACCTGAGGAGCTGAAACGGCGCTCCAGCATCAGCACCGCGTTCCATCAGTTTGAATGGAAAAAGACACAGGTCACCCTGCTGGATACCCCGGGGGATCAGAACTTCTTCTCTGACACCCGGATGTGCATGCAGGCGGCGGATGCGGCGCTTCTCGTCATAGATGCCATTAACGGCGTCAAAGTGCAGTCCGAACAGGCATGGGAGTTTGCCGAGGAATTCAACCTGCCGGTGATGATCTATATTAATAAGGTGGACCGCGAACGCGCCGATTTCTACAAAGCCTTTGAAGATGCCAAAAATATTTTCGAGCCCAAACCGATTCTCCTTCACCTGCCCATCGGCAAGGAGGAAGAATTTAAAGGCGTGGTGGATCTGCTTAGCATGAAAGCCATTACATTTGCCGACGGCAAGCCGCAAACCGGCGATATCCCTTCGGACAT
Organism: Desulfobacterales bacterium; assembly: GCA_034520365.1. NCBI lineage: Bacteria > Pseudomonadati > Thermodesulfobacteriota > Desulfobacteria > Desulfobacterales > Desulfobacterales bacterium. Next base: position 502,950 of record JAXHNP010000002.1, read on the forward strand.
GCAGGAGGCTGCTGAAAGCGAGCGGGAAGCAATGGTTGAAAACATTGCCGAAGCAGATGACGAGCTGGTGGAAAAATACCTGGAAGGCGAGGAATTATCCCAGGATGACCTCTACAATGCGCTTCGCAAAGGCATACTCAACCGCACCTTCGCGCCGGTGGTATGCGGGGCCGCGGTCAAGCAGATTGCCGTGGACCCCCTGTATGACCTGTTTGTACAGGCCATGCCCTCGGCAATTGACAGAGGCCCAAAGACCGGATACGAACCGGGCACCGAGAATGAAATCACCCGAAACCCCGATCCGTCCGAGCCTTTTTCCGCGCTGGTCTTTAAAACCATTGCCGACCCCTATTCCGGACGGCTCACCGTGTTCAAGGTGGTTTCCGGAAGCCTGGGCGGCGACGGCACATTTTACAACCCCACCCGCGACGCCAAGGAGCGCTACAGCCAGCTCCTTCGGTTGGTGGGCAAGGAACAGAAACAGATCAGCGAGGCCGGCCCCGGAGATATCGTGGCGGTGGCCAAGCTGAAAGAAACCAAAACCGGGGATACGCTTTGCGACCCGAACAAAAAAATCCAATTCAAATCCGCAAAGCCCCTGGCCGGCGTGGTCTCTTATGCGGTAGTGCCGAAGAGCCAGGGGGATGAAGACAAGATTTTCAGTTCCCTTTCCAAGCTCATGGAAGAGGACTCGGCCCTGACCCTGGAGCGAAACGATGAAACCCGGGAAACGGTGTTAAAGGGCATGGGCCAGGTCCATATTGAGACGGTTGTGGAGCGGCTCAAACGCAAATACGGCGTGGAGGTTACACTCACCGTTCCCAAGGTTCCCTATAAGGAAACCATCAAAAAAACCGTCGCCGTCCAGGGCAAACACAAGAAACAATCCGGCGGCCACGGCCAGTACGGGGACTGCTGGGTGCAGTTTGAACCCCTGCCCAAAGGCTCAGGATTTGAATTTGAGGATAAAATCGTGGGCGGGGTGATTCCCAAAACCTATATTCCGGCCGTGGAAAAAGGGATTTATGAGGCCGCCCAAAAGGGGGTCCTGGCCGGTTACCCCTGCATTGACTTTAAAGCCATCCTTTATGACGGCTCCTATCACTCGGTGGACTCATCGGAGATGGCATTTAAAATCGCCGGTTCGCTGGCTTATAAAAAGGCGGCAGAGCAGGCGGAGCCCACGCTGCTGGAGCCGATCATGGAAGTGGAGGTCACCACGCCGGAAGATTTTATGGGCGATGTCATGGGCGACTTAAACGGCCGGCGCGGCCGGGTGCTCGGCATGGAAGGTAAAGGCAAGAACCAGGTGGTCCGGGCGAATGTGCCCATGTCCGAGGTGCTGAGCTATGCCCCGGATCTCCGCTCCATGACCGGCGGCCGCGGCATTTTTACCATGAAATTCTCCCACTATGATGAAGTGCCGGCCCAGCTGCAGCAGAAAGTCATCGAAGCGGCCAAGGCCGAGCAGGAGGGATAAAATCTCAGCCCCCCTTTGAAAAAGGCCATCAACTCACCCCCCCCTTTGAAAAAGGGGGGATTGGGGGGATTTATATTGGGCCATAATAAAAAATCCCCCTAAATCCCCCTTTACAAAGGGGGACTTAAAGGAAACGGCCATTTTTAAGGGCATATGCAAAGCCAAAGGCACTGATTTTTTTAACCCTAAACCGTGAACCCTAAACCCTGAACCTTAAACTACTTCCCTCACCTCCCCCGCCGGCCCTTGGCGGCATAAAGGGCGGCGTCCGCCTGACGCATAATATCTTCAAGTTCCGGCGCTTCAGCTTTTCCTTCAAGGGCTTCAATCCCCCAGCTCATTCCCGCGCGGATTGAATGGCTTTCAGCCCACTCGATAAACTCTTTATTCAACCGCTTCATTACAGCATCAGCGTCCTCTTTGAAACTGTTGGTCAAAAGAAATACAAACTCATCACCGCCAATTCGCGCCGTAATATCCGTTTTCCGAAAGTTTTGCTTTATCAGCCATGCAAACTGCTGAAGCACCCGGTCGCCCATGGCATGGCCCAGCTCGTCATTGACCGCCTTAAACCCGTCCAGATCGACAAAAACAAAAACCAGCGGCAGCCGGGTGCGCTGGTAAAGCGAAAGCAGATAGCCGGCAGCGGATAAAAATGCGCGGCGGTTTAAGAGCCCGGTTAACTCATCTTTTCGGGCATGTTCCTCGGCCTGCGCTTTTATTCGTTCGATACCCCGAACCAGAAAATAGGTATAGTGCAGGCAGACCAGCAGAAAAATGCAGAAGAAATAAAACGGATAAGACGGCCAATGCCCGATCAGGTAATAATGCGTGGGAACAGCCACAATGCCGACCAAAAGGGCGTTGCCGGAAACAACGATAAAATTTTTATGCCCGTGCTGAATCCCGTTTCCGATAACGGCAATAACAATCAAAACCAGGGTGGGCGGAATGGCAAACGGGTCAAGGATAACCACGGTGCCGGCACCCAGCAGATCGATCCAGTTGGCCGCGCGCACGCCGATTATGCCTATGCCCCTTTTTTTAAAATACTGCCACCAAAGGATATGGAATGCGAAGAACACGGCGAATAATATGGCTATCACCGTATTATTTAAAGCCAGCGGCGGGCGGGGTAAAAAATAGAAATAAAAAGCGGTGAGCGCGCCAAGCCCCATCCGGATGACAAACTGATACCACGGAATATAAATTACAACCGTGCCATCCAGAAGCTCATGGTTATCATCGGCTGTCATACATGCACCCGGCGCTCCTTTTTTACGGGATATCAGAATACGGAATTTTCAAGGCACCACTGATACGTCTGCTGAATCCCCTCTTTTAAAGATACGGAATAGGACCAGCCCAGCTCATTCAGCCGGGAGACATCAAGGAGTTTCTGAGGCGTGCCATCCGGGCGGGAAGTATCAAACCTCATCTCTCCGGAAAACCCGGTTATATCCCGGATCATCTCGGCAAGCGCCTTGATGGTGGTATCCTTGCCGCAGCCGATATTGACCAGCGGCGTATCATAGGCCTGGATCAGCGAATCAAAGGTTTGTCCGTCCAGGTTAAATATATGGATGCAGGCATCCGCAAAATCCTCCACATGCAGAAATTCCCGCCGGGGACTGCCGGTGCCCCAGACCGTCACGTAAGGCGCATTGTTTTTTCCGGCTTCATGAAACTTTCGCAGGAGCGCGGGCAGCACGTGGCTGGTTTCCAGGTCAAAATTGTCATTCGGCCCGTAAAGGTTGGTGGGCATGACGGCAAAAAACCGGGTGCCGTACTGCCGGTTATAGGACTGGCACATTTTAATGCCGGCAATTTTGGCAATGGCATAGGGTTCGTTGGTGGGCTCCAGCGGCCCGGTCAAAAGATGGGCCTCCTTCATGGGCTGCGGGCAGTCGCGGGGATATATGCAGGATGAACCCAGAAAAATTAATCGCTTAACATGATTTTCCCAGGCCGAGTGGATGACGTTGGTCTGTATGGCCAGGTTGTCGCGAATAAATTCCGCCGGATAGGTATTATTGGCCACAATCCCGCCCACTTTGGCGGCTGCCAGAATGACATATTCGGGCTTTTCTTTTGCAAAAAAGGATTCCACCGCTTCCTGACGGGTGAGATCAAGTTCCGCATGTGAACGGGTGATAATGTTTTTAAAGCCACGTGCGGTAAGCTTTCGGACCAGGGCAGAGCCGGCCAGACCGTTATGGCCGGCTACATATATTTTCGCGTTTTTATCCATAATTCTACATCAATGCCTCAAGGCTTGAGGGTATCGGAAACCCGTTGCGCTGGCACACCGACTCTCTGGCCGCTTCCATTAGGTCATGTTCGACCATCTCGGCAATCATCGCGTCAAAAGAAATTTCAGGTTCCCAGCCAAGTTTTTTTCTTGCCTTGGATGGATCGCCCAGAAGCGTTTCCACCTCGGTTGGCCGGAAATAGCGGTGATCCACTGAAACCACCGTCTGTCCCGGGGTTAACTTGTCCAATCCATGCTTGATGGGAAGGGCGGTGACAGGGGCAGACGGGGAAATATCATCGATAATACCCTTCTCACTCGTCCCCTCGCCTTCCCAGCGCAGAAAGACACCGATATTGCGGAACGATTTTTCGCAGCATTCGCGCACCGAATGCTGCTTTCCGGTGGCAATCACAAAATCCTCCGGCTCATCCTGCTGTAGAATCAGCCACTGGGCGCGGACAAAATCCTTTGCATGCCCCCAGTCCCGGCGGGCGTTTAAATTGCCCAGGTAGAGGTGGGATTCCAGGCCCAGGGCGATTCGGGCCGCCGCCCGGGTTATTTTCCGGGTGACAAATGTCTCCCCGCGGATCGGCGATTCATGGTTGAACAAAATCCCGTTGCAGGCGAACATATCATAGGCCTCCCGGTAGTTAACCGTGCACCAGAAGGAATAGAGCTTGGCGCAGCCATACGGGGACCGGGGATAAAACGGCGTCTCCTCGGTCTGCGGCGTCTCCCGCACCTTGCCGTAAAGCTCTGAAGTGGATGCCTGATAAAAGCGGATCTTTTTCTCAAGCCCCAGTATGCGGATCGCCTCCAGCAGGCGCAGGGTGCCGAGTCCGTCCGCATTGCCGGTGTATTCCGGGGATTGAAATGAAACCTGGACATGGCTCTGAGCGGCCAGGTTATAAATTTCATCCGGCTGCACATCCTGGACAATCCGGATCAGATTGGAGGCATCTGTTAAATCGCCGTAATGGAGTATAAATTTAAGATCCTGCTCATGCGGGTCCTGATACAGATGATCCACCCGCTGGGTATTAAACAGGGAGGCCCGGCGCTTGATGCCATGGACCTCAGAGTAGCCTTTGTCCAATAAAAATTCAGCCAGGTAAGCCCCGTCCTGACCGGTAATGCCGGTAATTAAGGCCTTTTTCGCCAATCGTCTATCCCCTTCTTTATGATTAAATTTATTAAAGTCAGGCAAGGCATGCGATCTTAATTCAATCATTCATTCGGTCATTCCGAGGAGCACAAGCGACGAGGAATCTTAAGATTTCTCGCTGGCGCTCGAAATGACAGCCCGGTTACTTCCCGGCATTAGTCAATTGAAAGGCATGCCCCGGCTGTTCATGACTTATTGATTTCCGACAGCATCTCCGCAATTTCAGACGCTTTGCGGGCGTTTTCAGGCGGCTGCGAACCCGGCTCAGGCGGTTCAGCAGTATCTTCATCGCCTGTTTGCGGGGATTGGACAGCCACGGCCTCGCCGTTTCGATCCAGCAGCACCGAAAAATTGACTTTAAGATCAAAATCAAGCTTGTAGGCGATATCCCCGCGGTGCACCACAATATTGCCGGACTGGTGTTCCAGATCGCCGCCGGCATCTATCTCATAATGCTCGCGGATTGCCTGCCGGACCGGGGTCCAGTCCAGATGTTTGCCAATAAATCGAATCAGCTTGCGTTCACCGGATCGAATGATATCCTTGTTGCTGTATTTCAATGCTTGAATCCTTTATGCCGGGTTGATAAAGTAAAATATTTTATAACTTTCCGGTATCATGTTTTTTTTTATATGTAAAGCACTGACAGGAGCATAAATGGGCACCATCGAAAACCGCGTGGCTGATCTGCGGAAAAAAATGCAGGATGAAAATACCGATACGTTTCTCGTATTAATTGAAGAGAACCGGCGCTATTTAAGCGGATTCACCGGAGAAGACGCCCAGTTTGACGAATCCGCCGGCGCCCTCCTGATCACCCCGGATGCGCGGCTGCTGGCCACGGATTCCCGGTTTGAAACCCAGGCCAAACAGGAATGCCCGGGCTATGAGGTGGTGGTCTATCAAAAAGGCCTGGCCAAGGAACTGCCGAACCTGCTCGAATCCCTAAAAACCGGACGCCTGGGTTTTGAGAGCCGCCGGATGTCCTATGAAGTTTATACAAAGATCAAAAAAGAACTCGATGAATACGGTCTTGCCGTAGAACTGGTCCCGTTTGCCGAAATGGTGGAATCGCTCCGTCTGATAAAGGATGAAGCAGAAATCGGCGCCATTCAGCAATCCGTGCTGCTTGCGGAATCTGCTTTCAAAGAGTTTATTCAAACGATTAAATCCGGTCTATTTGAAATTGATGCCGCCTGGGCGCTTGAAAAAAAGATGCGCGAAGCCGGCGCCCAGGACATATCTTTCCCGGTGATTGCCGCCTCCGGACCGAACTCCGCCCTGCCCCACGCCATTCCTATGAAGCGGCCCTTTCATAAAAAAGAGCCGCTTCTTTTTGACTGGGGCGCCAAATTAAATGGCTACTGCAGCGACATGAGCCGCACGGTTTTTCTGGGCAAGCCGGATAAAGAGTTTAAGGAAATATTTACCATTGTCTATGACGCCCAGCAGAAGGCCATTGAGGCCATAAAACCCGGCATGACTACCCGGGAAATCGATGCCATCGCCAGAAATCACATCAAAGAAAAGGGGTATAAAGATTATTTCGGCCACGGCCTGGGGCACGGCGTGGGCCTTGCCGTGCATGAAGGCCCTTCGCTCAGCCCGTTTGCGAAACGGGAAAAAACGCTTTCCGAAAACATGGTGTTTACCGTGGAGCCGGGCATCTATCTGCCGGACAGGGGCGGGGTTCGGCTGGAAAACATGGTGGTGGTCAAACCGGACGGCGCAGAAGTCTTTAATGAGCTTGAAATCCGAATGGATATGATTTCCTGATGGCCGCACTCAATCTGCTGGTTGATCAATACCTTAATTACCTGGTTGTGGAAAAAGGGCTGTCGACCGGCACCATTGATGCCTATGCCCGGGATCTTTCACGCTATGCGCGGTTTTTGCGGGCAAACAAAATTTCAAATATCTCGGAAACCGATACGACAGTTATCCTGAAATACCTTTTAAATCTAAGGGACAAGGGCCTGGGCATTCGCTCCCGGGCCCGCCATCTGGTCACATTAAGGGGGTTTTACCGGTTTGCCGTGCAGGAAAAGGTGATTAAAAAAGATCCGGCCCGGCTGGTGGAACTGCCCAAATTCGGCGTTCGCCTGCCGGATGTATTGTCGTTTGAAGAGATTAAAAAGCTGCTTGACGTCCCGGATACCAAAACCGCCAAGGGGATGCGGGATGCGGCCATGCTGGAACTTTTATATGCGGCAGGCCTTCGGGTAAGTGAGCTGATCAAGGTCAAAATGACCGAAATCAATCTGGAGGCGGGATTTGTCCGCGTTTTTGGGAAAGGCGCAAAAGAAAGAATCGTGCCAATCGGCGGGTATGCCAGGGAAAAAATCCAGACCTACATCGATCTCGGCCGGCCGGCGCTGGTGAAAGAACACTTAAGCCCCTATCTTTTTGTGGCCCGGGCCGGCAGGCCCATGACCCGCCAGGGTTTCTGGAAACTTTTAAAGCGCTACGGGGCTCAGGGGGGCATCCAAAAGGATATCACCCCGCATTCTCTTCGCCATTCGTTTGCCAGCCATTTGCTTGAAGGCGGTGCGGATCTGCGGGCTGTTCAGATGATGCTCGGCCACGTGGATATTTCAACCACGCAGATCTATACACATGTCGCCCGCGATCACTTAAAAAAAATGCACGCAAAATATCACCCCAGGGGATAGAAGTAGGGATAAGTTTACCCATTTAAAAAAGTGGTCAACAGTTGATGAAAATTGACCCCGATGCCGCCTTCTTCAACCCGAACCACATCGCCTGTGATTTTTAACGGGTTTTTGGAATCCGGATGTTCAAAGGTCAGAATGACTGGATCACCGCTTTGAATGGTTTTTGTATCCTCATGGGCGGTTTCTATGAAAATCCCGGCCGGACTGATGTTTTTAATATACCCGTCATATAAACGTTCATTAATAACATATTGAACATCCATGAAATAATCTTTGCGGGGGTATTGCCGCTTTTTCGCGTCCTGGCGGGATTCAAGGTCTTCCAGTAACTCTCGGCGTTCCTCAGGCGGCATTTTTAAAATCAGGCGGAACAGCCGGGCCGTGATGGCAGAAATATTTGTTTTTTGCATGGATGGCGGTTCACTGATCATGGAAAGCTCGCATCGGGTAAGTTCATTAATTTATAATCAGAATATCGGTAAGTTTGAAACTTGTCAATGAAATAACCTGTATAACCACGGTAAATTTGTTCTATCTATTTTTCAGGCGGGCACGGTGGCCCGCCCTTCTATGAGGCATGATGTCAAGCCTCAAGTAGGGTCGGCCACCGTGCCGACCTCACATGCGAGAAACCCTATGGTTATGGGGTTTCTCGCCAGAACAAATTCACCGTGCCTGTATAACCTGTATTGCGAAGTCGTCAAATATCAAAACCGAACAAAAATAATCGATCGATTAATTTTCGAAACCGGCAGGCGATAGGTTTCAATATCAATTTTTAATTTATCGGCCGGATATTTTTCTTTGCTGATACTCACAGAAGCATCCGCCAACAGCGCATCAATCTCCGCCTGATAGTTGCTGCCCTTCATGGCAACAAGAACCCCATCTTTTTTAAGCAGCGGAAAAGCCAGTTGGATTAAATGCGCCAAATCGGCTACCGCCCTTGTAATAACCGCGTCAAACCGCCCCCCTTCCCCGGCCAGTTCCTCGGCCCGAATCTGCCGGGCAGAAATGTCCTCAAGCCCCAGCTGCCGGATCACATATTTTAAAAAATTGACTTTCTTGCGCCTGGCATCAATCAGGGTCAAATTCAATTCCTGAAAAACAATTTTTAAGGGAATTCCCGGAAAACCGGCCCCTGTGCCCAGATCAAGTATTTGTTTTTTATCGAACAGATATTTTCCGGGGATAATGGAATCCAGTATCAAGCTTTCAGCAATTTCTTCCGGATCGGTAATGGCGGTAAGGTTTGTGGTTTGATTGGCATTTAGAAGCTCTTTGACAAAACCATCAAGTAAACGCAATGTTTTCTCATCCACCTCAATATTAAAACCCCATGCCGCAGAACGTAACCAATTGCCCCATTCCTTTGTCATGCCGATATCCCGGGAAGCACCCATTCGAAGTTTATTAACTTTGTCAACAGCTGAGATTAATGGCCACGGTAAATTTGTTCTGTCTTTTTTAAGGCGGGCACGGTGGCCCGCCCTACGCGACAATGCCGACATTTTGTAGGGTCGGCCACCGTGCCGACCTTACATGCGAACAACCCCATGGTTATGGGGTTGTTCGCCAGAACAAATTAGCCGTGATTAATGGCCTCGACCCTTGACTTTATATAAGTTTTGAACTAAGTTTAGTTTAAAAATGACCGGCTAATACCTATTTAGAAAACAAGGATAGTGCCATGGAAAAAATCAATATCCACACCGCCAAAACTCAGCTTTCCCGGTTGATTGCTGAGAAGCGGGAAGTAATTATTGCCCGCTATGGACAGCCTGTAGCCAAGCTGGTCCCCATAAAACAGGCGAAACAGGATCGCAAACCGGGCAGTGCCAAAGGCAAAATCCGGATGCGGGACAATTTTTTTGATCCGTTGCCGGATGATATGCTGGATGAATTTTACACGTAAGGCAGACTGATTCTTGTATTTACTCGATACCCATGTGCTCATATGGTGGCTGACTGCTGACAAACGCCTTTCTCCAAAAGCTGCCGACGTCGTCCGAAGCCGCAAAAACCTTCTTTATTGGAGCACGGCAAGCTCCTGGGAAATGTCGATTAAATATGCGATTGGAAGGCTCGAACTTGATGAACCATTAGAATTTTTAATACCAACCGAGCTTGCAAAAAATCAAATAGAAATAATGCCCATAGAAAACGAACAGGCAATTTTGGCGGGTCAGCTGCCCTTATATCACAAGGACCCTTTTGACCGGATGCTGATTGCCCAGGCACAGCTTGAGTCCATGGGAATCATCACCGATGATTCAAAGTTTAAATTATATGATGTAGATATTTATTGGTAAGCCGCAGTTATGCCAGGTCCCGGGAAGATAGCATCCTAAGCCCGGGCGGTCGGCGCGGGGGGCCGAGCCTTCTACAAACTGCCGGCATGTCCTTCGTAGAGCAGGCCACCGGGCCTGCCTGAAATCCTTGACACAAAACTCTGGTTTGCATAGGTTAAGATAAAAAAATAAGCGATAGATCTTTCTGCCGGATAGAATCCCGGCCTACAGATGTCAGAGACCAGTCAATTTCGTTAACTTTAGCCTTCGGCCGCTGTCATTTCGAGGAACGATAGTGACGAGAAATCTCTAAAAATCATGCAATTATAAGATTTCTCGCTGACGCTCGAAATGACAACCGAGCCAATTTTCAATCTTAAGTTAATGTCATTGAGACACCAGTCTTTCGCGACTGACAACTGCAAACCAAAACATTCTTAAGATATCCATGGCCAAACCCGCTTCACAGAAAAACCGCAATAAAAAAAGAAAACAGAAACAAAAAACCTACCGCCAGCAGTCATCCCACCAGGCAAAAAAAGAAAAAGGGGAATTCTATTTTGAAGGCGCCCTTTATTACATCGATCTGGGCAATTACGAAAAGGCCGAAAGCTTTTTGAAAAAGGCTATCAAGCGTGATCCTGACAACCAGAGCGCGCTTGTGGAACTGGTCCGGCTGGGGCAAACCCTCCAGAAAGAAAATCTGATCAGAGAGGGTTTTCTGCAGCTTTATGAGAGAAATCTGCTTGAAAACATCCCCGCCTACAATGAAGGGCTCTTGTGGCTGTGTCACCACTTGACGTTTTTTGAGGAACTTTCAAAGGCAAAGGAAATCCTCGAATACCTTCATGCCAGACAGGCCACTCTGAAAGTCGACCAACGCAAAAGATTCATGAAAGAGTTGAAGGACACGCTTGCCTTTTGCAACGCAAGGCTTGAATTTGAAAGGAAACAGGAGCCGTCCCGGCAGCAATCACCACCAGCGCCTCACAAACAGCAGACCAAGGCAGCCGCTTCCGCCAACACTTTTGCAAAGGGCAAAAGCAGCCGCCCCAAGGAAAAAACAGCCGCACCAGACAAAGCAACAAATCCTTCCGAAGCAGCGGCAGGCATACCGGAAAAACCCAATGCGCCGGCAAACACCGCCACTGCAGCCAAAAAACAAGAGCCGCCTGAAGTCCCCATCACTCTGGAAATCGGGGAAGACGGCATTTCCCAATCATTCGCCAAAGCCACCCCGGCCTCCAGACAGCACTATGATCTGGTCATGGAAGCCATACAGCTCCGGTTCAAGGAAACCTTTGATCACCTGCTGTGCCTCAATACCATAGAAGGGATTGACTCCCTAACCTATCAGGAAGAAACCGCGCGCAAGGTTTTGAAAACATTCCGGGGCCGGGCGCTTCTGGCCGACGAAGTCGGCATGGGCAAGACCATAGAGGCCTGCATGGTATTAAAGGAATATATCATGCGCAAAATGATCCGAAACGCCCTGATCCTCACCCCTACCCCGCTTGTCAGCCAGTGGCAGGAAGAACTCCGTTCCAAGTTCGGCCTGGACTTTGTCTCCACAGACGATCCGGATTTCCGAAGTGCAGGCGATGCCTTCCGGCAGCAGCCGTATATTGTGGCCTCAATCAATATCGCCAAATCCAAAAAAAATTTCGCCACGGTTGCCGAACGCGACTGGGACATGGTCATCGCAGACGAGGCCCATCATTTTAAAAACAAAACCACCCTGAACTGGAAACTCCTAAATTCCCTGAAAAAACGCTTCCTGCTCATGCTAACGGCCACCCCGGTGGAAAACAACCTCATGGAGCTCTACAACCTGATCACGCTGCTCAAGCCCGGCCAGCTCAAAACCGAATCCGAGTTCAAATCGGAGTTCATGACCAAAGGCGATGCCACGGACCCGAGAAACCGGACCCGCTTGAAAGGCCTTCTCGACCAGGTCATGATCCGCAACACCCGGGCCGTGGCCAATATCCAGATCCCGCCCCGGTTTGCCGAAACCGCCCGCACGGAACCGGCGGCTGCGGAAACCGAGCTCTACGCGCGCATCACGGAACTGGTCCGGGATATCAATGCCGCCAACGGCAGCCGGCGGCGCATGACATTGCAGCACCTGCTGGCCGAAGCCGGCTCATCGCCGGCGGCCGTGGAAAAAACATTGTCCGACCTGGCCGGCAAAAAAGAGCTTTCAGAATGGCAGACCGATGAAATCCCTGCCATCCGCAACCTGACCCGGTCCATGGGCGATACGGGCAAAAACAAAATGGTGCTGCAACTGATCGAATCAGCGGATGAAAAAATCATCGTCTTTGTTAAATACCGCGCCACCCTGGACCATCTGTCGGATGTCTTTTCCTGGCACAATATCGGCCACAGCCTGTTTCACGGCCAGATGCCCAACGCCCGGAAAGACCGGGAAATCGAAAAATTCAGAAACGAAAACAAGGTGCTGCTCACCACGGAACTCGGCGGCGAAGGCCGAAATCTCCAATTCTGCCGCCGGATGATCAATTACGACCTGCCGTGGAACCCCATGCGCATTGAACAGCGCATCGGCCGCATCCACCGCATCGGCCAGACCCGGGAGGTGCTGATCTACAACCTTTGCGCCGCCGGCACCCTGGAAGATTACATCCTGGATATCCTGGACCGCAAGATCAACATGTTTGAAATGGTGGTCGGCGAAATCGACATGATCATGGGCCGCATGCGCGGCGACCAGGATTTCACGGATATGGTCTATGACATCTGGATCAGCGAGGCCTCCGAAGAAGACAGAAAAGCCGCGTTCGACAAACTCGGCTCCCGCATCAAGCGATACAAAACCGGGTATGAAAAGACAAAATCCCTGGATGAAAAACTCTTTGGGGAAAACTATGAAGCCTGATACTAAACCTGGCACCGAAACCGAACCCCTGGATTTTGCCCGGCGGTTTTTGCAGCTGCACGGTGCGGCCGTGGAAAAAAACGATGCCGCCATAGAGGCGCTGATTCCGGAAAACTTGCAGACCCTGCTCGATGCGCCCGAGCTCATTCGGCTTTCCGAAGACACGGAAAACGCCGAAGAAGGCAGCGGAGACTATACCGTCACGTACGGCGCGCCTGTTTTAGAGCGGATGATCGGCAAGGCCTTCGAAACCATTCCCCTCACCGGCTGCCGCCTGGAATTTGACTATATCAAAAACGGCGGATTTTCCCGCCTGATAGAAGAACAGTTGACATTTTACGGTGCAGCCGCCGCCATCGAAACCATTGCCGACGTCACCGAAGAATACCTGCTTGCCGCCTGCCGGTACACGGCCCAGAGCGACGAACAGAAAGAAGGCTTGCTGCACCTGGCATTCAAAACAAATACCGGCGCCCTTGTGCGGGATATGGCCGAAGCGTTTTTTGCCGCCGGATGCCGCACGGTTTTTACCTCTCCGGATGCAGGGGCGGTGCAAAAAGTGGCCGCCCTGGCCGGACACGTGGAACAAACCGCCCGGCAGTTACTCCAAGACCGGCTCGCCCCCTTCCGCCAAAGCATGAACCGGCGGTTTCAGCGCGATATTGAAAACCTTGAGGAATATTTTCGCAGCCTCGAACAAGAGATGCAAAAAAACCTGGAAAAACCCGGGCTTTCCGAGGCCGCCCAAAAGGACCGGCAGGCCAAAATCGAGGCCATCCCCGCCGAACTGGAAAGCAAAAAACAGGATCTTTTTAAAAAATACAGCATCAAAGTGCGCCTGCAGCCCGCCGCGCTCATGCAGATCCGCACACCGGCCAAAAAAATCGCCTGCCGCCTTTCCATCGGCAAACAGCGCCGCCAATTTTTCCTGACCTACAACCCGGTCACCCGCAATCTCGACTTTCCGCCCTGCAGCCGCTGCCACAAACCCCTTTCCCATATCCACTTTGACAGCCAACTGGAGCCGGTGTGTATGGCATGCAGGCAATAAATCGTAAGGCTGGTGTTTAAGGTCCCCATACAAATAAAGCGCTTGACTGCCTGTCAACAGAGCTGTACATTTAATTGTACGTAAAAACAACCAAAAGGAAACCGGCCATGAAAGCCATTTCTTATTCAAATGCCCGACAGTCCCTGGCCAAAACAATGGCGCAGGTCTGTGAAGATCATTCCCCGGTTATCATCACCCGTAAAAACAATAGCTCGGTGGTGATGATGTCGCTCGAAGATTACGAGGCTCTGCAGGAAACGGCGTATCTTTTACGCTCGCCGGAGAATGCAAGACGGCTTTTTGAAGCTATTGCTGAACTCGAACGGGGGCATGGCACAGAAAGAGATCTTATTGAGTGAAGCTGATCTTTTCTGAAAATGCCTGGCAAGATTACCTGTATTGGCAAAAAAACGACAAACAAACCCTTAAAAGGATCAATAAGCTGATCAAAGCCACCCAAAGTGACCCATTTTCAGGCATCGGAAAGCCGGAACCATTAAAACACGCCATGGCCGGTTACTGGTCACGCCGCATTAACGAGGAGCACCGCTACGTCTACAAACCCTTAAAAGATGCACTTCTCATCGTTCAACTGCGCTATCATTACTGACATACCCCTTCGGCTCGGCACTACAACAAGATCATTAATGAAATAAGTCAACTGCCTGCGGAAGCACAAAATGAGTTTAATGGGTGCCCCTATCCTGGCTATTCTTTTAACCTGTAAATAAAATGGTCACTGATCTGCTGCTTGGATATACTGTGTGCCGGCTTCAGGTGGGATATATCATCATCGGCGATATCGTCCACATATATTAAGGCCATGGAAAAAAGTTTATAATTCAATCCTTCCAGAAACATCCGGGCATTTTGGTAAAGTTCGCTCAGACTCAGTTTTAATGACAAAACATAAAGATCATAATAATCCCTGTAGGTTGCTCGTAAAAAAAGCGTATGCACTTTCATGCCCGCAAGCTGCTCCAATGACGCAATATTTAGTCCGGACAGGTTTTCCGGTGTGATAAAATCCCACTTTGCGTTGAAAAATGTGATTTTAACGCCCTCAAAAATCAAGTCCAGCTGATTGCGGTCATCATTTATAATCTCATGGTTCTTGCCCCGGCAAAATTCAAGAATATCCCTTTTATCAAAATGATCCGCATATGTGAAAAAATCCAAATCCTCACTGAAGCGATGACACAGCCGGACGGAGAGAGCAGAGCCGCCTGCCAGCACGTAATCCGATAAAAAATCAGTCTCTGTTGAAAGCTTTTTAAGGACCTGCCGCGTCCCGGGAAGCAAGCATTCTAAGTTTATTTCCCCTGTCATCCGCTTTTCTTTCCTGCTTAAGCCGCTCAAGATCAATATCAAAAAAAATTTTGGCCAGGTAGAAATTCAATTTTTTAAACCGGTCATCAAATACCAGGCGCTTGATCCAGACCTCTTTTAAGTAAATGTTATCATAACAGCCAAAAAGCACTTTTATGTCCGCCACATCCCCGTACTTGAGCACGGTTTCCACAAGAATCTCCGAATCGATATCGTCCGGAGAAATGTCTCTGGAATAACTCCAGAAAAAATTCTTTGCTTTCATTTTTTCGAAAAGGTCGATAATTCTTAAATCCATTGGATGCCATCCCACCGGTCAACATAACTGATCAGAAACATTTTCAATATTATTATAATAACACAGAAATCCATGATTATCCAGCCCTTACAACCGCCCTCCGCGGTAAATTTGTTATGTCTTTTTTTAGGCAGGCACGGTGGCCTGCCCTTCTACGGCGACATGCGTCGTAGAGTCGGCCACCGTGCCGACTCTATGTCCGTTAACAGGACCGCGGATGGAGGAACAATTGTAGGGCGGATAAGCGACAGCGCATCCGCCACTTGGTATTAATCAGAAACATGTTCAATATTATCATAATAACACAGAAATCCAAGCTTATCGAGCCCTTGCAACAGCCCTTGCAACCGCCCTTACAACCGCCCTCGGATTTTTTCATTGACCCGTGTGATTGCAATGCATATTATGCAAGCATATCTTATGTGCATATTTTTAATCAGGAGGACTAGGTTATGGCAAGTATAACCCTGCGCAATATCGATGAGTCCTTAAAGGTCAGCCTGCGCATCAGCGCTGCTGAAAACGGCAGATCCATGGAAGAAGAAGCCAGGCAGATTCTTAAACATTTTCTTCTCCGAAAAAAAAGTGATACCGGCATCGGCACGCTCATATCCAATCGATTTTCAATTGCCGGAGGCGTGGAGCTGCCGGAAATGCCGCGTCATACCCCCCGAAACCTGCCGGGCAGCAACCGCGATGACGTAAATGATACTGCTTGATACCAATGTCGTGTCAGAAGCCATGAGACCCGCGCCCGAGCCGCGTGTCATTGCCTGGCTCGATTCCCTGCCCGCCTCGGATGTATGGATAAGCGCGATAACAGTGGCTGAAATCCAGCTGGGACTTGCTCTTTTGCCCAACGGAAAACGAAGGCGACAGCTGTTTGAAATCGCGGAGCAGATGTTTCAGGAAGATTTTTCCGGCAGGTGCCTGCCGTTTGATTGTGAAGCTGCCAAAGACTATGCCCTGATCGTGGCCGAACGAAACCGCCTGGGCAGCCCGATAAGCGTGGAGGATGCGCAGATCGCCGCAATTGCCCGGACCGGCGGCTTGACACTTGCCACGCGCAACATCAAGGACTTTGCCGGCATCCCGGGGCTGGAGACTGTTAATCCCTGGTCCTTTTCAAAATGATCTGCTGTTTTGTACTGCGGCACCCCGTGGCAATGTTACAAACAAAAAAACCGGCACAAAAACCAAAAGCGAAAGAGATAAAAATAATTAATATCATAAATGTCCCCGGAATTCCCGCCTTGACATTTATACCAAATGATATATATTAATATAAACCTTGAAAACACTTAAATGCTGCCCGAACAAAAATATTAACCGCCACTAACAATTCCGGCAGGAGGCAATATGGATACCGCCAAAATTTTTGTAAATGGCCGGAGTCAGGCTGTCCGGCTGCCTAAAGCCTACAGGTTTGAAGGTACTGAGGTTTATATAAAAAAAGTGCCTGAAGGGGTTCTCCTAATTCCCCAAACAAAAGGCTCCATATGGGACAGATGGGAAAAAAACCTAATGAAATATGAAGAACCTTTCATGACCTGTCGCAATCAGCCGGAACAGGAACAAAGCCGGGAACAACTGGATGAATTATTTGATTGATACCAATATCTGTATTTACATAATGAATCAGCGTCCGCGCGAAATTATCGATAAATGCAAACAGTTTCACCCTGGTGATATTGCAGTTTCCGCGATTACGGCCTCCGAACTTCAGTATGGAGTGGCAAAAAGCAGCAGCCCCGCCAAAAATCAAGCCCGTTTGGATGAATTTTTGCTGCCGTTTGAAATCCTGCCTTATAATGGAGATGTTGCAAAAGCATACGGCACCATCCGTGCCTGCCCGGAAAAACAGGGAAAACCCATCGGTCCGCTTGATTTTCTTATCGCCGCCCACGCCCTCTCCCGGGACCTAACCCTTGTTACCAACAATGAAAAGGAATTTGCCAGAACTCAAAATCTAAGGGTAGAAAACTGGTTACGTCCGTAACTCTTCGTAAAACATCCCGCACTCACCGCACATAAAACCCTCATCCAGCCGTCCCCCGCACTCGCACACCCACCCGATCCGCCGGCATGGATTGCCCGCCACCAGTCAATATTTTCCCTTGCATATTTTCTCCAGCAAGTATACATTAAGTGTATTTGTTGGAGGAAATATGCAAAAACACCTGGTTGACATTCCAGATTCCCTGTGGCTTCAGAGCTATTTTTCAGAGTATGCCAATCCCAGGGCAAGGATAGCCCGCCTTGTTCGCCAGGGCGGACTTTACCGTCTTAAAAGGGGCTTATATATTCGCGCACAAAGCGCACGCGATGTTTTTGTTAAGGGCAAGGCGGCCAACCGCATTTACGGCCCTTCTTATGTATCTTTTGCTTATGCCCTCAGATGGTACGGTCTGATACCGGAGCACGCAACCCACCTCACTTCTGCCACCTTTAACAAGGGCCGCAAAAAAAGATATGATACGCCTGTGGGATCATTTTTTTACCAGGATGTTCCGGCCGCTGCATACCCTATCGGAATACGGCTTATGGGAGAACCACACAATCGTTTCCTCATGGCCGGCCCGGAAAAAGCGCTTTGCGATGAATTGTATCGAATATCGGCAATACGCTCCATACAGGGGATAAAGGACGTTCTTTTCGAAGATCTGCGCCTGGACCCGGATGAGTTCGCCAGGTTGGACAAAAATGTATTAAGCAATTTTTCCGCATGCTACCATGCGGTGACCTTATACACCTTTGCAAAATTTCTGGAAAGGAACCGTGATGCGTGAAGTCTGCGTCCAGTTGTTTGAAGTTCCAAACCCCGGATTCACGCCATCAGGGCGGGAGCACCTGAAGCCCTTGCTCAAAAAATTCATAAAAACGCTATTTGCAAGGTTAAGCTAGAAATTGATATTGATCCTCCGCCCGATGCAGAGTTTGAGGTCAGATATATTGACGACCCTGTGCCCTTTTCCCTGCGGGCATATTCCGGCCCTGCCCTGCTGGCCGGAAAGATAGACGCGATTTTGCACCGCGGATGGCAAAGCCGGGTCAAAGGCAGGGACTGGTATGACTTTGCCTTTCTCGTGCGCAGAAAAGTTCCGCTCCTGCTTCCCCACCTTGAGGCCAGGCTTCGGCAGCGCGGGGTTTATACTGATTCAGCCTCGCTTTCTTCTGAAGAATGTGCGGGCATGATCTTACGCCGCATTGAATCTGTAGATTTTGAAGCCGCCAGAGCCGATGTTGCCGCCTTTATACCCGATCCCCGGGATCTGGATGTCTGGTCCAGGGATTATTTCCACCATGTACTGAGCAAACTGGAGTTTCAGCATGGAGCAAACAAAAAATAAAGATCAATATTCATAAAGCCAAAACCCAGCTCTCCCGCCTGATTGCAGAGGGAAAAGAAGTCGTTATTGCGCGCTATGGCCGACCCGTTGCAAAACTGATTCCCATAAACCACATGGACCAGGATCGCCAACCAGGCACCGGAAAGGGCAAAATCAGGATGCATGAGACATTTTTTGATCCGCTGCCGGACGATCAAGGCAGCACCCCGAAGGCTTGAGCTTGAAGATCCCCTGGAAATTTTACTGCCTGCGGAACTTGAAAAAAATCAAAAATTCCCCCTGAACTTTTTCTTTGCCTGCTTTGACCAAAGGCTCAATCAAGCCGCCAGGCTGGAAGGACTTGAATCGTTTTGAAGAAAAAGTAAAAAAATGGGACGATTTTTCAGACCAGATTCGGAACCACGCCGGCAAATCTTCATAAGCGCATTATTGCCCCAGACCCGGTCTTTTACTCTGCAAAATTCCTTTTTATTCATTGACACCTTTCATAAAATACATTAAATTAACAAAAAAATTAATTTACTGTATTTTATGAAACTGAAAGAACTTTGCAATATCCAAAAACTATATTTCGGCTACGAGGAACTGGCCGGGGCGCTGGGTATTTCGTCTGCTTCTGCCAGGGTGGCCGCAAGCCGGTATGTCAGGCAGGGGCTTTTGATCCGGATAAAAAGAAACCTCTATGTCCTTCGGGAAACCTGGGAAAAAGCCGGAAGCAAGGAAAGGTTTTTAATCGCTAACATGGGGCAGGTCCCGTCATATATATCTTTACTGACAGCACTGGATTACTATGAAATAACCACCCAGGTGCAGAGAGACTTTGTTGAATCCATAGCCGTGACCCGAACAAAGGAAATCAGAATTGATCAGATGATCTTTACCTATACCCGGATAAATGAAGAATTGTATTTCGGGTTTGACAGAGAAAACGGCTTTTTCATCGCCTCTCCGGAAAAGGCGGTTCTGGACGCTTTCTACCTGATGTCTTACGGCCGCTATTCCCTGGACCTTTCCGCTGTCAACCCTGACAGGCTTGACCCCGATCAAATCGCCGCCATGAGCAAACGGTTTCCATCAAAAACCAGAAGGTTGCTAAAAAAGCATGGATATCCTGCAGCAGCATGAAATTTTTGAAATCGAGGTTTTAGACAAACTCCGCCGCCGCCGGCTCCTTGAGCCGCTGGTTTTTGGCGGCGGCACCATGCTCAGGCTCTGCCATGAACTCGGGCGCTACTCAGTAGACCTGGATTTCTGGTTCATTAAACCCGTTTCTGAAGACCGCTTTTTTTCCGAAGTACGAAAAGCGCTTGAAGAAAATTATGAAATAACCGATTCACAGGTAAAGCATTATACCCTGATATTTGAACTCAGAACCCCTTCTTATCCCCGGCGCCTGAAAATCGAAATCCGGAGGGGAGAAAGAACCTTTGATGTTCAGGAAAAAATCGCCTTCTCCAGGTTCAGCACCCGCCAGGTTGCGGTAAGGGCGCATACCCTTGAGCAAAGCATGAAAAACAAGGTCGAGGCCTTTTTGGACCGCGGAGAAATCCGGGACTGCTTTGACATTGAATTTATTCTGCGCCGCGGTGTCAATTTACCCTCCCTGGACGCCGCTTCATTGCGCAGGTTCAGGTCCCGGCTGAACCGATTCAGGGACAAGGACTTTAAAGTCACTCTCGGCTCCATCCTGGAGCCCGACATGCGTAACTATTATATTTCCCAAAGGTTTTCCTATTTAAAAGAAAAACTCAATTCCGAAAATCAAGACTCTTTGATATGAAACCTGGCAGCCGCACCGCAGATGTCACCATCATCGGCGGCGGCTACACCGGCCTGTCCACCGCCTATCACTTAAAGACGCTGCGCCCGGAACTTAATGTCTGCCTGCTGGAATCCGACAACAGATGCCCAGATGCAAAGCATCGGCTGGCAGTGTCGGGCTGGCATTGAAGATGCCCGGGAGCTGATCCACTGCTACCGGACTGCCTATCCCCTCTTCTAAAACCCCGCCGGTCACACAAGCTTAAGCAGTTTTTGCACATGGTCGGTTGACTTAAGAATTTACATGCTTTAATCTAAATATAATCTGAACTTATAACTCAAGAACGACTCATGACAAAAAATACCATTAAACACACCCCAATAGATGCCTTAATCACAGTAACAAAGCGACTTATGCGCTATGAAGACCGGTATAATATGACTTCTGAGGAGTTTTATAATCAGTATTGCAAGGGGCGGACTGATGATTCCGAGGATGTTATTGAATGGGCCAATGCTTA
This sequence comes from Desulfobacterales bacterium, assembly GCA_034520365.1. Taxonomy (NCBI): domain Bacteria; kingdom Pseudomonadati; phylum Thermodesulfobacteriota; class Desulfobacteria; order Desulfobacterales; species Desulfobacterales bacterium. The sequence continues at coordinate 524,027 of JAXHNP010000002.1, forward strand.
CCAGCATTTTATCGCCTTGAGACGCGACCTGGAAGCGAAAGTAAACAAAGTTGCATGATCGTCTTTCGATTTATCTTGAAGAAATCGAAAAAGCCCTCCGGAATTTAAAAGGTGTATATATTGAGCGGTATGAGGAGGAAATCCTTACTTCGATCCGCATCAATCTTAGGATCCGGATTCGGTTTCAAAACAATGAGCTGTTGGAGTTTAACGAAGCAGTTGTTGCCGATAATGAAAACAGAGTTACACATTTGGGCTATCGCTATCACTTCCAGGATGAAAACAATCAAATGATTTTTCGGTATGATAATACACCCCATCATCCAGGCATTGAAAGTTTCCCGCATCATAAACATACACCGGATAATGTCGCGACTGTTAACCAAAAACCAACCATTCCAGAGGCAATCAAAGAGGCTTTGCAACTGGTCAATGGTTTTTAATAATCCCCCGCATTCACACACCCACCCCATCCGCCGGCATGGATTGCCCGCCACCAGCTCATGATCCGCCACATCCAGGTTGACCACGGCACCCGCCCTCACCATGGCAAACCGGCCGATGGTAACCCCGCAGACAACGATGCAGTTGGCCCACAAAGTGGCCCCTTTGCACACCCGGGTCGGCCGCACCTGGCCCGTCCGGCTGACATGCTGCTTTTTTTTGCCCGATGGTGCAGCCCTGCCCTCTTCCTACAGCCCGTTGGCTGCTATCTTCTTGACTTAACAATTATTATATTCTAATTTTAAAGAAAAATATTAAGTAAACCACACCAGGATTGAAGAGAGCTTTACGGCGCAGGAAAGCTTTTTCGACTTTCCATCTGATGCTGGTTACATAAATGATCAAGTAGGAGTATGTCATGAATAACTGGATTATTTCAGATTCCAAAATAATGATGGGCAAACCTGTTGTCAGAGGAACTCGCATTACTGTTGAATTAATTTTGGAAAAAATCGCTGCAGGAGAATCAATTGATCAGATTCTGAAGGAACATCCCAGGTTAACAAAAGAAGCGATTCAGGCAGCCTGCGCTTTTGCAGCTGATGCTTTAAGGGCCGATGTGATATATCCTGTTGAAGAGGCTACTGCGTGAATCTTTTTCTGGATGAGAATATTGACAGGCAGATTGTTGATCGCCTGAGGGGTGACGGACATACTGTGTGGTATGTGGCTGAAACGTCTCCCTCCATATCGGATGATGAGGTACTAAGTTCTGCTAACAGCAAAAAAGCTGCTTTAATCACTTCAGATAAAGATTTTGGAGAATTAATTTTTCGTCAGCGACTGGTTTCACACGGGGTTATTCTAATCAGATTATCCGGCTTGAGTTTGGAATCCAAAGCCAATATCGTTTCCCATGCTGTTGCTATGTATGCGGCCGAAATGCTTGGGTGTTTTACGGTAATTTCGAAAAGGCAAATTCGGATCAGGAAAATTTTTCCCAGTGGATTAGATTCTGATGAAGTTGTCTTTGCGGACTGATGATTCCGAGGATGTTATTGAATGGGTCAATGCTTGCCAGCATTTTATCTCCTTGGCACTTAATCTGAAAGGGCTTTTCTGCCAGGCGGATAAAAAATTAAGTTGATAAATTGATAAGCAGCCATTTTTTAAAAGGAGCGTATAATTTTAAACCCCAAGGAGAAATTCCAATGCAAATAAATGACTCTGATTCCGGGAAAATCGGTTTTCCGTATGATGCTGAGTATATAACAGACCAGAAAGGTCATATAAAGAGCGTTATTCTCGATTATACCACTTATAAAAAAATTGAAGAAGTTTTGCTCGACTATGGCCTGGCAAAAGAAATGGATGAAGCCGCAATTGATCAGGTTGCTCGACAGCATCGTCACACGGCTTAAAATAAAAAGACGAAGCAGACCGCTCCGGGATTGGCGAGAACTTTACGGTGCAGGAAAGGGGTTGTGGGAAATGGACGCCTAGGATTATGTCAATTCGCTGCGCAAGGATCGATAGTGGATTATAATAGCATCATAACCCGCAGTGGAAAATGTATTTATCGATACGGCTCCTATAATATACTTTATTGAGGCCCATGAAACATACGGCCCCCTCGTAAAACAGCTAATGGAAATAATCTCAAAAGGCACAGCTTCTGCCTACACTTCTGTAATCACTTTAGCAGAAGTTTTACCTGTCCCGTTACGTCCAGCCCTTGCAACAGCCCTCCACGGCAAATTTGTTCTGTCTTTTTTTAGGCAGGCACGGTGGCCTGCCCTACGGCCACATGCGTCGTAGAGTCGGCCACCGTGCCGACTCTATGTCCGTTAACAGGGCCGCGGGTGGAGGAACAGTTGTAGAAGGGTGGATAAGCGCCAGACCCATTCCTTGCCGTAGGGCTTATCGTAGGGCGGATAAGCGAGAGCGCATCCGCCACTTGTTACCAACAATTGCAAAATCAAACTGCAAAATCGAGCTTGAATAAGATATAAATGCCTGATAAAAAATTGACATAATACAAATACAAATTTAACATCCACCGGATAAAAATGACCTCAAAAACCAAAAATGCAGCCAACGAAACAGACAACAGCTTGGTAGAAGCCGTCGAGCGCTGCCTAAACCACTATATATCCAATTCCGATAATGCGCAGAACTGCATTTTGGCGGTATATCTCTTTGGCTCGGCATTACAGCCGGAAAAGTTCAAGCCCAATTCCGATATCGACCTGGCCTTTTTTCTGGAACATTCACTTTACAAACAAGATCCCGTTATAAACTCCGCACCGGCTTATATGGCGGCAGCAGATTTAGGCACCCTGATGGGTCGACAAACCGATGTTATAATTCTGAATTCCGCTTCCATAGAAACCGCCTACCAAGCTGTATCAACAGGTATTCTCCTCTATGAAGGAGATCCTGAAAGCCGGCTTGAATATGAAGCCGCCTTAAGGGGATTATATTTTGATTTCCGGCCGTTTTTGGAAGAATTACGCGCAAAAACTATGTCCTGCACCGCGCAATAGAGAATCTACGACATGAAAACCATTGAAAAAAAGATAGACACCGCTGAACAGCGAATCTCAAAACTCAAAGACCTGTCACGAAAGATTAGCTCTTTTGAAGAATATGCAACATCCCGGGATTATAAGGATATTGCGGAAAGAAATATCCAGGTAGCCATTGAGGCCTGTATGGATATCGGAAAAATCATTATAGCAAATCAGGGCCTTTCAGAACCTTCCGACAACAAGAGTATTTTTTCTGTGGTTGCAGAAGCCGGCATTATTACCAAAGAGAGTCTAAGCTTTTTGATGCCCATGGCAGGTACTAGAAACATCCTTGTTCACGGGTATGATCGAATAGACGATGCACTTATTTATGGCATAATAAAAAAACACCTTAACAATTTCGAAGACTTTTTAAATCAAATCAGGGCGTACGCCCGCAACTCTACATAAATCTTTCCGCGCTCCCGCATTTAAAGAGGTTTTGGTTATGGCAAGCCTGACCCTGCGCAATATCGATGAGTCCTTAAAAGCCAGCCTGCTGTCATCAGCGCTGCTGAAAACGGCAGATCCATGGAAGAAGAAGCCAGGCAGATTCTCAAACATTTTCTCCTCCGAAAAAAAAGTGATGCCGGAACCTGGAAATCGGCCAGCCAGATCAACCTACAGGGTAACCGCATTTGGAAATTAGCCTTCGAGAATCTTCATCAGATTTTAATACATTTTCACCCCGCCGCTGGCAGCTTTTGCCCGGCGCCAGTCGGGATGGTTGGTGGGATGGTTGAAGGCTTCCGGGTGGGGCATCAGGCCGAAGACCCGGCCGGTGGGATCGCAAAAAACTCTCGAAGCCATAGGGAGGGGGTCGCTGATTAACGAATGGGTTTTATCCGGAAGCGATCATTTTGAAACAAGAAACTTGAGTTTTATAGCATTCATGCGGATCCTCGGACGGGAAAAACCTGCTCCTCTTCCACCAGACCCGTTACATAAACAAAAACCGCCTGAATATCCGCTTTTTCAAGTTCCGGATACTCTTCAAGCAATTCCTGTTCGGAAATGCCCTGGGAAAGCGCTCTCAACAACTGTTCAACGGTGATTCTCATCCCTCGAATTGTTGGTTTTCCAAGCATTATTTCCGAATGAATCGTTATTCGGTCAAGCAGTTTTTCTTTTTTCGTCGTAGAAAACCTCCGCGCTTTCATCATTTTTGCTTTTTTAAATGTATCAGGGCAGGTGAAGAGATGCAAATAAAAGAATAAAAGAATCCGGTTATCCGGAAGACTCCAGTTATTGTTCATTTAAAACAAGAAAACGTTCCGGGAGGCCGATACATATTCAAAAAAAGACATCACCCCGTCTGTCATGCCTGCGGAGGCAGGCATCCAGAGGGTCTTTCTATCTGGAGAACATGATGATAATGATACTTGAACATCTCCGCCACCACCATATTTTCAAAAAGGGGCAAAATCCCGATTCTCCCGGCCAGGGACTGGTTTAATGCATCTCTGACATTGAATTGCTGGCTGCCGGTGATGATGTTTTTTCCCTGTATCGGATTTTTTGCAAGTTGCAACAAAAACTTTCAATTTGCAAAAAATCAAATTCTGGAAAATTCCGCTGAACAGTCCGGGCTTTCCATCTGCTTTGTGCATGCCTTTCATGCCCTGTTTTGGCGTTTATTGACAAAAAAGAACGCCTAGCATACAATAATTACTAAACAAATAAAAAGTCGATAAACGAGGTGCAAACGTTGGAGCCGACTCCTGCTTGCACACCTTGAGGCCAGGCTTCGGCCGCGGGGCGCTTGTACCTGCTATTGAATATTTTTGACAGATATAGCTTGGGAGATATATAATCATCCAAATGATATCGTTTTGTAATCGCTGAAAATATAAAATCCCGGAGTGGCGAAACTATACGGTGCGGGCAATGAATACATTCACAAACGATGAAATAATGGCTTATTTAAAAACAAACAAAAAATCGCTCTATGAACAGTTCGGCGTGATACGGATCGGCCTCTTTGGCAGTTATGCCCATGGCCGCCCTGTTTCTTCAAGCGATATTGATATGGTTGTTGAGCTTGAAGGTACAAGCAAAAATATCCATAATTTTTTCAGGCTGAAACGGTTCCTTGAAAATGAATTCGGGAAAAAAGTCGATCTCGGTTTTGAACAATCTTTAAAACCGCTGGTGAGAGAAAGCATCAGGGAGCAAATCATCTATGCCTGAAAGGGACTATCGCCTCTATTTTTCAGATATCTCAGAATCCTGCCAAGCCATTTTCGAATATATTGAAGAGATGTCCTTTGAAGCGTTCTGCCGGGACCGAAAAACCTATTCCGCGGTGATCAGAGAATTTGAAATTATAGGCGAAGCCGTGGGCAAGTTGCCGGATTCCATGAAAAGCGAATATAAAAACATTGATTGGCAAGACATAAAAGACTTCAGAAACCTTTTAATCCATGAATACTTTGGTGTTGATCTGGAAATTGTATGGAAAATCATCCAGGATGACCTCCCGAATTTATCAGAAGCGGTAAATGAATTGTTGAAAAAATGAGGGATTCTGACCGCAGTTTTATAAGCATTTTCATTACCTTTCATGTACCAAATCAGGACATCTGTATCGATGAGCACTTAAAACCGCCCCTTCCTTAATTCCCTGATATAAGCCTCAACATCGTCTACCTGCTGATTATCTTTCCATATGCCGTACAAAACATTTTTTTTCCGGTTTTTCCCTTCATTTTCCGGATAAGGAATCAATTTTGCGCAAGGCTTTCCCCGGTAAGTAATAACAACCTCTTCGCCTCTTCTAACCGTATTTATAAGCTCCTTAGAGTAAAACCTGAGCTCTTTTGCCGTTGCTTTCATTCAATGCCGCCTCCTGTTTTATAAGTTTATATTTTAAAATATAAACTTTTGTACACTAAGTCAAGATATCTCCTTATTTCAAAAAGACATAAATGATACTCAAATTTGGAGCTTAACCAATGAAAGAAACCGTTGATATAAAAAAAATTGAAAAAGAAATCGATCTATTGGACGATGAAGAATTGATCAGGTTGCTCGACAGCATCGTCACACGGCTTAAAATAAAAAGACGAAGCAGACCGCTCCTGGATTGGCGAGAACTTTACGGTACAGGAAAGGGCTTGTGGGAAATGGACGCCCAGGATTATGTCAATTCGCTGCGCAAGGATCGATAGTGGATTATAATAGCATCATAATCCGCAGCAGATACTCGGGATCCACGCTTAAAAACCATCTAACCCTGACGAGGACGCGTGTCCAAATTTTATAGTCAGAGAGGGTTTAACAGACCCTCGAAATAAGCAATGGTTTTTTCCAGTCCCTGCTCGAGATCTACTGCTGGTTTCCAGCCAAACTTTTCGCCTGCCAGGGTTATATCAGGCCTTCGCCTTCTTGGATCGTCCGAAGGGAGAAGGCTGAATTCAATCTTTGATTTTGAAGACGTAAGCTCTATTATTTTCTGAGCGAGTTCCAATATTGGAATTTCAACAGGATTGCCAAGGTTTAGCGGGCCGGTAAAGTCGTCTTCCGTGCTCATCATTGCGATCAGGCCGTCGACGAGGTCATCCACATAACAAAAGGAACGGGTCTGCGAGCCATCGCCAAAGAGGGAAATCGGTTCTCCGCGCAAGGCTTGAAGAATAAAATTGGAAACCACACGCCCGTCATCAACATGCATTCGGGGGCCATATGTATTAAAAATGCGAACCACTTTTACCGGCAGTTGGTGCTGGCGGTAATAATCAAAAAACAGCGTTTCCGCACAGCGCTTGCCTTCGTCATAGCAGGAACGCCGGCCCACGGGATTGACATTTCCCCAATAACTTTCCGGCTGGGGATGGATTTCCGGATCGCCGTATACCTCTGAAGTGGAAGCCTGAAGAATTCGCGCTTTGACGCGTTTTGCAAGCCCGAGCATATTTATGGCACCGTGCACGGATGTTTTGGTGGTTTGGACCGGATCGAATTGGTAGTGAATCGGCGATGCCGGGCAGGCCAGATTATAAATCTCATCGACTTCCACATACAGCGGAAAGGTGATGTCATGGCGCATGAATTCAAACTTCGGGTTTTCCATCAAGTGATAAATGTTGCCCTTGTTTCCGGTATAACAGTTATCCACACAAAGAACTTCATGCCCTTTATCAAGCAACCGTTCGCACAAATGGGAACCGATAAATCCCGCGCCGCCGGTCACCAGAACCTGCTTGCTCACCAAATTATTCATTTATCTTTCCTGTTTTGAATACATCAAAGACGGCACAGTTATCTCCCAAACAGATTGTACCGTAATATACACCAAAGCGCCCACAACCCGTCGCGCCAATTAATTTTTTTCCCCTCTTCGTATGTCCGCCCGTAGTAAGAAATCGGCACTTCGTAAATTCTAAGTTTCTTTTTGGCTATTTTTGCCGTAATTTCGGGCTCAAAGCCAAACCGCTTCTCGTTTATCCGGATGCCGTCGAGAGCCTGCCGGGTAAAGGCTTTATAGCAGGTTTCCATATCTGTTAAATTCAAATCCGTTAACATGTTCGAAAGAAGCGTCAAAAACCGATTTCCCGCATAATGCCAAAAATACAGCACCCGATGTTCGCCATGCCCGCCAAACCGCGATCCGTAAACCACATCCGCATTACCTGATATGATCGGATTGAGCAGTACCGGATATTCCTCCGGATCGTATTCCAGATCCGCATCCTGGATCACAATAATGTCGCCGTTCGCTTTATCCAATCCGGTTTGAAGCGCCCTGCCCTTTCCCTGATTCCGTTCGTGTGAAATCAGTTTGACCGAAGGGTTGTCGTATTTCGATAAAACCTCCAGCGTCTTATCTGTTGAACCATCATCCACAACGATAATTTCTTTTCGAAAAGGAGCGTAGAAAACACGATTCAACAACTCAATAATTGTATTCTCTTCATTGTACACAGGCACAATCACGCTTAACAAAAAATCATTTAACTTTGAATCTTTCCTTTCCATATAAATGTTCTCTTTTCCTGCGCTTAACTGGTGGCGCCGTTGTTTTTAAAAATAAATGCCGGGATTGCGAAAGGGCTTTATGAATCTGTTTGGTCAGCCCTTTTGTATGTGATCAGCGAGTGTTCCGTATTTCTGACTTTATGTTCAAAATTATAATCGCAACCCAGCTCAGGCTGATATTCCGGATGATCCGGCGGCGGCTTGAATACAATTACGTCTATATCTGATTTTTCGGCTTTCCTGCAGATATCCGTTAGATCCGTATCATTTGAAACTAAATGAAATGGATGCCAATTGAATTTTAGCAGATAAAACTGCAACCCCCGATAGGGATATCCGTTATTGGCAAATAATACCCGGTTTTTGCCTGGGTTATAATTTTTTTTCAGCCACCGGATCATTTTTCTATAAGGGTAATAATGTTCGGATGTATCAAATATAGGATTGCCCCAGAAAGATTTTTTTGTTCCATCAAAATTTAACGGCGTCATATAGATGTTAACGGCTATGCAGCTAGATACAATGATAAGCACCGCCCTCTTATTTTTTTCAGCTATATAAGAAAACGTTATATTCGCAGCGGCAAGAAACACGGGAACCAGAAGCAGCATGAATCTGCTGTAACCCGTGTATTGAGCCTTAAGCGCCATATGAAATAATGGGATCAGAATAATATTTAACGATAAAAAAATCAGCATGCCATGCTTTTTACCCCTCCACAGGACTATGGCGGCAGGTATGAACAGGATGGCCACCACGCCGATCTGTCTTAAAAAAGAAAGCATGAACACATGATATAATTTAAAATCCAGCAGCCTTGTGATCTCCGTGTAATCATCATGCATATCCAAAAACTGCCATCGCAGAAAAACAAACAAAACCAAAGGAAAGAGCACACCATACCCGACAACCACTTCATCCCGAAACCGCCTTAAAACAGAACCCCCGGATTGACTGTAAAAAACCCTTATGACGAAGCGCAAGACCAGAAAACACAACAGAAAAGGCAGTGTGTTCTCCTTTATAAATCCGATTAATATCAAAGCATACCAGGCCGCATTCTTCCGTATCTCGTCAAAGTCATGGGTTAATAGATGCTCTGCATTTATACAGACGATTGTCATCAGGATGATTGCCGGGAGCTCGAGATAAAGAATCGAAGAATAGTAAACGATAATCGGGATGGTACTGATTGCCAGCCCCCAGAAGCAGGCTATATAGACATACTTTTCTTTAAAAGGCTTCAGGGCGGCATACCAAGTTAAAAGAACAGCGCATATCAACGGTACCAGTCGGTAGGTGAATTCATTGAATTCACCCCCAAACCACCGCGCGATATAAATTATCACCGTATGGGTGCGTATTCCGGCGAAGTCGGCCACTCATTCCGGGCGATTTCGGCCGCCTGTTCCGGACGAAGTCGGCCACCTGTTCCGATTGATTCCGGCCACTCGTTCCGGATGATGTCGGCCACTTTTTCGGAGCAAAGCGACGCTGTCTTTTCCTTCACAAATTACTCGCTTTAAGTCAACTTTCTTTTTTTCTTCCGCATAGAGTCTCCTTTCAGATTGATTTTGTATGCATTGTGAACCAGGCGGTCGAGGATGGCATCGGCCAGGGTCGGATCATCGATGACCTCGTGCCAATGCGATACCGGCAGCTGGCTGGTGATTACTGTTGAGTGGATCTCACAGCGATCCTCTATGATTTCAAGAAAATCCCGCTGCTGCTCCTTGGTAAGGTTTGATAAGCCCCAGTCATCGAGGATTAATAAGTGCGTTTTGGCAAAGCCGGCCAAAAGTTTGCCGTAACGGCCGTCGCCTTTGGCCAGACTCAGCTCGGAGAACAATTTCGGCACCCGCAGATACAACGCACTGTATCCTTCCAGACAGGCCTTGTGGGCAAGTGCGCAGGCCAAATACGATTTTCCGATCCCGGTCGGCCCGGTGATAAATACATTGTGACGGGCTTTTAACCATTCGCAGGCGGCAAGCGATAATATGAACTGCTTATCCAGCCCCCGGGGATAGGTATAATCTATGTCCTCCATACTGGTCTGATGCCGCAGCTTGGCTTTTTTCAGCCGGGTCTTTAGCTGTCTATCCTGCCTTTCTGTATGTTCTCGATCCACAAGCAGACCCAAGCGTTCTTCAAAGGAGAACTTTTCGATATCAGCCGTCTGCAGTTGCTCTTCAAATGCCTTTCGCATGCCGTAGAACTTCATTGCCTGTAATTTGTCCATAATCGGATGGGTCAACATGATATATTTTCCTTTTTTATCTTTTCAAAGTTTAATGAATAGGCTATATTGATATCCGCCTTTGCCGGAGGATAGGGCAACGCTGGGGAGCGACCCGAGCGCCGGCCAGGGTGACCGAAGTATGAGGGCCGTACCCTGCGTGCGGCCCATCTCTCATACTTTGGTCCATAATGCGTTAACCCCGGGGGTTTGGGGGCAGCGCCCCCAATTAAGATCAGATCCATACCTTTTACTCGTAATATTTCCCGCCCCTGATGTTGGCGTGGTCAATCGGCTTCCCCGAAGACTCTTCCTCGGCCAGGGGCTTGCGATCCAGCCCGTTCTTCAGGATGGACTCCACGCTTTTATAGCTTTTGCCGCCGATTTGATTGGCCCGACAGGCAGCGGCTTCAAGCCGCTCCTCCCCATAGCTTTTGCCCAGCCGAAGAATGCCCAGACAGCTGCGAAAGCCCTGCTGAGGATGGATACGAACAGCCATCACTTTTTCGATCAACTCAGCCGTATGGGGGCCGATTTTACCAGCCCAGCGCACCAGGCGCTCAGGCGTCCATTCCGCATATTGCTGGTGCTTTTTGGGCATATGTTCCTTGAGCGTGGTATGCCGGCCCATCCGGTCGCTTGAGGCATGACTGGCCACCCTTTTGCCCTTATAAAAGCATTCCACGGTATTGGCGGTTATCCTGACGTCGAGCTGCTTTTTCATAAGCTGGTAAGGCACACTGTAATAATGGCCGTCGACTTCCACATGATAATCAACATGCACCCGGGCTTTTTTCCATTGGGCAAACTGATACCGTGCCATGGGCAGCGGTTTTAAAGCCGGCTTGTCCATGGACTCAAACACGCTTTTTCGGGTTCCCGGCAATTTCTGGAAGGACTTGTTGTTTAGCTCAACCAAAAGCTCATCGATCGCCCGGTTTAACTCGGTGACACTGAAGAACGTCCGGTTGCGAAGCCTAGCCAAAATCCAGCGTTCCACAATCTGGACGCTGACCTCAGCCTTGGCTTTATCCTTGGGTGCCCGGACCCGGGCCGGGATAACAGCGGTGTCATAATGATTGGCCATATCCAGATACGTGGGGTTTAGATCCGGCTCATATCGACAGGCCTTGTTCACACCGCTTTTGAGATTATCGGGGATGACCAGCTCCGGCACACCGCCTAAAAATTCAAATACCCGGACATGGGAATCAATCCAGTCCGACAGGTTTTGACTCAAGCTTGCTTCGGCGTAGGTGTAATTGGAAGCGCCCATACAGGCGATAAAGATCTGGGCCTCGGAGGTGGTGCCGCTTCCGGAATCGGTAATCGGCACGGTCATGCCGCTGTAGTCGACAAAGAGCTTTTCTCCTGCCCGGTGGTCCTGGCGCATGACCGGGTCCAGTTTATCGCGCCATTGGCGATAGAGATGACAGAACTGGCTGTATTGATAGCCTTGGGGGTTTTGGGCTTTATATTCATGCCATAACAGCATGAGGGTCACGCCCTTGCGTTTGAGCTCCTGGTGGACATAGGAGAAATTTAAAGGCGGCCGGTGATCCTTGGACGTGCAGGGCACCTGGTCAAACAGGATCTTTTCTAATTGCGCATCATCCATATCCTCCGGAAGCGGCCAGCCAAGGCCCGCAGCCTTGACCCGCTGGATATAATCGCCTACCGTGCTACGGGCGATGGAAGTACTGTTGGCAATCTTTCGGTTACTGAGTTTGCATTCGAACTTGAGACGTAAAACTTCTTTGATTTTTCGCATGGTGATTCGCTCCGCTGGCATTTGCACCTCCTTTGAATGATTAAAAGAGGCACAACTTACCGCTAATAATTTTTGTTCACCAGCGAAGCTTTGCTCAAAAAATTACTTGTGATGGGTGGCCGAAATGGATCGGAATCACCGGCCGACTTCCGTCGGAATCGGTGGCCGAAATCAATCGGAATCACTGGCCGGAATCATCCGGAATTGGTGGCCGAGATGAATCGGAATTGGTGGCCGAAATCATCCGGAATATGCAGTATGGGCCCATCTTGATAAAAATGGATACCTCAAGGCAAGCTGTCTGTTTCCATAAGCAAGAAATTGGTTTTCATTAATTTGCTCAACCGAAAAAATGATAAAAATGAGTAAAATAATACCAACTGGGATAAACAGCGTCGATTTACGAAATGCTAATACAAGGAAGAAAACAGACAAGAAGGCAAATGGGAGCATTGCCGGTTTCTGGATTTTAAAGAGAAAAAAAAGCGCTTTTAACGTATAAACGATATGATAGGCCTCATCCCCCCGCCAGGGGATGACTGATTGCAGGGCTTTATAATTATAAAGCAGAACAAAGAAAAAAAAGATAATAAAGAGCGTTTTTTTATTTGGGATTGCACTTTTTTTTATCCGGAGAAACGAAAGTTCCCCCGCCGCTGCATAGGACCAAAGCGCACCCAGTAATAATGAAATGCATAACAGTCCATATTGGCGCTGAAAAGTGCCCGTCATTTTCCAGGTAGGCATAAAAATGAACGACATTAAAAAAAGCAGGAAAAGCAGAGAACCGACAAAACTGCGGGGAACCGAAAAACCCGTTGTATTGGAAGTCCCCTTTGTTGATAAGTCGCCAAGCATAGACAAAATCAGTTAAAGCCCATTTTTCAATGTATGAACTTCAGGATAAATAGTATTTTGAAGACAATTAAGCGCCTTGTCATTGAGCCGGTCTCAGAGCTACTCTATTATTTTTTATGATATAATGGGGTCTGTTTTGGGTCTCCTTGAATATGCGATAGATGTATTCTCCCATAATACCAAGGAAGATCAATTCAATAAATCCAATAAAAAAAATACTGATGGTTGTTGAGGACCAGCCGAATGGAGCAATCCCTAATAGTTTACTCAAAATGATATAAAAAAATGCGCCAAAACAGATCAGCATTCCGATAATCCCCACAAAGAGGCACAATCGTATGGGAATATCGGAAAAAGAAAAGATGGCATCCATCGCTAGGTTAATTAGTTTTCCATAGGTCATTCCGGGCTTGCTGCCGGGTCTTTCCTCCCTGTTGCAGGTAATCCAACCCTGGCGGAAGCCGACTAAAGCCCGCAGTCCTGGAAGGTATCTGTTCTTTTCCCGAAATTCGAGAAGCGCATCGACCGCCTTTCGATTCATTATGCAGAAATTTCCGACATTTTGAATGTCATCCAAGCCGGAAAGATTGCGAAAAATGAAATGGAAGCCCGTAATATAATTTCGTAATGTTAAAATTATTTGATAAACGTTTTTTTTTAACTTTTTTAGGGTTTATTTGTACCCGTGATAATCCCTGTTAAAAGAAATTTTTCAGGATCCGGATTCTCTTTTTTCATTCAGGACTCGCCTTTTTTTTGCGGTTAACATGTTAGATGTTTCCGATATGTCCGGCACTTTCCAGGCGGCTTTTGCAGAAAAAGAATAATCGGGTCAGGGCCAGGACGGCAATAATAAAAAATACGGGCCGAAGCGGCAGCGCGTACCTGGGCCATGACGCAAAAACCATGTAGAGCAGGGTATAATAAACAGGAATCCAGCCCAAAGAAGCAAAAACAATCTTCTGCTGCATCCCTGACTTACCGGACGCAAAAACTTTGCCCAAAAGATATATCAGCCCGCCGAGAAAAAAAATCATAAGCACGGGATGTATGAACCTGAAAAAACCACGAGCTGCATCAGCCAGCCTGTTTTGCGTATAAAGTGATGTTTTTACGGGATAGACATATATGTCGCCCTGCCCCTGCAAAATATCCCAACTCCAGAAATAATAGGGTTTCTTTACCAGGTACCAGGCTATATATTCACCCGGTCTTTCCTTGAAGCGCAGCCAGAAAACCTCCAGGAATTTTGAATAAGAGTTGCTGATATCCGGCTGCATCGGATCTTCGTAATATGGAAAATACTTATACTCTTCTGACTCATAGATAAAGTCAATATAACTGCCGTGGGTAATTGTATTAAGCGCCCTTGAAGAACCCTGAGGGGCATTATCAGGCACAATCATATGGTTTCTGGCCGTCCAGGATATGGGAAATACAGCAAAAAAAACAACAAACACAGCCACCCAGCGATAATCAATATTTGCAGAAAACTTTTCCCGCCGGATCAGAAAACAGGAGATCAGCGCCAGGCAAAATGGAATAAAAAGTGCGGTTTCATTTGTAAGATATGCGAAACCCCAGAAAACCGAAGAAATAATAAACAGATAAAATTTCTTCTGCACGTGCGCTTCTGTATAAAGAAGCAGCGCTGAAACAATAAGAAAGGAAAAAAGGGTTTCAGTCAGCATGTAACCGCACATGACAACCAGATGCGGGCTAAGTGCGACCAAAACAGCAGAGACAACCGCCCACGTTGGAGCTAACACCCTCCATGCAAGCCACAGGGTAAGAACAGCCGTAATGCTGCTTAAAAATACCTGGATAAATAAAAGCACAGGATAAAAATGTTTTTCCCCTCCCAGGGAAAAACTGGCGGCAATTAGAAGCGGATACCCCGGAGAACGGAAAGAATCCGGGGTTAACGCTGAAGCGTCTTCTGCGCGCTGCTTGGAATAAACCCCGTGTTGAAAAAGGTTGTATCCATAGGAGAAATACTGTTTAGCGTCTGCTTGAACCGGATTGACCACCTCTGTTTCCATTACATATACGTAGCGAATAAGGAAGGCGCCCAGAAAAATCAATAAACAAATAAGAACAAGAGGTCTTGGTTTCATATGGTTTGACCTACAACTAATTGAAAACGGACTGTGATTAATAAGCAATAATGCATAACCTTACTTTTTACACCATAACTTCCCGCATTCCTGGTACATAAAATCCGCATCCAGCAGCTTCCCGTACTCGCACACCCACCCGATCCGCCGAAATGGTGGGATTATAAATATTGGTAAACACAATGGATGGCCCGCAAAAAAGGTCGTCTTCAAGGGTCAAGCCCTGATAAACAGACACGTTGTTTTGGATTTTGCATCCACTGCCGATATCCACCTCCAAGCCGATCATCACCTTTTGCCCGATGGTGCAGCCCTGTCCTATCCTCGCACTTGAAAACACATGACAGAAATGCCAGAATTAACTGTATACCTAAACAGAATCTTTATCCTGTAAGCTTCCTGTTTTATGTTTTCGATTTGCATTTTTCGCCCCCCCCCTGAAAAATAAAAAATTCTTTGACTTCACTTTTTCGAAAACTTCGACAATTCTTGAATCCATTGGATGCCATTCCACCGGTCAGCATAACTGATCAGAAACATTTTAATACTCTTCATAATAACACAAAAATCCATGCTTATCCAGCCCTTACAACAGCCCTTACAACTGCTCTCAATTTTTTTCACTCATGCCGCATTTTACTGCCAAACAGTCCTGCTTTGCCATATTCCCTGAGGGCCTATGCCGGGTCGGCCCTGTTGGCCAAAAAATAGCCGCGATTTTGTACCGCTGATGAAAGAACCGGGTCAAAGGCCGGGCCTGGTATGACTTTGCCTTTCTGGTGCGCAAAAAAGTGCCGCTCCTGCTTGCGCACCTTGAGGCCAGGCTGGCTTCGGCAGCGGGGCGCTTATACCGATAAGCCCCCGCTTACTCCCGTAGAATGGCCGGTATAATATACCGCCGCATCGAATCCATTGATTTTGAAGCAGCCAGGGCGGATGTTGCCGTCTTTATACCCGATCTCCGGGACCTGGATGTCTGGGTCAGGGACTACTTTCACCATGTCCTGAGTAATCTGCAATACATTTAAGATCACCGCCGAGCCCCCAAACTCAAAGCCGATTGCGACCCTTCTGCATGGATTGACCCCCACGATCAGGCCCCCTGTCAGGATAGTTGTCGCTTCCAATGAGGGTTTTGTTTGAACCACGTGGGGGCGATGAGATATGTTTGAAGTTATGAAGAAACACTCCAATGAATTCAAGAACCGGAGCAAAAAATAAGGGCGAAAAATAATTGATATAATATCCCGGAACATAAACCGCTTTCCCATGTCCATTTTGACAGCCGGCTGGACCTACTGTATATGTTGCATGCAAACAATCAATCCTAATGCTGGCCTTGAGACTTCACATATGATAAAAGAATCTTCATGAGTACTACATTTACTGTAACCCACTGGAATCGTGCTACTACTGTATGAAGGACTTTACGCTGAATGCTTACAGGCAATATCTGCGCGCCATAAAAGCATCATATCCCAATATACTTTGTTTCTCAGATTTTTTCTCTCTTGACGAGCTGCCATATTCTTTTATCTTAATCCGCCATGATGTGGACAGAAAACCCGGCAATGCGCTTAAAATGGCCCTCCTGGAAAGTGAAATGGGCATTTGCAGCACTTATTATTTCCGCACCCGGAAGCATGTATTCAAGCCGGGAATCATCTCCGAAATTGCCGGCGCCGGTCATGAAATCGGGTACCATTATGAATCCCTCTCTGATGCCAAAGGCAAACACCAAGTTGCATTAAAAGACTTTGAGCAGAACCTGAAAAAACTTCGCAACATCGTCCCGGTTCGAACCATTGCCATGCACGGCAGTCCATTGAGTCCGTATGACAACCGGGATATATGGCGGGATTCGCTAAATCATGAATATTTAAAAAACATCCTTGAAATATCCGGGGAAGTCTATCTGGATATTGACTATTCTGGCATTGCCTATATTACCGACACAGGCAGGAACTGGTATTCCGGCAGAGCCAACCGTCGCGACATGGTAAACTCAGCTGTAACACGGGATTTCAAAAACGGCGAGACACTGCTTGATTGTTTCAACAAGGCCTGTTATCCAAAGGCTGTGTTCCAGATTCACCCGGAGCGATGGGCGGATTCTATTACTGAATATTACATTCAAAGCGCACTGGATCTGTTTGCCAATATTATCAAGACAATCGTTCGATAATAATCCATTGATATTCCCATCCAAGTAAAATCCGGAACGAAGAGGTCGGCCTACGTCAAATGAATCCATTTAAAAATAAATTTTTCGTTTTTTTTGTCTCCGGCGGCCGAACCGGAACCAAGTTTTTCGGGGATGTACTATCCAACCACATTACAAGTTCATTTTCCATTCACGAACCGGACGTCGTTCATTTAAAAAAGGGAGAAACCCCTCTTTTATCCGGCATCAAAAATTTCGGCCTGTATTGGATGATATTTGGCAGGCTGCTTGGAAAAACCGGCATTCGAAATCTATCGGATTTATATTTATCCGGCCGTTACTCCTTGGATGACGCCAGGGATTGTCTGGTAAAATATCGAACGCGCTATTATCAGAAAATAGACAAAGAGCTGATCATTGAATCTTATTCCGGGTGGTATGGACTGATTCCAGTAATCCGGGAAACCTGTGCAAATTATAAAGTCGTCATCCTCATAAGAGACCCCCGTGACTGGGTCCGCTCCAACATGGACTGGGGTAAGATGTACGGCCGCAGGGACTGGGTCAGCAAATTCGGCTTCAGGCGGTTGTCGCCGTTTATGATTCATGATACGGTATATCAGAATGATTGGCGGCATTTTGATCAATTTCAAAAATTATGCTGGGCCTGGAAAACAATTTATGAAATACTTTCGGATGACAGCGCAGAGGATTCGAACATCAAAATTTTTAAATTTGAAGACTTATTTTGCGCAGACCAAAAAACCTCATATTTTAAGCTACTTATTGAATTTATAGCAAACTTTGGGGATAAGCAGTTTGATTATAATTCAGAAGTCAATTTAGAAAACATTCTGAATCAAAAAATTCACAAAAATATTGCATATGATTTCCCGTCGTGGCCAGAGTGGTCGAATCAAAGAGCCCGGACGCTTGATCAAATCTGTGGCACGTTGATGGAAAAATTCGGCTATGGCAATGAAAAACTCTGGAATGATAAATTAACCGCCCTTTCATAACATGGATTTCTTATGTTTCTCGTTATTTTAATCCCCTGCTTTAATGAAGAAAACACGATCAGGGAACTCATATTATCAATTCCAAAGTCAATTAAAGGAATTACGAAAATAGAAATAATCGTCATCGATGACGGTTCAAGCGATCATACCGCTTCCCGGGCTGAAGAGGCTGGCGCATTCGTGATTTCACATTTCAGGAACATGGGGGTTGGTGCTGCATTTAACACCGGGGTTGAAAAAGCAATTGAGCGCGGTGCGGATATCGTGGTCAATATTGACGGAGACGGGCAGTTTGATCCCGGAGATATTTCCTGTTTAATCCAGCCCATTATAGACGGTGAAGCTGAATTCGTCACCGCTTCCAGGTTCATGGACAAAAATCTTGAGCCGGAAATGCCTGTTTTAAAAAAATGGGGGAACAAACGCATCTCTTCACTGATAAGTTTTCTGACAAAACAGCAGTTCCATGATGTCTCCTGCGGCTTTAGGGCTTATTCCAAGGAAGTTTTGCTTAAATTAAACCTGATGGGAAAATTTACCTACACCCAGGAAACATTTTTAGACCTTGCCTTTAAGGAAGTCAAAATTCTGGAAGTTCCCATAAAAGTAAAAGGCGAAAGGGAATACGGTCAATCCCGGGTGGCCGGCAATTTATGGAAATATGCGATTAATGCGTCCAAAATTATTTTCAGATCTTTTCGGGATTATCAGCCGTTTAAATTTTTCTTTGGCATCTCCATCGGCTTTTTTGTGCTATCCTTTTTTCTGGGGACCTTTTTTGTCGGATTTTATCTGGTTACGGGCCATTTTCATCCGCATAAATGGGCGGGTTTTACCTCGGGTTTTCTGCTGCTTTTCAGCCTGCTCTTTCTGCTGACGGCGCTTCAGGCGGACATGTTTGTAAGGATAAGGCAGAACCAGGAAAAGCTGTTATACTTGGAAAGAAAAAAAATATTCAACAATATGCACGCAAAAAACAGCAGCAACCCGGATGAACAAACATAGCGGACATTCCTTAAATCACATTTTACTCATCACTTGGAACTTTCCCCCCAAAAAAGGCGGCATGGAAAATTTAAACTGGAATTTTTACAAATATCTTTCCGGCCATGTGAAGGTTTCCGTTATCGCCCCCTGCAGCCCTGAAAAGGACAACGCTCCAAATATCTATAGGGCCCCGGTAAAGGGATTCCCATTTTTCTTGATGTATGCGCTTTTGCGGGGACTATACCTGGTATACACCCAAAGGCCAAAAATTGTTTTCGGCGGCAGCCTGGTGGTCGCACCGTTACTGATTTTTTTTAAATTATTCTGTCCGGTGGCGGCATATGCCCATGGCCTGGATGTTATATATAACAACAAAATTTACCAGATACTGCTTGATTTCAGCCTCCGCTTCCTGGACGGCATTGTTTGCAACAGCCGTAACACCCGACGCCTGATCCAGCAGAACAATTATCACGTCAAGAATCTGGCAATCATTCCGCCCTGCATTGAGGTTGATTATTATATAACACCGCCCTCTTCCAGGTTTTTAAAAAGCAAATATATCCTGAGCCTGGGCAGATTAACGGAACGAAAAGGATTGATTGAATTTATTGAGAATTGTTATGGTGCTATCCTTGCCCGACATCCGGACATCGAATTTGTAATTGCCGGCGGAGAGCCCAAGGAAGCCGTATATCATAGAGAAGGATACAAAAAAAAACTGATAGAATGTATTGCATCCAATAATCTTCAAGATAAGGTGCATTTGGTGGGATGGGTAAACAATGATACCAAAAAGCAGTTGATAATTCATTGTGAATGCATGGTCTTTCCGGTAATCCCCCGAAAAAATGATGTTGAAGGCTTTGGCATCGTCGCCATTGAAGCTGCGGCATGCGGAAGGCCAACCGTTGCGTTTGATGTAGACGGCGTTGGAGACGCTGTTATCAACGGCGTTACAGGCCAACTGATCCCCTTTGCCGAATATTTAAAAATGGCAGAGGCAATTAAGCTGATCATAGATGGAACTGCGGACTATCAATTCAAAATGGAGGCGGTTAAAAATAAATATGGTTGCAGCCATACAGCTTTTCGGTATCTTGATTTTTTTGAAAAACTTTATTCCCATGATACTTAAGAACCGGTGGATGCTGATGCAGGGTTTATGATAGAAAAACCTTCAATCATTGTTACCTCGCTTGGAAGAACCGGGACACTTTTCTTCCAAAACCTTTTTGACGCATCCCTTTTGTATGGCACTTGCCTGCATGAACCTGACCGCTTGAATTTTGGGCAGTATGAAGGCATGGGCGATAAAGCCGCACAGGTTTACCGGCAGATCAGGGAGTCCGGGGTTTTCGAGCTCCTGATTCGAAAATTTATATTTTCAGACTGGAGCATAGAGGCTGTTTCCAAAGATCGCGAAACCGGGAAACTGAGCGACCCTGAAGCCATAAAACGGATTATTTCACAACGGAAAAAATTTATTCAACGCCAGCCCGGTTCCATATACCTTGAATCGAGTTCAGCCTTTTACGGCATCATTGATTTATTGGATAAGGTCTTTTATCAGCACCGCGTTATTTATATTATCCGCGACGGCAGGGACTGGGTCCGCTCAAAAATGAATTTTGGGACCATGTATGCAAAAAACCCTTTGCAAAAATTGATCTCCGGAAGCTGGCCCACGGCGGTTGAACTCAATGACAGCGTATATGGAGAAAAATGGCATGAAATGACACGCTTTGAAAAAATCTGCTGGGCCTGGGCTGAATTAAATCAATATGCGTTAAAATGTGCGGCGAAGAATCCATATGCCAGGGTTGTCCGGTTTGAAGATGTGCTATCCTCCCCTGATGCGGCAAAAAACCTTTCGGATCTGATCGATTTTGCAGTAAGTATAAGCCCTGCTGCCGCTGTAAAGAAAAAAACCTTGAAAAATTGGCTGCCCGGACAAACGCATGCCAGCCAGAAGCTGTTTCCGGACTGGTGCCAATGGAACAATAAGCAAACCGATTGGTTTATCCAGGTCTGCGGGCCACTTATGAAGAAGTTAGGATATGAGCTCAAAAGCTGATCAACCATTTTCAAAAATCAGGAAATATCTCTCGTATATAATTTCCATTCTGGTTATATGCCTGATCGGCCTCTATGTTTATAACAACGCCGAAAAATTAAACCATCTGTTTAACCTGTCTATCCATATCCTTTTTTTACTTATCTTTTTTATTCTATTAAATTTTTTATTAAGGGGGCTAACAAATTTTTATCTGTATCGCCTGTTTTCGATAAACCTATTATTGCCGGAAAGCGTTGCACTGGCCGTGCTGAATATCATCGGCAACCAGCTGCCGCTTGCCGGCGGCATGGTGGCCAAGGGCGTGTACCTCAAGCACAAATATCAACTTTCATTCAGCTATTATCTGCCGGTGACAGCCGCCCTGTATGTCTGTTTCATCGGGGTCAGCGGATTAATCGGCCTGACAACCCTCTTCTATCTTTATATAGCTTCAAATACGCCTTTTTACTGGCCCCTGTGGGTTGGCTTTTCAGGATTTATCGGAGGCATGGCATGCCTTTGGCTGCCGATAAAATCCGGAATTTTTCCGGATCGATTTAGAAACCGGCTTTCAGAGTTAAACTCTGGATGGCGGGCCTTGGGCAGAAATCCGACCCTGCTTTTAAGACTTTGTTTTTTCCAGATACTCATTTTAACAGTCATCGGAACAAGATATTTTCATGAATTTCAAATTGTCTCCCAGGATGTTGCGTTCTCCCATTGCCTCTTGTTCAGTGCATCCACTATCCTGAGCCGTTTGCTGAGCTTCGCACCTGGCGCCATAGGATTCAGGGAAGGCATTGTCGGGCTTGTCAGTGAAATGCTGGGATTTGACTTTGCCCTGGGAGCCATTGTTGTTATAATCGACCGGCTGCTTACTATTATTGCCGCAGGTTTTTTAAGTCTGTTATATTTTAATTTAATGCCCGACAAAAGATAGCGTAACATTATGCCCACTTTTATTTTATCCACAGGCCGGACCGGAACCGTGTTTATCAATAATGTTTTAAATAGCTTGAGGGGCATCAGTGCAGTTCATGAGAGAAATGCAAGGATTCTGCGCTTTTTTCAAGTCATGCAGCTAAAAAATTACAATTCCGCCATTATTAATAACATTTATGACTACATGTTGTTTCACCCTTTAAAACGCGATATGATAAATAATGAGTCTCATTTTGAAATCAATTTTTCACTGAAAGCCAATATTGATAAGGCATCAGAAATTTTTCCGGATGCCGTATTCATCTATATAATAAGAGATCCCCGAACTGCAGTGGCAAGCGGTATAAACTGTACTTAGGACAAAATTTTCAACACCCTATTTAAACTCTATTTTCCTTTTTGGCGGCTCAGGCCATGCGAATATGAGCTTGGCTGCAAAAAAACAGATAAATTATTTGAAATAGCTGTTTTAAACTGGACTGTGACAAATAAAGAATACGCAAAATTAAAAAATTGGACAAACCGATATCACTTGTTAAAATTCGAAGATTTGTCAAATAATCCGAAGGAGTTTATCCAGACGATTTTAAAAATTGCCGGTTTCAGAGGAAATCATCGAAAAACAGTTGATGATTTGATCAAGACCGCATTTAAAAATCCCTCGGTCAAAAACTATGATCAGTGGCAGAATTGGGAAAGCAGGTATGCTTTATATCTTCACCGGCAATGCGGAAAACTGATGCAACAGTATGGGTATGGTCGTGAAGAGGAATGGTTAAACAGAATTTATTAATGCCTGAACTAAAACAGTCAGTGACCACCGGCAGGCCAAAGTCGGGGGAAAGTTGGCAGATTTTACGATCGTTTTTCTTGCATTTTACTAATGGGTGCAAAAGTCGGTATACATTAAGATAAAATATATGCACACTCCGGATGCCGGAAAAATGAACGGATAATCCGGGGCAACTTTTGAAGTTTCCGCAGGCGGCCAAATATTATGGCTTTGAATCTGTCCGGACCGGAAATCGCCATTCGCCCTGATCCGTGCGACTTTACGTTATTGAAAACCTGCTCGGCAGGATTCAATGCCGGGGAATAAGGAGGCAGGAAATAGACTTCCAGCCTGCCATTGAATGATTCAATGCATTCCTTGACTTTTTTGGACTTGTGAGTTGGATGACCATCCCAAATCAAAAATACAGGGCCTTCGTTGTCGTGCATGAGCTTACGCAGAAACTCGCACACGCGTTCACTGTGGACGGTCTTTTTTGTGGTCATAAAACTCATGCGGCCCCGGGTATCTATGGCTGCAATCATATTGACACTGAACCTGGCTCCCGTGCTTTCAACTACCGGTGTCTGTCCTTTCAAGGCCCAGGTCCGGCCGGAGTGGTAATCCGATCTGACACCGGATTCATCGGCAAAGTATATGGTTGCTCCCAGTTTTTTTGCCCGCTTTTTGATTTCTGGAAAAGTCGTGTTTTTCCACTCAGCAACCGCCTCCGGGTTCTGTTGATAGGCGCGGTGCAATGGCTTCTGCGGAGAAAATCCCAACTGGCGCAAAAGACGGCCCACAGAAGTAAGACTCAGCTTGATGCCGAATTTCTTTTTAATCACATCGGCAACCATTTTGCGCGTCCACAAAGCAAAAGGCAGTTTCAACTGCTGAGGATTATTGTCTCTAATGGTGTTGTATATCCAGGCAATTTCCCTGCCGGCGAGCTTCTTTGGGCGTCCGCTTTGTTTGCCGGAGCGCAGCGCATGCCAACCCCCGCCGCGGTATCTGGCAAGCCATTTGTAAATGCAGGCCCGGGAAAACCCCAAAGTCTTGATTGCTTCTTCCGGGCTCTCTCCGTCCTGAACGCGCTGTACCGCACGGATGCGGATTTCCTCCATCGCCTTCGGTCCGACTTTTCTTCCGTCTTGAGTATTCATGCGGTGGAGCATAACAGATTAAACTACAAAGGTCTAAATATTTTTGCACCCCTTAGTAAAGTAAATGCGGACGACCGTTTCGTCTTTGCTGGCGGTTGATACAAAGCAACCTCTAGCCTGAGTTTACGAATTATAAATAATTTATTCGAAAAGCCGTTTATTTTCAATGCGTTAATAAAATATTTTGTGCCCCCTAACTATTTATGCACAATATATTCACATTCTACTTGACAATTGACACAATATATTGCTATTGTACCCTCTAACTTAAAGGGGGCGCTATGGCATATATTACCAGGAAGAAGATTAAAGGCATCACCTATTATTATGCGGAAGAAAGCGAGAGGCGAGACGGCAAGTCTCGAAGAAAATGGCAAAAATATTTAGGACCTTTGCACAAAATCATTGAAGCGGTAGAGGGAGAACCATTAAAGCCGGATTATGCAGAGATTTTCCAGCTCGGCGGCCCGGCAGCCTATTTAAATACGTCCGAACAGATAAAGATGATACAAACCCTCGACAGTGTCCTCCCTAAACGGAACCAAGGACCATCAATTGGATTCTATTTGACGCTGGCCGCGATAAATCGGGGAATTGACGCAGTGAGTAAACGATCGATGTGGCCCTGGTTCCAGGATACAATTCTGTTTCGTGCGTTTCCTGAAGTCAACAAGGCCTCTCTGAGTTCGCAGCGGTTTTGGGACAACATGTCTGCGATTACAGAAGATAAAATAAAATGCGCTTGGATGAAACTTGTCAATTCCGTGTTGGACCGGGAAAAATTAGATTTGTCATGCACTTCATACGATGGCACCAATTTTTATACATTCATCGGTTCTTTTAACACGCGTTGCGCAATTGCCAAAAGAGGGAAAAACAAACAGGGGCGCGGTGATCTCAGGCAAATTAATTATGCCTTGTTCTGTACACGCAAAGACCACTTCCCACTATATTTCGATGTGTTCGAAGGCAATCGTCATGATTCAAAGGAGTTTGAGGTCTTGATTGACCTTTTTTTTCAAGCCTTTAAAAACAGGGCCCCAAAAGGCGATGGCATGACGATTGTATTTGATAAGGGCAATAACTCCAGCGAAAATTTAAACAGATTTATCAGGGATTCCGGTTTTCATTTTGTGGGTTCGGTAAAACCGGATGATCATAAAGAACTGGGCACAATCTCCAATAACGATAAACGTTTTGAGCCCTTATCACATCCGCGGCTTGATCAGGTGAAGGCCTTTCGTACACATAAAAGAATATACGGAAAGGATCTTACCGTTGTGGTTACATTCAACGACAACCTTTATGTTTCACAGGTGAAGTCCATTAATAATGAAATCAACAAAAGCATGGGCAAACTCGACGCTATCGCCGCCAAATTAGACGACCGAGCAGCGGGTATAATAACCAGAGGCAAAAAACCGACGAAAGAGTCTATTCATAACCAAATGTCAAGAGCACTTTCCGGGCAACATATGAAAAACCTGATAGAAACAGTGATCGGTGAACGCGATGGCATTCCGACACTATCCTATAAAATAAATACGGATGAATATGCCAGGCTTGCCGATACATATCTGGGCAAAAACATTATTATCACAGACAACCATAACTGGACGACAGAAGATATCGTTGTGACGTACCGGAGCCAGTACGTTATAGAGGATGTTTTCAAACAGATGAAAGACAGGAACACGGGTACTTGGTGGCCCATGTATCATTGGACCGATAATATGATAAGAGTTCATGGGTTTTATTGCTCATTATCGCTGCTGCTTCGTGCCTTGATTATGAAAAAAGCCAAAGAATCCGGGCTCCCCATGTCGATAAACAAATTGCATGATAAGCTTTTCGGAATCCGTGAAGTGTTGAATATATTTTCGAAAAAGAAGAATAAACAGAAGGCCCAATCCGTTGTTTCCAAACTGGATGAGGTGCAAGAAGAGCTTTTCAATTTATTTGAAATGAAAAAGTATTTGGCAAGTTAGGGAGGACACTTGATATAATATATTATATATTATATCAAAATGTTATGTATTTGATTTTTGATAAATCGTAAACTCAAGCTAGCCCCAAATTTTGACCAGCAAAATTTCAACTCGGCTGCGTCCTGTTTCTTTCTTGGCTATATGGTCGGAAAATCACCTCGGCATAACCGGGGATTCCCAATAAAATTAATTGGAAAAGCAAACAATTCTTTTCCTAAAAATTTTTTGAGGCTGCTAAATAAAAATGGATGTAAAATATGTCAGTGAAATGGATTGGAGACATTTAAATAATTATATTAGCTCAAAAAAAATTGCAAATATTTATCATTCATGGGAATGGAAAAATACACTTACTTCTACCTACAATTTCACTCCTCTATATTTGTTCGCGGTTGAAAACAATTTTATTAAGGGTTTTCTTCCTCTTTTCAAATTAAAAAATATTTTTGGTCGAAAAAGTCTTATCAGTCTTCCATACAGCCATATGGTGCCAGTTTTATATGATTCGCCGGAAGCGTGCGACGCTCTTTTGCATTCAGCGCAATCCATAGCTCAGAACATTAATGCTAAAGTATTGATGCTTAAATGTGATCAAAGATTTAGCAAACCCCAATGGAATGAATTTTCGAATAATTTTATTTCAACTCTCGATCTCCAGAGCGACATCAATTTAATTAAAAAAAATATTAAAAATAGCACACTTCGCAATATTAAAAAGGCAAAAAAAGAAAATGTAAAAATCGAAATTGGAAAAAAAATGATAGATTATAAAAATTTTTATGATCTTATGGTTGATACTCGTCGTAGACAAGGGGCTCCTCCTTACCCGCTCAACTTTTTTAAATCATTATATAATAATTTTGAGGAAGGCAATCGATGCCTTTTTCAAGCATTTAGGAATGGACAATTATTGGCGGGAATTATAATGCTTTATTTTGGCGATACTGCAATTTATGCTTATGGGGCATCTGTTAGCAACAAATCTCTTATGCGCTTCAGACCGAACGAATTGTTATTTTGGACTGCAATTAAAGATGCTTGCGAAAAAAATTATTCTGTTTTTGATTTTGGAATAACTCCATTTTATAATAAAGATTTGTTACATTTTAAGTCTAGGTGGGGTGTCAAGACATATAAAATTATGTATGTATATCTTTCCGATTTGTCTAAACGGCAGAATCCATTAATTGACAGAAGCTCAACTTCTTATCGGCTTGCATCAAAATTTTTAACACGACTGCCCCGGCCAATAATAAAGGTCCTCGGTCCTCAACTACTTAAATTCATAGGATATTAATATACATTCGTTTACTTTATGGAAATTACTTCTTTTAAAAAGATTTTACTTGGAGTGCAGCGGACGTTTAATTTTTACGATCCCTTAACTCGCGGAGTTGATCTTAACTTTTCATCCGTCCTTCATTATCCTGTATTTATAGTTGGCACTCCACGTTCTGGTTCAACCCTGCTTTACCAACTATTGATTCAACAAGGTAATTTCGCCTATATTTCGAATTTAATGGCATTAATGCCTTCCTTTATGGTTTTATCTGCACGGCTCTTTAAAAAATTTCAAGAAGTTGAAAAGGTTAAATCAAGTAAATATGGATATATACCAGGTGCATTCTCTCCAAGCGAAGCGGGAGTGCTCTTTCAAAAGTGGTTTGATTCAAAACCGTCCTTAGAGTCTAAAAGACTAATTCGAAATACGTTTATATTAATCTCGAGATATCATGAGGCACCGTTACTCACTAAAAATTTAAAGAACAGCCTTAGGCTTGCCAATATTTATACTATTTTCCCCGAAGCACGATTTATTCATATAACAAGAAAACCTCTTTTTAATGCACAATCAATATTATTGACACGAAGACAGCTAATGAAAGATGAATCCTTATGGTGGAGTGTTGCTCCGGAGAATCATGAAAAAATTCTTAAAGAAGACCCATTATATCAAGTTTTATGGCAAGTGATGGAAATCAATAAACAGATAAAAAAATTTCAAGTCACCTATGAACCTAGCTATATTGAAATTTCGTATGAAAATCTGTGCGCCAACCCGAAAAAAGAAATAAATAATATATACAAAGAATTAGGACTACTAACGCCAATGAATAACCTTGATAAAGAGGTTGTCGTCAACAATAACCAAATAGTCTTAAATCCTGAGGAGTGGGAAAAATTAAGCTGTTTTTACAAAAAATTAAATGCTTCAGATTTCGAAGGAAAATCCATATCTTCTGATCCTTTGGCTGGTTAAATATAGCCGTTTAGAAAAAAAGAACGTTGCCGATTCGCTCATAAGGAAAATAAGGGAAACGCAAACTCCGATTTTTAAACATTTTAAAAATAATATGCACAATAAATACAATACATTAAATATAGTGGATAAAAATTATTTGAACAATAATTTAATAATAAAATTTTTATTGAAAAATTTTTTAAATAAAAACAGTAAAAGTTTAAAAAAAATAAATGCTTATAAGTTAAAAGGATTAGATGTAGGGTGTGGTGAAGCCCACCTTTTATCATTTTTATTTAAAAATAACGTTTTAAATAAAATTACAGCACTCGATATAAATTATGAAAAATTGATCTATGCGAAAAATAATTATTCCTATTTTGATTATATACAATCAGACATTCATAATCTGCCATTTAATGAAAATTCCTTTGACTATGTAATAGCCAATGAAGTATTAGAGCACATCCGAGCCCCCTATAAGGCAATGCTCGAATTTAAACGAATATCAAAAAAAGACGGCTGGATCTTAATATCTGTGCCACATGAACCCTTCTTTTGCTTAGGAAATATATTAAGAGGGAAATATCTAAAAAATGGTGGTAAAACGCCATCTCATATGAATTTTTGGAGGAAAAAAGAATTCGAAGAATTTATTGATGAGTTTGTAATTATAAAGAATAAATATTGGATTTCAGTTTTTCCTTGGCTGCTATATTTAGGAAAGGTAAAAAAATAAATTCAATTTTCAGAATAACTTTTTTTATTTTTTTTACTAAAACCTTGAACATTTGAAATTATTAAACCGCATATAAAAACAAATATCTCTCCTAGTAAAAACCACAATCTACTTCCAACCGCTATTGTAGTTGCTATCTCCAATGAATACCCACATTTTATGAGAAAAAAAGAAAGAAAGCCTTCACGAACCCCTATTCCGCCTGGAACAAAAAATGCCAAAATGCCCAATGTGCTCGAAAGGATAAATATCGGTGCCACAATCCATGTGTTAGTTATGGATAAAGCTCCGACGAACCCATAAAATCCAATCCCCCAAGATATCCAGAAAAGCAGGAACCAAGGGATAGCTCTAAATAGGTGCGGCCCTAGTAAAAGGATAATCGATCCCCCCTTTTTATAAAAATAGCTTTTTTCAGGCAGCAATTTTGAAAATGGGCATAAAATAAATATTAAAAACAGTATTTCAATAAAAAATAGAACCCAAAACCAACTGATCATGTAATACCATAAAACAATATTACCCAGTATAATTCCAGTAGTAATGGCAATCCCCTGCCCTAAAAAAGAAATTGTCGTTATTCTAAAAATTGAATCTCCCTTTTTTTCTGCCACATATGCTGCCCGCCCGACAATAACCCAGAACTTCCCGGGCATATACTTTCCAAATATTGAAAGTCCAATTGAAGAAATTGATTCAGAATAAGTAACTTCCTTATTGCTTGCTTTGAGTAGACATTGCCATGCTTTAGCATTTAATAAAAAACCGATTAACATGAAAAATATGGAAAAAACTAATAGTACAAAGGATTGGACTTCAGGGATAATCAGATAATTATTTTGATAAAGATGAAAAATCAGATATACAAGAGATATATAAATAAATAACTTAAAAAAAAATTTCATCTTAATATCTAAAATTTATGCTTCCCGGATTTTTAAAGATAGTCATTTCAACTCCTTGTTTGCTTCCATATCGAACCACATGGCAAAAAGGGTAAACAGGCTGCCGCTCATAAAGGCAAAAAAAGCTGCCAATGCGTTAATGTCAGGGATGTCACCATCTGAAAACCATACATAGAAGACCCGTACAAATAATAAAATCATTGTAATATAAAAAAATGCGCCCAAACCATAGAAGAAAATCAGTGGATGGAAATCCCGGATAATATACTTTTCTTTCATTCGCCATAAAAAGAGCTTGATTAACAGCCAGCTTATCGTAAAAAGAACTTTTCTTATCTTGATACCTGATTTCTCGCCAATGTTGTAAACAGGCTCAACCGGCACATCGCGGACCTTAAAATTATAGATATTTAATTTGACGAGGATATCATTAGGCTGGCCATACCACTGATACATCTGATCCCAGTTTATTGTTTCAAGCGCTTTCCGGTTAATTGCTGCATAGCCGGACTGGGAATCTGCGATATGCCAATATCCGGAGGCAATTTTGGTTAACAGGGAAAGAAAAGCATTGCCAAAATACCGCACCTTAGGGATTTTCTGATACGCCTCACCTGTAAAAAGCCGGTTTCCTTTACTGTAATCGACTTCCCCGTCAACCACCGGATCAAGAATGGCCGGCAGATCCGACGGCGCCATCTGCCCGTCTCCGGCCATAACTACCGCCGCATCAAAATTATTATCCCGGGCATATTTGTAGCCCGTGGCAATTGCCCCCCCCACCCCCTTGTTTGTATCATGACGGATCAGTTCAATATTATTATACTTCTCTTGGTATTGGCGGATTATATCCAAAGTTTTATCGTTACTTTTATCATCAATAATGACCATCTGATCGATGAATTCCGGCATTGTCTCTATCACCCGACCAATCTGGGTTTCTTCGTTATGTGCGGGAATTACTGCCGCAATGCGGTTATTTTTATACATGCGAAACCTGCCTTCTCAAAAAATGAAACAAAATCAATATTCAGGGTGACGTCACCATTCGCAGCAAGCCAAAGCCGTCTTTTGAGAATTCCGTGACGGTATAATTTTCAAAAAACTCTTTTAGCACGATTTTATCGTGAATTGGGTATTTTTCCACCAAATAATTAAACACTGAAAAATTTATCAATAAATGGGTAAATCCCAGCCCCTGAAGATGTTCAGCAAGATCGACGCCTGAATCAGCTTCAGATGCAATTTTTTGAAGCATTGTTGTACTGAATTCAATTTGTATATCAGAGTAATATCCCCGCCTGCTGAAATGCGGGGCAAATATTTTGGCGTCTTTGCCAAGATTTCTGTTGGCGTATTGAAACGCTGCATATTCCGGCCGGTATGTCTGGATATAGTCATCACGGGCAACTTTTTCTGTAATATACGCCAGCGGCTGAACATATCTGAATCGGTTGGCCATGTAAATGGCATTAAAGCCCAGCAGGATACAAACGATTCCAAAAATAGCAGCCTTTTTTACGGGCTCGGCAGGTGGATGGGGCAGCCTGTTTACAATAAAAGCTTGAATATTATATAGCCCATACATGGCAAGAATTACAAGCGGCGGCAGAATGGGGCCAAAATATCTGATGCGGATGCCGCGCTGTACACAGACAAATAATAGAAAAAAAACCGAGAAAAAAAGAAGCATCCACTTTTCCGTATTTTCCTGCCGGCTGCTATACCGGAGTCCGAAAAACGCAAATATCGGCAAAATCAAGAGAAACGGGTTGGTTCTGCCGTCAAAAAATTGAGGGTCATAGTCTTTACCCTGGAAAAACACCCTTGCCGGGATCAGGGCGATTTCCAGCCAGGATTCCTTATAAATTTGGCAGCGGACATTGATATGGGACATCTGTGCCCGCGCCTGTATTGCATTGTCCGGAGCGATTTTCGCCGAAACTTTCTCCCCGGCATTAAAAATACCTTTGTAAAGTGGATAAACCGGATTGCCGGTCCATGCATAATTGCGAATCATCCATGGAGAAAATACGGTTAAAGCCACTATCACAAATAAAGCGCACCAGCCAATCGATTTTACGTGGTAAAATTTATGGCTGGCATTATACCGTGCGTATACAAAAGCCGTAAAAAGAGATAGTAAAAACAGACCGATCAAACCATTGTATTTTGTGCCAAGTGCCAGTCCGCAAAATGCTGCGCTGAAAATCAAATATTTGGATTTAAAACCTGACTCGATCCATTTAAACAAAATTAAAATTGAGACAAATAAAAAGCAGATTAACCCAAGGTCAACGTAAACAATACTAGAAAGCCGGATGATAATTGGAATGGTAAGAAAAAAAAGGACGCCAAGCAACGCATAGGCTTTGTTAATATGCTGTTTTAAATACCAATAGAGCATTGCGGCGGTGATCAGGCCAAAAGCGAAATGAATGAATTTTGGTATAATATCATTCTTGAAATACATGGGGATCAAATACAGCAGCTCAAGATTCATTGGGTAATAAGAAGCTTCCAGGTGGGGGATTTCGTAAATGCCGCCATGCTTGAGGTACAGTTTGGGCACCGCGAGATGATGGGTCAAGGCATCTGTGCTGACCGGGGGGACGCTTGCCAGAAGAGAAATAAAGACGATCACCGCGGCAAAAAGCAGGAGGAGGAAAATATGAACCAGTCTGTCACTGGCATTTGTCTCGGATTTGGGGGGCATTCTGATTAAATAAAATTTTTTTGCGGATTTAAAACATCCCGTAGTCTTTGAGTGCTTCTGCCGGTATTGAGCCCTGATAGACCCGATCATTGATAACAAAACCCGGCGTACCGGTCAGGCCGTATTTAATGCCGGCCTGAATGTCTTTTTTCAAATATTTCCACAATTGTTGATCCCTCCAGATATCCCGGATTTCTTCAGATGGTATTCCCGCCTGCTCCGCGAGTTTACGGATATTGACGGCCGCCACGTGTCGACTTAAGTCAAACAGGATGTCATTCATAACCCAGAACTTATCTTTTTTAGCAGCGTAAAGCGAGACAATTGCAAGTTTGGCCGCACCTTCATGATAGGGCCGGTCAACGATTGGATTGACTTTATGATCCATTGGAAAATGGCGGTGTACAAGCCGGATTTTGTCCGGATAGGCCTGTATGAGACGCCTTAGAAAATAATGCATCTTTTTACACGGAAAGCACCTGTAGTCGGTAAATTCCACAATCACTAGTTTGGGGTTTTCAGCGCCGATCCAGGGATGGCCGTCGCTTGTCATGCCGGTTGGCAAATTAGTTGATGGCGAAGGTGGCGTCAATTGCCAGTAAGGCGGAAAAAACATCAGCAGCAGTAAAAGCCCCAGTCCGACTGCTGCGCCCCCACCAATGGAAAGCTTTGGGTACGCAAGCAAGTGCTTTATGTCCAGGGCCAATGCCTTGAAAATGCTTTCACAATGAAAGCGTTTACGGACAATCCATGTAAAATACAGCAGCAAAAGGTTTACCGCATAACTCAGGATGCACATAATGCAGTAACTGCCAATGATATAACTGGATATCACGGCAAGAACAATACTATAGACTGTAAACCCCAGAGAAAGAAGAAATAAAATTGACCAGATGCGTTTTTTTTGCGCTTTTTGCGGCCAGGCAAACACGAGCAGAATCAGGAAAAAGGCATATCCGATAATGCCCCATACCGGCACTGGCACGCCGAATAGGATGGAATATGGGCTCTGGGAAACCGTGTCACAGTTAAAACTCCGGGATATGGCACAAAAGCTTTTGTAAGCCATATCGGTATATATTCGATAATGGGAAAATGCTAGGTAAAAGGAGTCGAAAAGACCAACAAGCACAACAAGTAAAACGGGAATAAAATAGTAGTTATAATGCAGAGGGATGATTTGTTTTTTGGATTTAAAAAATTTCATTTTTCAAACCTGATTAACGTTGTAGCTTCAGAAAAATAAAAACCAGCTAATTGTTTAAAAGAAATTTTCTTTCCAATCGATCAGCAATCGCTAGATAGCTTTTCGATCGATCACGGATTCTATCAGATATCACGGGAGTTATGTCTTCAAAAATTATAGGCAGGCCAAGCGGGTCATCAAAAATTTTTATTATAAATTTCTCAAATTTCGGAACTCCGATTAACTCAATCAATTGGTCAACCGTTTCGTTAACTGCTTCTATCTTGCCAGCGAGCAACTGGTTTTCGGCTACACACAGTAATACCCCTGGAGATTTTGGGCGAATATTTTGCGCGCGTCGAAGAAACCAATATCCCCTTTCATATTTATTCAACCGACTAAGGCAAAACCCGATGTCTCTTAGATATTTATAGTTTTCAGGAGACTTTTGAAGGCAAGCTTGTAGAAAGTTCAATGCCTCATTCGGCTTTCCTGTTTTTAACCTTAAAAAACCGTTTCGATAAAGAAAAGAAGTGTCGTGAGGATGTTCTTTAAGCAGTTCATCTAAATATGCCATGGCTTGATCGTAACGTCCGAGCAAACTTAAGGAATCACACAAAATGAGAGTGCTTGTATGATGAGGGTATATTTCGATAGCTTTTTTTGCATACTCAATTGCTTTCTCATAATCTTTTAAATCCGAAAAATAAATAGATGCCATATTGTTATAAGTGTCTGCCCTGATCAGAGTAAGATTGGGGGTTAAATTAAGAGCTTTATGATATAACTCCAGAGCTTTGCCAGTCTGCCCTGTGGGTTCGTAGTATCCGTATGCCAAATTATGTAATGGTCTAGCTGAGCCCGGTGCCTTTTTCCTTGCGTCCGCCCAAATACTTTGAACGGATCGCCAATCATAATTCCGAACATATGTGCTTATTCCCAACCCAATTAAAGCGGTACAAATGGAAAATATTAAAAAAGCAAACATTGGTTTTTTGACCACGAAATAATGATCAAGCCCTTTTTTTATCCCGATTGAAATTGGGACAAACAGAAAGAGCGTGGGAAGATAATTCCTATGTTCAAAAACCATTTCAAGCGGTAGGATTGATGATTCGATGACATGATTGCAATAATAAAAAAGAATCGCAAAGGACAATACTGGATTCTTTCTAATTCGCCATACTGCAACCCCGATAAGGGACGCGTTGATCAATATGGCAGGAAGCGTCGTCCACGGATTTAATAAAGAAACAGAAATGGGAAAATCATGGGTGATGCTGTAGTGTTCTACAGTGGGGTAAAAAATTTGGAAAAGATAAAATAACAACACGCTCGGCTGTGTCATCAAGCGCTGTTGCCATGAAAAAGGCCTGACCTCGTATATCCTCTCTAGGTATCGATTAAAATTGCCGTCCATGAAAATAAAAACACCAGCTGCGGCCACAAGAAACGCTCCAATAATAAACATTGAAGCGGCCAACTTTTGTGTTTTCCGGTCTTTTAAATCCCTGAAAAAAATAAACTCCATAAGCAAAAGGACAACTGGTAGCATCATGGCATTATTTTTAGAACCGATTGCAAACAGAAAAGACAGTGCACAAAAACCCCACCAAAAAAGACGATGAACTGCAATTTTGGTCATGCGAGCCTTCAGGTAACAGAATATCCCAATAATGTAAAAAAGTGCAGCCATAGATGCCATACGCTGAACAATGTAGGTTACAGCCTGGATTTGGATGGGATGAATGCACCATATTGTGGCTGAAAGAAGTGCCACAAAATAAATGGTATTATGATCCAATCCTTTCACATTGGGCGTGCGAAGCAATAGCCTAACGGTTAGAAAAAGAAAAAACGCTGTGAGCAAATGAATGGTGGTGTTGACAATATGATAGCCGGTGACATCATCTCCACCCCAGAGCCAATTTAAAGATAGCGAAAAATATGAGAGTGGCCGATATAAACTATCTTGGGTTGGGGTTGCATAAAAACTGTCGACAACAGCATCCAGACTAAAGGACTGCATATGAATTTTCGCATTGCGGGTAATGTTCTGGTAATCATCCAATTGAAATGGACTATTGAAAGTATTGGAATAAATCAGGCAGATAAGAATGGAAAAAAAAATGAACGGCTTAAAATTATTACTCAGATTCTTTTGAGGTTTATTCATTTTGATCTTTTGTCCGCACAAAGTTTATTTATGGAAAAATTGTTCAGCTTGCGGGTTTATGATGTTTCTTGAGCACTTGCAAAATGACCGGCTCAATAATCTTTTTAGAGATGGGGGCATACTCCGGGTTATCCGCATAGGTTTCGAGTCCTTTTTTTATTTTTTGCGCGTTGAATTGATTTGCCACCCTTTCTGAATATTTACATGCATGTTTATTTTCTCCCGCTCTTATACTGTTTTCGATGATGGCAAAATAAAAAGTTAGAGTGTCTGAATCGTGTTCAATCGCATGAAGCAATAATTTCTCAGCTTCGTCATGCTGACCGGATCGACTCAATGCAACTGAAGTATTTAAGATTACGCTCGCTTTATCCCATACCAAATCATAGGCTTTTTTAAAAGAGGATAACGCCTCTGAATATTTCCCCTGCCACAATTGAATATGTCCTTTAAGATTATGATAAATGCCATTGTTCGGACTTTTTGATAAAAGCATGGAAACATGCGTTAAGGCATCGTCGAATTTTTTTTGAAGGATGAGGGCATTTGCAAAATCTCTTCTGATTTTAAGATTTCCAGGATTTATTTCCAGTGCTTTGGCAAACAATTCATTTGCCTTTGCAGGATTTTGTTTTTTGTAATAATAAAGAAGTGCCATATTACCATAGATATCCGCTTCAACATAATTAGATGGTAAATTTTTGTTCAGAGACTCTTTTAAAAGCTTGAGCGCCATGTCATAGCGGTGAGGATGCCTACTGTTATCCCCCCATGCAAGTTTTATGGCAAGAATATTTAAAGCTCTGGCATCATTGGGCGCCTTGTTAACCGCATCCCTCCACAAAGTAATATCATTCTTCCATGCCTGGTTTCTGATATAGGTATCGGCTGAAAAAAAAATAACTAACATAAAAATTAGCAGACTGGTAGAAATGGAAATGATGATGTTCTTTTTATAGGTTACCAATAAATAATTGAAGAGATAGGCAATTGGCAGGAATAGAAAAAGCGAGGGCAGGTAATTCCTATGCTCAAAAATCATCTCAAGGCCAATGATGCTTGATTCGATGATATGGTTCAGAAAAAAAAAGAGAATCGAAAAGGAAAGTATCGGCCTTTTCTTTAACTGGAATACGGATATTAAAATAAGAAAAGAAATAAATAAGATGCTCGGCAAAGTCGTCCAAGGTGCGAACAATGACTCAGACACAACAACATCATGAGCGACGGATAGACGATCCGGCTTGGGATAAAATATTTGGGAAAGATAAAGCGAAATCACCCGCGGTTGTGTAAGCAATCTTTCCGAGAGGGTAAACGGTCTTATCCGGTAAAGATAATCTGTAAAGGAAAGCGGGCCACCTTTTATAAATGCCGCCGAGCCGGCTAAAAAAATAATTGCGGCAATAACTGCAGTTGTGAGGTAAACTTTTTTTCTTGTGATGTGCTCGGCTATATCTTGAAAAAAAGCAATTTCTAACAATATAAGTGCCATCGGCATCATAACGGCATTCTGTTTTGAGCTAATCCCGAGCAAATAAAAAATTAGGCAAAAAGAAAGCCAGATCAATCGCCGTGAGAACTTTAGACTCAATCTTGCATTTATATAAGATAACATGCCAAGAAGATAAAACATCGCTGCCAACTGTGCCATTCTTTGAACAATATAAGTAACTGCCTGGGTTTGAATGGGATTGACCGACCAAAAAATACTTGCCAGCAGTGCAATGAAAAATGGAGTCCCTATATGGTTGTCTCTAAGATTGGGGGTACTGAATAATTTTAAAATCAGTAAATAAAGAAAAAACGCTGTTAATACATGGATAATTGTATTGACAATGTGATAGCCAAATACATTGTCCTGACCAAAATACCAATTTAAGGCAAATGTCAGACACGCAAATGGTCGATAAGGTCTGTCCCCTAATGTTTCAGGATTATGTGTGTCTGTGAAAAATGTTTTGACGAGGCTGTTCGGATGCAGGGAGTCTATATGAAGGTAATAATTGTTTACAATATTAGGACGGTCATCAAGGTGCCATGAGGCGGTGAATGTATTTGAATAGATGGAAAAGAGAATAGTAAGTAGGAAGGTAAAAAAAATAAAATTTCTAACCAAGGGTATACGCAATTCAGATTGGGGGGTTCAATTTAAAAAGTCTGGGTGACTAGTCACCCAGACTCTTTATTTAAATAATTTAGATTATGCTGTCAGAAATTTAGGGTTCGATGATCTTATAGTAAACGTTAGTGGTTCCATCCCAATATCCCGTCGGATCTCTTGATATATCCATGGCTAACTGATAGTCATCTGGGCATCGACCGCTTCCGTCAGTAACACTGATAGTAATTCCGTTATTGGGATCCGTGTCAGCGCCGATGGTCCCGGTGTTCTCACCACTGAGGGCAATACCCGCGCCGGTGTTCCCCTCACGGGATAAGTCTATTCTATCTGCAGCGGCATTTGCAGCAGTCGGAACTTCGGTAATTGTGGGAATTGCGAAGTAATCAGAAAGCCCGCCAGCAATTGAGTTTGCATCACTTTCCGTAGCACTGCAGAAAGACTTGTTTCTGTAGGCAATAAAGTTCGGAATAGCGATGGCCGCCAAGATGCCGATGATGGCAATAACGATCATCAGCTCGATGAGTGTAAAACCTTTACTGTTGTTTCCTCTTAGTTTTCTTAGCATGGTTCCTCCTTTTTCATTTTTTGTTTAAGTTCCGTGGTGTAATTTTTGGTCTGCTTAGCTTGATCACAAAAATTATTTGTTTAATATTGATGCAATTGAAATGCCACAATTTAA
Source organism: Desulfobacterales bacterium (assembly GCA_034520365.1). Taxonomy (NCBI): domain Bacteria; kingdom Pseudomonadati; phylum Thermodesulfobacteriota; class Desulfobacteria; order Desulfobacterales; species Desulfobacterales bacterium. Next base: position 562,865 of record JAXHNP010000002.1, read on the forward strand.
AAATTTATCCATTTATATTTTTTTCTATTTATTTGGTTTTTTTCCTGGATGTTATATAGCATCTGATTCGTTTATGTAAAGACAAATTTGATCTATATTCATTTAATTTAACAAATATTGTTAATTCACTGACAAATTTTGTCAGCGCGTTATATTTATATCAGAGAAGCTGCAAATCACTTTTCACTCAATGCCATTAACTTAAGCCATTTTACCCTCATCCCGGCCTTTTTTAGAGGGAGAAGGGGTGAAGCGGAATCGCTGAAATTTAAAATTTACCGTATTTTTTCTTGACCTATGCTTAAAAATATAGGAATATTATAAATTTTAGTAACAATTTAGAGGGTTAGCAAGAGCTTCAATACCATCAGGCAAATCTGAATAAGGGTTCATCCGATTAAAATCATAAAAAGAAAGGATTTAAAGGGTTATGACAAAATACGTTTATAAATTCGGAGACGGAACCGCTGAAGGATCTGGTGCGCAGAAGAACCTGCTGGGCGGCAAGGGCGCCAACCTGGCTGAAATGGCAAGGCTGGGCCTGCCGGTGCCGGCCGGATTTACCATTTCAACCGATGCTTGCATTGACTACATGAAATCAGGTGATTATCCTGACACCCTTGAAGCAGAGGTTGAAAAAGCGCTCAAGCAGACCGAGGACATCATGGGTATGAAATTCGGGGACCCGGATGACCCGCTTCTGGTTTCCTGCCGGTCAGGGGCCAGAAAATCCATGCCCGGCATGATGGAGACCGTGTTAAACGTGGGGCTTACCACAAAGACCATTCCCGGCCTGATCAAAAAAACCGGTAAGGAACGGTTTGTGTGGGACTCCTACCGCCGCCTGATCCAGATGTTTGCGGATGTGGTCATGGAAAAGGCGGAAGGTTTAGAACCGGAGGAAGGCCAGGAAATCCGGATGCAGCTTGATGCCATCATGGATCAGATGAAAGAGGAGAAAGGCTATAAAGAGGACACGGATTTCACCGCCGAAGACCTGAAAATTATATCTGAGAAGTTCAAGGACAAGGTCAAGGAAGTGATCGGCACGGACTTTCCGGATGACCCCAAAACCCAGCTCTGGCAGGCGATCGGCGCGGTGTTTAAATCCTGGAATGGAAAGCGCGCCGTATCCTACCGCCGGATTGAAGGCATTCCGGATGAATGGGGCACCGCCTGCAACGTGCAGAGCATGGTGTTCGGTAATATGGGCGACACGTCGGCGACCGGTGTGGCCTTTACCCGTAACCCGGCCACCGGTGAAAACAATTTCTACGGCGAATGGCTGCCCAATGCCCAGGGCGAGGACGTGGTGGCCGGGATCCGAACCCCCAACCCTTTAAATGATGATACCAAAAACGATCAGAATGAGCACTTGCAGTCTTTGGAGCAGTTCATGCCGGAGGTTTACAAGGAACTCGTCGAGGTTCGCAACACCCTTGAAAAAAATTACCAGGATATGCAGGATCTGGAATTTACCATCCAGGAAAACCGGCTGTTCATGCTCCAGACCCGGGTGGGCAAACGTACCGGTCTGGCGGCGCTTAATATGGCCATGGATATGCGGGAAGAAGGCCTGATTGATGATAAAACCGTTGTCACCCGCGTCACCCCGGCGCAGCTCGATGAAATGCTGCATCCGCTGGTTGACCCGGATGCCGAGAAAAAGGCCAATGTGATTGCCAAGGGACTGCCCGCCGGGCCGGGCGGCGCCTTCGGGCAGATTGTGTTCAGTTCCGCAGATGCGGTGAAATGGTATCAGGACGGAAAAGGCGTCATCCTGGTGCGCGAGGAGACCAACCCGGAGGATGTCGAGGGGATGCGCGCGGCCAACGCCATTTTAACCGCCCGGGGCGGCATGACCAGCCATGCGGCGCTTGTGGCCCGGGGCTGGGGCAAATGCTGCATTGTGGGCGCAGGCGACCTTAAAATCGATGCGCTGGGCAAGAAACTGACCGTTGACGGCAAGACCTATAAAGAAGGCGACGTGTTCACCCTAAACGGCACCAAGGGGTTTGTTTACGAAGATAGGCTGCCCATGATGGATGCCACGGAAAACCCGCGGCTTCAGGGTTTTATGTCTATTGTGGATGAGTACCGCACCATGAAGGTGAGAACCAACGCGGAAACCCCCAAGGATGTGCAGATTGCCAAAGATTTCGGCGCCCAGGGCATCGGCCTGTTCCGAACCGAGCATATGTTTTACGGCGAAGGCGCGGAGAAGCCGCTGTTTCTGCTTCGAAAGATGATTCTATGCGACACTGAGGAGGAACGGCGGGCCGCACTTGATGAGCTTTTTCCGTTTGTCAAAGAGGATATTAAAAAGACGCTTGTCATTATGGACAACCTGCCGGTCACCTTCCGGCTGCTGGACCCGCCGCTTCATGAGTTCGTGCCCCACAGCGAGGAAAACCAGAAGTTGCTTGCCGAGGCATTAAATATTGATGTGGAGACAGTTAAAAGAAGGAGCAATGTATTAAAGGAAAGCAACCCCATGATGGGCCATCGCGGGGTACGGCTGGGCGTTACCTATCCGGAAATCTCGGAAATGCAGGTCCGGGCCATTCTTGAGGCCTCGGCGGAAATGATCAAAGACGGCAAGAAGGCGCTGCCTGAGATCATGATCCCGGTGACCGCTGATGAAAAGGAACTGATCAATGCCCGGGAGATCGTGGACCGGGTTTACAAAGAGGTGCTGGAAAAACATCAGATCAAAGAGATTGAATTTCAGTACGGCACCATGATCGAGATTCCGCGGGCCTGCCTGATTGCGGATAAAATGGCGGAAAATTCGCAATTCTTTTCATTCGGCACCAATGACTTAACCCAGATGACGTTCGGGTTCAGCCGCGACGATATCGGCGGATTCATGAGCGCCTATTTAAACCTGGGGATTTTGAAGCATGATCCGTTCCAGACCATTGATATGGAAGGCATCGGCCATCTTATAACGGAGGCGGTCGAGAAAGGCCGGGCCGCGCGGCCGGATCTTAAAATCGGGATCTGCGGCGAGCACGGCGGGGATGCGGAATCGGTTAAATTCTGCTTTGAATGCGGGTTTGATTATGTGAGCTGCTCGCCGTATCGGCTGCCCATTGCGCGGCTGGCCGGGGCACAGGCGGCGATTGAGGCGGAGTAAAGAAGGTACTGAGGGACTTAGGTCCTGAGGGACTGAGGGGATTAGGGATTGGGTCTGTTGTTGGGTTTCGCAGACTCAACCCAACCTACGTACCTATTGTTTTGACTATTGCACATTGGCTGCAAGCGCCCTTTGAGGTGCTTGCAGCATTATGGCTTGTTGGTAAAAACGCCTTGCTACATCCTATCGAAAATTCATTTTCATTCGTAATGCGTCCACATGCGAAGAACCTTTATAATTTTCTGATCATTCAGAACCTGATAAACTAAACGATGCTGAATGTTTATGCGTCGGGAAAAAGCACCGGCCAAATCGCCTAACAACTTTTCAAACGGTGGAGGGGTTTGGTAAGGATCTTCGCGCAGAATTTCAATCAGTTTTTCCGCTTTTGGGCGCAAACCGGCAGCAGATAGTTTTTTGGCGTCTTTTTGAGCCTGTTTGGTAAAAACAACCCGCCACATTACCAATCAAGGTCTTGGCTGCATTCTTCTACCGGCGTGGCAAGGCCGTCCCGGATGGACTCCCTCATACCTGGAATACCAAGCAAGTAAAGCGTCTCCTGTATAGAACGCCAATCATCCTCTGAGATAAGCACGGCATTGGCGCGCTTGCCTTTTATGATAATGGGTTCATGTGAAGAAGCTGCTTCATCAATCAAGCCAAAGAGTTTGGCCCTGGCCTCAGTAATGGTAATTGTCGGCATATTCCACCCCTTCGATTAATACAGATTGTATTTATAATGTACGCAATTACGTACACTATGTCAACCTAAATAGAGGGCTAAAGGCTTCCGCTACCCAGTTTTACTGAGCCTTTGTTTTTTGTTGCAAAAAATGATCAGCCAGCACAAGCCAGACCATGGCCTCGCAGACCACGTTGATCCGGGGAATGGCCGAGATATCATGGCGGCCCTTGACGGATATTTTCTGCGGCCGGCTGTGGACATCCACGGTATCCTGTTCAATCCCGATGGAGGGAATCGGTTTGACGGCTGCCCGGACAATGATCTCATCCCCGCTTGAAATTCCTGCCAGGATCCCGCCCGCATGATTGGAAGCAAATCCATTGGGCGTAAGGGGGTCATTGTGACGCGAGCCGCGCATTTTGGCAGCCTCAAACCCGGCGCCGATTTCAACCCCTTTTACCGCGCCGATACTCATCAAAGCCTTTGCAAGTTCGGCATCGAGTTTGTCAAAAACCGGCTCGCCCAGGCCGGCGGGTACGCCTTTGGCCCGGACTTCAACAATGCCGCCCAATGAATCCCCGGCCGCCTTGACCTCTGCCACGTGCCCGGCCATTTTTTCTGCCGCATCTGCATCCGGGCACAGGAAGGGATTCTGATCAATTATTTCCCGATCAACTGATTGAATCTCGATATCGCCCAACCGACGGGTAAAAGCAAACACATCGATGTTCTGCCGCTTCAGCAGTTCCCCGGCCACCGCACCGGCCGCCACCCGGCCAACGGTTTCCCGGGCGGATGACCGTCCCCCGCCCCGCCAGTCGCGCGTGCCGTATTTTGCCTGATAGGTGTAATCCCCGTGGCCCGGCCGATACAAATCTTTGTATGGTTCATAGGCTGAGGAGTCGGCATTTTTGTTTTCGACCATAATCATGATCGGCGTGCCGGTGGTCATGCCATCAAATACGCCGGACAGGATTTTTGCCTGATCCGCCTCTTTCCGGCTGGTGCTGGCGATTGAATGGCCGGGTTTCCGGCGGTCCAGCATTTTCTGAATCACCGATTCATCAAGGGGCAGGCCGGGCGGACACCCGTCAATCACCACGCCTATGGCCGGTCCGTGTGACTCTCCCCAGGTGGTTATTTGAAACAATTTACCGAATGTATTTCCGGACATGGGTTTCCTCAATTTTTTTAATTATTTGACGGGAAATTACTTCAATTGATTGATTTTCCGTATTTACGATCAGGTCTGCGGCAGATTCATAATAAGGAATTCTTCCCGTAAGGGTGTCCTTGATTTCTTCCAGCAAAGAGGAATCAGTCAGTGAAGGCCGGGAGGCGGTCGTTTGCGCGTCATTTGTCATACGGTTAAATATGGTCTGAAACGATGCCTGAAGCCAAATCACGAAATTCTTATCATCTTTTAAGATGGCAAGATTTGCCGGATCAAGGATAATGCCGCCGCCGGTAGCTAAGACCAATTGGTCATGTGCATTTAATTCGGTCAGCGCCTGCTTTTCCTTTTGCCTGAAAAACTCCCAGCCATGTGCAGCCACCAATTCTGAAATGCTCCTGCCGGCCTTTTCCACAATATGCTGATCCGTATCAATAAACCGCCAGCCGAGCTGTTCAGCCAGCATCCGGCCCACAGACGTTTTGCCGGTACAGCGATATCCGATAAGACAAATATTCATCAGGCATACATCCGGTCAAACATTTCCCAAAACCCGGGAAAGGACTTGGCCACGCACCCCTCATTTTTTATGAAAATCCCGGGGGTGCAAAGGCCGGCCACGGCAAAGCTCATGGCCATGCGGTGATCATCATAGGTGTCGATTTCCCCGCCTTTGGGGGCGCCGCCGGTTATAATCAAATCATCGCCCTGGGTGTCGGCGGAAATATCGATTTTATTGAGTTCATTCTGCACCGCGCTCAGGCGATCGCTTTCCTTATCCCGCAGGTGGCCGACATTTCGGATGACGGTTTGGCCCTTGGCAAATGCGGCCACCACCGCCAGTGTGGGCACCAGATCCGGCATGTCGGACATGTCCGTATCAATTCCGTCAAGCGGCCCCCCGGCAACCGAGATCCCGTCCGGCGCCTCCTTGACCTGGCAGCCCATCTGTTCAAGCACCCGGACAAAGCGGACATCTCCCTGAAGAGATCTTGAAGTGATATTTTTAACCTTGATAACGGCGCCGGTCACCGCGGCGGCCGCCCAAAAGTAGGAGGCCTGGGAGGCATCCGGTTCAACCGTGTATTCGCCGGCCTGATAAGTCTGGCCGCCTTTTACATCAAATCCTGTATATCCCTGTCTTTCCAGTTGAAGGCCGAACTGATTCAAAACATCCACGGTCATATCGATATAAGGCTTGGAAACCGGGCCTTTTACCACCTGAATGGAAAGTCCGTTGGCGGTTAACGGAGCCATTAAAAGAAGCGAGGACAGGAACTGGCTGCTGACGCTGCAGTCAATTTCAACCGATCCGCCTGAAATTTGCCCCCCGCTGATCCGTACCGGCGGGCAGCCATTGCCGTTAATTGAAAAGGCTTGCACGCCGATCTGGCGCAGCGCGTCAAGCAGATGCTCAATCGGCCGCTGTTTCATCCGTTCTGTGCCGGTTAATTCGTAGCTGCCCTGCCCTAAGGCCACAACCCCGGTTAAAAGCCGCATGGAGGTGCCGGAATTGCCCAGGTCAATCGGTTCATCAACCGGCTGAAAACGGCCGCCTGTGCCTTTAATATCGACATATGCGTCGGCTCTTTCAGCCTTTGCGCCAAGGCCCGTTAATGCCTGGCGCGTATAATTGGTATCCTCGCTTTCCAAGGGGTTGTGGATGCGGCACCAGTTTTCTGAAAGCGCTGCGGCAATCAGCATCCGATGCGTATAGCTCTTGGAGCCGGGCAATGATATGTCTGTATTTTTAATCGGTCCGGTTTTAATTTTTCGCATAGATGGAGTTACCTCAGCGCCTCATAAACCACTTCCTTCATCAAATCCACCGGCGCATTCAATCCGGTCCATAGCTCAAACTGCCTGGCGCCCTGGTAGACGAACATCGGAACGCCGCTGATCACCTGAGCGCCGATGGACTCCGCAGCCTCAAGGAGCCGCGTTTTAACCGGATTGTAAATGATATCCATTACCATCATGTGATGATGCAGCCAGTCCCGGGCAACCGGCATGGCATCAACCTCCGGATGCATGCCCACCGGCGTGGTATTGATCAGGATATCGCAGGGCGCCTGCTGGAACTGCTCCATTGGATAAACTGCCGCGCCTAAAAACCCGGCAAGGCTCTCCCCTTTTTCCGCCGAGCGATTCACAATATGAAGCCTTCCGCCCTCTTTTAAAATACCGTCCCCGATGGCCCGGGCCGCCCCGCCGGCGCCGAGAATGACCACATCCTTATCCTTGATGTCAGTCTTTTCAGATAAGGCTGTTACCGCCCCATAGGCATCTGTATTATAGCCGATCAACCGGCCCTTATCATTAACAACCGTATTCACCGCGCCGATTTCTCTGGCTGTCTCATCAATCTGATCCAAATACGGCATTACGGTTTCCTTGTGCGGGATGGTCACGCTGATGCCCCGGACATTCAAAGCGCGTATCCCGTCCACCGCCGCGCCGATATCCTGAACCTGAAAAGGTACGTAAACCCCGGGATAGCCGGTATTTGAGAACGCCTGGTTGTGCATGACCGGGCTTAAGCTGTGGGCCACGGGGTTTCCGATTACCCCATAGACGATCGTTTCACCGGTGATTGCAGACATAGACCCTATTTCTCCGTGATCGTCTCGTCAATTTTCATCCCGAAATGCCGGCCCGCCGCTTCCACGGCCACCAGAATCTTATCCCCGGGCTTTAATGATACCACCGAGACCGCCCGGCCCGACGGATCCGTCAAGCGGATGGTCTCCGCGTTCTGCAGAATGGTGCTGGCCTCTGTGTCCCCGACTTTTGCCCTTAGCAGAACCAGAGGCCGGCGCTCGATTTTAAGCCGCCCCACCGTGCCCACGCTGATATTGCCTTCAAAATCGGTAATAAGAATCTGGTCGCCGGATGCCAGTTCTGAGAGATACCGGGTCCTGCCGTCCGCCGCCCGGGTGTAGGCATGCACCGCGCCGGCATTCACGCGAAAGGGCCTCGGCGATACATAGGGATTTTCTATGCTTTCCGCATGCACCAGGAATAAAACGCGGCTGCTGTTTCCAACGAGCATGCCCTCGCCCGGCTTCATTTCCGTGCAGGTATCCACGCACACCCGGTCGCCCATGCCGGCGGACCGGATATCTATCACTTCCGCAGTTTCAAGCGGCACCTGATCCGCGGTCGCCTTTACCAGGTTCAAAGTTTTTTTAAGCTCCACCGGGTCCTGGCCGGTAAACAGGATGTGGCTCACCCCTTTTTCAAGAATGCCGAACGCGGTTTCCGCCTCTTTCTGGTTTTCAACCGGGGCGATCACATCCGCGCCTTTGGCGATTAAATTCTCAAGCGGGATGATCGACCAGTCGCTGATTTCCAGAATCACCCGTTTATCCCGGGCAAGCCGCACGATCTCTTCTTCATCCGCCCCGCTTTGGATCTTATAGACGATGACATCCTCGCCCGGCTTTAAATCCCCGTCCTCGGAAATGGTCTCGATCCGGCCAAGGGCTTTGACCTGATCGGAATAGCCGGGCGGCACCATTATGCCGTCCGCCCCGCCTTCCAATGCGGTTTTAACGAGCTCCTTGTCCCAGGGATCGACTTTGACCCATATTTTTCGCATGATTGAATTTTCCTTTTGCTTTGCTTAATTCCAGAAATCCCCTAAATCCCACTAAATCCCCCTTTCTGCGGTTCATCCCTCAAGCATTTTCAATGCGTCCTCTACCGTCCCGTTTTCAAAAACGACATGCGCCATGGCGCGGACCATTTTGGTGGGATCATCATGCTGGAATACGTTTCTGCCGATGGAGACGCCGGCGCCACCGGCTTCAAGCGAGCCCTTCACCATCTCGAGGATATCCTTGTCAGAGTCCATTTTCGCGCCCCCGGCAATCACCACCGGAACGGTACAGCCGTCCACCACTTCCCGGAAGCTCTCCGGTGATCCGGTGTATGAGACCTTCACCAAATCCGCGCCCATTTCACAGCCAAGCCGTGCCGCATGTTTTACCACAGAAACATCATATTCATCCTTAATTTTTTCACCCCGCGGATAAACCATGGCCAGCAGCGGAAGCCCCCAGGTTCTGGCCTCATAGCTGACCCGGCCGAAATCTTTCAACATCTCGCTCTCCTGGCTGTCCCCGATGTTTACGTGGATGGATACTGCATCCGCGCCAAGCTTTAAGGCCTCCTCCACTGTACAGACAAGGGCCTTGGAGTGTGGCGTGGGGGACAGGCTGGTTGAAGCGGATAAATGGATGATCAGGCCGATGTCGCCCCCGCGTTTTCTGTGACCGGCCCCGACCAGTCCCTTATGTTCGACGATGGCTGTTGCTCCGCCTTCGGCAATACTGCCAACCGTGGTCTTAATGTCGCTGATTCCGTAAATCGGGCCCACAGTTACCCCGTGATCCAGGGGCACAATCAGGGTTCTGCCGGAATTGCGATCAACCACCCGTTCCATGCGGATTTGTTTGCCAAGAATCGTCATTGTCAGTCTCCTTTCGTTTTGTTTGGGTTAGAACTAAAAAGGCCGGGGAGCAGGTTCTGCCCTCCGGCCTTTTTAAAACAAAAAAGCCGCGGGCAGTTTGGGTCTGCCCGCGGCTTCTGTATTTTTGCTATGTTGATAAAATCCTAATGCCCAGGCAGACCCGTCCCGTAAAAATAATAGTAATAATAGCTAAAAAACCAGAACCGAATTTGTTTGGATCTACTGTGCATTATTTTGTCGTCTAAATAAAAGTATGGTTATTGTTTTTGAAAATTTCCCTCATCCCGCCCTTCTCCCAGGGGAAGAAGGGGAAGTGAATGTTTCGACCAACTTGACGAATCAATCCCTGCTTGTCAAGCATTTTTTTGGCATTTTTTTTGGCTTCTCAAAAGCGGCTTATGCCGTTCTTACGATATTTTTGCAGAAAGCAACGCAAAAAGGCACTCAAAATCCGTCAATACTGTCATTTCGAGCGTCAGCGAGAAATCTTTCCAGGCATTTGGCGGATGCGCTGTCGCTTATCCGCCCTACTGATTCGTCCCGCTCTCGCGGGGCTGAATACGATGAAGCTCCTTAGAAACCTGAAACCTGAACCCTGAAACCTTTAATTTTACCCCTAATACCTAATACCCAAAACCTAATACCCGTTAAGTTACATAGAAGCCCGTTAATTCTTATGCCTATACCTGGCGGCCGAAATGATCGGCCGGGAGAAAAGCAGCAGCGTTTTTCTGCATTTCCACGAAATCCTCTTCCCCCAGTCCGGCCCCGGCCGCCACCCGGCGGGCCATATTTGAATCAATCAGATCCCCGGGCGCATGCGCATCCGTATTAATCACCATTTTAGCGCCGAGATCCTTTGCCAATCCAGCCACATGCCCGTTGGTCAGGCAATGGCCCTTGCGGGCGGAAATCTCTATCAACACCCCATGCTCACGGGCGGCCATCATACATTCTTCGCTGATTAAGCCGGGATGGGCCAGCACATCCACCCCCGCCTTGACGGCCGCATGATTGGTCCCCGGCGCCACGGGTTCGGCGATGGTTTCCCCGTGCGCGATCACTATCTTTGCGCCCAGTTCACGGGACTTGGTCACAATTTCGGCATACAGGTCGGGCGGCACATGGGTAATCTCGATGCCGGGGATCACGTGAATGCGCATCACCCGGTTCAGGATTTCAGCGACCCCCAGAACCCGGGGAATGATAAAATCAATATTGGAAAAATCACCGTGATCAGTGATCCCGATGGCGGTCAAGCCCTTATGCTCGGCCCTTCTCGCCAGTTCCGAAGGGATCAGGGCGCCGTCGCTGAAAATGGAGTGGGCGTGCAGATCAATCATATATCAAACTTTATACTTGCCGAAATCATCCGGGGAGAGGTTTTTGAGATATTCTTCCCACTCTTTGCCCTGTTCGCTGTCATCCAGGCTTTCATACTCGCCGTCCTTGACTTTCAGCCGCTCGACCACCCGCTCATCAACAAATATGGCGCTTTTCAGCCGAAGCGCCAGGGCAATGGCGTCGCTGGGCCTTGCATCCATGATGAACTCTTCGTCCCCGGCGACGCAGTAAATCTTGGCAAAAAAGGTATTGTCCTTTAGATCACAGACCTCTATTTTGGGAACCGTCACATTGAGTTTTTCAATGAAATTCTTGAACAGGTCATGGGTCATCGGGCGATCAAAGGAAATATCCTGCAGCACCGATGCGATGGAAGCGGCTTCCAGCAGGCCAATCCAGATGGGGATGGAAAAATCCTTATTAACCGCGTTCAGCAGAAGAATCGGGGCATTGGATGACGGGTCCATGGCCAGACCGCCAACAGACACCTCATGCAACATATACATACCCTCCTTTGGTTTGAGGCTCGGCAGATGCCGTCTCAGCCGGAATCCCCCAGAGTGAATTGGAAAATGCCTTTTCAATCTTAATACTTATAATCTGTCCTTTTAAATCCCGGATGTCAAGGCTGCAATCGGTATTCCGGTAAAAGTTGACGATTCGGTTGCCCGATGTCCGGCCGGTCAATTCAAGCGGCGCCTGAGCGTCTTTGTCGGTTAGCTTTTGCTGCCGCTTGCTCTCCCCTTCAATCAACACTTCAACGGTTTTTCCCACCATGGCCTGCTGTTTCTTTCGGGAGATCGTCTCCTGCAGGGCAAAGAGTTCACGCAGCCGGCGGTTTTTCTCATCCGGGGCCACCTTGTGCTTGAAGTGGCGGGCCGGCGCATCCGGCCGATCCGAATATTCAAAGGCAAACAGGCTGTCGTATTCAACCTGCTCAATCAAATCAAGCGTCTGCTTGAAATCCTGTTCGGTCTCGCCCGGAAACCCGGCAATAATATCCGTGGTAACGGCCATATCCGGCGCTGCCGCCCTGAGACGGCGGACTTTATCCAGGTATTCATCTGCCGTATATTTCCGGTTCATCTTTTTTAAGATCCGGTCAGAGCCGGACTGGACCGGCAAATGGATGTGGCGGCATAATTTTTCAAGCCGGGCAAACGCGGCAATCAGCTCATCCGATAAATCCTTGGGGTGGGAGGTGACAAACCGGATGCGTCTCAAACCGCTTATGGCATTTACTTTTTCAAGGAGCTCCGGAAAGGCGCACAGGCCCTCTTTTTTGCCGTAGGAGTTGACATTCTGGCCCAGGAGGGTCACCTCTTTCATGCCGGATTTGACCAGGGCCCTGATTTCCGAAACAATATCATCCGGATGCCGGTTGATCTCAGGGCCGCGCACATAGGGCACCACGCAGTAGGTGCAGTAATTGTCGCAGCCCCGCATGATGGTCACAAATTCGGAAATATCCGTCTGGTGATGCGCAAGCAGCATCTCCGTATCGGTTTTTTCAAGGCTCTCGGTCATTTCCGTCTCAACCAGCGGGCCGCCGCCGGCTGAAACTTGTTCCAGCATGGCCGGCAGGCGCGGAAAGGCGTGGGTGCCCACCACAATATCGACATACGGAAACCGCTCGATAATTTTTCTGCCCAGCTGCTGGGCCACGCAGCCGGCCACCACGATCCGGGCCCCCGGGTTTCTGCTTTTAAGCCCGGAAAACCGGCCGATAAAGGAGGCCATTTTCTGAACCGCCTTTTCCCGGATGGCGCAGGTGTTGACAATAATTACATCCGCCGCCTCCGGCGCCCCGGTTTCCTCAAACCCCCGGGCATTTAAAATCGCCATCATCTGCCCGGAATCGTAAACATTCATCTGGCAGCCGATGGTGTTGATATGAACTTTTTGACCATATTCAATCAATTGATATGCTCCATCAAATATTCTTTCCGCAAATCATTTAATACCGCGTCCACCTCAGCTTCGCATCCGGGTGCGACATATAGGGCAATTAAGGCCGCATGGGGATCAATGGTTTCCATCTGGGCGATACCGTCATAGGCTTCGAAGATAAACTTGATATAGCACACCGCCTTTCGGTCCACCCGGAATAACTGCCGGCTGGTGGATTCAAATGTTTTGTTTTCCTGCATCGTAATTATTTACCATTGCGCCTGAGGGCTGAGCAATAAAAAATAAGGTTTTTGGTGGATGCGCTGCCGCTTATCCACCCTACGGAATCTACGGAATCTAACCGCAAAGCCCATAACCGCGGTCCTGTTAACGGATCGATAGTCGGCACGGTGGCCGACTCTACGACGCATGTCGCCGTAGGGCAGGCCACCGTGCCTGCCTAAAAAAAGACAGAACAAATTTACCGTGAAGGTTTTTGGTGGATGCGCTGCCGCTTATCCACCCTACGAAACTGCCGCTTATCCACCCTACGGAATTACGAAACTCAATTGAGGAAAAAATAAGGTTTTTGGTGGATGCGCTGCCGCTTATCCACCCTACGAAATCCTGCCAGGCAATAGCAAACAGACTGCTGCCGGCGCCGGAAAAACCATTGTCTGTGCACTGATCATAGGGTATACAACGGCATATGGAAAAACGCATTCACCTGATGAGCCCTGATGAAAACCTGATCCGGCAGGTCCGGCAAAAGGCCCGCTGCCATCCGGTGACCGCGGCGGTACTTGCCAACCGAAACATTACAGACGAAGCCGCCATCCGGGAGTTCTTTAATCCCACGTTCCAATCCATTCCCAACGGATTCTCCATGGCCGATATGACGCCCGCCGTTAATCGCATCGCCCGCGCCATCTGCCACAGCGAAAAAATTCTGGTCTTTGGCGACTATGATGTGGACGGCATCACCGCCACCACCCTGCTCCATGAATTTTTGACAGCCTGCGGCGCATGGGTTTCCTGGTATATCCCGCATCGCGTGGATGAGGGCTATGGCCTGAAAACGGATCACATTCATGACGCGGCCGCCAAAAACCATATTGATCTCATTATAACGGTCGACTGCGGCTCCGGCAGCGGAGACGCCGTTATCGAAGCCAATCGCCGGGGAATTGACGTTATCATTACGGATCATCACGCCATTTCAGATCCCATGCCCCCGGCGGCCGCGGTGGTGAACCCCTGCCGCTGCGACTGCACCGCAGGAACCGACTGCCTGGCCGGGGTAGGCGTGGCCTTTCTGCTGCTGGTCTGTCTGCGAAAGCACCTTCGCGATATCAATTACTGGACGGACCATGAAGAGCCCAATCTGAAGGCCCTGTGTGATCTGGTGGCCCTGGGCACGATCGCCGACATCGTTCCCCTGGTCAATGAAAACCGGGTGCTGACAAAAATCGGGCTTGAAGTGATAAACACCCGCCCCAGGCCCGGCATCCAGGCCCTGATCGAAGTCAGCGGGCTGGGCAAAAACTTTATTTCCGCCGAAGATATCGCCTTTCGCCTCGCCCCGCGCTTAAATGCCGCAGGCCGCATGGATCATGCCAAACTGGCTGTGAAACTACTTCAGGAAAAAACCCCTGAGACCGCCCGGGAACTCGCCGAAACCGTCCATCATCTGAATACCCGGCGGCAAAACATTGAAAACCAGATTTTTAAGCGCATCTGCATGTACCTTGAGGAAAAGCCTGAACTGCTTGCCAGAAAATCCATGGTGCTTGCCAGTGATGACTGGCATGAAGGGATCCTGGGCATCGTGGCCTCGCGCCTGGCCAGAATTTACTGGCGGCCGGTGGCGCTTCTCTCGTTTAAGAATGGGGTGGGCAAAGGCTCGGCCCGGAGCATTCCGGCTGTTGATCTGTATCAGGCCATTTCTGAATGCGCACCCTGCCTGGATAAATTCGGCGGACACCCCATGGCCGCGGGCTTGAGCCTCAAAACCGAGAGCCTGGAAGAATTCAGGGCGGCCTTTGAATCTGCGGTATCCGCAATGGCCGGACCGGCGGATTTTGAGCCCTATGTCCATATTGACGGCATCCTCTCCCTTGACCGGATTTGCGAGCAGCTCATCAATGAACTCGAGTCCCTTCAGCCTTTTGGGCCGGAAAACGAAGAGCCCCTTTTCTGCGCCAAAGATGTGGCGGTGGTAAACGCCCGGCCGGTTGGCCAGGGGCATCTGCGGCTCATTTTAAAACAGCAGACAGCCAGACCCCATAGACCCATTGATGCGATCTGGTTTAATGTGCCGCCGGCATATCAGGATGCCCGGTTTTTTACGCAGATTGTCTACAAACTCAAATGGAATTACTGGAACGGGGACCGCCGGATGCAGATGATCATTGAACAGGCCTCGTTTGATTAAACCCCGGACGCCGGAGTTTTCCCTTGAAATCCTCTTGTTTAAGGACTATGATGCAAATCCGAAAATAACCATGAATCCAATTACGATATAGAGGGCAACGATCATGTCAAAGCGATTCCGTCCCAGCAATCACGGAGAAGCAAAACTGATCTCAAAGATTGAATCTTCAAAGGAATATGAACGCAGACGGGCCATCCATCTGGTTGGCGACCGGCTGGAGACCCTAAGCAATGAGATCTCCATGAAGCTGGTGGAAAATGATCTGGTGGAAACCAGCAGCAAGAATTCACTGCAGGAACAAATCGCCTACTGCCTGGAAAAACTGATCCACGCGGACGATTTTGATATCGACTACCAGATCGCGCCGGTCCGGCACATTGTCTCCAACCCGCATGTGGTCAGTCTCTATGTGACGGCGTTTGTGATTGAAAAGCTGATCAACCACAAGGATGTTGTTGATATCTACGGCTCAGACGAGGAAATTTATAACTGCATCAACCGGCAGGTAGCCAAACAGCTCGCGTAACGCATGCCCCCGTTTGTCTCCCCATGGCTTGTCAATGCGCCATCCGGTGATCCGGGCCTGTTTGTGCCCTTCTTATACGATCGATTTGCCTATCTTTTCGACATGGGCGATATCCGCCCCCTCTCATCCCGAAACCTGCTGAAAATCAGTCATGTATTCGTAAGCCACACCCACATGGACCATTTTATCGGGTTCGATGCCCTGCTCCGCATCATTCTGGGCCGGGAAAAAACGCTTCACCTGTTCGGGCCGGCGGGATTTCTGGCCAATGTGGAGGGAAAACTCTCCGGATATGCCTGGAACCTGGTCAACAATTACAGCAACTCGCTTGTTCTGAAAGCCACGGAGCTGACGGATATGTACCGGATCACCCGCACGTTTTCCTGCCCGCATCAGTTTCAGTCAGTGGCCGAGGATGTGCGCCAGAGCACCGATATGCCGGCGGTTTTATATCAGGATGCCGGGCATAAGGTAACTGCCGCGATCCTGGACCACGGCCTGCCCTGTCTCGGATTTTCGCTTGAAGAGCATTTCCGGATCAATATTCGAAAGGATGCCCTGAATCGCCTCGGCCTGCAGGCCGGTCCCTGGCTGTATGCGCTTAAACAGGCCATATACAATCAGGAAGCACCGGATACGCCCATCTCTGTGCCGACAGATCAAAATAACGGTGAGGAGCAGATTTTTCGACTGGGGGATCTAACGGATGAACTGGCAATAATCAGCAAAGGACAGAAAATCAGCTATATCGCGGATGCGGCCTATACCCCGGCAAACCTCTCAAAAATCCGAAAACTGGCAATGCAATCGGATCACCTGTTTATCGAGGCACCTTTTCTTGATGCGGACCAGGCGCATGCCACGCGGAAAAACCATTTAACCGCCCGCCAAGCCGGTGAAATCGCCGGTCTGGCAAATGCCCGGCGGTTTACCCTGTTTCATTTCTCACCGCGGTATACAGCAGCCGCAAGTGAATTTTATGCAGAGGCAAATACAGCCTATGAAGCGGCGGCGGCAAAGCAGACATAATGCCAGGGCTGGACTGGAGACGTATCAGCTGATCAGGCTTTTTCCAGCGCATCAATTGCGCTCTGATGCATGATCAACAAGGCCAGCTTGTGCATGGCCCGGCGTTTTTCATCGGCCGTGCGGCCGGGATAATTCCGGAAGGTCAGCACCACGCCGGCAAGGGATGCAAAAAATGCCTGGGTGTTAAGCCGCAGATTCTCTGCGCCTTCCATCTGCTTTAACACATTTTCAAACATTTTTAAGAAATAACGCTGCACCCCGTTGAACTTTTTCAGGGCCTGGGGATTGAGTTCCCCGCGAATCATGAAATGGCACATCATCTGGAATGTCGCCTCATTGTCAATCAGATAATCAACCACCGCAATGCCCAGATCCTCAACGCTCTCCCCCTTATCGACCCGCTCCTGCAGGCGCTGTTCAATGTGATTGATGTCCTGGATCAGAGCTTCCACAAACAGGTCATCCCGGCTCGGAAAATAACGATAAATGGAAGCTGCGGAAACCCCGGCTTTGACGGCGATATCGCGCATGCCGATGTCATGAAACGATTTTTCCTCAAAAAGCTCCATGGCCGCTTTAATAATAAGCTGCTTTCTTACCTCCCTTTCATCTTCCCGTAACTGTTTGAAAGTCGATTTATCAGACGGCATTCTTCCCACATCCTCCAAATAAAAGTTTTTCAGGCAGGCACGGTGGCCTGCCCTACGCAAGGGTCGGCCACCGCGCCGACCGTTCTTTGTTCTGTTTTTCTGGCAGGCACAGTGGCCTGCCCTACGCATTTTCTGGCAGGCACGGTGGCCTGCCCTGCGCAAGAGGAAGACCCGCCCGTCGTAGGGTCGGCCACCGTGCCGACCATTCGGGCTTAAAATATGGTAATGTATCAGACTGTATGCAAATTGTTAATTCTTTATCAAAGTTTTGTATAATAAACAATGTTTTTTCAATTGACACGTATCAACGGGATGCAACGCAACAAAGATATTGGATTCCCAACGAACTAAATAATATATGTTGTAATTCCAAAGTCTTTTGCCACTGTCATTCCGAGGAACGATAGTGACGAGGAATCTTGTTGTAAAGATTTCTCGCTGTCGCTCGGAATGACAGTATGGACGAATTTTCAGGGCCCTTTGAGCTACTTTCTGCAAAAATCCCGTAGCGGCGAAAGAAACCACTTTTTGTAAAGCCATCAAAGATTGACGGCTTTCTTATTGTAATCCGCCAGGGCCTGATAAAGGGCCCCGACCGCCAACTCGGCACAGTGGTAGTGATCTTTTGGCAGGGTCTCCAGATAATCGGCGATCATTTCCGGCGTCACCGCCCATGCCGTGTCGATATCCTTTTTTTCAGCCAGCTCGATAAGCGCATTGGTGCAGGCATTGGTATTGACGCAGCCGTTTACTTGATAGGTGATTTCCTCAATCATGCCCTTATCGACGATTAGGAATATTTCTACGGTATCCCCGCAGTCACCGGTCCGGATACCGTATCCGTCCGGATGCTCGAGCCGCCCCTCTTTATCCCTTCGAAAGGCCATTTCCAAATACTGCACGGAATGGTCCTGCCAAAAATTGAATGCGTTATCTTCCATTCGGTCCCAATTTTTCTATATCTAAGCTTTGAACTACTCAATGTCATTAACTTTAGCATTCCGCCCCTGTCATTTCGAGGAACGACAGTGACGAGAAATCTTAAAATCATGCAATGACAAGATTTCTCGCTGCCGCTCGAAATGACAACCGAGCCGATTCTCGCTCTTAAGTTAATGGCATTGGTTAATTACTATTTAATAATCTAATCTGAATCGAGCGATTTTCAAGTTTGCCGCAGGTACAAGGAAAATGATGTCGAGCTATAGGGACCTATGCGAGACATCATTTGACGCCGTAGATGCGGTGAAATTGGAAATCGCAAAGGTTTTAATCCGGATAGCGGTTGTTGATTGCCTCAAATTCATCCACGCTTTTTAAGAAAATATCCACCAGCTGCGGATCAAAACGGCGCCCCCGCTGGTCTCGAATAAGCGCTACGACTTTATCGATATGCCACTTCTCCTTGTATACGCGCCAGTGCGTCAATGAGTCAAACACATCAGCCAGACCGGTGATCCGGCCGAAGATATGAATCGCTTCACCCTTAAGGCCGTTGGGGTAGCCGGTGCCGTCCCAGTGCTCATGGTGCTGCTGGGCCACAATCGCCGAAGCCTTCATAATTCGGCGATCTGAGCTTTTAAAAATATCATACCCGATGGTGCTGTGATGCTTGATCTCTTCAAATTCCTCGTGCGTCAGGCGGCCGGGCTTGAAAAGGATTTCATCTGATACGGCCACCTTGCCCACGTCATGCATCGGCGCCACAAGCCGCAGCAGATCAGCGTCATCCCGGCTCAAGCCAGCCTTTAATGCCAGAAGATAGCAGAATATGGCAACCCGGTGCGCATGCTTGCCGGTTTCCTTTGATCGATTTTCAAGCACCTCGCCCAGTCTCAGCAGCATTTCCTTGTGCGTATCCACGATTTCTCTATTCAACAGCAGGTTATCAAACGCCACCGCCACGTTATTAGAAAAGATCCGGACCAAATCCCGATCCATTTTGCTCAGATGGCCGCAGTTTCTTAGGAACAGCAGATGTTTTTTTCCGCTTTTGGTTTCAAAATAGCCTACGTAAACATCGTCCACGAACAGGCTTTCATTTCTGTCAATGGCCATCTGCAGATAATTCAGCACATCTTTGGAAAAAATCCGGCTCACATACTGATCCACGGCATGTTCATACTTACCCGTGCCGGCGAGCACCAAAAAATCATTTTTCTCCTTGAATGCGCTGAAGCCTGAAAACTCAATATACACCGCGCTTTCATCCAGGCGCAAAATGGAGATCAGCTGCGTCAGCACGCCCTGGGCAAATGCCTTAAGCGACTTATGCTCAAAGAGCTTGCCGGTGGAGTGAATGATCTGCTCCAGGCCGTTTCGGTTTTTCTCAATAATCCGCAAATCCCGGTGTGCCCTAAGCGCAGAGGTGATGGTGGTGAAAAGCTTCTGAACGGTTAACTCGGTTTTCTCTTTGTATTCATTGATATCATAGTTGATAATCACATCTTTTTCCGGCGCCTTGCCCGGCTGACCGGTCCGCAGAATAATGCGGACAAAATGATTTTCAAGCTCACGCCGTATATGGCGCACCACCTGCAGGCCGGAGTCATCGGTTTCCATCACCACATCGAGAAGAATGATCGCCGTATCCGGGTGGGCGGCGATTAACGCCTTGGTTTCTTCGCCGGAGTAGGCGCTTAAAAACTTAAGCGGTCGGCCTTCAAACTCGTAGTCATCAAGCACCAGTCGGGTAATGTTGTGCACATCCGGATCATCGTCGGCAATAATAATTTTCCAGGGCGCCGGCCCGCCTTGTGATGCATTGTGCCGCCGGGTCTCGGACCGTTGGCCGCTGCTGGTATGGACGCGCTCCGTCATTTCGCTTCCTCGCACTCCTCCAAGGGAATCATAATACTAATATTTATACCATTGCCGGGTTCGCTTTGACAAGCAATCTCTCCGCCCAGGCTCTGGGTGACGAGGTTGTAGACGATATGCATGCCCAGGCCCGTCCCCCCCTGACTCCGCCGGGTGGTGAAAAACGGTTCAAACATCTGGTCAAGGGTTTCTTTCGGCATCCCCCGGCCGTTGTCCTGATACCCGAGATAGAGGCGGCCATCCACCCTTCGGACGCTGATGTCAATCCGGCCCTTTTCCATGCCATCAAAGCCATGATTCAGCGAATTCATGACCAGATTGGTAATAATCCGGGAAAATACGCCGGGATAGGAATTTATCTCAATATCTTCATCACAGTTTACGGCGATGGTGTGGCTGGTGCGTTTAAACTTGGGGTGCAGGCTCAAAAGGATTTCATCCAGATAGGCCTTGATATGAAACCACCGCCGGCTGTCGGCGGACTGATCCACTGCCACCTGTTTAAAGCTCTGGATCAGCTCCGCGGCGCGTTTTAAGTTGTTTAGGATGGTATGCGAGATTTCTCCGGCGCTTTTTAGAAACTTCTCCAGGGATTGATCGCTCAGGCGGCCCTCATCGATCTGCTTTTGCATCTCCTGGGTCTTTTCCGCCAAAAACGAGGCCCCGGTGACCGTCACCCCGATGGGGGTGTTGATTTCATGGGCCACGCCCGCGACGAGCCCGCCCAGGGAAGCCATTTTCTCGGTCTGCACCAGTTGATCCTGAGTTTTTTTAAGATGCGCCATAGAGGCTTTAAGCTCCTGGTTGGCAGCCTCCAGCTCCGTGGTGCGCTCCCGCACCAACTCCTCCAGCTCATGCTTGTGACGGGAAAGCTCCGCATTCATTGCCTTCATCCGGTCGCCGATGCCGAGCGACAGCAGCAGAACCACCAGGCAGGAGCCAAGCTGGTGACTCGCATCGGTTAAAATGTTGCTGGGCAGAAATCCATAGGATTTGGCGGAAATCATCAGCACCCCCACAATAAACACGAGCCAGGCCAGTATAAAGAATCCCGCTTCCCGCTGGCGCCTGAACAGCTGCACTATCCCGGTTGTGATGATGGCGATTGCGCAGACAGCTGCAAATAATACGCTAACCTGCGTAGCATAGTAATAATCCACCCAAGGCGCCGCAAAAGCCAGCATCGCCCCGCATGCCATCAGGATGACGAGTATTCGGTCAAAGTTAACCGCCTTATATCCGGTTAAAAGGAACCTTCGGCTAAACATCAAAACCGTAAGTCCGCCCAATAACACCATCATCGGATGGCAGATGCTTGCCCACCAGGTCGCATTCGGCCACAGGAGCTGAAACGCATGGCCGTTATGCGCCATGGTGAAAAGGGTGATTGTCAGGGTAAACAGCACCAGATACAGGTAGCTGGTCTCCCGAATGAACAGGAAGATAAAAAAATTATAAATCCCCAGGGCGAGCATAATGCCGTAATAAAGCCACATCAGGGAAAGATCATGGGTCTTTTTGGTTTCAAAGGCCGCCTGGGACCAGGCGTTTAACGGCAGCACGATGGAGCCCTGGGAGGCAAGCCGGATATAGCATTCGTGCGTGCCGGGCGGCGTGTCTACCGGAAAGACGATGGTCCGGAAAGCAATGGGCCGCACATGAAACGGCCGGTGATCCCCGCTTTTAAAGTGAAGCCCCGTATCCGGCATGAAAAAGTCGATATAATCAACCACCGGATAGTCATACTCAAGCATCCAGGTAATTGACCGGCTGGCGGGATTTTCCACCGTAAACCGGAACCAGAAGGCGGCCCGGGAATAACCGAAGCTGCTTTTCGCCCCGTCTCCGGGAAGCGGCTGCCATTTTCGGGCGGGCGCTGTAACTTCATCAATCGAGCGCTGCCCGGTTTCATCCACCAGGTATTCCACCTGATTCATCAGATGGGCGTGATTAAATCCATCATGAATAACCAAAGGCTTTGCCGCCCATAACATCTGCGAAGCGGCTGACAACTCTGCGCCGATTAAAACAGCTATTAGCAGCAAAGCCTTTGAAATAAATTGATGACGCCGCATCGTTTATTTTCCTACCAGTCGACGGGAATCCGAACCGCCTGCCCCGCCTTGTTCTGAAACAGAAGGTAGCCGTTTTTCCGGCCGTAAAGATAAACCTCATGGGTAATTTGAACATCTATCCGGCAGTATTCGACGATATCATCCAACCGGCCTTCTTTCCACCATTTTAGCGCTTGCAGCCCATCCGCGCTTTTTTCGATACCAAGGCTCACCTTGGCCAGATGGTTAAGCGAAAGCCGGTAACCCAGCCGCTGATAAATAACCTCCAGCATATCCAGGGTATTCAAACAAGAAAAATCAAAATCCGAATACCCGCTTAGCACCTGATAGTCAAACCGTTTGATGTTAAACCCGATAATGAGTGCCATCTGCTGCATGTGGGCAATCAGGGCCGGCACATCCGATTCATAGTAGTTATGATATTGGCCGGTCTTCGAATCATAGAGGACCACGCAGCTAAGCCCCATTTTATGCGACCGGTGCCAGCCGCCAACCTCATCGGCTGAGCGCTGGGTTTCAAGGTCAAGCACGCCGTAATAAATTTCTTTTTCAGCGTCCTTTTCTGCCGGCTTGGCCGCCGTCTGGTTAGGGGTTGTATCTGTTCCGGCATCGCCTGCGGGCGTTAAGGGGGTTTCCGGATCGACAAGCTTGTCCAGAACGCTTAAAGCGGCCAGTTTATCGATCGGCCGGTTTCCGGAGCCGCATTTGGGCGAGTGCACGCAGGAGGGACAGCCGGCCTCGCAGTCACAGGTGTTTATCACTTGATAGGTATGGTCCATCAGGTCTTCGGCCCGGGCATAGGCCTGGCGCGTCAGGCCGATCCCGCCCGGGATGCCGTCATAAATAAATACCGCCGCACATCCGACCTGCGGGTGAAACGGGATGGATATGCCGCCCAGATCATTCCGATCCGTCAGGATAAGGAGCGGGCAAATGCCGATGGCCGCATGCTCCACTGCATGGATGCCGCCCATGAAATGCATCTGCGCCTTTTCGACCGCCGCCTGCACCGGGGGCGGAATCTGAAACCACAGGCCATCGGTTTCAAAAATCTGGGGGGGCAGATCCAGGTCAATGATGTTCATCCGTTTTTTTGAGTGCAGGTGCCATTTTTCATACCCGGTGACCTTGTCCGTGACTTTAAGCCGGCCGAAAAATATCCGGGTGCCGTAGACCGCCTTTTCCGAATACACATCGAGGATCTCCGTCTGCTTATCCGCCCGGACCCGGGTATAATAGGTGGGCCGGGCCGGGGTGACCGATACGGTCATGGTGCTGATATCCAGTTTCTCCACGCGAAAGGTCTGGCCCATGTGAAGGTATATGGCGCCGGGATGGGTTTCCCGGAAGGCGCGGAACCCGTCAATATCGCCCAGATTCTCCCCGGTGCTGGACTCAATGATGCTAAACTGGTCCCCGCCCCCCCGAAGATCCACAAACCGGTGCGGCGACTTTAATGCCGAAAAGTAGCAGTCCCCTTTCGCACTTTTTAAGAGCTGGCCGTTTTGCTCCAGTTTTTCCGCAGAGCGGCGGACCGGACCAACCTTAAGCCACTCATCACGGGTATCCAGCGGCAGTTCCGCGGCCGCGCAAAGGAGATGCTTTTTCAGAATATCCGGATTATAGGGATTTATCACCGCGGACTCCGGGCCCTTTTCAAAAAAAGCGGCCGGATGCCGCATGATATATTGATCCAGCGCGTCCTCACCGGCGATCAGCACCATTGCGGAGTCGTCTCCGGTTCGGCCCACCCGGCCGCCCCGCTGCCAGGTGGACATAATGGTGCCGGGATAGCCCACCAACAGACACAAATCCAGATCCCCGATATCAATACCAAGCTCTAAGGCGCTGGTTGAAATTACGGCCAAAAGCTCGCCGGAGACCAGCTTCTGCTCGATCTCCCGGCGCTGACCCGGCAAAAACCCCGCCCGGTAGGCGCTGATTTTACCGGCAAACTGGCCGCTCCGGCTGCCCGCCCAGACGGAAATGAGCTCGGTCATTTTCCGGGACTGGGTGTAGACAATGGTTCGCAGGCCCCGGTGAAGGGCGGCCTTTAACAGCATAATCGCCGCATTGGAAGGACTTGCATCCGGATTTAAAAACACCAGATGGCGTTTTCCCCGGGGCGCGCCGGATCTGGATTCTGTCACCACCGGCATGCCGGTGAGCGATTCACAAAGCTCCGCCGGATTGGCAATGGTGGCGGAGCTGAAGACAAATGTGGGGCGGCTGCCGTATTTTTCGCATACCCGGCGGAACCGTTTAAATATCTGGGCCATGTGCGAGCCCATAACCCCCCGGTACGTATGCACCTCATCCACCACCACGGTTTCCAGGTTGGCAAACAAATCCGCCCATTTGTCATGATAGGGCAAAAATGCGAGATGCAGCATTTCCGGGTTGGTCAGAATCACATTCGGCAGATTGCTGCGGATTTTTTTGCGATGCCAGGCCGAGGTGTCCCCGTCATAAATGGCGGCCCTTGGCGGATTTTCGTCAAAATGGGCGGCCATGGCTTCAAATGTGCGCAGCTGATCCTGGGCCAGCGCTTTCAGGGGAAACAAATAGATGGCCCGGGACTTTGGATTGGCCTGGATGCGCTCTATCACGGGGAGGTTATAGATCAGGGTCTTGCCGCTGGCCGTTGGGGTTGAAATGACTGTATGCCGGCCGTTTCGGATTTCGTTAACGGCATTATACTGGTGGGTATACAGGGCATCGATATCCAGTGCGGACAGCATCTGGCGGATGCCCTGTGAAAAGGCGCTTTTGTCTGTCACATAATCCGGCGGCTTTTGGGGAATTTCCCGGTGGTAAACCACCTGATGCCGCATCCGCCTGGATGCGCGCAGCGCCTCGATGTATTCATCAATATTTGCCTCAGGGTGCATGGCGTATATGGCGCGTTAAGAAAATATTCAGCGGTTCACCGCTTTGCGGAGAACATGTCTTTCAGAATGGCCATCACATTGCCGCCGCGCTGCCTGGCGATGCTATGGGCCTGGGAAACGACATCAGCCGCCTGCTGCTTCAGTACTGATTTCTCCGGCAATGGCTGCTCCTGCTGTTTATAGCGCCATTCAAGCAGCTTTAAGGCAAATTTTTCTTCCTGTTTTCTGATAAATCCCATTTTTAATAGGTATTGGGTGTTGGGTTTTAGGTATTGGGTATTCGGTTTTAGCCAAAATATAATACCCGGTCCTCAGCTAATTACCGCATTAATGTCATTAACTTTAGCCTTTCGCCCCTGTCTTTCCGAGGAGCGCAAGCGACGAGGAATCTTAAAAGTTTATGCAATCAAAAGATTTCTCCCTGTCGCTCGAAATGACAACCGAGTCAATTTTCACTCTGAAACTAATGGCATTGATTGTTACAAATCGAAATAATTACTTCCTGCAGCACGAATTCCGGGACGCGGCCGGTTGTCTTAAGCGAGACATCGGCCTCATGCAGCCGGTTTATCGCGCCGACCAATTCGTTCCGGGAAAAATTGGCCGCTTTTCGAAACTGCTGATAAACCGGATACGGATTGTTCGGCTGCCGGGCGATGATCTGCTCGGTGGCCGGTTTCTTCTCCCGGCCGCCGCCGGCTTTATTTGAATCATCCGTCCAGGTGCCGATTTTATCCATTAACGCCTTATCATAGGATTGAATCACCGGCATCACAAGATTTTTAAACTGATCATAGGAGATTCCCGGCTGCCATCGGTGCCCGGCGTCGCTGTCTATAAACCCCTTGATCAACAGGAGGCGCCGCATTTGATTGGTAATCGCCATCAGCACCTGGAGGTAATGATAGCCGGCATCCAAAAGTTCGGAAAGCAGCCGCAGGGCAGCCGCCGTATGCTTATCCGATACCGCGCCGGTTAATTCATAAATCGGCTCTTCCCGGCTTTTGGAAAGCACCGCCTGAACATCTGCTGCCGCGATGGTCTGCCGGGTCCCGGTATAACTGATCAGTTTTTCAAGCCCCCGGGAGAAGGCGTGCATATCAAACCCGATCAGCCCATACATGGCGTCAAACGCCCCGGGCGCCATTTTTTTGCCCGCTGCTGAAAGAATCTCTCTGGCCTGATTATATATCAAGCCCTGCCGGGCATCGCGGTCTTTTTTCCGGGTCCCTTTGGCCACTGAACAGTCGATTGCGATACCGCTGCTTTTGATGGCCTTATACAGGCCGGTACGCTTGTCCGCGGCATCCGCGGTTAAAATCAGATAATGCCCCTTGGGAAATCCGCGCTTGATGGCATTTAAAAGAAGCGTCGCCTCATCCGAGACTTCCGGCACCTGAAGGCCCTGATTCTGGCAAAACCGGACAATGCTGTTTATCCAGTCAAGCCCGCCATAGGCATCTGCATCCACTTGGAATTTTTCGGCAAATGCCTGCGGCCCGACATCCTCAAGCGCCATATGGGACCGGCCCAGCAGGCGTAAAAACAGATCCGCCGCCTTTTCCCAGTCACTGTTGTCACATGCTTTTTTGATCTTCTTGATCGCTTCCGCCTGGTTCCGGGTACCGGTAAACACCATGGCATTGCGCAGCACCACGATCCGGCTGCCTGAGAAAAAGGAATAGGTGTTTAAGTCCTCCAAAAGATCCGCCACCTGACTCTGGTCCCGGTGCTCGAGCGATTCAACGCTCTTCGCCTGCTCCGCGGGGTCGGGAACAATCGCGTCGATCAAATCCTGGCAGGCCTTCTGGCAGAGATAGGGCTCGCCGAAAATAAGATAAACCGGGGAAAAACCGGATTTTTTGGCCTCGGAAAGATATTTGGCAAGCGCCTGATGAGCGATTTCAGCCATTTTTGTCCGAAACTTTGGCCTTTTTGGAAAGGATTGTCAGCATGATCAGCGCCACCACCACAGAGCCTATACCGATGACCTGGGAGACGGAGAATACATCCAAAACCATTGCCCCCCGGTAATCCCCGCGGAAAATCTCGATCGTCGACCGGGCCGCGCCGTAAAACAGGACATACAGCCAGAATATCTGGCCGTTAAACCGTTTGCCGCGGCGCAAAAAAAACAACACCAGAAAGATCAAAAGATTGGCAGCCGAATGATAGAGCTGGGTGGGATGAAGCACCACATTGAGCGGAGCCAGGGATTGCGGATGGGTAAATGTAATCGCCCAGGGCAGCTCACAGGTCCGGCCATAACAGCATCCGGCGAACAAGCAGCCGATGCGGCCCATAAAATGGCCGAGCGGAAGGGAGAGCCCTGCAATATCCGCGGTTTTGCCAAGCGGCAGGCGATAGACCCATAAGTAAATGAGCACCACACAGGCCGCCCCGATAAACCCGCCGTAAAAGACCAGCCCGCCGTTCCATATCATAAATATCTCAATCGGATGGGCTATAAAATAGGATATGTGCGTGGCCACGTAAAACAGCCGGGACCCCGCGATGGCGGCCAAAATGATGTAAAAGCAGAGGTCCAGGATTCTGTCCGCGTCCAGGCCCAGCCGCCTGGCTTCATAGCGGGCGAAGAAAATGCCGGAGAGCACGCCCAGGGCCACGAACATCCCGTATGTGTGGAGGGCGAACCCGTTAAACTGAATTAATATCGGAAACATAGAAGCTTATGCCCTGGCTTGAGTTATTCAACCGGATATTTTTTGGTAATCAGATAGCCGGCGAAAATGATCATGCCGATGGTAATGGCGCTGTCCGCGACATTAAACGCCGGCCAGTGGACGGTGCCGACGTACAAATCGATGAAGTCCACCACATGACCGAAGCGGATGCGGTCGATTAAATTGCCGACCGCGCCGCCTACAATCAGGGAAAAGCCGGAGAGGAGCCATTTGTACTTCGCCGGCGTGCTCCGGTACAAATAAAGGATCAGGGCAACTGCGAGCAGAGAAAAAAAGATAAAAAAAAGCGCCCGCACCTGCGCGCCCTGCCCGGCAAAAAAACCGAACGCCCCGCCCGGGTTCTGCACATGAACGAGGTTGAAAAAACCGGGAATGACCGGGATCACCTCACTGCGGCCGATACCCTGAAGCACCCACCACTTGGTGAGCTGATCCGCAATCACCACTACGCCGGCGATCATTAGCAGCCGTGCATATTTTTTAATCCAGGGGTTCAAAGCGGACGCTCCCTTAGCCGGTAATTTGAACAAGGGCCTGGCGGCAGCGGCTGCAGATTTCGGGGTGCTCGTTATCCGCGCCCACCGAAGTATCATGCACCCAGCAGCGCGGGCATTTGTCCCCGGGCGCGGGCATCACCCTGATAAACAAATCCGTCATATCCGTTCCCTCGCCATCGTTATTTGCGTTTTCGGCGGGTTCTAACCGAACATCGGATACAATGAATATGGCACGCAGATCCCCGGCATAGGGCAGAAGCAGTTCATACAGATCCTTCCCGGCAAAAAGCCGCACCGAGGCATCCAGGGAATGGCCGATGGTTTTTTCCGCCCGGGCTTTTTCAAGCGCCTTGGTAACCTCGCCGCGCACCTCAAGAATTTTCTCCCATCTCGCAGCCAGCTCATCATCCTGAAAATCCGGGTTTGGGGCGGGAAAATCCGTCATATGCACGGTATGCGCCTTTTCTCCGGCATAGGGGATGAACTGCCAGATCTCATCCGCGGTAAACGGCAGAATCGGCGCCATGATCTTTGTCAGCCCATCGATCAGCATGTGCATGACCGTCTGGGCGCTGCGCCGGTCCACGGAGTCCGGCGGAGACGTGTACAGACGGTCCTTTAAAATGTCCAGATAAAAGGCGGACAAATCAATGGTGCAGTAATTGTAGAGGGTGTGGTAGACCCCATGGAACTCGAATTCATCATAGGCGGCCCGGCATTTGCCGATAAGCGCCTGAAGCCCGTGCAGCATATACCGGTCCAGCTCGGGCATGGATTTACTTGCCACGGGGTGGTCCGCCGGATCATAATCATAGAGGTTGCCTAAGATAAACCGGCAGGTATTGCGAATCCGCCGGTAGGCATCGCTTAACTGCTTCAGGATGTTATCAGAAATCCGGATATCATCCTTGTAATCCGAAGCCGCCACCCAGAGCCTCAAAATTTCCGCGCCGTACTTGTCTATCACCTTTTTCGGGGCGATGACATTGCCCATGGACTTGGACATCTTCTTGCCTTCACCGTCTACTACAAAGCCATGGGTCAGCACCATCCGGTACGGGGCCTTGTTCTTAGAGCCCACTGCGGTTAAAAGCGAGCTGTGAAACCAGCCCCGGTGCTGGTCGCTGCCCTCGAGATAAAGATCCGCGGGCCAGCGAAGATTTTGCCGGTCATCCAAAACCGCGGCATGGCTCACCCCGGAATCAAACCAGACATCCAGGATATCGGTCTCCTTATCAAACTCCGTGCTGCCGCAGGCCTCGCATGAAGTGCCCTCAGGCAGAAACAAGCCCGAATCACTTTCAAACCAGATATCTGCGCCATGTTCGGCAAACAGCTCAAAGATCCGGTCAATCACCGCCTGATCTACGTGGAGTGCGCCGCACTTTCGACAGTAAAAAACAGTAATGGGCACGCCCCAGGAGCGCTGGCGGGAGACGCACCAGTCCGGCCGGTTGGCGATCATCCCGTAGATCCGGTCACGCCCCCAGGACGGGATCCATTTTACGGTATCAATGGCCTTAAGGGCTTTTTCGCGCAGTCCGGTTTTATCCATGGAAATAAACCACTGCGGGGTGGCCCGGAAAATCACCGGTTTTTTGCACCGCCAGCAGTGCGGATAGGAGTGGCTGAAGGTATCGGATGCAAGCAGGGCCCCGCTTGATTTTAATGCTTCAATAATAGCGGTATCCGCTTTAAACACGAACTGGCCGGTAAAAAGATCCACTTCGTCGGTAAAACAGCCCTTGTCATCCACCGGGGAAAATGCGGGCAGATCATAGTGGCGGCTGATGTCAAAGTCTTCGCGGCCGTGGCCGGGCGCGGTATGCACGCACCCGGTGCCCGCCTCCAGGGTCACATGCGAGCCCAGGATAATCAGAGACTCCCGGTCATACAGGGGGTGCCGGCATTTCAGATTCTCAAACGCATGGGGATCCACATCCGCCGGAATTTTATAATCGGCTATCCCGAACTGCTTCATACAGTTTTCCACCAGGTCCCGGGCCAGGATATAGACCTCGCCGCCGGCCGCTTCAACAGCCGAATAGGTAAAATCCGGATGCAGCGCCACGGCCAGATTGGCGGGAAGGGTCCAGGGCGTGGTGGTCCAGATCACCAGATAAACGGACTTTCCGGCAACCTCGGGAATCTTGTCTGCAACGTCATCCTTTAAGGCGAATTTGACATAAATGGACGGGGAGGCTTCATCCCCGTATTCGATCTCTGCCTCAGCCAACGCGGTTTTACAGCTGCAGCACCAGTGGATGGGCTTTTTGCTGCGAAAGAGGCTCCCGTCCAGGGCAAACTCGGCGCATTTTTTGGCAATGGTGGCCTCATACCGGTAATTCATGGTCAGATACGGATCATCCCACTGCCCCATCACGCCCAGCCGCTTAAACTCATCCTTTTGAATCCCGATGTATTTTTCCGCAAACTCCCGGCAGGCCTTGCGGATTTCAACCCGGAACATATCCTTTTTCTTCGGCCCCAGTGTCTTGTCCACGGCGTGTTCGATGGGAAGGCCGTGGCAGTCCCAGCCGGGAACGAACACGGCGTCATAGCCGCTCATCTGATGGGAGCGCACCACAATATCTTTTAATATCTTATTTAACGCGGTCCCGATATGGATGTTGCCGTTGGCATAGGGCGGGCCGTCATGCAGGATAAAAGGCTCCCGGCCGGCGGACCGGGCCCGGATCTTCTCATACAAGCCGTCCGCCTCCCACTGCTTTAACTGGGCCGGCTCTTTCTGCGCCAGGTTGGCTTTCATCGGAAATTTGGTTTGCGGCAGATTCAGGGTATCCTTGTAATTCATGAAAGTGGCTCCTCGTTCACTGAATCATAAAAGCGATCGTATGGCCGGCGCTTTTCTGCCGGAGATGCGGTCGAGCGATATATTTGACGAAATTTAAAATTTATTAAAATAAGCCAGAAAAGATTTCTATGTCAAGGAAATTAGCAGGAAATTCAGGGCTAATTTGTTCTGTATCCAAATCGAAATCGCTATCGGGATCGGGATCGAAATCGAAAAAATATGACCCTTGGACACGAAAAACTGGACGTCTATCGCCTTTCAATAGGCTACGTTGCATGGGTTTACGAGAAGGCCGACAGCCTGAACGGAGTCCATCGGCCCGCCCGGGATCAATGGCTTCGGGCCAGCCAGTCGATACCGCTCAATATCGCCGAAGGTAATGGCAAGACCGCGGAAGCCGACCGAAGGCGTTATTTCGAAATCGCTCGTGGCTCCGCGCTTGAGTGCGCGGCGATTCAAGATGTGCTGGTTGTCGGCAAGGCGCTGGACAAGATGGAAAGCCGGAACCGCAAGGATGAACCCGACCGTATGGCCGCGATGCTCAGCCGTCTCGGCGGAAGAGGATACCAAGTTCGAGAGGATCAGGAAGTCTACAGCATCGATTTCGATCCCGATAGCGATTTCGATCCCGAGGAAAACGAATCCCAACCTTAGCGTTAACAGGACCGGGGGTATGGATTTTGCGGTTAGAACAAATTAGCCGTGGCAGGAAATTAGCATGCCTTGACATCCGGGCCGGGGTCTGTTTAAAAAAGTAGATGAAGTGAAATTGGAAATCGGGGAGAAAAGGCTATGAAAGCGGTGATCCAGCGGGTAAAGGAAAGCGCGGTATCGGTTGACGGCAAAACCATCAGCCGCATCGGCCCGGGGCTTCTGGTGCTTCTGGGCGTGTCCCGGACAGATGGCGAATCCGACGCGGCCTTTCTGGCGGATAAAGCCATAAACTTACGTATATTCGAGGATGAAAACAATAAAATGAACCTGTCATTGCTGGACACCGGCCGCGCCATGCTCGTGGTCTCCCAGTTTACCCTGCTCGGCGACTGCCGCAAAGGCCGGCGCCCCTCATTTATCAATGCAGCGAAACCGGAGAACGCCGAGCACCTATATGAATACTTTGTCCGGAAGGTAAGAGAAAACGGGGTGCCGGCTGAAACCGGCCAATTCCGCGCCATGATGGATGTCTCCCTGATAAATGACGGCCCGGTCACCCTGATCCTGGAAAGCCCGCCGGCGGAAAACGGATAAGAGCGGCATGAAGAACTGGATGGGCCGCCAATGCCGGCACAAATCTGTTTATTTCCTGTTTTTCCTGATATCTGCTGTTTTCTGCATTTTCGCTTTCTGGATTTCCGGGCCGGCATGTGCGGCCGCAGAAACGCCGGCCGGGGCCATCAAGGCCATGGCGGGAAAAAATGATGCGGTACTGGTGAGCACGGAATCCGGAGAAGCCGTATTTTCCCATAACAGCCGCAAAAAGCTCGCCCCCGCCTCCGCGCTCAAGGTCTTAACCGCATTGGCCGCGCTCCATTACTTAGGCCCGGATTATCGATTCCCCACTGAATTCTACCGCACTCAAACAGATGATCTGCTGATTAAGGGCTATGGCGATCCGATGCTTGTTTCAGAGGCGGTATCAGACATTGCCAAGGTTTTAAAATCCCGAATTGACCGGGTTCAGAATATTGTGCTGGATGGCACCTATTTTAAAAACCCTGTTGACGTTCCCGGGGTGGCCGCCGACACGGAGCAGCCCTACAATGCGCCCAGCGGCGCACTTTGCGTTAACTTTAACACCATAAATTTTAAAACCCGAAACGGCCGGATCGTCAGCGCCGAGCCGCAGACCCCGATGCTTCCGGTGGCCTTAAGCCGGATTAAAGAAAAGAATCTGTCCGCAGGCAGGGTTCTCTTATCCGATCATTTTGGCGAGACGCTGGTTTATGCCGGCCAGCTGTTTGAACATTTCTTAACCCAGGCCGGGATCACCGTGTCCGGCCGCATCAGAGAGGGGGCCCTTAAGCCGCAAAAGGCGGATCTTATCTATCGGCATGCGTCCGAATATCCGCTGACTGAAATCACAAGGAGACTTTTTAAATATTCAAACAACTATATGGCCAATCAGGTCCTTCTGGCTGCCGGGGCAGCGGTTTACGGACCGCCGGCCACCCTGGAAAAGGGCGTGACCCTGCTTAGGCGATACTGCCAAAAGCAGCTTGGCATAACCGACATTGAACTGGCGGAAGGATCCGGCATTTCGCGTAAAAACCGGGCATCTGCCGCGATGTTTGATCGGATTCTCGCGGAATTTGCCGGATATTACGAATTGATGCCGAACAGCGGTAACATCTACTACAAAACCGGCACATTGGACGGGATTCAAACCCGGGTGGGCTATATTAAATCCGGGACAGGGCTTTATCGATTTGTCATCCTGCTAAATACAAAGGGCAAGCGGACGGAACCGATACTCGCAGAAATCAAAAAGTTGATTCAGGAACAATGACTTCTAAGTAACTTCACGGGTATTAGGTTTTGGGTATTAGGTATTAGGTTAATGAAATCAAAAATTTATGGTCGGCACGGTGGCCGACCCTACGATGAATCGGGTTTTTCCCCATTCGTAGGGCGGGCCACCGTGCCCGCCTGAAAAATAGATAGAACAAATTTACCGTGCCTCAGTGCCTTTAAAGTTATTTATAGGCTCGGTCCCGGGCGCACGGCCCGGGGGGAATACTTTCAAGGACAGCCTGCTAGATTTTTGGTCGATCCCCGCTGGTAATACACGCATAGGCGTTGTGGTTGTGGATGGACTCATAATTCTCCACCCCCACATCAAACCAGGTGATATTTGCGTCCGACTGCAGTTCAAGGGCGATATCCCGGACAATATCCTCCACGAACTTGGGATTGGCATACCCCTTTTCCGTAATAAACTTCTCATCCGAGCGTTTCAGCACCGAATAGATATCACAGGAGGCCGCGCGCTCAACCAGCTCCACCATGTCCTCAATCCAGATAAACTTTTTAAACCGGGTCCGCAGGCAAACCTTGCCCCGCTGATTATGCGCGCCCTGATCGCTGATTTCCTTTGAACACGGGCAGACCGAAGAGATCGGCACAACGATCTCGGAAACCAGATCCACCTTGCTGTCAGAATTGATCGAGCCCACAAACTGGCACGTATAGTCCATCAATCCCGGGGACTTGGACACGGGGGCGATTTTTTCAATAAAATAGGGAAACGTCACCTCGATATGGGCGGAGGCCGCATTTAGGTGGTGCTTCATCTGGCCCAGAATATCGGAAAAAGTTTTCAACGACAGCTTGGGACGGAAAAGATGCAGCATCTCCACAAACCGGCTCATGTGGGTGCCCTTGCATTCATGGGGCAGATCCACATACATGTTAATGGATGCCACGGTGTGCTGATGCCCGCGCCCGCGGTCCAATACGGTAATCGGATAGCGCAGGTTCTTGATGCCGACCTTGTTTATCGGCATATTGCGGTAATCCCGCTCATTCTGAACATCTCTCATGGTATTACAGTGTCGCATGGCTTCGGCTGGTCCTGGTTTGCTCCAGTTAAAAATCATCTACAGCAGATACTCCTGGTTCACATGACTCAACGAACGAAATATGTTGTCTTTTATATTTTTATTGCCCTGGTAAAGCCGGCCCAGGATATCTTTAATCTCCCGCCGCTTTGATGTTTTGGCAGTCGGACAGGGATTGTCAAACTCCGGGAACCCCTGATCGTCTGCAAACCGCTGGAGACGGGCCTCGTCAACAAATGCGAGCGGCCGTATAATGTGGAAACGGCCCTCAAACATCGGCTGCACCGGGCACATGGTGCCCAGGACGCCGGTGTAGCACATGTTGATAAAAAATGTCTCGACAATATCATCCTTATGGTGGCCAAAGGCGAGTTTGTTGCATCCCAGCTGCTCGGCGATTTCAAAGAGCCGCTGACGGCGGCGGCGGGCACATAAAAAACAGGGGTTCTCCAGATTTTCGCGGCTGTGGGCCACCACGCCGTTATCCGTATAATCGATGCGAAGCGAAAAACCTTGTGCTTCCGCCCACTCGTTCAGGCCCCGGTCAAATCCGCCGGGGAAGCCGGGATCGATATAGACCGGAAAGACCTCATAGGAGATCGGTATCCGGGCCAGCCGCTCGGTTAAAAACCACAGAAGGGTCAGGCTGTCCTTTCCGCCGGAGACCCCGACCAATATTCGGTCCCCGTCGGCGATCATGTCATACTGATGGATGGCCCGGCCAAGATCCCGGTTGATGGCTTTGTAATTATATTCTGACATGGCAGGTGGAGATTCGGCCCAGATCAGCCGATTATTCCGTTGATTCTTCTTCTGCCTCGGTTTCCGCTTCCTTGATAAAGACGTGACCCGCGGCAATTTCGCGCAGCGCAGTCACCACATCCTCGTTATCCGAATCTTTAATCAGGCGCGGGGCGCCCTCATTTAATTGACGGACCCGTTTGGTCGCCACATGGACCAGAAAAAAACGGTTTGGAATTCGTTTCAGGCAATCCTCTACGGTCACGCGTGCCATTGTTAACCCTCCAAATAATTTACAATATATCGATTAATTCGTAGTTGCGTTTGCCGGCCGGGGCCTGTATCACAATTTCATCGCCGAGCTGCTTGCCGATAATGGCCCCGCCGAGCGGGGATGTCACCGAGATCCGCCCCGCTTTGATACTTGACTCCTCCGGGCCCACCAGCTGATAGGTCACCTCATCGCCGGTATCAATATTTTCAAGCACCACCGTACAGCCGAATACGGCCTTATCTTTGGAGATATTGCGGGGGTCAATGATGTCGGCATTGGCCAGCTTATATTCCAGTTCGTTGATTCGGCTCTCCAGAAAACTCTGTCTTTCCTTGGCTGCATCAAATTCGGCGTTTTCAGACAAATCCCCGTGGGCCCGGGCGTCTTCAATGGCCTGAATATTACGCGGCCGTTCAACGGATTTCAATTGCTGCAATTCGGTTTTCAGGGTTTCATAGCCCTGGGGGGTCATGGGTATCTGTTTCACTGCTTAGGCTCCTGTTTGTCCGGATTTAATATAGCTTGCGACGAGATCGCCGACCTCGCTGGTCGAGTATCCCATCTTTCCGGCAGAAACATCCTTGATGTCATCCTTTAAAACTTTTTGAACCGCGGCCTCAACCGCATCCGCAGCCGGCTGTTCGCCGATCGTCTCCAAGAGCAGCTGTGTCGATAAAATGGCGGCGATGGGGTTAATAATCTGCTTCCCGGTGTACCGGGGGGCGGAGCCGCCAATGGGCTCAAACATGGAAACCCCTTCCGGATTAATGTTGCCGCCTGCGGCAATGCCCATGCCGCCCTGAATCATGGCGCCCAGGTCTGTGATGATGTCGCCGAACATATTGTCTGTGACGATTACATCGAACCACTCCGGATTCTTTACCATCCACATGCAAATGGCATCCACATGGGCATAGTCGGTTTCAATGTCCGGGTAATCCTTAGCCACTTCATAAAAGGTGCGCTCCCAGAGGTCAAAGGCATAGGTCAGCACATTGGTCTTGCCGCAAAGGGTGATCTTTTTGGACTTATTCCGGCCCCGGCAGTACTCAAAGGCAAACCGGATGCAGCGCTCCACCCCTTTCCGGGTATTGATCGATTCCTGAACCGCCACCTCGTCCGGGGTGCCCTGCTTTAGAATGCCGCCTGCCCCGGCATAAAGCCCTTCGCTGTTTTCCCGCACCACCACAAAATCAATGTCATCGGAGGTTTTGTTTTTTATTGGGGTATATACCCCTTCATAAAGCTTTACCGGCCGCAGATTAATATACTGATCCAGCGAAAACCGGAGATTTAACAAAAGCCCCTTTTCCAAGATGCCGGGCTTGACATCCGGATGGCCGATGGCGCCCAGAAAAATGCTGTCCACCTGCCTGAGTTCCTCGATCACAGAATCGGGCAGCACCTCGCCGGTTTTCATGTAGCGCTCGCCGCCCAGATCATAGTGATGATATTTCATTTCAAATCCATATTCAGCGGCTGCGGCATCCAGGGCCTTAAGCCCCTCGGCCACCACTTCCGGGCCGGTGCCGTCACCGGGGATTACTGCAATATTGTAGGCTTTCGTCATTCCTGTCGCTCCTTACGGTTGAATCAGTTCCAAAATTTAAATTTTTTCTACTCTAGATATCCGATAATCGATTGTCCCGCTTTCACCTTGTCGCCTTTGGCCACTTCGGCCGAGGCCTCCGCCGGCAGGTAGACGTCCAGCCGCGATCCGAAACATATCATCCCGAATCGCTCCCCCCGGCTTACTGCATCCCCGGGCTGGACCCGGCAGATGATGCGCCGGGCCACCAGGCCGGCGATCTGAACAAATCCGATTTTTTGCCCTTTTTCCGTTTCCAGGACAAGCGCCTGCTGCTCATTTTGCAAGGAGGCGGCCGCTTTGTCTGCTGAAACAAACTTGCCGGGCTTGTAAATCGTATTTTCAATGGTACCTGTATACGGAATCCGGTTTACATGCACATTAAAAATGGACATGAATATGCCGATTTTTAAGCACCGCCCCTCAATAAAGGGATTCTGATCAACCACTTCCGCCTGGACCACCCGCCCGTCCGCAGGGGATACCACGGCATTTTCCGGCGACGGCACAAACCGCTCCGGATCCCGAAAAAAATAGGTAATAAAAAAAGTGGCAATCAACCCCAGAATAGCGAGCCATGCGATTTCGAGCAGGGCAAAAACAAACGTGCAGAATGCGGCGGCCCCGATAAAGGGATACCCCGCATTTGCAACGGGCAAAGCGCTCGTCTGGGGAGGGTCCACTCGATTAAACCGATAATCCATGACCATCCACCCAGCTTGATATGTATAATGTAATCAAATTAATATACTTTAAGGAAGGAATTTTGTCAATAAATTTGGTGAGGCTGTCACGGCTAATTTGTTCTAACCGCAAAATCCATACCCCCGGTCCTGTTAAAGCTAAGGTTGGGATTCGTTTTCTTCGCTATCGGGATCGAAATCGGGATCGAAATCGCTATCGCTATCGAAATCGATGCTGTAGACTTCCTGATCCTTTCGAACTTGGTATCCTCTTCCGCCGAGACGGCTGAGCATCGCGGCCATACGGTCGAGTTCATCCTTGCGGTTCCGGCTTTCCATCTTGTCCAGCGCCTTGCCGACAACCAGCACATCTTGAATCGCCGCGCACTCAAGCGCGGAGCCACGAGCGATTTCGAAATAACGCCTTCGGTCGGCTTCCGCGGTCTTGCCATTACCTTCGGCGATATTGAGCGGTATCGACTGGCTGGCCCGAAGCCATTGATCCCGGGCGGGCCGAGGCTGTCGGCCTTCTCGTAAACCCATGCAACGTAGCCTATTGAAAGGCGATAGACGTCCAGTTTTTCGTGTCCAAGGGTCATATTTTTTCGATTTCGATCCCGATCCCGATAGCGATTTCGATTTGGATCTGGCCCGAAGCCATTGATCCCGGGCGGGCCGATGGACTCCGTTCAGGCTGTCGGCCTTCTCGTAAACCCATGCAACGTAGCCTATTGAAAGGCGATAGACGTCCAGCTTTTCGTGTCCAAGGGTATATTTTTTTCGATTTCGATCCCGATAGCGATTTCGATTTGGATACAGAACAAATTTGCCCTGATGAGGCTGTCCCGGGGATTATCCGGCTTGCTCCTGGTTTGCCCGGCCTAATAAAGATTGACCGCCCATTTTTTGTTCAGCATCAGAAGGCCGAATATACCAGGGATTCAGCTGGTAAAGCGGGGAGAACTGCCCTTGGATTAGCCGCCCTATTCCCAGTTTCCCGACGGTGGCGGCCCGAATGTCATCCTGTCCGGCCGGCGCAAAAGCGGCCCGGCGGCCGAGCAGCCCGGCGATTTTGTCCTGATACAGGCGGGCGCCGCTGCCGACAAACAGACACTCCCCGGCTATACCGTCGGATATGCCTGTGGACATGCCGGCCACTGCATCTTCAAGGGTTACGGCCGCGGCCGGCCAGACTTCTACCGGTGCGCCATTCCTCAATATATATCCCGCCGCATAAACCTCCCCTTTTCTGGCATCAATCATGGAACAGATCGGGCGGCCGGCACAGGAAAACTGATGGGCCAATACCTCCAGGGCGGACACGCCGGCAGCCGGCTTTCCGGTGGCAAAAGCAAGCCCCTTGATCGTGCTCAATCCGATGCGCAAACCGGTAAAACTGCCCGGGCCGATGGTCACGGCAAAGCCGTCCAGATCATGAACAGAAAGCCGGCACTGGGAAAGAAGCTGGTCGATCATGGGCATCAAGTGCGTGGAATGGGTATGCCCGTGATTGACCGTCAACTCGGCAAGCAGTCCCTGATTTTCAACCACGGCCACACTGCAGACCCGGGTGGCCGTGTCAACAGCAAGCACCCTCATTTGGCAGTACCCGCCCGGCCTTTATTCGCCGGCTTTTTGGTCCGGGCAGCGGTCTTTTTTTTGGGGGATGCTGATTGGATGAGGTCATCGCCAATGGCAATGGCAATCACTTCATCAATGGAGCCTACCGGGATAAAGCGGATTTTTCGCTTCACGCTCTTTGGAATCTCCGGGAGTTCATTCTTGTTTTTCTCGGGTATGATAATGGTCTTAATCCCGGCGCGCAAGGCACCGATAGCTTTTTCCTTAAGCCCGCCAATGGGCAGGACCCGGCCGCGAAGGGTAATTTCGCCGGTCATGGCCACAAAGGTATTGACCGGCCGATTGGTTAAGGCCGAGATCAGGGCGGTGGCCATAGAAATGCCGGCAGACGGCCCGTCCTTGGGAATTGCGCCGGCCGGGACATGGATATGCACATCCAGATTTTCAAAAAAATTTTTTTTCAGACCAAAATCCTCGCGATGCGCCCGCGCATAGCTGACTGCGGCCCGGGCCGATTCCTGCATGACCTCCCCCAGCTGGCCGGTGATGATCAGATCCCCTTTGCCTTCCAGAAGCGAGGCTTCCACATAGAGGGGCTCGCCGCCCGCCTGGGTCCAGGCAAGCCCGGTGGCCAGCCCTACCTGGCTTTCCTCCTGATCCATTTCCGGCTGATATTTCGGCACTCCCAGATAATGATGCAGGTTATTGCGCGATATATGGAAAGGGGGTTTTTTGCCTTCCGCGATGTTGCGGGCCACCTTACGGCAGATGCTGCCGAGCTCGCGCTCCAGATTCCGCAAACCCGCCTCTGACGTATATTCGGTGATGATCTGATTGAGCGCCTGGTCGCTTATCCGCAGATCCGCATCTTTTAGGCCGCACTCGTTTTTCTGGCGGGGGAACAGATGCTTTTTGGCGATAATCTCCTTTTCCTCCGTGGTATAGCCGGATAAGTGCACCACCTCCATCCGGTCAAGGAGCGCCGACGGAATGGTATCGGTCAGATTGGCGGTCAGGATGAAAAGCACACTGGACAGATCAAACGGGACATTCAGGTAGTGGTCGCTGAAGTTGGCATTCTGCTCCGGGTCGAGCGCCTCCAGAAGCGCAGCCGAGGGATCGCCCCGGAAATCACTGCCGACCTTATCGATTTCATCCATCATAAAGACCGGATTTTTGGTGCCGCACTGCTTCAACCCCTGAAGAATGCGGCCCGGCATGGAGCCGATATAGGTCCGCCGATGGCCCCGGATCTCCGCCTCATCATGGATGCCGCCCAAAGAAAACCGGAAAAATTTGCGGTTCATGGACGTGGCAATGGCCTGGCCAAGCGAGGTTTTGCCCACCCCGGGGGGACCCACGAAACACAGGATCTGCCCCTTCTTTTGGGGATTGAGCTTGCGGACGCTTAAGTATTCGAGAATCCGGTCCTTGACGTTTTTCAGGCCGTAATGGTGCTCATCCAGCATTTGCTTGACCCGCGGGATCTCAAGTACATCCTTGGTGGTCTTGCTCCAGGGAAGCTCCACCAGCCAGTCGAGATAAGTCCGGACAATCGTGGCCTCAGAGGAATCCGGGTGCATCTGCTCCAGCCGTTTTAACTGCTTTTCCGCTTCCTTGGCCGGCTCCTTGGGCAGCTTGGCCTTTTTGAGCTTTTTGCGGTAATCAGAGACCTCCTCTGTTTTCTCGTCATCGCCCAGCTCCCGGTTGATGGCCCGGACCTGCTCCCTGAGAAAATAATCCCGCTGGCTCCTGGAGATCTCATCGCGTACATCCGACTGAATCTTGGCTTGTACCGTAGAGAGCTCAACCTCCCGGGTCAGCAGATCATTGACCTTTCTGAGCCGTTCAATCGGATCCGAAATCTCAAGCAGCTCCTGGGCCTCCTCGATCTTTAGCTTTAAGTTCGAAGCCACCAGATCGGCCAGTTTGCCGGGATCTTCAATATCCTCTAACAGCATACCGATTTCGCTGGTATACTCACCGCGAATGTTTAGAATTTTTTCGCAGCTTTCCCGGATGTTACGCATCAATGCCTGATGTTCTACTTCAACAGATTCATATGAAATATCCGGAATTAAATTAATTTTTACATTGTAAAAATACTTTTTGGCGGTAAAGCGGGCGACCTGTGCTTTTTCAAGGCCCTGAATCAGCACCTTGAAATGGCCTTCCGGAAGTTTTAAAACGCGCAGAATCCGGCACACCGTACCGATCCGAAAGATGTCATCCGGCCTGGGATCTTCCACCGACGGATCCTTCTGGGTGGCGAGAAACAACATCCGTTCGTTGTCCATGGCCGCTTCAACCGCCTGGATGGATTTCTCCCGGCCGACATAGAGCGGCAGGACCATATCCGGAAAAATTACCACGTCCCGGACCGGCAGCAGCGCTAGTTTTTCAGGTATATCCTCAACCTGGTCATCTTCCTGGAGCAGAGTAACAAGATCATCTTTATCTGTTTCAGCCATGTTTCTCCTATATATCGGATAAGTAAATTTTTTTAATTTTATTTAATTTTATATTGATGCTCAAGCGGACGGTTATAAAGACCGATTTATATCACTAAACAAAATAATCACATACCAGTAAAACTCAATGGCACAAAGTCAGATTCATTCATCCATGCGGGCCCGGCGGACATATCCGCTCCCTCCCTATAATAATCCCTGCAATCTTCAATACCAGCGAACAGATGTCAATAATAAAAAAACATCTTAACCTGACGCCGCACTTGTGCTATGACAGGCAAGGCTTGCGGATTTATAAAACACGCGGGGGTACCCGCCCATCCAATCAACGCAATAGTATTTCAACAGATGACAGCCTATCCTCTCATATTGATCATGGCCTTTATCGCCGGGGCCTGCATCGGCAGCTTTTTAAATGTCTGCATCGCCCGCATTCCGCGTGCCGAATCCCTTGCCTTCCCGGGTTCCAACTGCCCCGCCTGCCGCCATTCCATCCGTTTCTATGACAATATTCCGATTCTAAGCTATATCTGGCTGCGGGGCAAATGCCGGCATTGCAGCCAGCCGATATCGTTTCGCTACCCTATGGTCGAAGCCCTCACCGGTCTGATGGCCGCGGTGGTGATCCTATATTTCGGCCTGAGCGTGGATGCCCTGATCTATTTTATACTGATCTGCGCATTCATTATTGTCATCTATATTGATCTGGACCACCAGATCATACCGGACGGCATCTCCCTGCCCGGCATTCCCATTGGCTTTGCCGCCTCTTTTTTCCTGGATCGGCTGAGTTATATCGATTCGATTATCGGCATTCTCCTGGGCGGCGGCCTCCTTTTTGCCATCGCCTGGGGCTATTATTTAATCACCCGCAAAGAGGGCATGGGCGGCGGCGACATCAAACTGCTGGCCATGATCGGGGCTTTTTTGGGATGGCAGGGCGTTTGTTTCACGATTTTTATCGCATCAGTTACCGGCACCCTAACCGGTGTCCTGCTTATGCTGCTTGCCCGGAAAGATTTAAAATTTGCCCTGCCCTTTGGACCGTTTCTTTCCATCGGGGCTATCGTGTACCTGTTTCTCGGCCCCCGGCTAATCGCTTGGTATTTTTATGGCATTGCGCCATTTTAGGCGAAAGCCTGATCAACCGGCATTAGTTCTTTCAGGATAAAAATTAAAATATAAATTTCAGCGGCTTAATATATAGTTAACTTTTTTCATTGCCAAAAATTATAAGCTGACCGCATCGATACAAACGCTATGACGGCAAACGGCATATCGGAATTTTGCTTGACACGTGAAATTCATGTAAGTAAGGTCTGTTTATACTACTGATCGCTGTTGATGGCGCCATTTAAGCGGCCGGCGATCCGGGGCGATATCCAATTTATTGATTCGATTTATTAAATTGATGATTTAATACCGTATGATAGGGTAGGAAAAATCGCCTGATCATATAAAACCCGGTATTCGGGTTCAAGTTACGGAAGGGGCCAAACGAGTCTTTTAATCCATTTGAACAACAAAGAAAGGAGTCATGCGGTGAACAAAAAAGATTTAGTCAACGAGGTGGCAAAAGTCGTCAGTACCAAGAAGGAAGCCCAGGCAGCCGTGGATTGCATGTTATCCACCATCACTGATGCCATGAAAAAAGGAGATTCCGTCACATTGGTCGGATTTGGGACATTCAAACCGGTAAAACGGGAGGCCAGAAAAGGCCGCAACCCGCAGACTGGCGCCCCCATCGACATCAAAGCCAGAAAAGTGCCCAAATTTACTCCCGGCAAGGCGCTCAAAGACGCCGTCAGTTAATTCTCCCGTCAGTCAATCTTTCACCAGGCTTTTAATTATGCCTCAATGTTCGGTTGAAACAATCGGCTTGAGGCATAATTGCTTCAACTGACCGCACCGGACATGCCCATCCTTGATCACATCCCGGCGATTATCCGCGTCTGCATTGTTTTTGCGGCGATTCTTTTTGCCATCCGCAAAAAATTCTCCCTGGGAAACGCATTTCTGTTGGGCGCCCTGCTGTTAAGCCTTCTGTTTACCATGCCGGTGCTAAACCTGCTGGCTGCCTCAGGAAAAGCGGTGATCTATCCAAAAACCCTTTCATTGGCCCTGATCGTCGCCCTCATACTGATCTTAAGCAGCAGCATGGAACAAACCGGACAAATGCAGCGGATGCTGGATGCCTTCAAAGGCTTGCTCGCCAATCCCCGGCTAAACCTTATCGTGTTCCCCGCCCTGATCGGTCTGCTGCCCATGCCCGGCGGCGCGGTATTCTCGGCGCCAATGGTCAAACAACTCGGCGAGGACTCGAATTTATCCGGCAGCCAGTTGAGTTTTACCAATTACTGGTTCCGGCATATTTGGGAATACTGGTGGCCGCTCTATCCCGGGATTCTTCTGGCCACCGTATTGGCAGATGTCAATCTGGCCCTGTTGGTATTGATCATGTCTCCGCTAACCGTGATTGCCGTTTCCTTTGGCTACACGATCCTAAAACAGGCCGGTGCGGACGCCCCCGATGCCAAGCCCGCAGGCCATCGCCCGGCTATGCCGTTCTGGATCGAATTGCTGCCGATTCTTATTGTGATCGTTCCGGGGCTCTTGATGGGCCTGCTTATATCCCGGCTCGCTCCGGAAATCCACGTCGGAAAAGAGATTGGTCTGATCATTTCGCTTTTCCTTGCCATCGGATGGGTGGCGCATAAAAACCGCCAGGGCATTCTCCTGCTGTTTAAACGCTCAGCCAGCCGGGAGCTTTTGAAGAT
This sequence comes from Desulfobacterales bacterium, assembly GCA_034520365.1. Lineage (NCBI taxonomy): Bacteria > Pseudomonadati > Thermodesulfobacteriota > Desulfobacteria > Desulfobacterales > Desulfobacterales bacterium. Next base: position 607,685 of record JAXHNP010000002.1, read on the forward strand.
GGTGTATATGATACTCGCCATTCTTGTTTTCAAGGAGATCCTGGAAAAAAGCGGAGCGGTGGAAATGATCAGCGAGGAACTGATCATGTTAAAAATCCCCATTTTTTTGATCGCCCTTGTGCTGCCCTTTCTGGTGGGCACAATCACCGGGATCACTGTGGCGTTTGTGGGCAGCACGTTTCCGATTTTAATCCCCTTGATCCATTCCCTGGATCCCGGCGCCTCCCTGATGCCCTATATCATGCTGGCCATGACCTGCGGGTTTGCGGGCGTACTCATCTCCCCGCTGCATCTTTGCCTGATTCTCTCAAATGAATACTTTAAGGCGGATATGAAGGCCGTCTACCGGCTCCTCTGGCTGCCGTGCCTTGGCCTCATTATGGTGAGCTGTCTTTATTTTTTCGGGCTGCAGTTGTTTTTTGGACAATAGAAGACTTTAGAAGTTTTGGGTATTGGGTGTTGGGTATTAGGTGTTGGGTGTAAAGTTCAAGGTTTCAGTGTTCAGTGTTCAGGCTTCTAAGGAACTTTATCGTACTCAGTCCCGCGAGAGCGGGACGGTTCTCGTACTCGTACTCGTACTCGTTAAAATTAAAAGCCGATTACGAGCACGAGTACGAATCAGTAGGGTGGATAAGCGAAAGCGCATCCGCCAAATATTTTTGAGATCACAGTTTAAAAGACTTAGTGCCTCAGCCCTTACCTAGCAGCAGGTGCTGGATGTACCGCACCCCCCGCAGCCGCCGGCAGACGGCTGGAAGCTGGATGTGATTTCAAAACCGACATTTTTGAAATCAACAGTCACGGGCTGCGCCTCAGCCAGCAATTCTTTGTTGGCAACAAACTGAAACCCGTTAATATCAAACACCTTGTCTTGTTCTGTTGGGTCATCCAGACCCAAAGCCAGTGACGGCCCGCCTCACCCAGCGGAATTCAAAAACAGCCGAATCGGGCGTATTTCCTTATCCTGAAAAAACTCCTTAATTTTTTCCTGTGCGGATTCGGTGACTTCAAACATGATTCCCTCCTATGCATAAATAAAAATGATAAAATTTTTTCTCCTGAAGAAAAATGTAAAAGAAGTTAGTCACATAAGAAGCCGCTGTCAACCATTTTATTCACTGCCGCCCAAAAAACCGGGGGGGCAGCTACCTAAGCGAGTCAATATACGTGACAATAATAACCTGACAACGTTGATCATCGCCAGGGCTAATTTGTTCTGTATCCAAATCGAAATCGCTATCGGGATCGGGATCGAAATCGAAAAAATATGACCCTTGGACACGAAAAACTGGACGTCTATCGCCTTTCAATAGGCTACGTTGCATGGGTTTACGAGAAGGCCGACAGCCTGAACGGAGTCCATCGGCCCGCCCGGGATCAATGGCTTCGGGCCAGCCAGTCGATACCGCTCAATATCGCCGAAGGTAATGGCAAGACCGCGGAAGCCGACCGAAGGCGTTATTTCGAAATCGCTCGTGGCTCCGCGCTTGAGTGCGCGGCGATTCAAGATGTGCTGGTTGTCGGCAAGGCGCTGGACAAGATGGAAAGCCGGAACCGCAAGGATGAACTCGACCGTATGGCCGCGATGCTCAGCCGTCTCGGCGGAAGAGGATACCAAGTTCGAGAGGATCAGGAAGTCTACAGCATCGATTTCGATCCCGATAGCGATTTCGATCCCGATTTCGATCCCGATAGCGAAGAAAACGAATCCCAACCTTAGCGTTAACAGGACCGGGGGTATGGATTTGGCGTTAGAACAAATTAGCCGTGGATCATCGCCGACATGGCTTGACTTCATAGGGGGCCGTCTGATAGAGGAAGCATTTCAATTTACCGACCAAACCAAATGAAAGGAGTAAGCATATGGAGCGCACACTATCAATTATAAAGCCGGACGGGGTGCAGCAGGGGCTGATCGGCGAGGTCATCAAGCGGTTTGAGGCCAATAATATCCGAATTGTCGCCATGAAAATGCTTCAAATGGATAAGGAGCAGGCCAAGGGGTTTTATGCCGTCCATAAGGAGCGCCCGTTTTTTGACAGCCTGACCGATTTCATGTCCTCCGGCCCGATCGTGGTCATGGTCCTTGAAGGCGAGCAGGTAATCGAGAAAAACCGCACGTTAATGGGGGCCACCAATTACAAGGAAGCAGCTGAAGGGACCATCCGCCGGGATTTTGCCACGGATATCGAAAAAAACGTGGTGCACGGCTCCGATTCCCCGGAAACCGCGGAATTTGAAATCAACTATTTCTTTAACAGCTTTGAAATCTGCGGCAAATAATTTCCCGGATCAATGCCGTTAATTTAAGACCCAAAATGGACTCGGCTGTCATTTCTGGATGCGATCGAGTCATTGAACCGTGAACTGTGAACTCGAAACATTTGGCGGATGCGCTGTCGCTTATCCGCCCTACTGATTCGTACTATAGCAAACAAGATTTCTCGGCGCTCACGCGCCTCGGAATGACATCAGCCAAAGCTTCTGGAGTAAATATTATTTTTGAGATGGCAAAGCAAAATGTTCAAGATCGCGGCGCGCAAATCCCGAGGAATGCATCGTACTGACTCGTACGTGAAATTCCGAGGGATGCAGCGCAACAAAGATATTGGACTTTTTGCGAAGCCATCAATCCTTACTCTTTAACACCGCCAGGAAAGCCGACTGCGGAATCATCACGTCCCCGGCCATCTTCATCCGCTTCTTGCCCTTTTTCTGATTCTCCAGAAGCTTGCGCTTCCGGGTCACGTCTCCGCCGTAGCATTTGGCGGTGACATCCTTGCGATAGGCGTTAATCGTCTTTCGGGCGATGACTTTGGCGCCAATGGCTCCCTGCAGCGCAATCTTGAACATATGCCGCGGGATTTCATCCCGCAGCTTTTCACACGCGTACTTGGCCCGCTCCACGGCCTTATCCCTGTGGACCAGCTGGGACAGGGCATCCACGCGCTCGCCATTTACAAGGATATCGAGTTTCACCAGATCGGATTCCCGGTAATCAATGATTTCATAGTCAAAAGAGCCGTATCCCTGGGTCACGGTTTTGAGCTTGTCATAGAAATCATAAACAACCTCGGCCAGCGGCAGCTCAAATATCATCTCCAGCCGGTTGCTGGTAAAATACTGGTAATTCGTATTAACACCCCTTCGTTCGAGGCAAAGGTTCATCACAACGCCCATGTAGCTGTCCGGGACAATAATGGATGCCCGGATGTAGGGCTCCCGGGTGGCGGCAAGTTTCCCCGGATCCGGGTAATCCGCCGGATTGTCGATGATCTGCCTTGTGCCGTCGATGTATTCGATCTCATACTCCACAGACGGCGCCGTGATAATGAGCGAGAGATCGTATTCCCGTTCCAGGCGCTGCTGCACCACCTCCAGATGAAGGAGTCCCAGAAATCCGCACCGAAAACCGAATCCCAACGCCACGGAGGAGTCTTTCTGATAAATCAGGGATGCATCATTTAGCTTTAATTTGTCCAGAGCGGCCGCAAGCTCAGGATAATCATCTGTAGAAACCGGATAAATGGAGGAGAACACCACCGGCTTGGACTCCTGGAATCCGCTTAAGGGTTTGTCGCAGGGCGCTTTTTTATGCGTAATCGTATCCCCGCACCGGGTGTCGCCAACTGTCTTGATGCCGGCAATCAGATACCCGACCCGGCCGGCGGCCACCTCTTTCTGGGGTACGCGCTTTAGCTGGAACATCCCCACCTCTTCCACTGTATAGGAGGCCCGGTTGAACATGAACATGATTTCATCGCCCGGCCTCACCCGACCATCCAGTACGCGGAAATGCACGATGGTGCCCCTGAACTGATCATAATGCGAATCAAAGATAAGGGCCTTTAAAGGCGCCTCCGGATTTCCGACCGGCGGCGGCAGCCGGGTAATAATCGCCTCAAAAATATCCTCAATGCCGATCCCCTCCTTGGCGGAGCAAAGAATCGCCTCATCCGGGTCCAGGCCGAGGTCTTCGGCGATCTGCTCCTTAACGTTTTCCACTTCAGCCGAGGGCAGATCAATTTTATTGATCACCGGGATAATCTCTAAGTCATTGCCAACCGCCAGATACATATTGGCGATGGTCTGGGCCTCCACGCCCTGGCTTGCGTCAATCAGAAGCAGTGCTCCCTCGCAGGACGCAAGCGCCCGGGATACCTCATAGCTGAAATCCACGTGTCCGGGGGTATCAATCAGGTTCAAATAATACAGCCGGCCGTCCGAGGCCGTGTAAGGCAGACAGATGGTCTGGCTCTTTATGGTAATGCCCCGCTCTCTTTCGATATCCATGTTGTCCAGGATCTGATCCATAAAATCCCTGTCCGCGACTATATCCGCGGTTTGGATCAACCGGTCGGACAGGGTGGATTTACCATGGTCGATATGGGCGATGATACTGAAATTCCTTATATTATCCATTTGGCTATCCGTTTTTCGCCTGTTTGGCGAAAAGAAATTTGACATATTTTGATTTGGCGTGATATATATTAGCACTTAATCTTTTTGAGAACACGCATACTTATCAATTATCCGGATTCATGTCAATGCGTCTTTCAATCCCTTACACGGCTAATTTGTTCTGTATCCAAATCGAAATCGCTATCGGGATCGGGATCGAAAAAAATATGACCCTTGAACACGAAAAACTGGACGTCTATCGCCTTTCAATAGGCTACGTTGCATGGGTTTACGAGAAGGCCGACAGCCTGAACGAAGTCCATCGGCCCGCCCGGGATCAATGGCTTCGGGCCAGCCAGTCGATACCGCTCAATATCGCCGAAGGTAATGGCAAGACCGCGGAAGCCGACCGAAGGCGTTACTTCGAAATCGCTCGTGGCTCCGCGCTTGAGTGCGCGGCGATTCAAGATGTGCTGGTTGTCGGCAAGGCGCTGGACAAGATGGAAAGCCGGAACCGCAAGGATGAACTCGACCGTATGGCCGCGATGCTCAGCCGTCTCGGCGGAAGAGGATACCAAGTTCGAGAGGATCAGGAAGTCTACAGCATCGATTTCGATCCCGATCCCGATTTCGATCCCGATAGCGAAGAAAACGAATCCCAACCTTAGCGTTAACAGGACCGGGGGTATGGATTTTGCGGTTAGAACAAATTAGCCGTGCAATCCCTTAAAAAAGCAGCGGGCAGCGCTATATGTCGGCCAGAATTTTAATCGTTGATGATGATCCGGCGGTTAGGGATTCCATCCATGAGTTCCTGACCATCATGGAATATCAGGCATATGCCGTGGGCAGCGCGGAAGAGGCCATGGAGCTTCTCCGCAGCCAGCATATGGATGTTATTATCACCGACATCATCATGGACGGCATGGACGGACTGGAGCTGACCCGCCATATCAAGGGACACTATGACAGTGATATAATCGTCATCACCGGCTACACCGGTGACTACACCTATGAGGAAGCGATTTACAAGGGCGCGGATGATTTTGTTTTCAAGCCCATCAAGTTCGAGGAGCTTCAGCTGCGCTTAAAGCGCGTTTTGCGGGAACGCCGCCTGACCCAGGAGCGGGCCCTGATTCTTGAACAGTTAAAGGAACTGGCCATCACCGACGATCTGACCAAGCTGTTCAACTCCCGCCATTTCTACAATCAAATCGATCAGGAGGTCAATCGGTACCACCGCTATAAGCGGCCGTTCTCCATCCTGCTCATTGATGTGGACCACTTCAAACATTTCAATGATACTTACGGGCATCTGGAGGGAGACCGGATTCTCAGGCGGGTGGCGCGCATGATCACTTCATGCATGCGGACCATGGACACCGCCTATCGATACGGCGGCGAGGAGTTTACAGTCCTTCTGCCGGAAACCGCCTGCGATGCCGCCCTGACCGTGGCGGAACGGATCAAAGAAGCGGTTAATACGGAAACCCTTGATCATATCAATGATTCGAAAGTGACTGTCAGCATCGGGGTTACCGAGTATACGGATACGGATTCGGTTTCAGACCTGGTCAAACGGGCGGATCGCGCCATGTACATCGCCAAGCAGAATGGCCGCAACCGCATCGCCCATCTGCTGCCGGAACAGCCGCCCGGCTGACCCTTTACCGGTGCTGATTAAAGGGCTGTTCAATCTTTACGCTTAAATACAGATCCCCCCTCTCCCCGTCCGGTGCCTGCCTGCCCAGCCCCCGCAGCCGCAGCACATTGCCATCCTTTATGCCCGGCGGAATAGTGACCCGATAGAACCGGTTATAAAACCCCCATGGGATATTAACGGTTTTTCTCGCACCGGCTGCCGCTTCATAGGGTGTAATGCCTATGGTTTCATAAAGGTCTATATCCTGGCCGCGACCGGACGGCTGGATCATCTGGAGCCGCGGCGACTTTTTCTTCTGCATGGAGGCCCGCCGCAGGGTATCTCCAAACTTGGTTTCCGGAAAGATCCCCAAAGCTTTTAACGCGAGAACCCCGAAAACAAAACCGCCGATGTGGGCCCACCAGGCAATGCCGCTCATCGCGCCCCCGCCCAGTGTGGCATTAAAAAGCTGCAGGAAAAACCAGAGCCCCAGAAAGAAAAACGCCGGAATCTCGATAAACAATGGAAAAATGAGAATGGGGATAAGCGTTAGAATCCGGGAGTGGGGATAAAGAATAAAATATGCGCCCATGACCCCGGCAATCGCCCCGCTCGCCCCGATAGTGGGGGTGGTGGAGGTCATGTTGAGAAAAAAATGAAACAATCCGGATACAATGCCGGCCAGAAGATAAAACCCCAGATAATAAACCGAGCCCAGCCGATCCTCCACATTGTCGCCGAATATATACAAAGACCACATATTGCCCAGAATATGCAGGAAACTGCCGTGCAAAAACATAAAGGAAAACAGGGAAAAAAGAATTTGGCCGGGCGTAAAATGCGCAGCGATCTGGGGCACCGTGAGTTTGGCCGGCACCAGGCCGTAAGTGTAGACAAATTCGGTGAGCTGGCGTCCCTGGGCCATCTGGACAAAGTAAATCACGACATTGATCCCGATCAGGCAATTATTGACGATCGGATAGTTCCTGGACGGAACGGTGTCGCGAATGGGGATCATGGATCAGGGGTCACCTATGTTGGGTTGTTCTTTTATGTTAACGGTCTGAAGTAAAGCCGTTACTAAGATTCTGCCGGGGCCGACAGCTGGATGCGCATGCTCAAGTCAACAAACCGGGCGGCGTGGATCAAGGCGCCAACGGAAATGATATCAACGCCCATATCAGCCAGGGATTGCAGGCTGCTGCGGGACACCCGGCCGGAAACCTCTATTGAGGCACGGCCCTTGATTTCAGAAACCGCCTGCCGAATATCGGTATCGCTCATATTATCCAGCATAATCACATCCGCGCCCGCTGCAAGCGCTTCTTGAACCTGGTTAAGGCTTGAGACCTCAATTTCAACTTTTAAGAGGTGGGATGCGGCTTGACGGGCGGATGCCACCGCAGTGCGGATATCGCCGAATGCCGCAATATGGTTGTCCTTAATCAGGATGCCGTCATAAAGCCCCATGCGGTGATTGGCTGCCCCGCCCATGCGGACCGCATATTTTTCAAGCGCCCGCCACCCGGGAATAGTCTTGCGGGTATCCACCAGCCGGACCGGCTTTGCCGCAAGCTCCCGGACATAGCCGCGCACATGGGTAGCGATGCCGGATAGCCGCTGCAGAAAATTAAGGGCAATCCGCTCGGCCATTAACAATGAGCGAAAATCGCCCGCAACCCGCGCAATCTCCTGCCCGGCAGGGGCTTCATCCCCATCTGAAGCGAGGGCGGAAAAAGCAACCTTGGGATCAATGCGCTCAAACACCCGGCGCGCCGCCTCAAGCCCGGCGATGACCACCGGCTCCTTGGCAAGAATAACCCCCTCGCCGCTTGAGGGGCGGTCGGGCAGCGCGGCGGTGGTGATATCACCCGGGCCGATGTCCTCGATAATGGCAAGCTCAATCAGCTGATCCAGGTGGTACGGGGCAAGGCTGAAGTCTTCGTTTTCCATGGCTACTGCGAAATCGTTTGTATCATGTGAAGATTGTTTTTAAGCTTTTCCTTTTTTCCCATATACTCGCTGTGCTGGTTCCGGGCCTTTTCAATCACCTCAGCCGGCGCCTTGCTGATAAAGTTTTCATTTTCCAGTTTTTTGGAAAGCGCCTGAAGCTCTTTATCCAGCTTGCCGATTTCCTTTTCAAGCCGCTGGGACTCCTTGGCAAAATCAATAACCCCCTCCAGATAGACCGAGATCACCATATCCGCAACAATGGCTGTGGCCGTGGCCTTTGGCTTTTCCCCTGCAGGCGCCGCATCCAGGGATTCGAGACGCGCCAGGCTGGCGATCAACTCCTGATTGCCCCGGATGAGCGATTGGTGGTCGGCATTGTCGGTCTGAACCAGCACCGACAAATTTAGTGATGGGGCGATATTCATCTCGCCGCGAATATTTCGGATGCCGGTAATAATCTCTATCACAAGATCCATGTCCGCTTCTGCCGCCGGGTCCTTTTTGATTTGATCAAAGTCCGGGGCATCTGACGGATAAACGGCCTCCATGATGGAGCCTTGCGTGCCGGGCAGCAGATGCCAGATCTCTTCGGTGACAAACGGAATAAAAGCATGCAGAAGAATGAGCGTCTCATGCAGAACGCGCCAGGACACGCTCAATGCCGCCTTCTGGCAATCCGCCCCCCATTTGCCGTATAAGGCCGGCTTGGCCGCTTCGAGATACCAGTCGCAGAATTCATGCCATACAAACTGGTAGATCTCATTGGCCGCGGTGTTGAAGTGATATCCGTCAATGGCTTCCGCCATATTATGGGTCACCGTATTCAGGCGCGAGAGCATCCACCGGTCTGCCAGGGATAAAATCGCCGGATCAATGGGCCCGGGCTTTTCCGTCACGTGCATCAGGGTCAGCCGGGCGGCATTCCAGAGTTTGTTGATGAAATTCCGATATCCCTCGATCCGCTTTTCAGAAAGTTTGATGTCCCGGCCCTGGGCGGCAAAGGCGGCCAGGGTAAACCGCAGGGCATCGGTGCCGTATTCCTCGATGATGACCATCGGGTCAATGACATTGCCGGAGGATTTGCTCATTTTCTTGCCGCTTTCATCCCTTACCAGGGCATGGACATAAACATCTTTAAACGGCACCTCCTGCATAAAATGGCAGCCCATCATCATCATCCGGGCCACCCAGAAAAACAAAATATCGAACCCGGTCACCAGGACCGAGGTGGGATAAAAGGTTTGCAGTAATTTGGTCTGATCCGGCCACCCCATAGTGGAAAACGGCCACAGGGCGGAGCTGAACCACGTATCCAGCACATCGGAATCCGGTTCGAGCCGGTCGCTGTCGCAGGCCGGGCATATTTTGGGATCTTCAAACGCCACCGCCAGGTGGCCGCAGTCCGCGCATTTCCATGCCGGAATCGGATGCCCCCACCAGATCTGGCGGGAAATACACCAGTCCCGAATGTTTTCCATCCACTTGTAATAATCATTCTGCCATTTTTCCGGGACAATGCCGGTTTCGCCGTTTTTTACCGCATCAACGGCTTTTTCAGCCAGCGGCCGGGTCCTGACAAACCACTGTTTGGAAAGATTGGGCTCCACAAGGGTCTGGCAGCGGTAGCAGTGGCCGATGCTGTGCTTGTAATCCTCGACTTTTTTGAGCAGGCCCTGATCCTTAAGGTCCGCCACCACCCGGCGCCGGCATTCAAACCGATCCAGACCGGCATAGGCGGCACCGGCCGCCTCCGTCATGCGGCCGTCTTCGCCGATCACCTTAACAGTGGGCAGTTCATGGGTCTTTCCGATTTCAAAGTCATTGGGATCATGGGCCGGGGTGATCTTCAAGGCGCCTGTGCCAAAAGAGACGTCCACATAGGCGTCCGTTATCACCGGGATGTCCCGGTCAGTGAGGGGCAGCCTCACGCTTTTACCATGCAGATGCTGATACCGCCCATCTTCCGGATGAACGGCCACGGCCGTATCCCCCAGCATGGTCTCCGGCCGGGTGGTGGCCACGATAGGGCCGTCGCCGCCATCTGCCATCGGGTAATGGATATGGTAGATATGGCCGTCAGACTCCTCGTGCTCGACTTCAAGCTCCGCAAGCGCGGTCTGGCATCGCGGGCACCAGTTGATAATATAGTTGCCCCGGTAAATGAGGCCGGCTTCATAGAGCTCAACAAACACTTTGCGCACCGCCCGCGAAAGCCCCTCGTCCATGGTGAAGCGCTCCCGGTCCCAGTCGCAGGAGGCCCCCAGCCGTTTTAACTGATTGATAATCGCATCCCCGTATTTCCGGCGCCACTCCCATACGGCCTCGACAAATTTCTCCCGGCCGATCTGGTGCCGATCAATCCCCTTTTCCGCAAGGTTTCTCTCCACCACATTCTGGGTGGCAATGCCCGCATGGTCCGTGCCGGGCATCCAGAGCACATTGTCGCCGCGAAGGCGGCGGTACCGGCAGAGGATATCCTGCAGGGTAATATTCAGGGAATGCCCCATATGCAGCACACCGGTGACATTGGGGGGCGGAATGACAATGGAATACGGCTTCTTTGCGCTATCTTCGGACGCAGCGAACAATCCGTTATTTTCCCAGTATTCATACCATTTGGTTTCAACTTCCTCAGGCGCGTATCCTTTTTTCATTGCTTCTGCTTCCATTTTCAAAAATCCTGCGTGATGGACTCGTAAAAAGTCGATTCTGGGACGGCAAAGAAAAAAGTTCAAGATCGCGGCGCGCAAATCCCGAGGAATGCAGCGTACTGACTCGTACGTGAAATTCCGAGGGATGCAGCGCAACAAAGATATTGGACTTTTTGCGAAGCCGTCCTGCGTGGCACTAAAAAAATGGGGATTAATGCATAACCAACCCCCATTTCAAAAGTTAATTAAACCTAAATTGAGCGATTTTCAAGTTTGCCGCAGATACAAGGAAGATGCAGGCGAGCTATAGTGAACTATGCGAGGCTGCATCTGACGCAGTAGATGCGGTAAAATTGGAAATCCCGGAGGGTTTCAGAGTGTTAAAATATAAATTGGTATAATCCTTTACAAAATCATATTCTTAAAAATCTGAAACGGTCAATTTAGGTTAAACGGTCAATTAATAAGGTTTGCCAAAGGCTGGCGCTACTTCTGTCCGGCCTCAAGCAGTTCCTGCTTCAGCTGTTCCATGGATTCTTTAAGTCGGGCATCGATGATGTCGGCGAACATCTTTTCAAATCGGTCCGCAAACTTCTCCTCGATAACCCGCTCGATGGTGGCTTCCAGTTCCGTGTGAGGGGTGTCCGGCCCGGATGGCCGTTCTGATTCAGCCGCCTCTTCCGGCGGCTGACCGGTTTCCGGGGCAGAAGGCGCGAATTGACCCGTCTCATCCTCTCCGAAGAAATCATCCAGTTCCTGGGAAATATGTTCTTCAACCTCCTCGGATTCTTCTTCATCCAAACTCAGAGGCTCCTGAGGGGTAACTGCGTCTTCCCCTTTGCTTAATGCTGAATCCTCGAAAGTTTCTCCTGCGCCGAATTTTTCAGCTTCGGAGAGATCGAGCGTCTCTCCCTCCTCAGAATCCCCGGTGGCGCTTGAAACCGCCCCCATGGCCTCATCAAGGACCTCTTCGGTTAACTCTATGATTTCTTCATCCTCCTGCGTGGTGCCGATCGCGATATCGGACAACTCAATCACATCTTCGGATGCCCCTGACTCCTGACCTGGCTCCTTATCTTCAGGCCGGTTTTCGGAATTTTCGACCATCATCCCCACCCCTTTGGCATAAAATTATATAAAAGTATCAAAAGATTATCTTATTTTTTTAGCAAAACCGGCAGTTGGTGTCAAGAAAATTGAATTTTCGGTTATTGACGTCAAGACCCGGGCAGCATAATCTCTTTATCAGTATTTCATTTACTTTAAAATACAGAATCCAAAGTTTTTAAAAAAACAAATGCGGCGCTTTTTTACTGAAAACAGACTGTTTCCGGATTCCATGGCTACCATTTCCGGCACCGAGGCCCGGCATATCAAAACCGTGCTGCGCATGCAGCCGGGCGATTTCGTCGAACTCGTGGACGGCTCCGGTTATGCCTATATCGCGGAAATTGAAGAGATAACCGATACCCGCGTGCAGGTTCGGGTGCATGAAAAATATGCCACGGGCTCTGAATCGAATATCAGGGTGACCATGGCGATCGGATTTTTAAAAGAAAAAAAAATGGATCTCCTGGTCCGCCACCTGACCGAACTCGGCATTGCTGTGTTTTTGCCCATAATCACCGCCCGCTCCATCGCCCGGCCGCCTGAAAAACGACTCGCCTCGCGCATTGAGCGGTGGCAGACCATTGCCAAAGAAGCGGTGAAGCAAAGCCAACGCGGCCGTATTCCCGAAATCGCATGGCCAGCCGCTTTTGACGAGGCGCTTGAATTGAGCCAAAAGGCGGATAAAAAGCTCATCTTCTGGGAAAACGCCGAAGCCGCCCTCCCCGCAGCGGATGCGCCGGTTCCTGATACCGCAGAGGCCTTTGTCATGATCGGCCCGGAAGGCGGTTTTACTGAAAAGGAAGCGCTGGCAGCCGCGGATCAGGGGTTTACCCCCCTTACCATGGGCCCTCGCATCCTGCGGGCGGAAACCGCTGCCATTGCCGCTTGCACGCTGATTCAATACCTCTATGGCGATATTCGTAAAAAAAGGCCTTGACAGGCAATCAGGTTATTCTTTATACCACTTATTAAATTTTGGGCCGAGGTAGCTCAGTCGGTAGAGCAGGTGACTGAAAATCCCCGTGTCGGTGGTTCGATTCCGCCCCTCGGCACCAATAAAATCAATGAGTTAAGGCGCCCCCCGCGGTCGCCTTTCTTATTTTTTATGATGTTCATTCATTAAAGGCCTTTTTCCGGCGCATCACTGTCAATGAGGCAGACGATACTCTATGTTACTCCACCCCGAGCGCCTTAAACACCGCATCCACGGGATCTGAATAAAAGCTGGTCTGGAACTTGGCAAAAAGCTCGCCCGGTACGCTGGGGATATCGTTTACATTGCTCATGGGAAGCAGGATCCGCTTTGCCCCGGAGTCAAAGGCCACCTGGAGGGTTTCTGCGATGTTGGCCCCGGGCACGATGTTTCCGCCAAGGCTCATGTCTCCGATCACCACGAGCTGACCCATCACGGGCTTGCCTATAAGCCCGTAGCAGAACGCAATTACGCTGCACAGGGTCAGGAGCCGGGCCGGTGTTGTGGATCTCAACCATGTGCATGTGGCAATCATGGTCTCCCGCCTTGCTAGCGGTGCCTTGATTTTTTGCCAGGATATTTTCGCGCTGCTTTATCGTTGATGTTGGTTTTCCGTCTGCCAGCACATCCCCGTTATCCTTGATCGACAACGTGTCATGCGGCAGCAGCGCTGCCATGCTAAGGGCCGTATATCCGGGCAGCACCCCGAGCATGCCCGAGATCTCCGCCAGAAAGGCGCCTGCCCAGTAGCCGTCAAGCCGCCTGTTGATAATTTCTTTTGCCGGTTTGAAATCCCGCTGTCCGTTTTCAACAACCGCATCCCGCAGGCGGATGTCAATGAGCCAGTCGTTTTCCGGCGCAGGCACTTCATGGGGGGCATACAGCAGATACCGGCCGCTGGTATCCCCGATTTCCAGGCGGATTTTTGCCTCCAGGGGGCTGCACTCATCGAGCCGCAGCACGCAAACATCCTCCATGCCCAGTTCCGGCAGAGCTTCTTCAAACTCCCGCACTCCGTCATACCAGAACACGATCCGGTGCTTTTCCCTGTCAAATATATCGCCCAGGGCTTCTGTTATCTGTTTGGTGTCCATGGGATCACTTTTAATGGTTTTAAGATTTCCCGTTCAGCAATCTGCTGCCTTTTTCAGTGAGACGATATTTCTGCAGCCTGCTTTTGGGCTTTTCCGGTATGGTCATTTCTACAAGCCCATTCTCAAGCGCGGGATGCAGGTAGTTCTTTCGCAATGTCGGCCGGTGCTTGAGTTTCAGCAGATCCCTTATCTCGGCTGATGATAACGGTCCATGCGCCAATATTCTTATGAGCCGGATTACCGGATCACTCGACTGGGTCGCTGACTGGGTCGCTGACTGGGTCGCCGACTGGGTCGTTAAATCCGGTTTTTCCGCAAACGGTTTTAAAGTCAGATAAACCGCACCTCCCGAAAGTGACCATTCCGGATCAGGATTCTTATTTTCCCTGCACCAGTCGATAATGTTTAACGTACCGGTTCCCCATTGCTCAATAATACCCGCCCGGTAAAACACATTGGCTATCAGGGGATTCCAGGGCTTGGACTCATGAGGCTCTGTCAGAATTTCCGGGGTCAGGCCAAAGTGCAGGGAGCCGGGGTTTACAATTTCCATTCGATCATCGTAGATCGCAACAGATACGGATGCACCCGGTATAGCGTAATCCCGGTGACAAATGGCATTTGCCAGAGCCTCCCGCACGGCACGAGGCGGATACTGAGGATGATCCTCCCGTTTCATCCTGCCGGGAATCACTCTTCCTGAAATTTGCATGTGATCCAGGACAAACCTTTCGGCCCGCTCAAGCAGCGAAAACGCATTGCCCCAGTATTTCCGGTTGTCTGAAAAGTCGGCCAGCCGATTTTCTCCCCGGAAACGGGCCAGATGAATTGCGCACTGGGGGTAAAAGGTTTCCAGTTTCTTGCTCTTGCCGTACAATACCACAGCAGCATTGGTCAGCCGCCCGTCAACAATCAGCCCCAGCCCCGTGAGGATGGATTGAGTGTCGATGTTTCTCGGCCTGTCAATCCTCCCGGCCTCTACTGCGTTAGACAGGGTCATCTGGATTTCTTCTTCATCCAGGTCTTTTATGGACACGCCTTTTGCAACCGGTTCGTTTTCCCATCGCCGGGTGGAATGCATGCGGTCCATGAGCCGGCGCTCGTATTCTTCCCGGGGCATGACCCGTGTGGCCGGGCCGGTTCGGATATAGGGCCTGCCGTCATATGTGTATACCCCGCCGCCTCCAGGCACGCGCAGTGCGATAACTGATTTTCCGTTTTCCAGGGTTACGGTTTCGATATCCGGAAAAGCCGGGGGGTCGATCCGGCTGAGTTCGGCGGAAATGGTCTCCATGGTATTTGCGTTGATATCCTGGCCGCGCAGCTCGCCTTTATCCGTAACCCCGAAGAGCACAAACCCGCCCAGCCTGTTTAACATCCCGCAGACTGCCTTCATGGCGGCGGTACGCTGGCCGGTGGAATTTTTGAATTCCATATTTTCGGATTCGCCGGCAGAAATCAGCTTTTTCAGCATTTTCAGGTTCATAGAACGTTTATCGCTTGATCATTTTCCGCAGACTGCCTTGGTTTCTGCAAGCAGGTTGTCGAATTTGGTATAATTGACCTTGACGCCGTCGTCGAGGTCGAGGGTGATTTTCTGGTCTTTAGGATATCGATTAGCAGATGAAACAAATTGATGTGGGAAACCCGGATATCCGGGTGTTTTTCCGCAACCAGCAGGGAACCGGCAACAATCCCGCCGTCATATGTTTTCTTACTATTTTGCTTTGAATGAAGGGGCATGGCGATTTATCGCAAACAAAGGTTAAATTGCCTGAAAATAAATCAAATACCATAAAACCTGGGTGCTTTCCAATGGTTTTCAAAATGATTTGATTTCCCCGCGTAGGGGGTTTCATATTCATATTTACTCATAAACTCATAAGCTATTTCTTAGATTTATAACCGTAATCGGTTTTTAATTTTTTCGAGTACGAGAACGAGAACGAGAACCGTCCCGCTTGCGCGGGACTGAGTACGATTAAATAAATGCAGGAGGGATAAGCGAGAACCCATGCGTCAAATCGACTGCCTGTCAGAAAAACATATTGGCCAATATTCCGGCAATTGGAGGAAAAATCAAAACCAGGCCCAGCCTTAGCAGAGTAAAGCGGTGCCCGATGATAGCGAGCTCAAACATGGTGGTAATCACCCCCCATAATGCCCATCCGGTAACGCAGGCAACTGCGGTGCCGAGTCCCGCGCCCGCCTTGTATATGGTGGCAATGATGGGAAAAGCGATATAGGGGCCCCCGGGAATCAAAGCGCCCCCGATGCTTCCGATAAAAATCCCCTTCAAACCGGCTTCTTCCCCCAGCCAGCTTTTGATCAACTCCGGCGGGATAACCACCTGCATAAATCCGGCCAGTATAAACGCGATAAAAAGCAGGGGCGCGATATTGATAAACGTGTTGCCGGCAATTTTAAAACCCCGCACATGGGAGCCGTCGCCTTTTTTGTAAGCGTAAGCCGAAGCTGCGGCAGCCAAAATAATTAAGATAATAAGGGCGGCAATCAAGTTTCTTCCCCCGCCCCTTGTATATGCCGGATCTGGTCCCTGACTTTATCCACGTAGCCCCTAAAAAAGGTGTTGGCGATAACACCGATGATAATCGGGAATATAAAGGTTACGATGAATCTGATAAAGGTAAGTTCCGGTCCCAGCAAAGCAACCTCCATTGGCAGGCGGCTCAGACTCCAGAGGTTTTTGGCCACCACAAAAGTGACCACCGTGCCTATTTCAGCACCGGAAAGCAGAAAAGAGGCGGCGATCGGATAAAAAATATACGGTCCCCCGGGGACCAGCGCGCCGGCAATACCGCCAAGCATTATCCCTTTCATGCCGGAATCTTTTCCCAGCCATTTCCTTATGGTCTCCCTGGAGACGAGCACCTGAACCATTCCCGCAAGTATAAAAGCGGCTATTAACAGGGGCATGACTTCTATCAGCATTTTTCCCCCGACCATCAGGGCCTGGATAATGATTGCCGGTCCCTGCCGGACAACGCCGACCACGGCCAGAAAGATTGTTATCCCGCACATTGCAAGCACCGTATTTTTCATTCATTCCGATCCTTCCGTATATTGAACAGATCTGCCGGCGTCGTGTAATCCGCAGTTAAAAAATGTTTAAACGCGCCTATATGTTTGTATCCATAAAAATGCTGACCTTCCAAAAAATAAGGTAAACATAACCGTCCGCAAGCTTCTTCGTCATCCCTCACCCTTTTTATGAGAACAATACAGATTCGCAAAAGATGCATATCGGCAGGATATAAGCAATTTAAAAAAAAGTGGATGAGCTTGATGCAGCATTGTGGTATATATTTAAAATAGGCGAGACATTTTTCCGGACCCAAAAAATATTGAGAGGTAGCCACTATGAAGCGTGTCATCTGTATCAGCCTGGGGGAAAGCCGGGTCAATTATGAGTTTGAAACCGAGTTCCTGGGCCAGGATTTTTTTGTCAAACGGGTGGGAACAGATGGCGATTACAGCAAGGCTGAATCCCTTCTGAAATATTGGGATGAAAGAGCCGATGCCATTGGGATCGGCAGCATACGATTTCCCTATACTATAGGGCCGCCCCGGTTAAATACCAAACAGCATAAGTGGATAGCGAAAATGAGCGCCCGGATGTCAACGCCGATAACCACCGGCGATGCATTCCGAAAAGTCTCCTTTGAATGGTCCATCCGGCACCTGCAGTATAAGATGAACGAAATCTTTACCAATGCCCGGGTGATAGTGCTTTCCGGGCTTGTTAACTACAACTTGGCGAGCATACTCTCCGAATTTACCGACAACCTCATCTTTGCCGACCCGTTGCTCGAGCATGGCATACCGAAATTCTTAAATTCGCTAAAGGATGTGGAGCGGTATGCCAACGGCGTGCATGAAGTCCTCCAATACGTGCCGGGCAAGCGCCTGGCCACCTCAACCGTTCCGATAAAAAAATTGAATGAATACCTTCTGCGAAAAGCCATGCAGAAAAACTCTATGATCATGGTGCCTTACCAGGATTTCTATCGCTACATGGAGGTTGCCGGCCTCGAAGAGCTTGGGGGCAAGACGGTGATTTCTTCCACCGTCTATGAGGATCGGGTTGAATTTCTCAGACAGCGCGGGGTAGACATGATTATTGACAATACCCCGAAAATACTTGAAAGAGTTGTGGGCACAAATGTGCTGGAAGCCATGATCACAGCGGCCATGGAGAAACCCAAGGCTGAAATCACCAATGATGAACTCATGGAGATCATCAGTGAGCAGTACCTGGAGCCCCGGATTGTCTATCCGCAGGGAGAAGAGCATCGGGTCAACCGGTTTGCGTTTGTGATACATCCCCTGTCCCAGGATGACTTCAGAAAGGATAAGACGGTTGGCATGTTCACCAAGCTTCCCGGGTTTGCCGACACTCTCGAGAAAGTGATGGCCTATTCCCCGCCGTTTGTTTATTCAAAAATCGAAGGCGTCAAATCCCCCCTGGGCGTCGAAGCCGAAGGGTGGCTGATTAGTGTCGGGGGCACCCCGAAGCAGATGCTGGCCCATTCCCCGGAATTTACCTACAAGCGGCTTCTGCAGGCGGCAAGAATGGCCAAACGATTGGGCGCCCAGATCATGGGCCTTGGCGCCTTTACCAAGGTGGTTGGGGATGCCGGGCTAACTGTTTCCCGAAAAGCTGAAATCCCCATAACAACGGGGAACAGCTACAGCGCCTCGGGCGCGCTTTGGGCGGCGGCAGACGCGGTCCGGCGCATGGGGCTGATAAAGATAGGAAAAGGAAAATTGCTGAATGCCAAAGCCATGGTCATGGGGTCAACCGGTTCCATCGGGGCGGTGTGCTCCCGCCTGCTGGCCCTGGTGGTCAACGACTTGACGCTGGTGGGCCGCAATACCGCTAAACTCCTGGCGCTCAAGGAATCGATCCAGGACGAAATGCCGGATTGCAAGATAACGCTCTCGACCTATGCTGAACAGCATGTTCACGAAATGGACATGATTGTTACCACCACGTCAGGCGCCGGCAAAAAAGTACTGGATATCACCAAAGTCAAGCCTGGATGCGTTATTACGGACGTGGCCCGCCCCCTGGATCTGTCCCCCGAAGATGTGGCCAAGCGCCCGGATGTCCTGGTTATCGAATCCGGTGAAATCGAGCTGCCGGGCGGAAACATCAAGATGAAAAACATCGGGCTGCCTGAAAAGGTGGCTTATGCCTGCCTGGCCGAAACCATTGTCCTGGCACTTGAAGGGCGGTTTGAAGTCTTTACGGTGGGCCGGGAGATCGAATGGGAAAAGGTCAAGGAAATCTACAAGCTGGGGTTGAAGCACGGCATGAAACTGGCGGCCATCTCGGGGCACAAGGGCGTATACACCGATGAGGATATCCAGAAAGTAAAGGAACTCGCCCTGGAAGCCCGGGCCAAAATGGGAATGGAAACGAACAAAGCCGTCGAGGACAAGCCGGCTGAAAAACCGCAAAAGGCATCCACCGCGAAAGCCAGGACTCAAAAAGCCGCGTCCAAAAAGACACCAACGCAAAAAACGGAAGCGAAAAAAACGACAACGAAAAAGACAACCGGCGCTAAGGCCAAATCGGCAGAATCCCCATCAAAAAAAGTTAAAAAAGGAGATGCCCCCTCCTCATAAGCGGCAACCCGATCCCGAATTTAAAACGGTTACCGGCTCCCTTCCCACTCGAACCGGCCATACCATGTAAGACGTATACTTCATGCCCCGGTAGACTTTGGCCCCGCCCAAATGGACATACCATGCCTGTGAAGGCACCCGAACGCAGACAGTCCCTGGTTTTTCCAAACCTCAAACGGCCAGACTGATGTTTAGTTTGCGCAACGTCTCTTAGCTATTATGTTTTAGTCATACAATGTGGCAACAGCAAACGCCATCCTCGAAAAGCTTCACAAACAAGACAAAAAAACCGAACAAAATGAAAAGGAGAGTTTAATTATGAAACGATTTGCGATTCTTGTCACTGCGGTCTTTTTTCTTACCGGTCTGGTGGCGGGTTTTACCGCCAATGCTCAAATGCACGACGGCAATGACCAGCAGACGGAGCAGCACCAGGACATGATGAAGGGCGATATGAAGCCCAGCGGCATGCAAGGCATGAAAAAAGGGAAAACGGGCATGAAACATCACGGTATGATGATGCAAAAACCCATGAAAAAATACATGATGATGGTTCACATGCTGCCGGCCATGCAGGACCAACTATCCCTTAGCCAAGACCAGACGGTAAAACTGATCGACTTGCAGACGAATTTTAAAAAACAGCAGGTGGATTTTGAGGCCAAGCTGACCAAGGAGAAAATGAAAATGAAAAGCCTGCTGGAAAAGGAGGCAGCCGCCGATAAAGTAAAAAATCAAATGTCGACTTGCGCCGGCATCAAAATCGATATGAAGGTTGCCGCCTATGAAACGGCAAAAAAGATGAAGGCCGTGCTCACTGATAAACAGATCGAACAGATGAAAGATATGATGATGCAGCACGGCGGCATGATGAAAGGTGGCATGATGCACGGCGGCGGCATGATGGGAAAATAGGTTCACCTCACAGGATAAAAGTTTCCTCATTTACGGAAAATGGATTGCCGTAAATCAAAAGGACAAGAGCGGAAGAAAGTTATGATCACAGCATCGAATGGCAATCACACCTCACATAACCGGCAGAGCCAAGCCCATGAAAGCCACGGGACTACTCATCATCAGAGCAACAAAGCATCGGGCCGCCGGAATCAAGGCGCGCATGGCAGCGGACACGGTGGCCACGGGAGCCATCATGCCCATATGGTGGCTGATTTTAAGAAGCGGTTCTGGATATCCCTTGCCATAACCGTTCCCGTCCTTTTTCTATCTCCCATGATCCAGTCGTTTCTGGGTCTGGAAGAGCTTGGGTTCACAGGCGATCAATACGTCTTGTTTGCCCTGGCATCGGCGATTTTTTTCTACGGCGGATGGCCGTTTTTAACAGGGATCTTTGACGAGCTGAAAAAATTACAGCCCGGCATGATGACCCTGATCGCCGTTGCCATTGCCACGGCTTATATCTACAGCAGTGTCGTGGTCTTCGGACTTGCCGGAAAAGTGTTTTTCTGGGAGCTGGCCACCCTGATCGACATCATGCTGCTTGGCCACTGGATTGAGATGCGCTCGGTCATGGGCGCATCCCGGGCACTTGAGGAGCTGGCAAAGCTCATGCCCTCAGATGCCCACAAGGTAATGGACGACGGCAGCACAAAGGATGTTTCCATACAAGAAATACAGACCGGCGACCGGGTGCTGGTTAAGCCCGGAGAAAAAGTTCCCGTGGACGGCGAGGTCTCGGAGGGCCAGAGTGCTGTCAACGAGTCGATGGTCACCGGCGAGTCCAGGCCCGTTTCCAAAAGCGCCGGCACGCAGGTGATCGGCGGATCAGTCAACGGCGAAGGATCCTTGACGGTTACGGTGCAGAAAACCGGCAAGGACTCGTACCTGTCCCAGATGATCGACCTGGTGGAGCAGGCTCAGCAAAGCAAGTCCAGAAGCCAGGATCTGGCCAACCGGGCCGCGCTGTGGCTGACCATCATTGCGCTCACCTGCGGGGCGGTCACCCTGGTGATCTGGCTGGCCTTGATAGGAAGGGATTTCGCCTTTTCCCTGGAGCGCACGGTAACGGTGATGGTCATTACCTGCCCGCATGCCCTGGGTCTGGCTGTTCCCCTTGTGGTTGCCGTTTCCACCGCGCTTTCGGCCAAAAACGGTCTTCTGATCCGGAACCGGGCCGCTTTTGAGCGGGGGCGAAACATCGGGGCCATTATTTTTGATAAAACCGGAACTCTGACCGAGGGCCGCTTCGGCGTGACCGACACCCTGCGCTTTTCAGATGATTACAGCGAAGAGGCGCTGATTAGTTATGCCGCAGCCGTGGAATCCCAGTCCGAACACCCCATTGCCCGGGCAATCGCCGAAGCGGTGGAAAAACCGCAAAAGGCCGAAGACTTCAAATCGATTACAGGCAAGGGTGCACAGGCACGGGTTGAAGGCAAGGATGTGAAGGTTGTCAGCCCGGGCTATCTTCGGGAAAACGATTTATCCGTCGATGATAATCGGATTGACGAATTAAACGCCCAGGGCAAGACCGTTGTCTTCATCCTGGTGGATGAGAAGCCAGTAGGCGCCGTGGCGCTGGCTGACATCATCCGGGAGGAATCCAAACAGGCCATATCAAAACTCAAGAACATGGGCATCCAGTGCATGATGCTCACCGGCGATAACAAGCAGGTGGCTGCCTGGGTGGCAGAAGAAATCGGCCTGGATGACTATTTTGCCGAGGTGCTGCCCGAGGACAAGGCCAACAAGGTAAAAGAAGTCCAGTCCCGGGGTCTCACCGTGGCCATGACCGGAGACGGCGTTAATGACGCCCCGGCCCTGGCCCAGGCCGATGTAGGCATCGCCATCGGTGCGGGCACGGATGTGGCCGTGGAGGCCGCAGACATCATCCTGGTGAGAAGCAATCCCATGGATGCAGTCGCCATTCTGGACCTGTCCCGGGCCACCTACCGCAAGATGCTTCAGAACCTGGCATGGGCAACAGGGTATAACGCCTTTGCCATCCCTTTGGCCGGCGGTGTGCTCTATTCCTGGGGCATTCTTCTCTCTCCGGCAGTGGGTGCCATTCTCATGTCCTTGAGCACGCGTGATCGTGGCGATAAACGCCCGGTTTTTGAAGCTTTCGACATGAACCGGTGCAGGCAAGTGTCGGTCGGCCAATGCTAAGAAAATATGTAAGCACTCGTGATGGGGAAGAACATATTACGCGGGATAAAAAGGAGACACAGTTGTGAGAACACTCGGTTTGACGCGCCGCAATTTTATCAAGGGCGCCGGTGCGGGCCTTTTTCTCGCCGGGGTGCGGCTGTGCTCGGCCCCTGCCGGTATGGGCGGAATCACCGGACACCGGCATCGGTGCAATCCGGCCGCAGACGCGATACGATCTGACGATCGGGTATTCCCCGATCCGAATTGACGGGAAAAAGGGCGTTTCTACAGGTATTAACGGATCCGTGCCGGGACCTCTGGTTCGCCTGCGTGAGGGAGATGATGTCATCCTCAACGTGACCAATGACCTCCATGACACCGCCCATTCCTCCATACACTGGCACGGCATTCTCGTCCCTTTCCCCATGGATGGTGTGCCGGGGGTCAATTTTGCGGGCATCCCCCCGGGGGAGACCTACCAGTACCGCTATCATGTCAGGCAGGCGGGCACCTACTGGTATCACAGCCATTCGCGTTTCCAGGAGCAGACCGGCACATACGGACCGCTTGTGATTGATCCGAAAGACGGTGAGCCGTTTGAATACGATCGGGATTTTCCGGTTGTGCTCTCTGACTGGTCTTTTGAGAATCCGGAAGCCATCTTTCGCCACATCAACCTGGAGGGACACTATTACAATTACCAGCGGCGGACCGTGGAGATTTTTTCCGGCGATGTGCGATAAAAACGGGTTTGGCAAGACGCATCGACGAAATCGCCTGGCCTGGGGCAAAATGCGCATGCAGCCCCGTGGACCTGGCCGATGTGACCGCGCACACCTATACCTACCTGATGAACGGCCACTCGCCGGCAATGAACTGGACGGCGAATTTTGTCCCGGGCGAGACCATTCGCCTGCGTTTTATCAATGCGGCAACCACGACCAACTTTGACGTGCGGATTCCGGGGTTGGACATGGAGGTGGTCATGGCTGACGGCAAGGCGGTGGCGCCGGTCCCCGTGCACGAGTTTCGCATCGGGGTTGCCGAGACCTATGATGTGCTGGTGCGGCCGGAAAAAAACCGGGCTTTTACCATTTTCGCCGTAGTCTGGGCCGCAGCGGATACACGCTGGGAACACTGACCCCGGCAGCGGGGATGCAGGCTGAAGTGCCCAATTTGCGTCCACGCCCTGTGCGCAAGCTTGAAGATATCGGCATGGCAATGATGTCCGGCGGTATGGAGCACTGGCGGCACCAATAGCCAAAACCGGCCGGAACCCGATCCCGAATATTCCGGGACCAAACGGGCCGAAACCGTTTATGCCGGAAAAGAACACCAATGTGGCCATGGTCGTTCACAATCCACGCTACCGGCTGAACGAACCCGGTCTCGGGCTTGGATAAGGACGGCTGGCGGGTGCTGGTCTACGAGGATCTGGTCTCAACGGAACCACAGCCTTACAAGCATGCGGTTGACCGCGAGATGACCATCAATATTACTGCCAATATGGAGCGGTACATGTTTTCCTTTGACGGCATGAAATATACCGAACACCCCGGGCCCTATCTTTTCCGGCATAACGAGCGGCTGCGGTTGTTTCTGGTCAATCATACCATGATGGATCACCCCATCCATCTACATGGGATGTGGATGCAGCTGGAAACCGGGGCGAAAAAACCGCCTTTCAAGCACACGATCCTGACCAAACCCGGAGAGGTGGTATCCGCGCTCATTACCCCCATTGAGAAAGGAGACTGGGCGTTTCACTGTCATCTGCTCTATCACATGGAAGCCGGCATGTTCCAGGTTGTCCGGGTCGCCTGAGAAAGGAGAAGATAATGAAATTCAAAACAGGATCCGTGATGCGGGGGGCACCTTGGTTTCTGCTGCTTCTCTGCATTCCCGCTCTGGCGGCCGGACAGAATTCAAGCGCTTCGGGCAGCAGTCAATATCCGGCCGGCTATCATGAGACCGCACCCGGACCGCCTGCGGATGCGTCAATCCGAAAGTATGCCGATGATACCGGGCCGGAGGCGCGAAGAAACTTCGGCGTCCAGCCGGTCCATGACAATGAGATTTTTGCCGTTTTCCAGGCCGACCGTTTCGAATATCAGGCCATCGAAGGCGAAGATCTCATGCTTTATGACGTGATCGCCTGGATCGGTGAGGATTACAACAAGCTGTACCTGGAAAGCGAAGGTTCATGGCTGGTTGATGCCGAAGAGTTCGAAGAGGTTGAAGTCGAG
Source organism: Desulfobacterales bacterium (assembly GCA_034520365.1). Classification (NCBI taxonomy): domain Bacteria; kingdom Pseudomonadati; phylum Thermodesulfobacteriota; class Desulfobacteria; order Desulfobacterales; species Desulfobacterales bacterium. Next base: position 632,515 of record JAXHNP010000002.1, read on the forward strand.
TTGCTCTATGGACGAAATATAGCCTCCTTCTGGGATTTTCAGGTGGGCGTTCGGCACGATTTTGAACCCAACCCGGAACGAACCTTTGCCGCTGTCGGCATCCAGGGTCTTGCGCCGTATTGGTTCGAAGTCGACGCCACTGCCTACGTGAGCGAAGACGGTGATGTATCTGCCGGCTTAGAAGCAGAATACGATTTGCTGCTAACCCAGCGGCTGATTGTCCAACCGCGCCTGGAAACTGCGCTCGCGGTTCAGGAAGTGGAAGAATACGGGATCGGCCAGGGGTTTAATGATATCACACTGGGCCTCGTCAGGCTGCGTTACGAGATCCGCCGGGAATTCGCCCCTTATATCGGCGTTTTCCTGGAAGCGGAAACTGGGTGAAACCGCGGATCTGGCAGAAAAAGAAGGGAGAGGATACAGACGCCACGGCATTTGTGGCCGGAATTCGTTTCTGGTTTTAACACTCAGGCTGTCAACATCGCGACATGATTCCGGGAGACCACTTATCTATGGAGGGCGGAGCCATGAGAATCCGTGGGAATCGCGATCATCATTGTTCTAGTTATCGGCGGCCGGCGCGCTGCTGTACGCTTGGACCGGCTGGTATCATATCGGCGCCACCGGTGCCGCACTGGGATCATCACCAGCGGATTTATCGAAATGGCTGGGCGATCGCTCAATTGTTTCACAAAGCGGTGATATTCGTATGCCGGATCTGGATATAGCGGAAGTCCGGCGCCGTGCACTGCCCCATTATCACGGAAATGTGCCGGTACTGTCACGGCGCACCCGGGTATGGCCCGGAACGAATTTGCTTCAGGGCTTTACCCTTCGCCACCGGAGATGACAGACGGGCACTCGCAGGAGGAATGGAACAGTGCCCAGATTTACTGGATTATCAAGCATGGGATCAAGATGACCGGAATGCCGGCCTTTGGTCCTACCCATACTGACCGGGAAATATGGGACTGTAGCATCTTACCGAGCAGATGCCCCGCATGACGCCGGATCAATACGAACACTCACTGGAACAAATCTCCGCGGCTCAGGGGGATCAGGGGCACACGCATGGCGCCGGGGAATCACATGAATCTCAAAAACATGATGCGCAGGAAACCCTGAAGAGCATGAAAACGGACATCAACACTGAATATGACATGAATTTCGCCTTAAACCAAATTTGAAAGAGAGGCACTGTCATGGCAAACCATGGTACCTCTGGGAGTCCCGATACGATGACTTCATGTCAAGGGGCATCTGGTGGCGCCTCGCCCGGGGCACTCATTTAGCATCCAGACACCTGGCAATAGCAGGCAGAGCCCTTCTGGCAGCTGTTAAGATGGCTTTTATTGAAAAGAATTCCATTATGATTAATCTCAAATTGATGGGAGGTGGCAGTAAAATGGAACAAAAAATAAGAAACGACGACCGGAAGCGGCGAACATCTCCACATTCTTGGCTTCTGACAAGTCGCAGATAAACCGCCGAGCGTAAAGCGCAATCCGGCTTTTATCCCGTGTAAAGCAAACGACGAAAGCGAATACGGGAGAAGGACGCACGCTGGAATAAAACCTGCACTGACGCGATTATACCGGGCGCCGGACTGGCCGGCCTTGCAGGCGGCCATTCGATGCGGTTCGCCGGTAGGCCTCGGTGCTGGTTGTCGGCAAAACGATCAAAGCAGCGCCTATCGGGCCCATATCGGCGAAACTTCTGCTGTTCTTGAAGGCAGTCCGGCGAAGAGACGCTCAATCTGGCCAGAGCGCAAGGCCAGGCTTCCGGGAGCAGTATTTCGCGAAGAGGATGTTACGGCACTGGAGGACTGATGAAAGCAATTACATTGTCGACGTGGAAAGCGGCGCCCGGTTGAGTCCGCCGATGCCGCGGTTCTGGCCACTGGACACTTTCCTGGATAACACCCGGTCTGGCAAAATGAAAAAACGCTGGTCGGCAAGGGGCGTGAGTTATTTGCGTAGACCGTGACGGCCCTTTGTTCAGAGAACGAACCGGTGGCGGTAGCGGGCTGCGGGAGTGCGGCTGTCAGCGGCGCATTGACCATGGCGTTTTACACGGACGAAATCCACCTGGTTTGCGAGCAGCTTGAGGCGGGGGAGCATTTCGCCCGAGAACCCGCGCCAAAGTGCCAGAGAGGCTTCATGAAGGCCGGAAAGTCGAGAAAAATAAAGGGTGATGACCGGGTAGAGGGGTTGGTCTCCGTGATGACGGCACACGAACCGGCCGTTAACGGCCTGGTTCGATCGAACTGGCGGCGCGCAAGGGAGTCCGTCGGGCTTGCCGGCGGATCGGGGGCGACGCTTGATGAAGTCCATTGCAGTATGTCGCGGTCAATAAAAAGCAGGAAAACGATCCGGCCATGGCGCTTACGCCGCCTGGCGGGAAGATCGGCGGGCCGCCTGGCAGGCGGCGGTGAAATCGCGGGGCGAAGCGCCGCGTTGCCGGCATGGAGCGCGGCCCTGCGACGCGCCGTGAATTGAAACGGCAAGGGCATAACGCGATGTCCGGGAATTCAAAAACGGTTTCTTTACCGCCGACTAGCCGCGTCTCGTGGCGGCAGTGGTGGCCGGCTTATGGGGCGGTCTTGGCAAGGCAGCAGCCCGAAAATTCAGATGCCGCGGTATCGAGACTGACTCGGGAATGGCCGCAAACAGCTGAGCACGCCCCGGATATCCAATGGTTTAAAGATCAATGTGAAGATATCTGATCAATATGTCGAGCCGCAGGAAGGCGTATTAAGGAGTTTCCTGGCGCATTCTTCTGACCATGGTTTTCCTGGCGCCTTTTTGCCCTGGCCGCCTGGTCGGCATTTTTTCAGCGGCAGCGGCGAACCCGGAAATTCTGGAAATGATTCGAAAGGAGATGTCACATGGCGATAACAGTTGAATTCAAAACATCCGGCAAGACCGCACAATGGAATGACAGCTATGAAAGCCTGCTGGAACTGGCTGAAGAAAACGGGATTGAAATTGAACCGATGTGCAAGCTCGGGGTCTGCGGAACCTGTAAGGTGCGCTTATTTCCGGCAAGTGGATATGGAGGTCGAAGACGGGCTTGAAGATGAGGATGCTGCGGCCAATATGATTCTGCCGTGTGTGGCGGTTCCTTTGACGGACATCGTGCTCGTGAGATCTGATCTGTTATGTGGAGCGAAAAACATCAATGCCTTTTTGGCTGTCTTTTTCTGTTGCTGGTATTGGGATTTCTGTTCCACCAGAGTCAGACATTCGCCGGCAGTCTGCTGGGGCATGGCCTGGGCATCATTGGCAGCCTCATGATTCTGATGACCCTGATTTATCCGTTCCGAAAGCGGGTTTTAAAGAAAAAGGGCAGGCAGAATCTCTTTGAACAGCCATGTTACCTATGGTCTGATCGGCCCTTCCCTGGTCGCTGATCCATTCGGCGCATAAATTTTCGAGCTTAATCGGCATACTGGTTTTTTTATCGCTCGTTCTCGTTGTTTTCAGCGGCATTGCGGCTGCTACCGGTATAAAAAGGTCAATCTATCGCTTCGGGAGCAGAAACGGGATCAAAAGCTCATAAAAGCCCGGATTGAAAATCGCAAAGAAGAATGACACTGATTGTAAAGCTGATTAGACCTTGGATGAAGCAGAGACAGACACAGCCGGTGCTTCCGAAACTTATTCCCGCGAGGAAATGCTGGAAAATGCGGCGAGTGGCTTGATGAAGTGCGGACGCTTGCGGAAATCGAATATGCCACCCGGTTCTTCTACCGTTTAAAAACGGTTTTCTTCCCGATGGATCCGGATTCATTATGTCATCTCCGGTTTGCTGTTTGCGCTGATGATCGTTCACATCATGACAACCATTTAT